>NZ_LUCU01000001.1:0-14611 GCF_001644945.1 Exiguobacterium sp. KKBO11
ATTCCACTGCCTTCCCTCCGAAGAGTTCCGTCAGTTTCCTGCGCTCGACTTGCATGTATTAGGCACGCCGCCAGCGTTCGTCCTGAGCCAGGATCAAACTCTCCATGAAGTGTTTGACTTGCTCGTTGTTGTGACCGAAGTCACGATTGACGAAGCTTGCGCTTCATTCGTTTTTGTATTCCGTAGAATACGATTTTTGCCTCATCGTTCAGTTTTCAAAGTTCGTCCGCGCCTGTTTTGGCGACTCAATTAGAATACCAAGTCTGAAACAAGAAGTCAACAACTTTTTTGAAATTGTTTTTTACTTGTTTGCCGTAAGCGCTCGTCCTCTTAAGGACATGAATTAATATATCACGATAATTAGACGTGTGCAACTACTTTATTAAAATAACTTATAGTTTTTTTAGAGCATGTAAAAACCGCAGACAAGAATGGCTGCGGTTTACTTCATCATCAATGAGACGCGTCTTCTTTTTGCTTCGCTTATATAGAAGAAATACAGTGATTCCGCTAACTTCATTTGTGCTTCTAAATCACCATAGTCATCATAGCTGATTTCTAAGAGATGACGCTTCATCAAATAATCTTCTTTTGCTTTTGCTAATTCTTCTAACAAACGCTGGTCGTACTCACTGCGAATCTTCTTTCGAAACCAACTCATAGTTCGCGACGTCCCTCCATTGCACGAGATAACGTCACTTCATCTGCGTATTCAAGATCTCCACCAACCGGAAGACCATGGGCAATTCGAGTGATCCGAATACCCGTCGGTTTTAAGAGACGCGATAGATACATCGCTGTCGCTTCTCCTTCGATATTCGGATTGGTTGCTAAGATGACTTCCGTAATCGCTTCGTCCGCTTGAAGACGTGTCAGTAGGCTAGATACATTGATATCCTCTGGACCGATTCCTTCCATTGGACTGATCGCTCCATGCAAGACATGATACAACCCTTGGTAATCTCGCATCTTTTCCATTGCAATGACATCCCTTGAATCTTGGACGACACAGACGATCGTACGGTTTCGGTGTTTATCTGTACATACATAACAAGGATCTTGATCCGTGATATTCCCGCAGACACTACAGTAGGCAATGTCGCGCTTCGCACTGACCAATGCCTTTCCGAACATCAAGACATCGTCCTCTTCCATATCAAGAACATGAAACGCTAGACGAACTGCTGTCTTCGGACCAATCCCAGGTAGTTTCGTAAAACTTTCGATCAAACGACTAATCGCTTCAGGATATTGCAAGTGGTTTCCTCCTACGAATTAAAACATTCCCGGCAGATTCATACCTTGTGTGAATTTCCCCATTTTACTTGCCACGAGTTCATCGACCTTCTTCAAAGCATCGTTCGTTGCAGCCAAGACGAGATCTTGAATCATTTCAACGTCATCTGGATCGACGACTTCTTCCTTAATGATGACATCTACGATATTTTTATGACCATCTGCGACGACTGAGACCATTTCGCCGCCTGCTGTACCTGTCACTGTCAAATCTTTCAATTCTTCTTGTGCTTTCGCCATATCCTTTTGCATCTTCTGCATCTGTTTCATCATATTGTTCATGTTTCCCATTCCGCGCATCTGTATTCCTCCTCGAATTTAATCTTCGAACTCTACGATATCACCAAAACGACCAAGCGTCTCGGACAATAACTGATCGCTCTCCGATTCTTGTTTTGTTTCCTTCTCTTCTATACTACTACTATTTCGCTTAGCAACAAACTCTGCCTTCAGTTCATGCCAATCCTTTGAGAGAATCGCTAAAATTTCGCGTTTGACTCCGCATACTTCGTATAGTGCTTCTTCAATCACGAAACGTGTTCGTTCATTCGTCATGACCTGCTCAAAGTGCCATCCTTTACCGTCATCGAATTCAATCAGCAACGTATCCGCTGAACAAAGAACCGGTTTACTTTCATGGAGTAACGAGTAGATGGGGCCATCTTCTTTTAAAATCCATTTTAAGATGTGATCCCAGCGTTCTTGAATCTCGCGCAATTGCGCTTTCTCTGCTCGCTCTAACATTTGGCGAATCCGCTCTTTGGCGATCCGAACGGTTGGTCGTCCTTGTTTCCGCTTCGGTTGCGCTTGTGGTGCAGCCGCTTCTTGTGCTGGAACACCATTTGACTTCCACTGGTGCATCTGTTCTTTCATTTCGCGGACTTCCTGTTGCAACGATTGGACGATCTGTCCCGTCGTTCTCCCTTGTTCCGCGATTTGAATGAAGGCAATCTCAACGAGGACTCGCGGATGATTCGTCAACCGCATCTGTTGTTGGCAGTCATGTAACTGATCAATGATCGTAAAGCACGTCTCCGCTTCAATCGATTCAACGAATTGTTTGAACTCATCCGTCGGGCGCGCACGCTCTAGCAAATCGACGGCTGTAGGCGAGGCTTTCAACAACAACGTGTCTCGGTAAAAGAAGACGAGATCCTCCACGAAACGTTTTAGATCTTTCCCCGCTCGTTGCATCGTTTCAAGCGTCTGTAACAACTGATCGACTTGATGTTCATGTAAGGCACGGGCAATATTCAATAACGCTTCATCTTCTACTGCCCCTGTCACTTCAAGAACAGCTGCATCGTTTAGATCACCGTTCGAAAAAGCAACCGCTTGGTCGAGTAGACTCAGCGCATCACGCATACCACCATCTGCCGCTCGAGCGATCAATCGTAATGCTGTATCCGAATACTCGATCGATTGATCGTTTAAGATATATTGCATCCGCTCTACGAGTTGATCGACTTCATGCCGCTTCACATCGAAACGTTGGCAACGCGAGATGATCGTTGCCGGGATTTTATGTGGTTCAGTCGTTGCTAAGATGAAGATGGCGTGCGCCGGCGGTTCTTCTAGTGTTTTGAGCAAGGCATTAAAGGCACCTGTCGACAACATATGCACTTCATCAATGATATAGACTTTATAGGCTGCTTCTGAAGGGGGATATTTGACTTTATCCCGGATTTCCCGAATCTCATCTACGCCGTTATTGGAAGCCGCATCGATTTCGAAGACGTCTGGACTTGATCCTTCTGTAATCGCAAGACACGTCGGGCACGTATTACACGGTTCTTTGACCGGAGCATGCTCACAGTTGATCGCTTTAGCGATGATTTTGGCAAGACTCGTCTTTCCTGTTCCACGAGGACCCGAAAATAGATAGGCGTGGGACATCCGTCCCTCCATCAATGCATTTTGGATCGTACGGGTGATATGCGCTTGTCCAACGACTTCGTCGAATCGTTGCGGACGGTACACGCGGTATAGTGCTTGATAGGCCAAGTTTGCGCCTCCTCTTTTTAAGTTCCTCATTCTATTTTACCTAAAAAAGTCTACAACCGAAACCGGCTGTAGACTTGTCTTTAAAAATTAAACTGCCGCGCACCATATTCTGAAATATGTTCAACATGCGTTACTCACGCAGCCTGCTCAGTCCAAGCACCCCTACAACACACAGAGAGCACCACTTAAGGCTGCTTCCTTCCGGACCTGACCTGGTTCATGGGTATCTGTTGCGTAGGACTCAAACGTCAACGCTACTTACGTGAGGCAGACCACACCAATCATATCCCTCGACATGGAATTCAGTCTCGCTATAGCGGATTGCGAGTGACAGGGAACCGCTACATCCCCACCTAGCACGGCAAATGGTTTATCGATTTTTAGTGGCACCTTGTTTCAGTGCTTTTTCATTATACTGTTTCATCTGGTGTGATGCAACCCATTGTCCGCTTTCGTGCTTTCTTTTTCGCACGTAGTTCCCGAAAGAACGTCGTTAGCATCTCCCCACACTCTTTTTCTAATATACCGCTCGTCAGCTCTGAGATATGATTGAACCGATCGTCTTGCACCAGGTTCATCAGTGTTCCACAACATCCACCTTTCGGATCAACGGCACCAAAGATGACATGTTCGATTCGTGACAGCATGATGGCCCCTGCACACATCGGACACGGTTCGAGTGTCACGTATAACTCGCATCCTTCCAGTCGCCAATTACCGAGTTTTCGGCACGCTTCCTCAATCGCGATCAACTCGGCATGTGCCGTCGCTTGTTGATCCGTTTCCCGGTGATTGTAGCCCGTCGCGATGACTTCATCGTCTTTGACGATGACACATCCGATCGGAACTTCACCGATCGCTTCTGCCTTTTTCGCCTCTTCGATCGCAAGGCGCATATAGTGTTCCTGTCGTTCCATCGATGATACTCCTCACTCTAAAAAAATTCTCCTTTTGAAACTTCAGCAAGTCGTACTTCTTTGTGCTAAAATATAAATTGCACTTTGCTGAACGGAGGGTCATTGTATATGTTCATAACGGTTGAAGGACCGATTGGTGTAGGCAAAACATCACTTGCGAACGCCATCAGTCACCATTTCTCTTTTTCTATGTTACGCGAAATCGTCGAAGAAAATCCCTTTCTTGGAAAGTTCTATGAAGATATCGAAGAATGGAGCTTCCAGACGGAAATGTTCTTCTTGTGCAATCGCTTCAAACAACTCGATGATATCGAACGTCATTACCTCAGTAAACAACGCTCTGTCGTTGCTGATTACCATATCTTTAAGAACTTGATTTTTGCACACCGCTCTCTGAAGGTAGAGCATCTTGAGAAGTACGAACAAATCTATTCGATCCTGACGACAGACATGCCGAAACCGAATGCTGTCATCTACTTGAACGCAAGCATCGACACCTTGATGAAACGTGTTGCGCTGCGCGGACGAGAAATCGAAGAAAACATGTCACGTGCCTATCTCGAACAATTAGCCGAGGATTACGAGACATTCGTCACGGAATACCAAGCCAAACATCCGGAAGTCAAAATCATCCGTTTCGACGGGGATGCACTCGACTTCGTCAAGCGGCCGGAAGATCTCGAGTACGTCTTGACGACGATCCGGAACGAATTATATGAAGGAGCGAACCACGCATGAACTTGAAGCTACGCGAACAATACAACATCCCGGCAGATGCCGTCATTACGATCGGCGGTATGGTCGGGATCGGTAAATCAACGATCACAAACGGATTAGCAGATGCCCTTGGTTTCCGGACGTCACTCGAAAAAGTCGATACGAACCCTTACTTGGATAAATTCTATCATGATTTCGAACGTTGGAGCTTCCACCTCCAAATCTATTTCCTCGCTGAACGCTTCAAGGAGCAAAAGCGGATTTTCCAATACGGTGGTGGTTTCATCCAAGATCGTTCGATCTATGAAGACACAGGAATCTTTGCTAAGATGCATTTTGAAAAAGGAACGATGTCTCCAACGGATTACGAGACATATTCAAGTTTGTTTGACGCAATGGTCATGACACCATTCTTCCCGCACCCGGATCTTTTGATCTATCTTGAAGGTTCGTTCGAACAAGTACTAGAACGAATTCGTCTTCGCGGACGTGAGATGGAGCAACAGACACCAATCGAATATTGGGAAGAGATGTACGAGCGCTATACGAACTGGATCAATAACTTCACGATCTGCCCGGTACTCCGCTTGTCGATCGACGAATACGACTTACTGAACGAGCCAGAATCCATCGACCGGATTCTCGCGAAGATTGAAAAGCAGCTTGAAGTTGCTCGTATTGCAAATACACGCTAACTGATCAGATCTGCCTCTTAGGCGGATCTTTTTTGCGCAAAAAAGGAGACGCGTGTCGCATCTCCCTCGCATTAACCAATTACTTGATTGATTTGTTCCATATGGTGTAGATCATGTTGAGCCATTGCTCCGAGGAACTGACCGATCGTCAGTTCTTTGTCTTTAACGACGACCTTGTCCTGCAGGCGTTCTTCCGGAATCAATTCGACTGCACGGCGCAACAAGTCACGGCTGACTAAAAACTCATCGATCGTCAAGATCCGTTGCTGCTCACGGCTCATCTTCGCCGCTTCTTCATTGACGGCTTGGCTATCTGGTGCGACACGGAATGGTTCACCCGCGAGCAAGTACGGGATGCGCTCTGCGACCATGAAGCGATCCCATGGTGATAAGTGACCGATGATTTCAGCAATCGTCCATTTACCTTCTGCATACGATGTTCGCCATGCCTCTTCTGAAATCTGTTCTAAGTCTTTTACATATGTCATCGTCATCGCATAATGCGAAAGCAACGATTCTTTTGTTTGTTCGTTCATTTCGTCCACCTCTTCTTCGTTTTTCACGTAGGCAACCATAGCACGCACGAAGAAATCGATGCAACAAAAAAGCACCTCAGAATTGAGATGCTTCATAAAAAGCGGAGTCGGTGGGATTCGAACCCACGCGAGCCTTGCGACCCCTAACGGATTTCGAGTCCGTCCCCTTCAGCCGGACTTGGGTACGACTCCATGATTATATTTATTTTTGGGTAAAAAAAAAGAAGTGGAGGAGGCGGTGGGATTCGAACCCACGCACGGCTTTCGCCGCCTGACGGTTTTCAAGACCGTTCTCTTAAACCACTTGAGTACGCCTCCAAGCTATAAAACGTGCATGTCGTTGTCAAAAAATAAAAATGGAGGAGGCGGTGGGATTCGAACCCACGCACGGCTTTCGCCGCCTGACGGTTTTCAAGACCGTTCTCTTAAACCACTTGAGTACGCCTCCGTACTTCTTACCAGATCAATGATGACCTGTCTGTTTTCCTGACATTAATTATGATAGCATCTGCCTTTTAACGTGTAAAGACCTTTTCTAAAAAAACTTTTTAAAATACAGAAAGGGGGATTACTCCCCCTTCTGACTTAAGCTTGGATCACTTCAAGACCACCCATGTATGGACGAAGCACTTCTGGAATAACAACTGATCCATCCGCTTGCTGGTAGTTCTCTAAGATTGCAGCAACTGTCCGACCGACTGCAAGGGCAGAACCGTTTAACGTGTGAACGAATTCTGGTTTTGCGTTCGCTTCGCGGCGGAAACGAATCTGTGCCCGGCGTGCTTGGAAATCTTCAAAGTTTGAACAAGAAGAGATTTCACGGTAGACGCCTTGGCTTGGCATCCAGACTTCGATGTCGTATTTCTTCGCAGCCGTGAATCCAAGATCAGCTGTACACATGCTCAATACTTGATACGGCAGTTTCAGCTTTTTCAAGACCGTCTCTGCTTGTCCCGTTAACAATTCGAGCTGCTCGTAAGATTCTTCTGGTTTGACGAAACGAACGAGTTCAACTTTATTGAATTGGTGCTGACGGATCAAACCGCGTGTATCGCGTCCCGCAGAACCTGCTTCTGAACGGAAACATTGGCTGTACGCCGCATAGCCGATCGGTAACTGATCTGCTGTTAGGATTTCTTCACGGTGCATGTTCGTCACCGGAACTTCTGCTGTCGGTACGAGGAAGTAGTTCGTCTCTTCAATCTTAAAGGCATCCTCTTCGAACTTCGGCAATTGTCCTGTTCCTGTCATAGAGTCACGGTTGACCATGAGTGGTGGCAAGATTTCTGTGTAGCCATGCTGATCTTGATGAAGATCCATCATGAAGTTAATCAATGCCCGCTCAAGACGTGCCCCCGCTCCGCGGTAAAAGACGAAACGGCTGCCTGTTACTTTTCCAGCACGTTCGACATCGACGATTTTTAATTGCTCCATCAAATCCCAGTGTGGGACCGCTTCGAAGTCAAACGCTGGTTTGTCACCGACTTCACGTAAGACGACGTTATCGTCTTCAGAAGAACCGACCGGTACGCTGTCATGTGGAATGTTTGGAATACCGAGGAGCAGTTGGTTCAATGTCGCTTCGACATCACGTAACTCGTCGTCAAGCGTCTTGATCTCATCTCCGACACTACGCATCGCAGCGATCGCTTCGTCCGCGTTTTCCTTATTGCGCTTGAGTTCAGCGATTTTTTTCGTTGCTTCATTTCGTTCTGCTTTCAACACTTCTGTCCGCGCAATCAGTTCTCGGCGTTTCTCATCAAGTGCGAGGAAACGGTTCATGTCCGTCAAGTCCTCTCCTCGGTGCGCTAACTTTTCTTGAATGGCGTCAAAATCTTGGCGTAATCGTTTAATATCAATCATCTGTAATTCCTCCTTTATGTCATAAAAAAAGGCGACTCGTCTCTTTCCGGTATTTCTACCGAAAAGGGACGAATCACCTGGATCCGCGTTGCCACCCTCATTGCTAGACACATCTAGCCAACTTAAGACGCGATAACGGGCGTACCCGCACCTTGTTCGCAAGGTGTGCGATCCGGCTCGATTCAATCCATCGATCTGACTAGTTCACACCACCCACTAGCTCTCTTAACAGTATCGATACATCTACTTGGTCCGTTCATAGCATCTTTATGAGATTAGTCTTACTTTACACCATCGCCTTGGAAGTTGACAAGAGTCGATTGTTGAATCGCTTGTTCAATTTGCTTCGACCACGCTGTCCAAGCGCGGACGAGGCGTGTCGGAACACTCGCAAGTGGAACAGCAGTTGCGCTATACAAATTCACGCGGGGTGTCTCAAATCCTGGTAGATAGATCCCATCGTCCGCGACCTGCACCGCACCGACGACTTCTTGTTTCGTCACAGGAGCCGTTGTTTTTGAGAAGTCGAACCGTGGTTCCCGCGTCTTCGCTTGTTTTAAGACCGTGACATATAACGAACCGTCCGTGACGACGTCTAGCTTTCGGACGGTTGCCCCTTTAATCGGAAGAACGTCTTTGATCCGTTCGCCTTTTCCGTAATACGTCAACGGCTCGAACGTCGCAAAACCATAGTCGAGTAATTTTTTCGTTTCCTTGAAACGGGCTTGATCGGAATCCGTTCGCATGACGACCGTGACAAGCGTCATATTATCCCGCGTCGTCACACTAGCGAAGCAGTAACCGGCTAAATCGGTCGTTCCTGTCTTCATCCCCCGCATGCCGGCATATGCGAATTTTTCCTTCGCCAGCATCTTATTCGAGTTATTTAAGACCTCTCCATCAAGTTTCATCTGTGTTTTATTCGTCACATCTAGTACATCCGGGTAATCCTTGATATAGCGAATGACGAGTAATGCGATATCGGTCGCTGTCATCAAATTCGTTCCTGGAAGGGTTGCATCGACAGCATCTAGACCAGATGCATTCGCATACTCCGTGTCGTTCATCCCGAACTGTTTTGCTGTCTCATTCATCTTTTCAACGAACGTCGCTTCTGAACCGGCGACAGTTTCGGCTAGCATGACCGCTGCATCATTAGCCGATTTGATGAACGCCGCATTATACATCTCGCGAACCGTGTATGTTTTGGCTTTAACTGGAACACGCGCGATTCCGGACGTATTCGCAAGCTTTAACACTTTTGCACTCGGCGTGATTTTTTGATCCCACGTCAGTTTTTTCAATTCGATTTGTCGTCTGACGAGGTAGAGCGTCATCAGCTTCGTCATCGAAGCAGGAGGCAACGAAACATCCGCTTCCGATTGAAGGAGGATTTTCCCTGTGACCGCATCGGCCATTATGTAAGACTCTGCTTGAATCGAAGGTGCTGCTTGTCCCGCTGTAGGAAATCCTACGACTAGGAGCACACTTAAACAGAGTAGTAAAATTCGTTTCATCGTGTCTCTCCTTCACTCAATCATTCGTTTTACGAATAGTGTAGCACAAAAGAAGCACCTGACAGTAGAACCTGTCAGATGCTTCCACGCTTTATGAACGGACGGACTGCCGCTGTTTGATTTTTTGTAAAAAATAGCGGTGCAAACGATCGTCCTCTGTCAATTCAGGGTGAAACGAACACGCGAGGTGTAATGATGTCTCGACGGCAACGATCTGGTCTTCGACTTTCGCAATCACTCGTGTTCCTTCCCCGACAGACAGAATCAATGGCGCTCGAATGAATACTGCCTCGATTGGCTCTTCAATCCCTTCAACCGGTAGCAATCCTTCGAATGAATCGATTTGTCGACCGAAGGCATTTCGACGGACCGTCATCGAAATCGCGTTGAGATGACTCTGACCTGCTTCGACAGCGGTTGCGAGTAAAATCATTCCGGCACATGTTCCGAACATCGGTAATGTCGTCGCTTTTTCCCGAAGCGGTTCCAGTAATTCATAGCGTTCGATCAATCGACGCATCGCGGTCGATTCGCCTCCTGGTAAGACAAGTCCATCGAGTCCATCGAGATCGCTCACTTGTTTGACGAGAACGACATCGACACCAAGACCTTCAAGCTGCTGTCGATGTTCACGGACCGCTCCTTGAACATCAAGAATACCGATTACCATCCGCGTGTCGCCATCCGTTCCTCAAACGGCATCGATGTGACATCGATTCCTTTCATTGCTGTTCCGAGTCCTTTGGAT
The DNA here is from genome assembly GCF_001644945.1 of Exiguobacterium sp. KKBO11. Lineage (NCBI taxonomy): Bacteria > Bacillati > Bacillota > Bacilli > Caryophanales > Exiguobacterium > Exiguobacterium sp. KKBO11. Next base: position 10,294 of record NZ_LUCU01000001.1, read on the forward strand.
AAAGACGCGATCCGTTCAAAATCATCTTTGTACGTAACGGCTTCGACAATCGCTCGAGCGACACGTTCTGGGTGTTCTGATTTAAAGATCCCCGATCCGACGAAGACACCATCTGCCCCTAGGTGCATCATGAGTGCGGCATCAGCTGGTGTCGCGACTCCACCGGCTGCAAAGTTGACGACCGGTAGACGTCCCTGTGTCCGAATATCACGTAATACTTCGTACGGAGCACCCCATTCTTTCGCAAATGTCATCAACTCATCTGGACTGACATGTAAAATCTGATTCAATTGTGCTTGAATTTGTCGCATATGGCGAACAGCTTCGACGACGTTCCCAGTCCCAGGCTCGCCTTTCGTCCGAATCATTGCTGCTCCTTCTGCGATGCGACGAGCGGCTTCCCCAAGATCACGTGCGCCACAGACGAACGGCACAGTGAACTCTGACTTCAGTAAATGATATTGTTCATCTGCCGGAGTCAGGACCTCACTCTCATCAATGAAATCGACCCCCATCGATTCGAGAACACGTGCTTCGACGATATGACCAATCCGGCATTTTGCCATGACGGGAATTGAGACCGCTCCGAGTACTTCTTCCGTAATCAACGGATCTGCCATTCGTGCGACGCCTCCGTCACGACGAATATCAGACGGAACACGTTCAAGTGCCATGACTGCAACAGCACCTGCTGCTTCCGCAATCTTCGCTTGTTCCGCATTGACGACATCCATGATGACGCCACCCTTTTGCATTTCAGCCATTCCACGTTTGACACGATCCGTTCCTTGTTGACGTTCCATATCCATTCCCCCTTGGTTGACTTTCACTCCTTTAGTATACGGAATGTTGACACTTTTAAAAGTATCAGTTTATGATAATTCCAACAGGTCAGTTTACAAAGAAGGAGTCAGACGAGATGGACATGCTATCATTTCAACTCACGCGCAACCAGGAAAAACCACTTTATGAACAGCTTTATCAACAGATCCGAAATGAAATCATTGCCGGTCGTTTAGCATACGGCACGAAATTACCATCCAAACGAAAACTCGGTCAATTTTTGAACTTAAGTCAAACGACGATTGAGCTTGCTTACCAACAACTCGTCGCAGAAGGATATGTCGAATCCATCTCACGTAAAGGCTACTTCGTTCTTGCCTATGAGGAACTCGCTTACGTCAAAACTTCACCCGTCATCGAACCACGTGTGACTAAAGAAAAACCGATCATCACGTATGATTTTCATCCAAGTAAGATTGAAGGGATCTCTTTCCCGTTCGTCCGTTGGCGAAAGTATGCCAAAGATATCATCGATACCGATCACCACCCACTTGTCTCACTCGGTCATCCACAAGGCGATCTAGCGTTACGCGAAGAGATTGCGACCTATCTCTATCATTCTCGTGGTGTCGTCTGTTCTCCTGAACAAATCGTCGTCGGTTCAGGTGTCGAGCAATTGTTGCCGCTCGTCCTCTTCTTACTGGGACGCGACGTCACGTACGGTATCGAGGATCCCGGTTATCATACGACACGCCTATTACTTGAAAATCATGAACGCATGATTGAACCGATTCGTGTTGATGCGAATGGATTACGGATCGATCAATTACAGGAATCAAACGTCGATGTCATGTATGTCACACCGGCACATCAATTTCCGTCCGGTAGCATCTTATCCGTCAACCGAAGACATCAGTTGTTAAACTGGGCGGCGATGGATCCGACCCGTTTTATCATCGAAGACGACTACGATAGCGAATTCCGCTACAGCGGTAAATCGATTCCGTCTTTGCACAACATGGACAGCAATCGTGTCATTTACATGAGTACTTTCTCAAAATCACTCATGCCTTCCCTACGGATTGGTTATATGGTCTTACCCGAAGTCTTACGCGCACGGTATCAAACAGAACTATCACACTATACCTGTAGTGTCTCGCGCTTCGATCAAACGATCTTGACGCGCTTCATGAAAGAGGGCGACTTTGAACGACATCTCAATCGGATGCGTAAAGTCTATCGTCGCAAGCTCGACGTCTTAATCCAATCACTTCGCCGGATTCCTGCCTTACGATTGACCGGCGAAAGTGCGGGGCTCCATGTCGTTGTTTCCGTAGCGAACGGGATGACGGAGCAGGAGCTAGTAAGGCGGGCACAACAGCAAGGCATCCAAGTATATGGTCTTTCTCAATACGCCCAGTTACCGCTTCTCTCCGATACGCCTCAAATCGTCCTTGGATTTGCGAGTCTCTCTGAGCAAGAGTTGATAGAAGGATTACGATTGTTGATGGACGCGTGGGATTTGCATAAATCATCATGAAAAAAGCCTCGCCTTTCTACTAGAGAAAGACGAGGCTTTTGTTTATTGACGTGTATAGTTCGATGCTTCTTTTGTAATTTGAATATCGTGCGGGTGGCTCTCTTGCAAACCAGCGCCCGTCATACGGATGAACTGTGTCTCTTCACGCAATTCTTCTAACGTTGCAGCGCCACAGTATCCCATACCTGAACGAATACCACCAACGAGTTGGTACACCGAATCGCCGAGTTTACCACGGTAAGCGACACGTCCTTCGATTCCTTCTGGAACGAACTTCTTGTCTGCTTCTTGGAAGTAACGATCTTGGCTACCGCGTTTCATCGATGCTTCAGAACCCATACCACGGTACGTTTTGAATTGACGTCCTTGGTAGATTTCCATCTCACCTGGGCTCTCTTCTACTCCTGCAAGTAAGCTTCCGAGCATGACAGCATGACCGCCAGCAGCAAGTGCTTTTACGATATCTCCAGAATACTTGATGCCACCGTCAGCGATGATTGAGACACCATGTTTCCGTGCTTCTGTCGCACAATCGAAGACGGCTGTGATTTGTGGTACACCGACGCCTGCGACAACACGTGTCGTACAGATCGAACCAGGTCCGATACCAACTTTGATGACAGATGCACCGGCTTCAATCAAATCGCGTGTTGCTTCTGCCGTCGCAACGTTACCCGCAATGATTGGTAAGTTTGGATATTCTTCACGAAGTTCACGTACTTTGAGAAGAACACCTTCTGAGTGACCGTGTGCCGTATCGACGACGAGTGCATCGACACCTGCATCGACAAGGAACTTCGCGCGCGTCGAAGCGTCTTTCGTTACGCCGACAGCTGCTGCGACGAGTAAACGTCCGAAATGATCTTTCGCAGCATGTGGATACTGTTCGACTTTTTCGATATCCTTTGTCGTGATTAACCCTTTTAATACACCGTTCTCATCAACGAGTGGTAACTTTTCGATGCGATGTTTGTGGAGAATCTGTTCTGCTTCAGCAAGGGACGTACCAACTTTTGCTGTCACGAGTTCTTCTGTCGTCATCACCGTTTCAATGACAGTCGAGTAATCCTTGACGAAACGAAGATCACGGTTCGTCAAAATCCCTACTAATTTACGCTCTGTTTCGTTATTAACGATTGGAACACCAGAGATGCGGTACTTGCTCATCAAATACTCAGCATCGTAAACTTGACGCTCTGGCGTCAAATAGAACGGATTCGTGATGACACCATTTTCAGAACGTTTGACGCGATCGACATGTTCTGCTTGTTCTTCCATTGACATATTCTTATGAATGACACCAAGACCACCTTGACGTGCCATTGCGATTGCCATCGGTGCTTCTGTGACGGTATCCATCCCAGCACTGATCAACGGAATATTAAGTGTGATCCCTTCACATAGCGTGACAGATAAATCAACGTCGCGCGGCAAGACACTCGAACGACGGGGTACGAGTAAGACGTCATCAAACGTCAAACCCTCTTTAGCAAATTTGTTCTCCCACATGTTATCCACTCGCTTTCTCTTTTATAAAAGAATATTGATGTTATGGTAACAAGCAGAGGGTGTCATGTCAATGACTCGACCAATAATCAGAACAGTCTGAAGTTTCACATAACACAAAAAGACCGACCTGCAATCTGCAGATCGGTCAAGTGCCTGGCAACGTCCTATCCTCACAGGGGGAAGCCCCCAACTACTTTCGGCGTTCAAGTGCTTAACTTCCGTGTTCGGCATGGGAACGGGTGTGACCACTTGGCTATCGTCACCAGACGACGGGCTCGCGCCCTCAAAACTGAAGTCATCAACAAGCATCTGCTAGAACAAGGCCTCGACCGATTAGTATCACTCAGCTCCACATGTCACCATGCTTCCACCCGTGACCTATCTACCTCATCGTCTCTGAGGGGTCTTTCTTGATTACTCAAAGGGAAATCTCATCTTGGAGGGGGCTTCATGCTTAGATGCTTTCAGCATTTATCCCGTCCGCAC
>NZ_LUCU01000002.1:0-2057 GCF_001644945.1 Exiguobacterium sp. KKBO11
GCCGAAGAAGGTGACAGCCCTGTAGCTGAAACTGTTTTCCCTCCAGAGTGGATCCTGAGTACGGCGGGACACGTGAAACCCCGTCGGAATCCGGGAGGACCATCTCCCAAGGCTAAATACTCCCTAGTGACCGATAGTGAACCAGTACCGTGAGGGAAAGGTGAAAAGCACCCCGGAAGGGGAGTGAAATAGATCCTGAAACCGTATGCCTACAAGTAGTCAGAGCCCGTTAACGGGTGATGGCGTGCCTTTTGTAGAATGAACCGGCGAGTTACGATAACGCGCGAGGTTAAGCCGATGAGGCGGAGCCGTAGCGAAAGCGAGTCTGAACAGGGCGTTCAGTGCGTTGTCGTAGACCCGAAACCAGGTGATCTACCCATGTCCAGGATGAAGGTCAGGTAACACTGACTGGAGGTCCGAACCCACGCACGTTGAAAAGTGCGGGGATGAGGTGTGGGTAGCGGTGAAATGCCAATCGAACCTGGAGATAGCTGGTTCTCCCCGAAATAGCTTTAGGGCTAGCCTCGAGGTTGAGAGTTCTGGAGGTAGAGCACTGATTGGACTAGGGGCCCCCACAGGGTTACCGAATTCAGTTAAACTCCGAATGCCAGCAACTTATACTCGGGAGTCAGACTGCGAGTGATAAGATCCGTAGTCAAGAGGGAAACAGCCCAGACCGCCAGCTAAGGTCCCAAAGTGTATGTTAAGTGGAAAAGGATGTGGCGCTGCCTAGACAGCTAGGATGTTGGCTTAGAAGCAGCCACCATTCAAAGAGTGCGTAATAGCTCACTAGTCGAGTGGCGCCGCGCCGAAAATGTAACGGGGCTAAACATACCACCGAAGCTGCGGATTCCGTAAGGAATGGTAGGGGAGCGTTCCAAACCGCTGTGAAGCTGTACCGGAAGGAGCAGTGGAGCGTTTGGAAGTGAGAATGCCGGTGTGAGTAGCGAAAAGAGGGGTGAGAATCCCCTCCGTCGAAAGCCCAAGGTTTCCTGAGGAAGGCTCGTCCGCTCAGGGTTAGTCTGGACCTAAGCCGAGGCCGAAAGGCGTAGGCGATGGATAACAGGTTGATATTCCTGTACCGCCGATCCACCGTTTGAACAATGGGGGGACGCAGGAGGATAGTGACGCATGCGGATGGAAGTGCATGTGCAAGTTTCAAGACCGTCTGATTGGCAAATCCGTCAGGCATCAAAGTCAAGGAACGACGCGGAGTCCCGTAGGGACGTAGGTCACGATTTCACACTGCCAAGAAAAGCCTCTAGTGAGGGGGAAGGCGCCAGTACCGTAAACCGACACAGGTAGGCGAGATGAGAATTCTAAGACGCGCGGGATAACTCTCGTTAAGGAACTCGGCAAAATGGTCCCGTAACTTCGGGAGAAGGGACGCTCTACATGAGTAGAGCCGCAGTGAATAGGCCCAAACGACTGTTTAGCAAAAACACAGGTCTCTGCTAAATCGCAAGATGACGTATAGGGGCTGACGCCTGCCCGGTGCTGGAAGGTTAAGGGGATGGGTTAGCGCAAGCGAAGCTTTGAACCGAAGCCCCAGTAAACGGCGGCCGTAACTATAACGGTCCTAAGGTAGCGAAATTCCTTGTCGGGTAAGTTCCGACCCGCACGAAAGGCGTAACGATTTGGGCACTGTCTCAACGAGAGACCCGGTGAAATCATAGTACCTGTGAAGATGCAGGTTACCCGCGACAGGACGGAAAGACCCCATGGAGCTTTACTACAGCCTGATATTGAGGCTTTGTGCATGATGTACAGGATAGGCGGGAGACGTCGAGCCCGGAGCGCCAGCTTCGGAGGAGTCACCCTTGGGATACCGCCCTTCATGCATAGAGTCTCTAACTCGCAGCCGTGATCCGGCTGGAGGACCGTGTCAGGCGGGTAGTTTGACTGGGGCGGTCGCCTCCTAAACAGTAACGGAGGCGCCCAAAGGTTCCCTCAGAATGGTTGGAAATCATTCGTAGAGCGCAAAGGCAGAAGGGAGCTTGACTGCGAGACCTACAAGTCGAGCAGGGACGAAAGTCGGGCTTAGTGATCCGGTGGTT
>NZ_LUCU01000004.1:0-1326 GCF_001644945.1 Exiguobacterium sp. KKBO11
GAGCCCAATCGTCTGGTGACGATAGCCAAGTGGTCACACCCGTTCCCATGCCGAACACGGAAGTTAAGCACTTGAACGCCGAAAGTAGTTGGGGGCTTCCCCCTGTGAGGATAGGACGTTGCCAGGCTTTTGTTTTTTTAATAAAACAATTGACAGACTTACATAGATGTTTTATCATTATAGAAGTCGTCACCTTATACTTAAACGGTCCTGTGGTGTAGCGGTTAACATGCCTGCCTGTCACGCAGGAGATCGCGGGTTCGAATCCCGTCAGGACCGCCATTTTAATATCGGCTTTGTAGCTCAGTTGGTAGAGCAAAGGACTGAAAATCCTTGTGTCGGCGGTTCGATTCCGTCCAAAGCCACCATTTCTTTTGCCGGTGTAGCTCAGCTGGTAGAGCAACTGACTTGTAATCAGTAGGTCGCGGGTTCGACTCCTGTTGCCGGCACCATTTTTATTTTGGCGATTGTGGCGAAGTGGTTAACGCACCGGATTGTGATTCCGGCATTCGTGGGTTCAATTCCCATCAGTCGCCCCATTTTTTAACTTCATATCATTTATGTGTCATTAGCTCAGTTGGTAGAGCATCTGACTTTTAATCAGAGGGTCGCAGGTTCGAATCCTGCATGACACACCATTTTTATGCGGGTGTGGCGGAATTGGTAGACGCGCTAGATTTAGGATCTAGTGTCTTTGACGTGGGGGTTCAAGTCCCTTCACCCGTACCATTTATATGCGGAAGTAGTTCAGTGGTAGAATACGACCTTGCCAAGGTCGGGGTCGCGGGTTCGAATCCCGTCTTCCGCTCCATTTATATTTGAATAGCATTATGCGGTCGTGGCGGAATCGGTAGACGCGCTAGGTTGAGGGCCTAGTGGTGGCAACATCGTGGAGGTTCAAGTCCTCTCGACCGCACCATATGATGCACCCTTAGCTCAGCTGGATAGAGTACTTGACTACGAATCAAGGGGTCGGGAGTTCGAATCTCTCAGGGTGCACTTTTCGGGAAGTAGCTCAGCTTGGTAGAGCACTTGGTTTGGGACCAAGGGGTCGCAGGTTCGAATCCTGTCTTCCCGACCATTATTTTCATACGAAATACATTGGACTTTGAAAACTGAACGATGAGGCAAAAACGTATTCTACGGAATACAAAAACGAATGAAGCGCAAGCTTCGTCAATCGTGACTTCGGTCACAACAACGAGCAAGTCAAACACTTCATGGAGAGTTTGATCCTGGCTCAGGACGAACGCTGGCGGCGTGCCTAATACATGCAAGTCGAGCGCAGGAAACTGACGGAACTCTTCGGAGGGAAGGCAGTGGAAT
>NZ_LUCU01000005.1:0-1241 GCF_001644945.1 Exiguobacterium sp. KKBO11
ATTCCACTGCCTTCCCTCCGAAGAGTTCCGTCAGTTTCCTGCGCTCGACTTGCATGTATTAGGCACGCCGCCAGCGTTCGTCCTGAGCCAGGATCAAACTCTCCATGAAGTGTTTGACTTGCTCGTTGTTGTGACCGAAGTCACGATTGACGAAGCTTGCGCTTCATTCGTTTTTGTATTCCGTAGAATACGATTTTTGCCTCATCGTTCAGTTTTCAAAGTTCGTCATAAAAAATGGTGGAGCCTAGCGGGATCGAACCGCTGACCTCCTGCGTGCAAGGCAGGCGCTCTCCCAGCTGAGCTAAGGCCCCATTAAAGGAATGAAATTGAAGATGGTCGGGAAGACAGGATTCGAACCTGCGACCCCTTGGTCCCAAACCAAGTGCTCTACCAAGCTGAGCTACTTCCCGAAAATGCACCCTGAGAGATTCGAACTCCCGACCCCTTGATTCGTAGTCAAGTACTCTATCCAGCTGAGCTAAGGGTGCGGAATATAAGGATCAAACAGCAAACATCAAAATGAAAATGGTACCGAGGGCCGGAATCGAACCGGCACGGGGAAACCCCCGCAGGATTTTAAGTCCTGTGCGTCTACCAGTTCCGCCACCCCGGCAGGGATATAAAAGGTAGAACCTTCATTCATAATTGAATTCTGGTGATCATTGAAGATAAAAATGGTGCCGGCAACAGGAGTCGAACCCGCGACCTACTGATTACAAGTCAGTTGCTCTACCAGCTGAGCTACACCGGCAAGTGTAATAAAAATGGTGGAGGATGACGGGATCGAACCGCCGACCCCCTGCTTGTAAGGCAGGTGCTCTCCCAGCTGAGCTAATCCTCCATATGTATCGCCTGGCAGCGTCCTATCCTCACAGGGGGAAGCCCCCAACTACTTTCGGCGTTCAAGTGCTTAACTTCCGTGTTCGGCATGGGAACGGGTGTGACCACTTGGCTATCGCCACCAGACATTTATTATCTTAACATTATATTCACATAACGTCAAGACTTTTTTTCGTTTTTTTGAAAGGCTCGCACCCTCAAAACTGAAGTCATCAACAATGCATCTGCTAGAACAAGGCCTCGACCGATTAGTATCACTCAGCTCCACATGTCGCCATGCTTCCACCCGTGACCTATCTACCTCATCGTCTCTGAGGGGTCTTTCTTGATTACTCAAAGGGAAATCTCATCTTGGAGGGGGCTTCATGCTTAGATGCTTTCAGCATTTATCCCGTCCGCAC
>NZ_LUCU01000006.1:0-868 GCF_001644945.1 Exiguobacterium sp. KKBO11
GTCTGCGTCTGGAACAATCAGAACTATTCCTTCGACTTCGAGAGCATCTCCTTCCCCGTTTGGATGGACGGGAAGTCCGTGAAGATGCGATTCCGTGCTGCCATGGTTGACAAGGACAATCGGAATACCCGACTCCTTGCCAACAAACTCGGGACGCTCAGGGTCACGAAGAAGGGAAGGAAGTGGATCGCTCAAATTTCCGTCCATGTCCCGACCGTTCCTCGGACGGGGGTGCGGGTGATGGGGGTTGACCTCGGACTGAAAGTGCCGGCGGTCGCCGTCACCGATGACGACACGACCCGTTTCTTCGGGAACGGTCGTAAGAACAAGTATATGAAACGCAAGTTCCGTGCGGAACGGAAGGAACTCGGCAAAAAGAAGAAGCCGAAGGCTATCAAACGACGCAATCAGAAGGAACAGCGGTGGATGCGGGACAAGGACCACAAGGTCAGCCGAGCCATCGTCGATTTTGCAAGACAGAAGAAAATCTCTGTCATTCGCCTCGAACTCTTGGCGAACATCCGACAGACGGCAAGAACAAGCCGTAAAAACAACCAGAACCTCCACTCATGGTCGTTCTATCGTCTCGCGTCCTTCATCGAATACAAAGCCGCCTTGTCGGGCATCAAGGTTGAGTATGTGAACCCCGCCTACACGAGTCAGACCTGCCCATCCTGTTCCGTCAGGAACAAGGTGAGGGATAGGGTCTATACGTGTGCCTGTGGGTTTAAAGGACATCGGGACGCCGTCGGTGCGATGAACATTCGATACGCACCTGTGATGGATGGTAACAGTCCATCAGCCTGAGAACCTATACGGTCTGTCTCAGGAGGGGTGATGGCACACCCCTACCTCAAGGCTCGGACGA
>NZ_LUCU01000007.1:0-604 GCF_001644945.1 Exiguobacterium sp. KKBO11
TCGAAGGTGGGGTAGATGATTGGGGTGAAGTCGTAACAAGGTAGCCGTATCGGAAGGTGCGGCTGGATCACCTCCTTTCTAAGGAAAACGTCCCTTACGGGACATGCCCATCGTTCAGTTTTGAGAGCTCGTCTCTCAGTCTCGTAAGAGACACTCGCACCTTGAAAACTGAAGACATCAACAAGACATCAAACTTTTAATTAACCATGTCATTTAAGACGTGTGTTCTTAGAATACCAACGCTAGATCAAGGTATGAAGGGCGTACGGTGGATGCCTTGGCACTAGGAGCCGATGAAGGACGCGACGAACAGCGATATGCTTCGGGGAGCAGTAAGTATGCTTTGATCCGAAGATTTCCGAATGGGGGAACCCACCATCCGTAATGGGATGGGACATGTTACATGAATACATAGTGTAGCGTGAGGCAGACCCGGGGAACTGAAACATCTAAGTACCCGGAGGAAGAGAAAGCAAATGCGATTCCCTGAGTAGCGGCGAGCGAAACGGGAACAGCCCAAACCGAAGAGCATGCTCTTCGGGGTTGTAGGACACTCTATACGGAGTCAAAAAGGAAGACAGTAGGTGAAGGACCTGGAAAGGTC
>NZ_LUCU01000008.1:0-580 GCF_001644945.1 Exiguobacterium sp. KKBO11
CGTCATCGTGGTGGCGCTGGGGCTGACCAGCGTCGCGCTGCGCTGGTTCATCTTCAACGGCATCATCCGGCTGACGTTGAAAACCATGGCGGATGTTACCAATAACGGTTTTCACAAGGGGCAGCGTTTCTCCACGGACTGGCACGCGAACAGCTTTGCCGGCTCCACGGTGCGCAAGATCACGCGGGGCATGTGGGCGCTCGATTCGCTCAATGACCTCCTGCTCATCGCGCTTCTGCCATCGCTCGTCATGCTGGTGGGCGCCACCATCGTTCTCGGCAGTTACTGGCCCGTCATGGGCCTCATCGTCGGTCTCGGCTCGCTGATCTATGTCGGTGTGACGGTGGGGCTTCCCATGGGATATGTTTCGCCGGCCGCACGGCTTGCCAATGCCTGGGATACGAGGCTTGGCGGCGCGCTGGCGGATGCCATCAGCTGCAATTCGGTCGTGAAGGCCTTTGGCGCGGAACCGCGTGAAGAAACACGGCTCGGCCAGGTGCTGGTGAAGTGGGATAACCGCACGCGCAGGACATGGAAACGCGGCACGATAAACGGCACGATCCAGAGCTTCATGATGGGT
>NZ_LUCU01000009.1:0-578 GCF_001644945.1 Exiguobacterium sp. KKBO11
CCATGCTTCCACCCGTGACCTATCTACCTCATCGTCTCTGAGGGGTCTTTCTTGATTACTCAAAGGGAAATCTCATCTTGGAGGGGGCTTCATGCTTAGATGCTTTCAGCATTTATCCCGTCCGCACGTAGCTACCCAGCGATGCTCCTGGCGGAACAACTGGTACACCAGCGGTGCGTCCATCCCGGTCCTCTCGTACTAAGGACAGCTCTCCTCAAATTTCCTGCGCCCACGACGGATAGGGACCGAACTGTCTCACGACGTTCTGAACCCAGCTCGCGTACCGCTTTAATGGGCGAACAGCCCAACCCTTGGGACCTACTCCAGCCCCAGGATGCGATGAGCCGACATCGAGGTGCCAAACCTCCCCGTCGATGTGGACTCTTGGGGGAGATCAGCCTGTTATCCCCAGGGTAGCTTTTATCCGTTGAGCGATGGCCCTTCCATGCGGAACCACCGGATCACTAAGCCCGACTTTCGTCCCTGCTCGACTTGTAGGTCTCGCAGTCAAGCTCCCTTCTGCCTTTGCGCTCTACGAATGATTTCCAACCATTCTGAGGGAACCTTTGGGCGCCTCC
>NZ_LUCU01000010.1:0-461 GCF_001644945.1 Exiguobacterium sp. KKBO11
GAGCAGTTGCGCAGCTGGCACGGCGATGGCGCCCTGCTGGCGTCGATCTGTGTCGGGGTATTCTTCATTGCCGCCAGCGGTGTGCTGGACGGACGTTCAGCCACTACGCACTGGAACTTTGCCCAATCCCTGGCCGAGCGCTTCCCGCGGATAAAGGTCGAGGCCAACCTGCCGCTGCTGGAAGACGGTGACGTGATCACCAGCGCCGGGTTGATGGCCTGGACCGAGGTTGGCTTGAAACTGGTGGAGCGCTACCTGGGGCCAACCCTGGCCGCGGAAACCGCACGCTTTCTCGCGGTGGAACCGGTGCGGATCAAGCCAGCCGGGAGTACTTTCAGCCCGCGCCTGGATCATGGCGACGAAGCGGTGCTCAAGGTCCAGCACTGGTTGCAGAGCACCGGCGCACGGGAAGTCAGCGTGGCGGTCATGGCCGATTGCGCCGGGCTCGAAGAGCGTACGTT
>NZ_LUCU01000022.1:0-775429 GCF_001644945.1 Exiguobacterium sp. KKBO11
TATTCCGATTGTCCTTGTCAACCATGGCAGCACGGAATCGCATCTTCACGGACTTCCCGTCCATCCAAACGGGGAAGGAGATGCTCTCGAAGTCGAAGGAATAGTTCTGATTGTTCCAGACGCAGACTGGCTTTTTGAGGACAGGGATGCGTTTGAAATCCTCTTTCCTCGCCTTCTTGTAGATGCCGACGGCATCTCCTGCGAGTTGGTTCTTCACGGCGCTCGGAAGGGGAGTGTCGATGTCCTTGCTCGACCACCTCTTCCCGTCCTCGGAGGCGACCATGTTCGCCACGACTCGGTTGGCGGTCTGGATATAGGTCTTGCCCATCATTTTTAGGATGGCATCCTGACGACGCGTGGCATAGATTCGAACTTCTACCGTGACGACTTGACTCATCTTTGACACCTCCTTCATCCTAATAATCAACTCCATTATAGATTTACTATAAATGCATTTCATCAGGAAGAACAGTCGGGGACATGCGGTGTCTGAAGACACCCCGTCCCCGAACTCGCTATCATCCCACCCCTAAAGGAGTGGGCTTTCTCGCTCGTATATTCTGTAAAGGAGACATGCCGCATGTTTCGTCAAAAATCACTTTTGTACTTACTCATTTTTTTGTCCTTCGGTTTCGCTTTTGACACGATCACTGGATCGTCTCTCATTCCGTTCGTTGAACCCCTTCATGAATTGATCGTCTCACTTGCGTTGACGATCACGACCGCCTGTTTGACACTGTTCTTTCTGTTCTACCACGGTGTTCGTCCGCATCTTGAATTACTGATCGTCCTCCCCTTTTTGATTTTGACGTGCGGCATTACGTTCTTGTTCGTCTTCTTGAACGCAATGACTGTCATTTAACGTCACTAAAAGCCCGTCTTCTTCAAGAAGACGGGCTTTGATCGGCAATATGTAGATCACGGTTTGGCGTGAAGTTCTATCAACGGATCGCTTTCACTCGGCCAATTGATTTGTCCCTCGTAATGATCCTCGATCGTCGCGACCGGTTTCGAACGTTCGAACCGAGACGGTTGCGTCGACGTCGTACAGACGATCAAGACAGCTAACAGACTGATGATACTAAACATTCGTCGCATCATGATTTGAGCTCCTTTAGTCGTTTCTATTCTCATATTAAACAAACCATGCTATTATGCCATCCGTCCTCCGCCGTATCTCTCACTCCGCCCATTAAAAAAAGACCGACTACATGAGTCGGTCTTACACCATCACCCTTGTTCGCCAACGACCGAGAATCGTTCGTTGAGATGTTGCGCGTTTTCTAGCTCATCCACTACAGCGATGGCGTAATCCGCGTAACTGATGTAGCTTTCCCCTTTTGCGTTTAGAATCATCTGCTCACCGCCGACTGTATACGTTCCTGTACGTTGACCACTCGGATCAAAGAATCCAGCGGGGCTGAGATACGTCCATGTCACGTCTTGTTGCCCTTGCAGTTCAATCAAGTTTTTTCCCATGTTCGAGGCTGTCGGATAATACGCTTCCGGGAAATCCGGTGTTTCCATGACACGTACTGTATGCTCGGCATCAACGAATAGGCTTCCCGCACCACCGACAACGAATAGTCTTGTCTTACTTCCTGCTAACACGTTGATCAAATGACGCCCGACTTCGATATGTTTCGTTTCCTCACCCGGTGCTGCATTGAACGCATTGACGATGGCGTCAAATCCGTTTAAGTCGTCTTTCGTCAGCGCGAGCACATCGCGCTCGAGAATCATGACGTCTGCGGTCACTTTTGCTGCGTTACGGACGATTGCTGTGACGTCATGTCCGCGTGTGATTGCTTCTTGTAAAATCAATTGTCCTGCTTTTCCTGTTGCGCCGATGATTCCGATGTTCATGATGATTCCTCCTTTTGATATGTAACTACTTTGATTACATGTAACCAATATAGTTACAATTACTTTGTTTGTCAACAGTGTTGTTCCTATTCCCCGTTTCTTGCCAAATGAACAATACGACGTATAATGAGAGAACAATGTTTTTAAGAAGGAGGATCATCCGTTGGCCATCAGTACACGTTTTTCCGTCGGCATCCATATTCTCTCGTTGATCGCGACCGACGAGAAGATGACATCCGACTTGATTGCTGGCAGCGTCAATACGAATCCGGTCGTCATCCGTAAAATCATGAGCATGCTTAAAAAAGCCGATCTGATCGAGGTCCGTCCGGGTGTCGCCGGTGCTCGACTCGCCCGCCCGTTGTCTAAGATTACGCTGCTTGACGTCTATCACGCCGTTGCTGTCGTACCGGACAAGGAATTGTTCGGCGTCCATGCCGCACCGAACCCAGACTGCCCAGTCGGACGAAACATCCAATCGACGGTCACACCCATCTTCGAGCTCGCACAATCCGCGCTTGAGAAGGTACTCGCTCACGTCACATTAGATGATATCGTCAGTGAAATCGAACAAAAAGAAGCATCGTCCTCGTAAGGGCGATGCTTCTTGCTTTAGAAAAACCATTGATATAGTAGATATCCTCCACCGAGGACGACAAGCACCGCGAGCATCTCCAGACCACGCATCCCGTCGTTTTGCCCACGTGGTACGGCACTACCGAGACCTTGATCGACACCATCTCGGAGATGATCGAGTGGTTGTTTCTTTTCTTGTTTGAAGCGAGACATATAAACGCCCCCTTTTTACATATTGTACCATTCTATCTTCACCTTGCAGTACATTCTGACAAAAAAATACGTGGTAGTGCTTATCTTACATTCAATTAGTTTCTCTATTCATTTCGAAGCAATTTCATGAATCCCATCTTTTCAACGATCAAAACATCCTGCTCGAAGCGTTTGATAGAATGTTTTGATGCTTGTTCGTCAATCAAATTCGGATGACCAAAGCATACATTTAGTATCGAATTAAGTTTCTCTGCCTCACCGCCGATAAAATAGTGAGACATATAGGTGTCGTCTTCTGAGGCAATGACGACGAATGTCGCCATATCAAGCACTCCTTCGACGCTTTCTGCTGTCATGAGTTTGTCTTTCACAGATGCATTCTGAAAGTCATACGATTCGATGGAGGCAATCCTACCTTGCAACAGATCAAGAATTGATTTCCGGTAGACACAATAGACGCCAACGATCGTTTCAATGGGTGGAACGAACGGATCTTCGAGGATCGTGATCAAACGCTCGTCGTCTTGATTCAAGCGGATGGCGTGCAAGTGATTGACTAATAATTGATCAATGACGTTCACATTCGTCGGTTGGATCGATTTAAAAGCATGTACAGGCAAGCTTTTCTCCCCCCGCTCTTTTAGTCAATGATCATATCCTTCCCTTCTGCGCGTAACCGCTGCAAGGATGCTTTCATCGTCTCAATCTCTTCATCTGTATGCCGCTCCCACGTTCCGAGTTCAGCAATGATCTTCACGGGTTCAGTCGAACGATACGACCGAGTCGGATTGCCTGGGAACCGTTTGTTCGTCAAGTTCGGATCATCCTCATACGCTCCTAGTGGCTCGACGAGGTAGATATGCTCCGGAGCGTCAGATTGTGCGAGCTCCGCGCCCCACTTCGCTGCATCAAGTGTTGCTGTGAAATAGACGTGCTGGAGCGGTCGTTCACGAAAATTCGACGCGTGCCCTGGTTTCAATTCGTCACCGATTCGCAACGTGGCTTTCGTGCCATGGAAAAACGGACCTTCGACTGGTTTCATACGCTCCCCTCCTGACTGGATACACTTAGTATAGACAGTCGATTGATTCAGGTGTAGTCTGTTTCAAAACGAAATTTCACGGTATACTTATAGCAAAGGAAGATCATTTGTCGTCAGATTGTAACTCGTTTTTTGTCTAGCCATCAGGCATGATGGGAATAGTCATTTTACATACCCTATAGGAGGTCATCCGTTCAACGTGAAGTTCTTTAAAGCTTTAGCGAAAACCGAAGAGGCTGTCTGGATTCCAGAAGCCGAGTGGCAAACCGTTTGTGAGCAAGAAGGACTGACCGTGCCGCATCATCCACAAGAACAATTTGTTGGTCTCGCGTACAACAATCAGCGGCAAGTCGTCGAAGTCACGCGCAACATGCGCCCCCCAGCGCTCAGTTATTACGTTACGATTCTTGAACCACCTAATAGTCGATCTCTCATCTCAAAACGTTCGTTCTTAACCGTGCTTCATGAACGAACGGAGCGCACGTCCCTCACCGAATACGGTACATTCTGTTTACTTGAGATCAACGTTCGTGAAGAAGGGCTCGGCGAGCGTGGTCTGTTACTTGAGTCGTTGATTCATGATATTGAAAAAAAGTACACTCATTACGCGATTCGTGGTGATTATGCGACGATCACCTTACAAGGACGCGTCTCAGATCAATGTTTTACGAAATATGGATTCCAGTTAACGGATTCCTATCTCACGCTTTCGAATGGGATTCCTTCCTGAACCGACCTGACTTGTTCAGGTCTTTTTTATACAGTTCCTAGGCAATGATGGGAAGTGATGGGTTTGCGTTCAAACTAGTAGCACTACATATTTTTAATATGGTATGGTAAAAGTAATTCATCAGCAGTACATTCTACATTTAAGAGGTTCCCCATGACAACAATGACAGAGACATATCCCATGACATGCTGGCATACGATTTCGACGTATCATAATCAACAAATCAAGCGCGTCAATGCTTTCTTGAAACAATGGGATCTCTCCCATACGAATCTTGAAGTATTGCGTTGCCTACAAACGACCTCATGCACGAGCCAGAAGGAAATCGCGGAACGGATCCAAGTGACCGATGGCACGATTTCACACGGAATCAAACGTTTATTTGATCGGCAACTCATCACCCGCAAGCGCAAATGGAAGACGAACTATCTGCTATTGACGGAAAAAGGAACAGCTATTCTGCAAGAAGTGTTGCCCGCTTACGAACGTTTTCAACAAGAACAATTCGCCGCTTTGACGGCTCGACAACAGGAAGAATTAATCCGTTTCTTCGATAAGCTCAACCCTGCATGACAGAAGAGGAGGAAAAATCATGACCTTCACATTCGAATCTTCAATGCAACACTGGAACGCCATTCAGCGGATCCATTCTCGTTATTCGAAAGAAGTCAACGATGTATTGAAACCAAAAGGACTCTCGAAGTCCCAATTTGATTTATTGATGACCCTGTATCATCAAGAGAGTGCGACGCAAAAATCACTTGAACGCACGCTTGAACTCTCAAGCGGTGCCATTTCGCAAACGGTCAAGAAGTTGCTGGCGGAACACCTCGTCATCCGAAAACGAATCAACCGGGAAAAACGGATTCTCTTGACGGAAGATGGTGCAGCGCTGATTCAAACATCAGCTCCTGAGATCGAAGAGATTGATGATCGCTATTTCCGTGCCTTTACATCAAAGGACCACGAGACGTTCGATCAATTGCTCCATAAGATGCAAAGCGATCATTTTTAAATGCGCGTAATCGTTATAACAAAAGAGTCCTTCTCTCTTCTGAAAGCACAGTAGAGAGAAGGACTCTTTCATTGTTCAAATGGGAACGTATTCCTTTTATCTGAATCCGACAATAACGATTTATTTCGAGTCCACCATGCAATCAAGCTTGCCACTAATAAGATGCTTGCCCAGTAAATCAAGAAAGTATTGCTGTTAAAGAACTGACTGTTCATATAGGGCGAAGGTACCGACGTAATACTTGTTAAGTAACTCTCATCGATCGTTCCATTCTCCGCCCTAACTTGTTGTTTAACGAAAACTTGATACTGGCTGAATTGCTCGACTTGATAGAAGATGCCACACACAAGATAGATCATCGTACAGATCGATAAACCGATTAGGGATAAAAAACGTAACCGCGCTGCTCTCATCCATTGCACCACGAGACTGATGCCAAATGGAAAAATCAATAGGAGTAGCAGGAGCGGTATAAGCCCTAGATTACCATTGCCGCTGCTTGATTGCGGATACACTTGCGTCGAGCGACCCAAGGATACGAGAAGTCCACTAAAGATGCTCAATGCCACTACCAATCGGTCAACTCTTACGACTCTCATCTCACTACACTCCTCCTTTGAATAATGTTTATATTCCTTCCGTCTTCCCTCTTCATTATACAAAATCAAGACACTTAAAATTTCCTTTTTCAGGAATCAAGGGAACGGATTATTTTTCTTAACCTGATTTTTAACCATCATCCATTGCTGTACACAGTTGACATCGCTGATCTTTCAACTATGCAAAATCTTTACGAACGAGCTGATAAAAACATCCAAAAAGAACCTTGAAGCGTCGCAACACTTCAAGGTTCTTCTTATTTCATGATCCCGTACTCGCAAATGCCTTCAGTCCGAACAACCAGAAACGATAAGCGATCAAACAGGCGATGATCGCGACAAGTGGTGTCGCAATCGCCATCACTCCATAGCCTTTTCCATCAAAGAAATACATCGCCGGATAAAAGGCAGTAAATCCGAACGGGATGATGTAGGTCAAGACGAACATCAACACCTTCGAGTAGATCGTCATCGGATAACGAGCGAAATCACTCAGACTGAAGACCGCTGAGACGACCGGTAAACTGTCGACCATCCAGAACGAGAACGTCGCAAAAAACAGGTTGATCGCGATATAGAGCAATCCGCTTGAAAGAACAAGTACGATCAGCATCAAGACATCACCGAAGCTCCAGATCATATCGAGATGATCCGAGGCGATGTACAGTACGCCACCGCCAATCAACAGTTGACCGAACCCGTCTTGCTGAACGCGCTCGGCGACGATTTGAAACAGTGGATTGACCGGGCGCATCAACAACCGATCCAGATTCCCGGTCCGGATGTACTGCCAGCCGATCGTCCACAAGTTATCAAAGAAGATATGGTGTAAGGCTCGTCCTAAAAAGGCAATCCCGTAAATGAATAGGATCTCGTAAAAGTCCCAACCGTTTAGCGTCTCGATATGCTGAAAGACGACCGACAGGAAAAAGAGTGAGGCGAACTGTTGACCGAAGACCGACAAGACACCAATCAGGAAATCGATCCGATATTCCATCATGACCTTAAAATGACTTTTGGCATACAACCAGTAGAGTTTTATGTATCGTTTCATCCGCCGAACACCGTCACTTTCCGGATTGCAAGCGCAAACGTGATCCGCAAGATGACAAAGAACCCAATCAACCAACCGATTTGAATCAGTAACGCCTGCAGGATGCCGCTTGCACCAATTTCTCCCGTATAGATCGCAACCGGGACGTAGACGAGTGAAGCAAACGGTAAGTACAGACTGATCGTCTGAAACCAGTCCGGGAACAGCGTCAACGGGACGATTGCACCGGACATGATCGTGATGACGGCGTCTTGTAAGACGGATAGTCCCCAAATGTTGACGGTATAGAAGGCAAAGATGCCGACGAGCAGATCAATCAATGTCGCGAGCAACACGGCACAAATCACGCTACCGACGAAGGCAATGCCAGCTAGCCATGACTGTGGTCGATCCACGCCGATGAACAAGATCGAGACGAGGACGAGTGGTAGGATCGAGCGGAACAAGACCGAGACTTTTGAGCCGATGTCTTGGGCGAGTAACTTATCGAGCAAGTGATACGGACGGAGTAACTCGATTGCGATCGCCCCTTGTTTGATCATCCGGGCGAGATCGCGTCCGGCACCCCCGCGGAACTGATCGATCATCGTCGCAAGCACCGCATACGTCAGCATCGTTGACAGCGAGATACCGGAAACATCGGTCTTATTGGCATACACGGCTTGCCAGAAGAAATAGAGGATGAACAGACGCATCGTCACACTAAACATGCTTGCCCAGTACCAGGCTGTGTAGGCGAGATCAACTTTGATTTGGGACCGCATCAACGCGGTATATTTACGGATTCTCATGCACTGATCCCCGCTTGGTAGAGCTTGCGGATTAACGTCTCCATCTTCGGTACGGACACGGAGACGTCCCGAACGGCGTACAGCGAAACGATTTCCTTGATGACTTGACCGCTCGACAGTTCTCGGTCGTCGAAGGCGAGCTCATACGTTAGTTCATCCGTCTCAAACATGATCACACGATTGATCAACACTGTCGGTAAAGCGAACGGCACCGGTTCTTCGAGCGTGATTCGAAGTGTCCGCTCGTGACTGAAGGATGCCTTTAACTGATCGATCGTATCGTCATAGATGATTTTACCGTCGTCGAGGACGATCACACGGTCACAAACTTCCTCGATGTCCTGCATGCCGTGCGTCGTCAAGATGACGGTCGTTCCCCAGCGATCACTCATCTCGCGGATGAAGTGACGGATCGTCTCCTTGATCTCGATATCAAGCCCGATCGTTGGTTCGTCGAGATAGACGACTTTTGGTCGATGCAGGAAGGCTGCGGCTAGTTCACAGCGCATCTTTTGTCCGAGCGACAGTTGTCGGACCGGTACGTCTAGAAGCGGTGCGAGATCAAGTTTCTCCCGAAACCACGCGAGTGTCTCGGCAAACTCGGACGTCGGTACTTGATAGATTTCCTTCAACAGCTCAAACGATTCTTGGACCGGAATGTCCCAGAACAGTTGCGTCCGCTGACCGAAGACGGCTCCGATTTGTGACGCGTTCTTGACGCGGTCGGCGTGTGGATCAAGTCCGAATACCCGGACGTTCCCCGCGTCCGGACGCAAGACACCAGCGAGCATCTTGATCGTCGTTGATTTCCCGGCACCGTTGAAACCGATATAGCCGACCCGTTCTCCTGGCGCGATCGTCAAATCAATCGCTTTGACCGCCTCTTTCGTCCGGTACGTTCGGTGAAATAACGCTTTGATCGCTCTACGTAGTCCCAGTTCCCGTTGTAGGATTTGATAGTGTTTCGTCAGTCCCGTTGCTTTAACGGCATATGGTTGCATGTATTCTCCCCCTTTTGTGCAAACGCTTTCCGAAAACGTAGTATACCAGAAAAATCCAAGATTCTTCCATCTCTTTTGAAAATTTTTCTCGATATTCTGACGCTGTCGCGTAATAATAGAGGAAAAAGGAGTGGTCTGACCATGCTATTACGCCATATGACACATCGGCATCACATGAAATCAATCGTGACACGCGGTGGATTGTCACCGACATTCCAAATCGATGCACCAACAGGCTGGATCGCCTTTGAAGTCGATCCTCCAAGCGCAGCGTATCAAACGCACTTTCATCAATTAAAAAATGATTGGCAGGATGGAGATGTCGTTACGCTCGAATTCGACGGGGAGCGGATGCAAGCGGCAGGCTTCGAGATATTGCAATCAACAGAAGACGTCCGCAGTCACCAGGCAGAGAGATTAGGCGTATCCATCGAGGAAATTGGCTCGTATGCATTCATTCGCAATTTCGTCTCACTTGATTATCTCGTCGAGTCTTCACGTGAGAAAATCTCAGAGTATTATTGATTTAGTTGAAGAAATCTAATCTTTTTTAAAATATACGGAAATCAAGATATTTTCATACATCTTTAGGGTATCGTTGGCTATATAGAATAAATATTCATTGAATGAAACATTTTTTTGTAGTTATTTTTCAGAACTCATTTGAGAGGAACACGAATATGTGGAATACGCTGAACCATCTTATCCTCAACGTCGCTCTGACCTTTTTCTTCGTGCTCATCTCCCTGTTCTTTTTTAAACGATTTCAGTTTCGAAACACGTTCGACAGCTGGCTGAAGAAAAATCTGTTAGTACTGACTCTTGCGACAGGTGCCGGCTACTGGGTCATCCATAACGCCATCACCTATGAGGGATTCCGTTTCGATTTGTCGATTACCTTGATCGTCATCGCTTTCATTTATGGAGGCATCAGTAGCGGCTTCATCACGACCCTCGTCTTCGCTTCCCTTCAAACGTTCGTTTTTGATTCCGCTCATGCCTATTGGCTGATCGGTACGTATCTGATCGTCAGCATCGTTGTCTTGTACTTACAAAATGAAGCACCGGATCGATTCATCTCGTTTCCGGTCATCTTCACGATTGCACTCATTCTCTGTTTACCATACGTTCAACATGTTCAACCGAATGACATGACCGCGATGACGATCTTTCTCGTCGGGAATGGCTGTGCCGGTCTCCTGTTGCACAGCATCTTGCATCAAGTCCGCTGGCACTTTAATCAAGTCCGGATGCATCGGCGTCTCGCCTTGACGGATACGTTGACAGGGCTTGATAATCGACGTCGCCTAGAAGAGACCGTCCAACGTTACAAATCACAACAGACGGATTTTTCAATCATGATCATCGATGTCGATCATTTCAAACAGGTCAATGATACTTACGGTCATGACCGCGGCGATCATATCTTGCGGCAAATCAGCTCTTTGCTTACATCGTATTGTCCCCCAACTTGTGTGCTCGGTCGATTCGGTGGCGAAGAGTTCATGATGCTTTTGCCGGAGCATTCGTTGCAGGAGACGCGTCGACTCGCAGAACAAATCTGTGAAGCCTGCGCCAAACGGACGTATGAGTTATCAGCGACGGAACCGCTGCAAGTGACGTTATCGATTGGTGTATCTCGTCAAACTCATCAACCGTCTGAGACGCATAATTTTCTGCAGACGATCCAGCAGGCAGACGCTGCCCTCTATCAAGCGAAAAAGAGTGGTCGGAATTGTGTCTTTCATCATGATCCGTTGCGTTAATGAAAAAAAGTGCCCCCTCGCGTGACGTGAAGGGGGCACTGCTATCTGAAATGGAGGAACGAACATGGAAATTACGAATGTCTTACGCTTTACCGATCGCGATGGCTTTCGACAGTGGCTGAAGAACCACGCGGATCACGCGTCCTTCTGTTGGGTGATTCTCAGTCGAAAACAAATCGGGGACGGGTTACTTTATCTCGATGCCGTCGAAGAGGCACTTTGCTTCGGCTGGATTGATGGAATTGCAAAGAAGACCGAAGACGGTGAACTGGCGCAACGCTTCACCCCGCGTCGAAAGAACAGTAACTGGACCGAACTGAACAAGGAACGGGTCCGTCGCTTGGAACGCCTCGGCTTGATGCAACCGTCCGGACGACAGGTTCTACCAGACATGCGTGCTGATGCATTCGTCATCGATGACGCCATCCAGGCGCGAATACAAGAAGACCCGATCGTCTATGAACAGTTTAATGACTTCCCGGAGCTCTATCGACGGATCCGGATTGATACGATTCAAAGTGTACGCAAGAATCCCGTTCTCTATGAAAAACGCCTGCAAACGTTGATTGAAAAAACGAAACGGAATCAGATGTACGGTCAGTGGAATGACTGGGGTCGTCTTTTACTCGAAGATGTTCCGGAGACGGAATTAGAGGCTAGTCGGTCAGACCGCTAAGAAAATCTCTTCTAACGATTGACGTTCGATCTGCACCTCGTAGACTTTGACGTCTTGTTCCGCAAGCATGACGAGTAACTCTGGAATATCCTCTTCCGTCGATAAATCAAGCCGTGTACAATCATCAGCTTGCGACAAAAGCCGAGCGTATGCTGGCAGATGCGATGGCGCTAATCGCGGAACAGTCCGAATACGGATTTGAATCTCCTGCCTCATTGCTTCTTGTAAGGACGCGACGGTTCCATAGCGGACGATTCTTCCCTCCGTCATGATGGCGACACGGTCACACATCTTTTCGATCTCATTCAAGTTATGCGAGGTTAAGAAAATCGTTTTTCCGTCCGCTTTTAATGCAAGCAACAATCGCTGGATCTCGATCGCCGATTCTGGATCAAGACCGGACGTCGGTTCATCTAAAAAGAGTAATTCCGGATTTCCGGTGAGCGCTTGTGCGATACTGATCTTTTTCTTCATCCCGAACGAGAAGCTCCCGATTTTTTGTCGCTCCGTCCCGCTTAATCCGACTTGTTCAAGCAATCTTCTAACTTCTTGCTTCGTGATGCGAACTCCTGATAATCCTGCCATATAGTTAAGAAACGCACGTGCCGTCATATCATGATACAGATTTGATGTATCCGGCATGACCCCGATCCGTTGTTTGATGGCATCCAGTTGATCAGCGGGTTCACCGAGAAGTGCGACAGTTCCGCCTGTCGCTTGTGTGATTCCGGTCACAATCTGAATGAACGTCGATTTCCCAGCACCATTACGACCTAAAAAACCAAAGATTTCTCCTCGTTCGACCGTCAAATTCACCTCTCGTAAGACTTCCTTCGCACCGAACGATTTCTTCAACCCTTTTACTTCAATCGCTTTCATGTTACAAATCCTTTCGCTTTAACGTGAGATAGGAGACAGTCAAAAACAACCCACTCCATAAAACAGGTAACAGTAATAACGTTCCAGACATGATGACAGCGTGGTACGGCAAGATGTATTGAAACGGTATTAGATACCATTTATCCGAGAATGCTGACCAGAGACCGATGATCGGTACGACGATCCCGAGAAAAATACCGAGAAACACTGTCAAACCAGGCTTCGCAATCATCGTAGATAAAAAGATGTTGAAACTGGTGAGATATAGGATGACGATCAGAATCGTCAGATAATCCATCCAGAACCATTGCTGCGCGTAGAGCGAGACAATCAGAAAATTGATCGTAAGCGTCGCGCACCAGAACAACAATGATCCGAGAAACTTCTCCAAAACGATTCGCAGACGCGACGTCTTCGTGACCAGTAAACGAATCGTCCGCGTCTCGATTTCACGATTGATGATGTCGTGTGATAACGCAGCCACGAACAGAAAACCGAAGAACAGGATGAAGAACTTAATGCTTGAAGTATAGGCAGACGGTTGATTAACGCCTGCAAGCAGTTCCGGATGCCTCGTCAAATACGATGCTGTGAAGACGGACGTGATCGTCAGAAAAAGAATCAATAGAATCGCTTTGATGCTTTTGAAGCTGCTCGTGAATTCTTGTTTTACGATTGGAAACATGACGGACTCCTTTGAACTTATTTTGATTAACGCAAGCGTTCTTTTACTTTCGTGACAAGGACACCGAGTCCATATAAGGTAACGGCTGTTAAGAGCATCGTGATGATGGTTTCCATGTGAATTCTCCTCTATGTAAATGACGTATTATCTTACTCTACGCTACTCCTTAAAGAAAGTTTCCTTATTTTTCAATTCCCAACATTCTCCTCATGGTACAGTAAAAAGAAAAAAGGAGACGGCAAATGAAACGTTATACGATCACCTGTCAGCATCAATCCGTTCATATTACGGAATGGGGAAACGAACAGCTTCCGACGATCGTCTGTCTGCACGGACTCGGCAGTACGAGTCTCAGCTTCATCGAAATCGCTGAAGCGCTCGCGGACGAATTCCGTCTGATTGCGATTGATTTACCCGGTCACGGCAAAACACCAGCTTTCTCAGATCCCCTACACTATCGCATGAAACCCTTTACGGGCTGGATCGACGAAGTCTTACACATCCTTGATATCAAGCGGTGCTATGCCTTGTCGCACTCGTGGGGCAGTGTACTCTCGCTCTATTATTTGATTGAACATGCGGATCGTGTGCTCGGCACGATTTTAATTGACGGCGGCTATCACAGTAAACGACTTTACGGTCGTTCTGTAGAGGAAGAAGTCGCCTTTTATGAACAAGATTTCGAGGATTCCGTTTCAACATGGGACGAATTTTTGGATGTTGCCGTCTATGCTCCGGATGCACGTCGCTCGCCCTCCCTCGATCTAGCTGGTGCCGATCTTCTTCGGATGGAGCAAGGACGATACCACTGGCATGCGCGAGGAGAGACGGCTGCTGCGATCGTACGCGCGCTTCACTACGAGGATGTTCTTGATTTCCTCCCGGACGTTCCACCAGTGGACATTCAGTTGTACGTCGCTACGTTACCGACAGATCAAGCATCGATCCGTCAGCAGGCGACGAACCGATTACATGAGATGACGCAAGCGACGGTCCATTTCGTCCCCGAGACAGGACATCTATTACACTGGGATCGTCCTGACGTCATCATCGAAGCGATTCGTCACTACTGGACGTCCGGAAAAAGATTGTCTTCCATTTGAAAAATGGTTTATTATGGAATCAGAGTAAAAAGGAGGGATTCATATGCTAAAACGGTTAACGTTCGTTTGTGTAACCTTATGCGTCGCGATCGTCGCCGTGCTCGTCGCAGCACGCCATTCAACAGGCAATGCCATTTCGTTTGAGGAGCCGTTATCGGTCTACATCGCGATTGGACTAATTGTCGTCTTATTCCTACCACCACTCATCCTATCGTTTTTCGAACACCCTGTACTGAAGATCGTCAATGTCATTTATCAATCACTGATCGTTTTTAGCTTCGTCGGACTAATTCCGGTCGGCTTCTTGATTCCGAACGGTTCCTCGACGATCATCGTCGCCGTCCTCGGAACAGTCGCGAGTCTTGCCAGTGTCATCGTGACGGTACGAAGTCACTCGATGTTAGCTAACTATTCTTCTGACGTACGTTAATCTATCTTTCAAACTGCTTCCGCCATCATGGTAGGAAGCAGTTTTTATTTTTATGTATAAATTTATTTATCGATAAGCTCATTTTTATTAATTTGTTTTTCGTTAGAGTTGGGCGTATTCTAATCACGTAGCCAATCGGCAAACGAAAAAGGAGGAACATATCATGAGTAAACACATCTTAATGGTCGTCACGAACGCAAAAGAAATGAAGGAAGGTCACGCGACAGGACTTTGGTTGTCGGAGTTCGCGGAAGCATACATTGAGTTCAAGAACGCGGGATACACTGTCACGGTTGCAAGTCCGAACGGCGGCGAATCACCAATCGACGCACGGAGCCTTGAAGACGAAGTTCCAGCTGAGATCCAAGCGACAGCTCCACTCTTGAAAGAGACACTTGATTTAAAAGCAATCCAGGACTTCTCAACATTTGATGCAATCTTCATGCCAGGTGGACACGGTACGATGTTCGACTTGCCACAAAGTGATGCCTTGAACAACGCCCTTCGGACATTGTTTGAAGCGAACAAGACGGTCGCTGCGGTCTGCCACGGACCAGCTGGACTCGTCAGTGCGACACTCTCAGACGGAACACCACTCGTCGCTGGAAAGACGATCGCAACGTTCACGGATGAAGAAGAACGCGCAACAGGTCTTGACGTCTACATGCCATTCTTGCTCGAGACACGCCTTCGTGAACTCGGTGCGAACATCATCAAGGCTGACAACTTCACGGAAAACGTCCAAGTCGACGGAAACCTCGTCACGGGTCAAAATCCACAGTCCACGATTGCGGTCGCGAAAGCCGTCATTAATACACTCAACTAATCGAAACAAGAGATCCTTTGGATGAAGGATCTCTTTTCATAGGAGGTCTTTTAGATGATTCAACTGATTGCCCGGATCGAAGCGCATCCGAATCAAGGCGAACAGCTCGCTTCTATCATCGAAGGTGTGATCGCCCCTTCGCGTGCCGAGGCAGGGTGCCTGACGTATCAGACACATCGCGCTATCGATGATCCGAACGTCTTTTACTTTTATGAACAATGGCGTGATCAAGACGCTTTCGATCAGCATGTCGCCTCACCACACTATCAAGCCTATCGAGCAGACAGTGCCAATCTCGTCGTTGATCGATACTTGACGTTCTTAGATGACGTATCAAAGTAATATGTAATTCATACAAAAAAAGTCCAATCCTCTCAGCATTTGCTTGTGGATTGGACTTTTTTCATACAATTCAACCTAACGCCTTAATCACCTGTTGCAAAACCGGATCGTGGCGCGAGTCCGTTCGATAGGCGACGTATAACTGATTCGTCGCGAATCGTTCCGGCGCAATCCGTTGTACTCGTCCAGCACTGACCGCTTCCTCGACGAGATAATCGGGCAAGACGCTGATCCCGTGTCCTGCTTCGATCGCTTTTAGTATCGCATCTACGTTCGGTAAGATCATTTCAGGACGGATCCCAGGTCGTTCTCCGAACTGCGTCTGATAGTACCGACGAATGATCGGTAACTCAAGTCCGTAGCTAATCCATCGCTGTCGGTCCATCCATTCCTTTAGATCCGCTTCCGGAACTTCGTAGCCGATCGGGGCGATCAAATGAAAGCGTTCGTCAGCAATCGGGACGTATTGGACGCCCGGTTCATCGATCCGCTTCGTTGAGATGATGAAGTCGAGCTCATTCGCAAGCAAGCGTTGCAACAAGGGAACCGTCAAATCAAAGACTACCGTGAACTGTGCGACGTCGAGCGGTAGCTTCGGTACGATCCCATGCGTGACGAATTCCGTCGGTCCCCCGAACTTCAAGACCGGACGAGGTTGTTCCCCTGCTTCGTACTTCATCTCAAGCGATAACTCCTCGAGCCGATCAATCAATCCGACGACTTGTGTATAGAGAGCTGTTCCCGCGTCCGTCGGAATCATTTGCCGTGGCGCACGGATGAACAAGGATGTCTCTAGTTCTGCTTCCAGTGCCGCGATATGCTGGCTGACCGCCGGTTGCGTCAAAAAGCGAATTCGGGCTGCCGCTGAGACGGAACGTTGTTGGTAAACGTGAATGAAACTCCGATACCATTCAAAATCAATCATGTGTGTTCTCCTTTTACTAGGTCTTCCTGAAAAGTATAGATTCATTTAATCCATAAGACAAATAACGAATAATTTAGTAAGTCATAAATTTATTTATCGGATAATGAAAGATGGTTTCCGTAGTATTTCATGAATTGTTGAACGCCAAGACAGACAAGTAGGATCAACGGAAAGAATTGCAACGGGAATAGAAAGAGGAGAAGCGTAGCGGTCACGAG
Organism: Exiguobacterium sp. KKBO11; assembly: GCF_001644945.1. Classification (NCBI taxonomy): domain Bacteria; kingdom Bacillati; phylum Bacillota; class Bacilli; order Caryophanales; genus Exiguobacterium; species Exiguobacterium sp. KKBO11. The sequence continues at coordinate 16,738 of NZ_LUCU01000022.1, forward strand.
TGGCTGACGCAAGACGACAGCACAACTTGCCGTGACGACAAGTGTTACGATCAATCCAGGCATGAACGGACTTAATTGGCTGAGACAGAATGCCAGGACTGTACTCGAAAAAATCAACGGAAATATCTTTCCACCTTTCCAGCCGCAGGAAAAACAAAGATGCGTCAATCCCACCTTTCCGATCGCAAGCAACAATAAGGCGCCGATTGACCAGGAGGCTCCTTCCTTCGTAAAGTCTAGGATTTCATGTTCACCAGAAAACAGTAAGTAAGGTGTGAGCATGGATGCAAGACCAATCGCGATTCCCGCAATGAGTGCGAGAAGGATTGGATTGCCGACGCGAGAGACCATCCAGTTCGTCACCCGCTCCATCCATAAGAAGAAGAGTCCGAACGCGATACCGAGGAGAATCGCCGGAAGGATGAACCACATGACAGTCGCATTCCACGTAATCGGTGGTATCTTGATTGCGAACAAGCGGTCATGGGGTACGAGGTGCATGATGAAACGAAAACAGGTAATTGCGACGAGCGTACAAATGCCGTAATAAAAGATGCGTTGTATCTTTTGCCAGCGTGACGTTGCTCGTTGCATCGGTTCCTCCTCGATCGCTTCAGAGACACTGACGAACGGGGCATGAAATATCGTCGCTAGCATCGCAGCGTATCCCGTCTGCAAGAAACTTTGCCGTTCCGGCTCCGTCAACCGTAACCGGTCACCGATCCACGTCACCATTCCCCCTAAGATGCTGATCAGTGCAGCTTCCGGTCCTAAACTCGCTCCACACGTCAGCACGATCCATGCGGCAACGGCGTTTTTCCAGAGAGCACCGTGATAAGGTATACGACCTTCTTGCTTGAAGTTAGCAAGCGTCTCATGCATCGTCTTCGGGTAATCACCTACCGACTTTTGAATCAGACCCACACCGATACCACCGAGTAGACCGACGCCAAGTCCATAGAAAGATACATCGAGTACAGACGGTAACCTTTCCCACACAAAATGAATTGATGCGTTCACACCACTTAAAAACAAGGCAGCCGTCAATCCGACGATTGCTCCGAGGATCAGACAATGCAAGAAGTGCGTCAGATGTGGTTTCATTTCTGCTCCTCCTTCTTCTTCTTGTCCCGGTGATATTGTTTTAGGGCCATATTGAAGTTCACGATGACGGCACTGAGAACACCGACGCCAAGCATGACATACACGATCGAAAACAATTTACCGAACGCCGTCTGAGGGACGAGATCCCCGTATCCGACCGTCGCGAGCGTCATAACGGAGAAATAGAAGGCATCCAGAATACTGAACTGTTCGACATTGTGATAGAAGACCGTCCCAATCAAGAAAAGTGCCCCGACCATGATCATCAATGCCTTTTGTTCTTCTTGCTTGAATAAGATACGGATGACATGAAAAAAATTTCGGATCAAGATAAAGAACGCCAGCATGCTCTTTCCTCCTCAGTTCCGTCATCACTGCATACGTTCATTAAACAATTTCTCTAGTTGGTCAGGATCAAGTTGATTCAAATCAGGGATCTGGATCAAGGTCAGTTTGACACGTGATAGTCCATAGTCGTCTAGCGACTGTTCCAGCCGTTCCCGTTCACGTGCATCATACCGTTTGCCTAACGTCGTCACCGTCAATTGCTGGCGTTTCTCGTCATAGCTATGCTGAACGACGAACGTCTCTTGAAACGTCTCCTCGACATAACGGTCAAGATTCGTCTCAAACAAACTGTCCTGACTAAGCAGATAGGCTGTATAGACACTTGGTATACTGATGAGACAGGCTAGCGCGATCAAGGAACGATTGATTCGTTTTGATGCCTGGATCCGTAAACTCTGATCCGTCCGTAAGAGCCATTTGACACCGAGGAACGTCGCGATCAAAATGAAACTACAGTTGATCAGGAACAGATAACTAGCACCAAGCGCGTAGGTCATGTTCTGATTCGCAATGGCGTACCCGACCGTACAGACTGGTGGCATCAAGGCGGTGGCAATCGCGACACCGGGAACGATATTATTCGCCCCTTTCTTGCGTAAACCAATCCATCCCGCGACTCCCCCAGCAAAGGCGATCAGTACGTCCCAAATCGTCGGGAACGTCCGCGCAATCAGTTCATCACTCGCTGCCGTCAAAGGCGAAAAATAGAAATAGACGGTCGATGTCACGATGCTGATCGTCAACTGGACGAGCAACAGCCGAAGTGCTTTCTTGAACAGAGGTATATCCGAGATCCCTAACGCCATACCGAGACCGAGAATCGGATTAATCAGCGGCGAAATCAACATCGCTCCGATGATGACAGCGGTCGAATTCAAGTTCAATCCGATCGAGGCGATGAAAATCGCACACATCAAGATGACAGCATTGCTCGATCGAATCGTCAGCTCCTTGTCGATTTTATTTCTCGTCTCTTGCAGATCATAGACCGATGCTTCCATGAAGGCTCCACCTTTCCACCGTCGATTAATACGAGTCGCACCATTCAAGTCATTGGTTTTTCTTTACCCAATTTTTAGTGTATTCGCCTTACTTCCCTTATGAAAATAAAAAAATCCCTTTAACGAAAGGTACATTGCTCATGAAAAAATTCCGCGGCAAACGCCGTTATTTTAAAAATCTCGAGCTTGAATTCAACAGTTTTTCTTCTCCAGCCTATATTGATTCAGACGTTTGGTTTAACGACTGGCACGAGCACCCTGACTTTTATGGACATGGCAACGCGAGTCTGCGCATTCGTAAAGCACATCTTCGGATCGCGTTGAGCGCTATGCAGGACATGCAACAAAAACTAGCGGAAAAACAGATTGAACATCAGCTTTACATAACGATTGTCCTCGAGGATGCTTCACAAGACGCACTACATGTCCACACGACGAATCCGGACGGAACCCCATTCCCACTCGCGCGGATTCAGTCGTTCCCTCTCGCTTCACACGTTCCGACCTGGGTAACGGAACTCTTTCCGGGCAACCGGTATACGATTCATGAATCACAGGAGGAATTCATCGATTATATGGAAGAGGAGCCTGTCAGCTCGACCGTCACGTTTTTTTACATCTTGCCAAATCGTTAACGATACGAAAACGAGCTATCCTTTCCATCACAGGAAGAGGATAGCTCGTTTTGTTCGGTTTCTCTTATGGTAGCAAGACGACCTTGCCGAATTTACCTGCTTGTTTGAAGTACGCTTGGGCTTCTCGCGCTTCAGCGAGCGGGAACGTCCGGTCGATGACGGGCTGAATCGTCTGCGTCCGAACGGCCTCCAGTAATTTCTCATAATCATGGCGATTGCCAAGGACAGATCCTTGTAGACGGATATGTTTCAAGTAAAGCGTCCGAAAATCGAGCGACGTCACCTGTCCCCCGGACGATCCGGAAATACAGTACGTTCCGCCGCGCTTCAGCAGATCCAGTCCTTGTTTAAACACCGCATCGCCGACGACGTCGAGAATCGCATCGACCGGACCGACTTCTTGCATGACCTGCTGATCCCAGTTCTGCTCACGGTAGGAAACGACCAAGTCCGCCCCGAGTTCGTGCAATTGATCCGTCAGCTTCAAGTCACCGACGAGTGCGACGACACGGGCTCCGAAGACACGTTTCGCAATCTGGACGTTGAGTGAGCCGACACCACCACTGGCACCTGTTACGAGAACCGTCTGTCCTTTTTGTAAATCCAATTGTTCGACCATGTGCCACGCCGTCAATCCACTGACCGAGAAGACCGCACTGTCCGTATAGGAGGCAAGGGGCATGTCGTAACAAAGTTCGAGCGGCCAGCAGACATATTCTGCGTATCCGCCGTCATACTCGGAACCGATGAACGATAAGTCCTCGGCACTCTGTTCATCAGCGATTTCTCCACTCGCCGTGAACGGGAACAAGACGACGTCGCGTCCGATTTCCGTCTCGGCGACACCGTCTCCGACCGCGACGATCCGTCCGCTGATGTCTGAACCGGGAATCCGGGGAAACTGCACCCCTTCTGCTTTCCAGCCCGATTCACTCTCTGCACCATAGGCGCCTTCCCGCATCCAAATTTCTGTATTGTTCAAGGCACAAGCTTTGATTTCAATCAGTACCTCTCCTTGTTTCGGTTGTGGTGTCTCTTGATCGATATAAGCGAGCTGCTCAAGCCCACCATGCCCCGTTACGGTGACTGCCTTCATGTTTTTGCCTCACTTTCTTTCTTCCATATGATATCTCTCTTCTTTACCCCTTCATCCTGATTTTAATATCCTGCTTCCGTAACCCGCTGTCTCCTCCTATAGAACGATTCGTCCTCGTTTAATATCTAGATATAATATGGATACGAATTCACGTCTGGAGGAACGATTTATGAAAAAACGACTGATCTTTATAGGGACATTAGCAACCATCACGGTACTGGGTATTTCCTGGTCGAGAGGTGGCGCAGATCCTGTCATGAAAGACAACTATCCATCCATCCCAAAAGATACGACGTATCGCGGACAGGTCGCTTGGCCACTAGAAACGCGCGATCGTTCGATTGCCGGGGAAGCGAGCGGCGTCGCTGTTGCTCCGAACGGTGACGTCTACTATTTACACCGAGGTAGTAATTCATACGGGGATGACACCTACATCACAGAACCGACATTGATCGTGCTCGACGGAAAGACGTTGCAGGTGAAGAAGCGGTTAGGCGCAGGACTATTCAAGTCACCGCACGGTCTCGAAGTCGATGACCAAAACAATATCTGGATTACCGACATCAGTCTGAACCAAGTCTTCAAGCTCGACCCGTCCGGTAAAGTCTTGCAAACGTTCGGAAACGCATATGGTCCGTTCACGGAAGTCGGTCTGCGCATCCGAAACGTCTTGCCAAGCATCCCGCTACAGCTGGATGAGAAAACGTTCGCTCGCCCGACAGACGTCACCGTTTTCAAGGACGGCTCGTTCGCCGTATCTGACGGCTACCGGAATAGTCGCATCGTCATGTTTGATCCAAAAGGAACAGTCAAATGGGAAGTCAATGAACTCGGCAAACAAGACGGACAGTTCAATCTGCCGCATGGGATCAGTAGCGACGATGAGATGAATCTCTATGTGGCGGACCGGGACAACGCCCGGGTCCAAATCTTTAATCGAAACGGCAAACACATCGATACGTGGTCGTCAAAAGAACTCGGTCGACCGTACGGGATCGAAGTCGGTGCGAACGGTAAAGTCTACGTCGCTGATGGCGGAAACTATTTAAATGGACAAAAAAAGAACGCGCAGAGTCAAATCGTCATTTTGAACAAAAAAGGAAGGATTGAGAAACGATTCGGTGCATGGGGCAAAGAAGCGGGACAACTCCGGATTGCGCACGACATCGCGGTCGGTTCGGATGGAACGATTTATGTCGCGGAACTAATGAATGAGCGACTTCAGGTGTTTTCCAAGTGATGAAATATACCTCGCCTTAATACGTCAGCAGCCTGTCTCGTTATTAAATCGAGACAGGCTGCTTCATTTAAGATCCTTCCTGAAAATCACGACGTGCATATCCGACTTGACCGATGACAACAAGTAGACATGCTACTACGAGCAGGACACCGAACAGTAGTCCATCGAAGTCTTCCGTCGGTACTTGCGGAATCAATCCTTGGATCGCCGTATACTCCACCCATTTTGGTAAGTCGATGATTCCACCGAAATACCCAATAAAGAAGGAATAGGTCACGTATACATAGGTTAACTTGCTCCACGTTGGTCGCCACCCGATGAATAGAGCAGCCAATCCAAGAAACAGGAGAACTGATGGCAGATAGTTGATTCCGGCAATGAAAAAGTCAGTGAATGTCATGGTCGCGTCCGGTCCCATTACTGAAATGGCAGTAAAACCTAGACTACTGATGACGATGAACATCGAGATGAGAGATGACGCGACAGCTAAACCAATCGTATTCCAGTACAGTTGCTGTCGTGAGACTTTCGTCGCGAACAACGGGCTCAAGCGCCGACGGTCCTCTTCGGTGTATAACCGGTTCATGAGCGTAATCGGTAAAATCGCAACGAGGACCATCATGATCATCATGATCGTGCCGGTAAAGGATTCTTCAATCGTAACACCTGAAACCGTGAACATCTGCTGGATGGTTGCATTGCTGTCAATGAATGTCTGCATGTCTCCATAAATCGAACCATAGGCAAGAGCCATGATTAGAAAAGCGACCATCCATACGATGATGCTTCCGCGACTAATCCGAATCAACAGACCACGGATCGATAACAAGGATCGATTGGCTGTAGCACGTCCCTCTTTTTCAGGCAGATACCCAGCGCCCATGTCCCGATGATTTTCAAGAACTAGAGCCACGGTCATCAAAATGAGGCTCACTCCGATCGCCATTACGAGAAACAGCCAATTGTTCTCCGTGAATGGATAGGTCAAATACGTCCATCCCAGCGGATTGAGCACTGATAGTTGGTCATTCGATACATCCGTACCGGCGCGTCCTAAATAAAGAAGACCAATCCATCCCATCACACCTGCCGTCGCACTAGAAGACGACGGCATGATTTGAGCAATCAGTAAGGCAAACGTTGCACCTAAGATCCCTGCAGCCCCAACCGAAAGACCGAATAGAGCTGCACCCGCATTTGAAAACGTCTCGACTTGAAAAGCAATCAACGCACCGCTGATCAGTATCGAAATACTAAGATTGATTAAAATCACTTCAATTAGAATAGCGAGTGAATTGGCTTGTCGTCCGATTTGAAAAGAACGCATCAACTCCGTCAGCCCTAAATCTTCTTCCTTCCGTGTGTGTTGAATGACATGGAGTGACGATAAGACCATCGACAATAATGCACAGAAGATGAGCATTTGATGTGAGAACATCGCGCCTAACGTATAGTCCGCTATTGAGACAGGCGTCGTACCGATCATCGAGATCATCGCTGGATTTTTCAAGGTTTCATATAATCCACGCAGACTATCCCCTTTCGCCATCTCTTCGAATGAAGGAATAAAGCCGACCGTAAATAAGGTCACACCGAACGTCCATATTATGATTTTTTTGCTATCCCGTCTGAGATACTGAGACAACAGGATCTGCCAACAGGTAAATTGAAATCGCATTCGTCTTCCTCCTCTTTATCATGTGCAGCACGTAGTATATACCGTCGTCATTTTTCGTAATGGCGCATGAACAGATCCTCTAGTGATGGAGGCACTGCTTCTAAATGAACTACTTCCAGTTTTATCGCCTCTGTAAGAACCGCATTCATGCGAGAAGAATCCATTGAAAATACTGCCTGATTTATATTGCGCTGCGTGAAGTCATGAACACCGTCCAAGTTTTTAATCAATGAAAGATCCTGTTTCGTCTCTAACGTGATGACCGATCGTGTCAAATGTCTCAGTTCTTGTAACGTTCCCGTCTCAACGATTTCGCCTTTTCGAATGATGACGACACGATCCGCTAGTCGTTCGACTTCGCTGAGAATGTGCGATGACAATAAAATCGATTTTCCAGCTTGTTTGATTTTTTCTACCTCTTCTTGAAAAACAGATTCCATCAACGGATCAAGACCGGATGTTGGTTCATCGAAGATGTAGAGATCGGAATCGACTGCTAACGCGGCAATCAGACCGACTTTTTGCCGATTTCCTTTCGAATAACTTTTCGCCTTCTTTTTTGGATCAAGTTCAAAGCGATCGATTAGAGCATCACGCTTCGTTTGGTCTCCACCACCGTGTAACTTCATGAATAGATCAATGATTTCTCCACCCGTCAGATTCCCCCATAATGCGACGTCCCCTGGCACATATGAGATTCTTTTATGGATTTCAACACTATCGCGCCAGACATCCTTCCCGAAGATTTCCGCCTTTCCCGCATCTCGTTTGATGATCCCGAGCAACGTCCGAATTGTCGTTGATTTCCCTGCACCGTTCGGACCGATGAAGCCAATCACTTCACCTCGTTGAACCGAGAACGTGACGTCGGATAAAGCTTGAAATTTCGAGAATTTCTTTTTAACTCCTTTTAGTTCAATAATCGGATTCATGTTTCTTCATTCCTCTCTTCATCTCTAAATTCAGACTTAAAACAAACTAAATCAACAAGTGTAGTTTTAAACTAAAACAATCAGTTTAAATAAAATACTAATTAATCTATTTTAGTTCATTTTATATTTTTTATTTTTATTTGTAAAGATAATAATGTACTAAAATTAATTTGATAGTCCATTTCTAATCCATTACACTAGAGGGAGAAGTATTTTTTATAAGAGGTGAGACAAATGAATGGTTTTGAAAAACGAACGGAAGAAAAGAAAAAACAGATTCTCGATACAGCGTTTCGCTTAATGAATCAACAAGATGGTCATAAGACAATGACAGTCGATGAACTTGCCAAACAGGCAAATGTCGCCAAAACGACGATTTTCAAATACTTCGGTAATAAAGAGGCATTGGTCCAAGAAGTGTACAAACGGTTCATTACGGAGATGAGTACATCCGTAGAAGTCATCTTATCCAAAAATGAGTCTTTCGAAAAAACGCTTCTTGAAATCAGCTTCAATAAATTACGATTTCTGAAGGATCTCGATGAATCGTTTTATCTTGAGATGATGCAACAAATCACAACGAAACAGGATGATGGCTTGTCAGTATTAATGGAGAAATTCGCAAGTGATAGTCACGCGATGATGCTCGATTTATTTCACCGTGGTCGTAAGGAACAGAAGATCGACTTGAAGTATTCCGATGAATTTTTGCTACTCTATTTCCAAACACTTGCGGAAGGTCTGTCACATCCCCAGATTTACGAGCAACTCTTACCTTACACGTCGAATTTCTCAGAAGTAATCATCAAAGGAATCTCACCTCGATAAATACGGTTTGACTTGAGAGTGATAAAACCTGACTAGGAAACGACATCGCCTACGGTTTTTGAAAAAATGAATGACCTCAATTGAAAAGGCAGCAATGTTGCCTTTCTATATTTTGGTAAAATAAAGAAAATCCATTGGGGGGTGCCTCATGAAACGTGGTCTAACATTAGCCGTTCTACTGATCCTAGTCGTTTGCATCATCGTTTTCGAACCGTTCCGTGGCGCGCCACCGAATCCCGAAGTCGAGGCAAAAGGAAAGGATGTTCCGACTGTCCAAGGATCTTATTGCTGGGATAGCTTACTCCGCAGTCAATGTGTCGATAAGACGTACCGTGACGGTCTTGACCTAGCAAAAGGGAAAACGCCAGTTACCGTCTCTGCTGGAGCACCCGTCCGTGTCGAATTATCTGGTGATCTTAAAAGCGTAAAACTATCACAATGGGATGATCAAAAACAGGAATCCCCTGTCGCTTTGAAAAAAGATCAGTTCAACGCCCCGACAGAACCCGGCCTCTATGCGTACGAACTAAACTCGCGCTGGGAACAAGGAGACGGACAATTCGGATTCTTACTGAAAGTGCAGTAAAAACAAATAACCCCCTTGACGTCATCGTACGTCAAGGGGGTTATTTCATCCTGCTTGGTGATAAAGTTGCAAAATTCCGAAGACGGTCAAGATGAGATAGCCTGTTCCGATGAACAGAAAGACTGGGCGAATCAATTGATCCTTCGGTTGACGCGTAATGCCTTCGAAGAAACAACTGATGATGAAACCGAGAACGAGGATTCCGCTATACATGGAAAGGAAGATGACGAGAAGACCAACGAGACTCGGATTCGTCAACGAAGGTGCTAGACCACCGACTAATACGGCAAGCACAACTGTCCCCATTACGATTCCGATAAGTGGATGGATCGTATTTAGTCGACGGATTACATCATGACGTTTGACGAAACGCTCCACTAGAATCTTCGCTGATTGACAGGTCAGTAAAAATAAGATTAAGAAATAGATTGCTTGCTCGACTGGACGGAACGTCGTGAAAAAGACAGCTCCGGTTAGAACAAGGAGTGGAGATATGAAAAAATCAAACGTTTCATTTCTTTCCCTCCTTTCGTACGACTTTCTTGAAAGTGAACGTGTGACCATGACAATGTATCATACAACCTGTTACATCTTTTACCATTTAGTTCGCTTTTTCTAATTTTGATATCTATGTATCATTTTCAATAATTGTAAAAAATTGATAAAATTCTTTACGGTTTCATTCTGTATATGCTAGGATGAGACAAATCATATGAATTAAACGCGTCGAAGAGAATAGTACGTCATCTCGGCTTTTCCTAGAGAGCTCCGATTGGTGGGAAGGAGCATCAGCCATTGACCGAATCAAGCCTCTGAGCAGCACGGTGGAACCGAATCGGGGATATTGTGACGGGTGCTCCCGTTATCGAGCTCAGGTATTTGCCGTTCTTGAACGGTCGTACCGATGAAGGCGGTACCGGTGACGGTCTCGCGAACAGGGGTGGCACCACGACACGCACAGTCTCGTCCCCAAGACCAACGTCTTGGAGGTGGGATTTTTTTATTGGCTTAAAACACTATAAAAAGGAGTGTGTCATATGTCGAATTGGAAATACCCTGGGTTGCTATTACTTGGTGTCGGTGTCTCGAACATCGGCGCTTGGGTCTACTTCATCGCCTTGAATTTAATTGTCCTTGAACGAACGGGATCAGCGTTCGCCGTCTCCGTTCTCTATATTCTGTTGCCGATCTCCGCACTGTTGACGAGCCTCTGGTCCGGTAGTGTCGTCGATCGGATCAATCAGCGCCGCTTGCTCGTCATGCTTGACGTCTCGCGTGCCGGGCTCGTCTTTTCACTGACACTGATCGATTCGTTGTATGTCCTCTATGCGCTCGTCTTTATCCTGAACATCGGTAACACACTGTTTGAGACATCGTCGTTGATCTACATGACGAAGCTCGTCCCGGAGACGAGTCGCCAACGGTTCAATGCGTTGAAGAACTTTATTCAATCAGCCGGTTTCATTCTCGGACCGTCGATTGCTGGATTTTTATTTTTGATCGGTTCTCCGGAGACGGCGATCATCCTGAATGCGGGAGCGTTGTTGTGTTCTGCTGTCTTACTGTCCGTCTTGCCCGACGTCCGCCAGGCAGCGACTCCAGCGACGTCCTTCTCGCTCCAAGTGATTCTTGCGGACTGGAAAGAGACACTTCAGTTTGCACGGACGCGGCGCTACATCACGCTCGTCTACGCTTTCTATGCGCTGATGATCGTCCTGATGAGCGGACTTGATTCGCTCGAAGCCTCGTTTGCGACGATCGTCCTGCAACTGGATGAAAGCACGTATGGATTTCTCGTCAGTATCGCCGGAATCGGCATCATCTGTGGTTCTGCCATCAATGCGACCTTCACACATCGCCTGTCGCTCCGTTTCTTGATTCAATTTGGAGCACTAATGACACCGATCGGTTATGTGATCTTTGCCACAGCGACATCGTTCCTGACGGCAGCAATCGGCTTTTTCTTGCTGACGTTCGCCCTTGCGTTTGCGAACACCGGCTTCATGACGTTCGCTCAAACGCACATTCCGGTCGAAACGATGGGACGATTCCTCAGTAGTATTCACGTCGTGCAGTCAGCTGGTGTCATTCTATTGACGGCGTTGATTGGCTTCTGTGCCGAGACCTCGATCCGCTTGACGTATACCGTCGCTGCGGTCAGCTTCCTGATCGTCGGTGGACTGATCGTCTGGATCGTCCAAGATCGAACGAAACGGCATTATTTTGCGACGGAAACAGACGAAACGATCAAGCTTTCGTTATGAGAAAGGAAGGTATTCATGCACTTGACCGCAGAACGAATTTTCCTACGCCCGATTGACGTGACGGATTCACACGTCTTATTCGAACAAACCCAGGATGAGACATTACGTTATTTAACTGGTACGACAGCAACGTTTTCGATTGAACAGATTGAACAGCACATTCTTTCGATTCAAGCTGATCCATCGCGCTTCGATTTCGCTATCTGTTTGAATTCTGGTGAAATAATTGGTGAATGTTCCATTTTAGACATTGAGGCAGAGTTGAAACAAGCGGGCTTTCGTATTTCGATGCGTGCCCTCCCCTGGACCGGTCAAGGATACGGGACAGAAGCGATCGCGTGTATCATCCGGTTTTGTTTCGAGGAACTTCGACTTCATCAACTTGAACTTGAAGTGTTTTCGCATAATGAGCGAGCCATCGCTTCGTATAAAAAAGTTGGCTTTGACATCGTAGAAACGATTCCTGATGCTGTATCCTATGAAGGGCGTTCGTTCGACGAAATCATCATGCGGAAATGTAGCCCACTCTATGCTTAAAAGAATCACTCCTGATGTAGCACCTCCTTCGTGAGGTGCTTTTTCTAATCTATTAAAAACGAACATAAATAATTAACAGATTTTTTAGTCAATTCACTATTATTTGTATATAATGGAAAAATAAAAAGAAATATATGGATATGTACATAAATGATAAGGAGGTCACATTACACAATTTTCTTCAAATCAAACGAAAGCGAGGGATAGTACATGCTGAGATTCATCTGGAATTCCTGGTGGCGTAACAAGGAGCGGTTCATCTTGCTCCTCGTCGGCGTCCTGATCGTCAGTACCGGACTGAGTTACTTGATCGGTACGACGCAAGCGAACAACGGAACGGTCGTCGATGAACTGCAAAAACGCTGGGGATCGTCGTACGATATCGTCGTACGTCCGGAAGGCAGTCGGAGCGTGACGGAAGACTTGAACCTGCTTGAACCGAACTATATGAGCGGACTCGACGGTGGGATCACCCGCAAGCAGTACGAGACGATCAAGCAGATTGCTGATGTCGAGGTCGCAGCACCAATCGCGATGATTGGTTATACAGCGACATCGAGTAGCGTCGGTACCCATACGATTCAAGAAGAAGGGATTTACCGCTTAAAAATCAAGGATTCTCAAAATACGGGACTCCAAAACGAATCTTATACCATGACAACGTTTCTCGCTGCTGGCTGGGAACCAATGGGTGATGCAACGCGCACAGGCGTCTCCCCTTTAAAACTTGGTGAACAACCCCTCTATGACTACGGCTCAGAAGTCATGATTGCCGGAATCGATCCTGCTGCTGAAGACCAGCTCGTCGGTTTGAAAAAAGCGACCACTACCGGAACATATAGCCGTTTCTTCAGCGAAACGGATCTTCCCGCTTCGTACGGTGATCAAGCGACGCAGATTCCGATTCTATTGAATTCTCGCGAATACGTCGATGCGACGCGCACCTATACATATGAAAAGGTAGCGCTTCCGTTCACTGCAACAGGCGTTGCAGACATGGTTCAAAAGATTGAACAAAAAGGTGGGAAAACATACCTGAGTAAACTACCGGTAGAAGAGCCTACCTCCTATTCGATCACGACTCAAGACGTCCAAAAAAAGCTGGTGGACGGTATCCTTAAAAACACCTTATCAACAGGCGATGCGAACAATAGTGATTCACTGTCTTCCATTACTTTGAAACCTTCACCGGTTGAATACAAAACGATTAAGAGTCCGTACGGTTCCCGTTGGCCCTTTACCTACCAAGTCCAACCAAAAGAGGTCGCCAAGGAATCCTTGCTCTTCAAACGAAGCATGTATCGCGAAGCACGTGAATTCGAAGGTGGCTTTAAAGGATGGAAACAAGTCCATCTCAACTATATCGGTGTCTTTAACCCACGGAAGCTCGATGTTTCAAAGGATCCGTTAACTGAACTTCCAATGGAAACTTACTTCCCGGCAAAAGCACAGTGGGTCATGGATCAAAATGATCGTCCGGTCAATCCAGTCCGTGACGTCAAGCCCGCCAACGACTCCTATGACTTCCTGACGAAACCACCATCGATGCTGACGACGCTCGACGCTGCCTTTAAGTTACGCGGGGATAAAGCAATTTCTGCGATTCGCGTCAACGTCAAAGGAGTCGAGACGATGAACGCAACAAGTGAGAAAAAATTGCAAGCTGTCGCACAAGAAATCGAGGATAAGACCGGTTTAATCACGGACGTCACACTCGGTTCCTCCCCGCAACTCGCCTTGACGTATTTACCCGGTCTAAAAGGAGAATCGGCACTCGGTTGGGTCCAGCAACCGTGGATCAAACTCGGGTCGTCGATCGCGATTTTCCAAGAGGCGAAAGTCGGAATGAGTGGCATCATCGCGAGCGTCATCGCTGTCGCGCTCGTCTACGTCTTCAGTTCGAACATCATCTTGCTCTATGCTCGAAAAAAAGAATTCGCGATTTTACTCTCGCTCGGATGGCGTTCACGGCAGCTATCGAGACTCCTCTTCCTAGAAGCGACACTTCTTGGAACGCTGGTCGCACTCATCGCCTGGGCGATTCTCGGATCATTTTGGATAACAGCGGATCACCCGATTGCTCTCGGACGCATCATCTTGATCGGATTGTCCGGGCTTTTGATCTACTGGGGCGGTACGATTGTTCCGACGTTACTCATCAGACGCATTCAACCATTTGAAAGCATGCGCTCTGGCGAAGTCTCAAAAGGACGTCGTTTCGTCCGGGCACAAAGTGTTCTTGGAATGAGCATCAACCAGCTCGCGACATACTGGCAACGTACGCTACTGTCCATCATCGCAATTGCCTTACCGACGAGCTTGTTCATCTTCTTCTTGTTCATCACGTTCCGACTGAAAGGCGTCTTATATGCGACATGGCTTGGTGAATACGTCGCGCTCGAAGTCGGTACGATGCATTATGTCGCAATGGGCGTCGCCTTACTCATCGCCATCCTGACGACGACCGAGATCATGTGGCAAAACGTCAACGAACGAAAGAATCAACTCGCCGTCCTGAAGGCAACCGGTTGGCGCAACGGTCAAATCCGACTTCTCGTCTTAAGCGAGGGAGTGATGACTGGACTCTTTGCTGGAATCGTCGGTCTACTAGTTGCCTTAGGAATGATTGGCTTCGTCTATAATCAGTTCCCGACCAGTGAACTCGGTTTCTTAAGTCTTATGCTCCTGATTCCGGTGACGACTGGTGTGTTTGGTGCCTTGCTTCCTGCCCAGCGTGCTGTGCGGATCACGCCGAACGCAGCCATCGGTGGCGTAAACGATAATCAACAATTGACCGAACGTCGCTTCAAATGGGCACTCGGTAGCATCGCTGCTACGCTCGTCATCGGGACGACGAGTTTATTCCTCCTCGCTGCACCTGAAACGAGAACGGCTCAAAAAGAAATAACGACACCAAAAGTACAAACGACCGGACAAAAATTAAAAAATCTCGCTCAAGATCCTGACGATAAGAAACATACTGCCGAAGACAACACGGCACTGGAGCAATTGATGAACGCAGGCGCTATTCAGACGTACCCGGGTGACCCGGCGGCGAAGAATTATGACTTCTTTGTTAAAAAGCTCGTCTCAACACCAAAAGAGTTAAAGCTCAAGGAGAAGTCAGGATATCGTTTCGTGACGATTCCAGTTTTCCTTCATAACCGGGATGAATTAGCTGCAGGTTCGTTTTCGTCGTATCGACCACAAACCTTCTCGTTGATTGCTCTTGACGGAAAAGAGTTCACTCCCGTCGATTATGTCAATCACGATAAAACGGCTTGGATAAATGCATTCAAATACATCAATTCGAAAAAATCCTGGGTCGATCTTGTTTACCGAGTACCGGTTGACCAAAAGGTGTTCGTCTTGCTTGCAAAAGATGAGGCCGTCGAAAAAACGACGACCGTCAAGATCACGCTAGCCGATATCAAAAAAGCGAATACGTCAGCTACTACTCCTTCAACAGAGGAAACGGAAAAATTAAAAACATTGATGGGGCGAGGTGTCACGCAAACAACTCCCGGGAATCCGAAACATCAATCTGATCGTTTTCATGTCGAGGCATTGATTGACACACCAAAAGAACTGAATCTAAAGCAACGTGCTGGTTATCGTTTCTTGACGATCCCTGTCGTCATGCAAGATACAGGGGATGATCTGGGAGGATTCATCACTTATCGTCCCAATCGGTATGCCTTGACAGACTTACAAGGAACCGATTATGAACCGATCGATTATGTGAATCGCAATGAGAAAGCCTGGAAAAACGGGTTTCAATATTTCGCACCGTACAAGTCACGAGTGGAGTTGGTTTATCAAGTACCAATCGACCAGAAACGATTCGTTCTGTTCGCTTCTGATCCAGCTTTTCCCAAACCAACGACCGTCAAAATCGATCTGACGAAACAATAATTTAATCACTAGGAGGAATTTGACATGGGTCGTACCATCATTGAAAGGAATCGAGGTTTTGTCGATGCTTAAATTCATCTGGAATTCCTGGTGGCGCAACAAGGAGCGGTTCATTCTGCTCCTCGTCGGCGTCCTGATCGTCAGTACCGGACTAAGTTACTTAATCGGTACGACGCAAGCCAACAACGGAACGGTCGTCGATGAACTGCAAAAACGCTGGGGCTCATCGTATGATATCGTCGTTCGTCCGGAAGGCAGCCGGAGCGTGACAGAAGACTTGAACCTGCTCGAACCGAACTACATGAGTGGGCTCGACGGCGGGATCACCCGCAAACAATATGAGACGATCAAGCAGATTGCTGACGTAGAAGTCGCAGCACCGATTGCGATGATTGGGAACTACAATACGAATGCTGAAACGGATACCTATAATTTCAAAGAACCGGGCATTTACAAAATTTCGTTTACGGATATGCAAGATACTGGGCTAAAGAAAGAAACAGAATCTTATTCATTCTTTGCCGGAGCCGGTTGGTTCCCTCCTGAGAGTGACGGATTGAATCGAGATGTTTCACCGCAAGAATTAGGCGAGTTTCCTATCTACGGTTACGGGAGCGCAGTGATGCTTGCCGGGATTGATCCGGAAGCAGAAGCACAACTCGTTGGACTCGATCAGGCAACCAAAAAGGCTACGCATAGTCGTTATTTCACGAAGGACGATGTCGTGAACGATTATGGTGACGGTGTTTGGGATATCCCATTGATCATGAACAGTCAGGAATACGTCAATGCTTCGCGGACCTATCGCTACGAGAAAGTCGATATCCCGCTCGTCAAAGATTCAATGGTTGAAACGGTGCGCAGTATCATGAAAAAAGGTGGCGAATCCTATCTCAAGACGCTTCCTGTTAAAGATACGAAGGAATACTATATTTCGACAGAGCAAGCATCAAAGCAACTTATTAAGAACATTCTCGAAGATAAGGTTCCGGAAAAAGCAAGTGGTAGCTTTGACTGGATGTTTTTAAAGCCATCGTCTATCGAGTATCAAACGATTGCTAGTCCCTTTGCCAAACGTTGGCCGTTCACCTATCAAGTAACACCTCAAGAAGTCGATAAGGACGCCCTCATTTCGAAACGATCTATGTATCGAAAAGCTCGTCTCTTCGGTGACAACACGGGTAACCTTGATAAAGTACCGAAAATGCATTTGAACTACATTGGTGTCTTTGATCCGAAGAAATTGAACATCTCAAAAGACCCATTGACGGAACTGCCGATGGAGACCTATTTCCCGGCGAAAGCCCAATGGGTCATGGACAAGAATGAAAAACCGGTCAATCCAGTCCGGGAAGTCAAACCGACGAACGATCCGTATGACTTCTTGACGAAACCACCATCGATGCTGACGACGCTTGACGCCGCCTTTAAGTTACGTGGTGATAAAGCCATCTCTGCCATTCGTGTCAACGTCAAAGGTGTCGAGACGATGAACGCGACGAGTGAGAAAAAGTTGAAAGCTGTTGCTCAAGAGATCGAGGACAAGACCGGTCTGATCACCGACGTCACGCTTGGCTCCTCACCACAGCTCGCGCTGACATACCTCCCTGGATTAAAAGGTGAATCGGCACTCGGTTGGATCCAGCAACCGTGGATCAAACTCGGTTCATCGATGGCCATCTTCCAAGAAGCGAAAGTCGGAATGAGCGGCATCATCGCAAGTGTCATCGCTGTTGCGCTCGTGTATGTCTTCAGTTCAAACATCATCTTACTCTATGCCCGCAAGAAGGAATTCGCGATCTTACTGTCGCTCGGTTGGCGTCCACGTCAGCTCTCGAAGCTTCTGTTCCTAGAAGCAACGTTACTCGGCACACTCGTCGCCTTGATTTCTTGGACGATCCTCGGTTCGTTCTGGCTGACGACGGATCATCCGATTGCCTTATCACGGATCATCTTGATTGGACTTGCTGGTCTATTGATTTACTGGGGCGGTACGCTCGTCCCGATGACGCTCATTCGCCGGATTCAACCATTCGAAAGTATGCGTTCTGGTGAAGTCTCAAAAGGACGTCGCTTCGTCCGGGCACAAAGTGTCCTTGGGATGAGCATCAACCAACTCGCAACCTACTGGCAACGGACGATCCTCTCGACAATCGCGATCGCCTTGCCGACGAGTCTGTTCATTTTCTTCCTGTTCATCACCTTCCGACTGAAAGGTGTCTTGTATGCGACATGGCTCGGCGAATACGTTGCA
This sequence comes from Exiguobacterium sp. KKBO11, assembly GCF_001644945.1. Classification (NCBI taxonomy): domain Bacteria; kingdom Bacillati; phylum Bacillota; class Bacilli; order Caryophanales; genus Exiguobacterium; species Exiguobacterium sp. KKBO11. Next base: position 35,156 of record NZ_LUCU01000022.1, read on the forward strand.
CTCGAAGTCGGCACGATGCATTATGTTGCGATGGGTGTCGCTTTACTTATCGCTATCCTGACGACGACGGAGATCATGTGGCAAAACGTCAACGAACGAAAGAGTCAGCTTGCCGTCTTGAAGGCAACTGGTTGGCGGAACGGTCAAATCCGGACGCTCGTCTTAAGTGAAGGATTGAAGACCGGACTGTTCGCTGGAATCATCGGCTTACTGATCGCTCTTGCGATGATCGGCTTCGTCTATAACCAGTTCCCAACAGGTGAGCTCGGCTTCTTGAGTGTTATGTTGTTGATTCCTGCCATCACGGGAGTTCTCGGTGCCCTCATACCCGCTCAACGCGCCGTCAGCATTACACCAAATGCTGCGATTGGAAGTGTCGCAACGAATACGAAAGCGACGGAACGACGTTTCCGACTCGCCTTATCCGCAGTTGGTGGTGCCCTTGTCGTTGGTGTCGCTTCCCTATTCTTCTTTGCTACGACAGAAGAAGGACCTGCGTCCACGAAACCGGTACAAACAGTTGCACCAACGGTCAAGACGACAGGAACGAAATTGGCAGATGTAAAAGACAAGAAAAAGAAAGCGTCCTCTACGAAAAAAGTCAATTCGAGCAAGCTCGATCAACTAATGAATCGTGGAGTCGTTCAAACCTATCCGGGAGATCCTAAAACAAAAAGCAATATTTTCCATGTTGATAAACTTCTCCTATCACCTCCAAAGGAGTTGAAATTACCACCTCTTGATGATGAACAATATGTTACCGTTCCCGTCATCCTTGAGAACTACAAGGATAAAGACGCAAATGGCGGATATGGTATTTATAAGCCAAATCTATTCACGTTAGAGGATACAAGCGGTAATGTATACGGAGCTGTCGATTATGAGAACCGGAACCCAGACGCTTGGAAGGACGGCTATCGCTATTTCCCACCTTTCGTTTCTCGCGTCGATCTTGTGTTCCGTGTTCCAAGTGATAAAAATACGTATGTGCTTCTCGCGACAAGCGAAGCCATTGCGAAGCCGACGACCGTCAAAATCGAAGTCGATGCTGCGAGTGCTGCATCAACCAACGTGAAGACCGGACAAAAGAAACAGTCAAAGAAAACGAATACAGACGCCATCGAAGAACTGATGAATAAAGGTGGTCTTCAGACTTATGCTGGTGATAAAAATTTAATGAAAGAACGTGGGTTCATGGTCAGTTCGGCGAAACGTGTTCCACTTAAGAATCTTCCGAAAGATAAACAAGCCGTATCTGTCAGACTTGAGATGCAGGTAAAGGGTGAAGATTCAGCTGACTCTTATATCGACTATAAACCCTCTTCTTTCCCATTGATTGATCGTCACAAGAAAAGCTACACGCCTGAAGAAACGATTAACCTAAACAAAAAAGCCTATTCAGAAAGCTTAGGTTATTACGCTCCGTTACACTCAAAAATTGATGTCATCTACATCGTACCGAAAAATGAAAACACCTTCGTCATGAACGTAAAAACAGGATTTACCGGTTTTCTCTACACCGTTAAAATCAAATTATGATTGATGCTTCAATCTATTGGATCACTGACTGTCGTATGACGGTCAGTGATTTTTTGTTTATGCTGACAAATGATTTTTACTGAAATCGTTTGTTACACGACCATTTTTGTTAAGATGATAGACAGGAAAAGATTTGGAAATGAAAATACGTAAACGAGGATTAACCATGACATATTTCATGTATTTATTTTGTTTGATCGTCTGGGGACTGAATTTCATTGCTGTCAAAATCCAAGGAACACCTGTCGCCTTGGAAGTATCCCTGACCTATCGATTAGCGATGACCGCTGTTCTTTTCATTCTATTCGCGTTATTCGTTAAACGAACGAACAAACCTACCGCGACGGACATGCCTTTCATCGTCGTATTCGGTGTCTGTAACTTCGCGCTTAGTTACTTATGTCTCTATTACGCGACGATGTTAAGCTCTGCTGCGATCGTGACATTGATTTTCTCACTCAAGGTCATTCTGACACCAATCGCTCTGCGCTTGTTTTTAAAAGAGACCCTCCATGCGCGCGTTTGGATTGGCGGATGTTTTGGTATCATCGGCGTCGGTGTCCTGATTGTTCCGAGTCTAGGTAGCATCCATGGACTGACCGATTTAAAAGGTGTCTTGATTGCTCTAGTCGGCACGCTATTGACGTCAGTAGGTGACGCCAGTTCAGCGCGGAACGCCAAGCAACGAATTAATCCGGTTCATGCCAATGCGATCGGATTCACTGTCGCGAGTTTAGTGATGGGCGCAATCGTCATGATTCAAGGAACACCGCTTACGCTCCCGACAACAGCTACCTATCTTTCTGCCTTACTGTATTTAACTGTGATTGCATCGTTTCTTGCCTGGCTGTTTTATTTGAAACTCGTCGAACGGATCGGTGGTGCGAAGAGCGGCTATATGGTAGCACTATTTCCGCTAATTGGCGGTGTTGCTTCCGTAATGATCGGTGAATCGGCGCTATCTCTTCCTTTAATCATCGGGTGTCTATTTAGTTGCATCGGGGCTTCGATTGCTCTAGGGATTCGTCCGTTTCGGCAACGAAATAAAGTATTCAGCTAATGTCAATTCATGAACCGGAGTGATGAACGTGTCTTCTCAAATCAGATGTACGTATGATTTTTTAAATTCACCGAACGCTATTTCAAATGCTTCAGCAAAGGATATCCCCACGATTCTGTCGATTGAAGCGAATGTCAAAATCATCATTGATCATGCACTATATCTCGAAACATCGTTATCCATCTTCGAGTTTTATAAATCGTTGTATCGATGGAAAAGATTGGTGACGCCTTCATTCATTCCTGCCTTTTCTTATTATTCGGTGGAGTTTGACCATGATGAAGAAGGGGCAATCGTATCGATGGTCCCCTCCACGAATCAAGGAAATATTCAATCGATTTGGGGCGATGAACGGATGAACACTGTTTTTCCTCTCGACACCTTAGTGACATGCTTGTCTGATTTAGAAAGGCAACTTCGATTCGATCTTGAAGCGTACTTCGACATTCAGCTGGATGCCTTCATCCGTCACATTCCCTATTCGTCACCAAAACTTTAATAGAATGAGGAGACTTCTATATGCTTGATTTATCTCAGTTCCAGATAGAGCTTGATATCAGGAAGCCAACACCCTATTTTCAGTCAACACCAGAACGCCGTATCCGCTTTTTAATGGAAGACCTAAATGCTTCGCAGTTAAAAGAAATTCTTCAGACGATTTTTCAAGAAGACAGATCCATCCATCTTCTATTCGTTGCTGCGTACATTCATCGTTTTCGTCGTTATTCAGCAAAGGCACGAGTAGGCTCGTCGATCACGATTCGAAACTGGAAAGAGTATATCGTGGAAGATGAAGTAGCTCATAAAGGTGTCGTCTATGCGCATTTGAAAGATATAGAGCTCAATGAAATCATTTCCTATTGCACAAAAGTCTATCGAGGGCACACATCAGCTTACATCGTCTTTCATGACTCGGATTTCCTTTTGTATGTGTCGACGGATGTAGTGGATGTTATTGGCGATGCGACTGCGATTAAGTCACTCAAGGAAACATACGCGGAACTTTACAATAGCTTTCACGACAAGTACGTCGAGTAATATTCATAATAAACCTAGATATGTAAACATAATTATTAATAATTAATTTTTTTGAATATTAAGGTTCATATATTGAATAAATGGAATACTTAATCATGTTTTTAGCAGGAACTATCATCTATCCGGTATTTGAAAGATAATTAGGGTATTATATAACTAATACAAGTATTTTATTTACCACTTTCCAACATCAGTGATGCCTCGTTCATCTAAGAGAGGAAAGGAACCTTCCCATGATTTTCATTACGGACTTTTCTTCACCGATCGGGCAGCTCGTCAGCCAACGTATGCGCACGGAAGAACAGCCTTTTTGCATCGGGGTATCCGATCCACAAGCCGCTTCCGAATTATACGGAGAGCATTTTGACTTTCGTCGATTCAATGTCCAAGATGCCTCGACGTTCGTAGAGGCACTCGCAGGATGCGATCAAATCTTTCTCGAATTTCCTGCAAACGCGGACTTGGAAACATTCGAATATTTTATTCATTATCACAGACAGACTGCCCTGCAACACATCGTCTACCTCTCAGCCAAAGACGCTCTATCCCTCCCGTTCACGCCACATCATCGTATTGAAGTCGTCATTCGCCAAACCGACATTCCCTACACGATCATTCGTCCTAGCTACTACATGCAGCATTTAAACATGTTCATGCGAGATATGTTACGAGATCATGCACACCTCTTCGCACCGGCAGGAATTGGTAAGACGTGCATGATTGATGCCCGTGACGTAGCGACCGTCGTGATGACGTGTCTTGAAAACCCAGCCACTCACTTCAATAAAATCTATACGATCAGCGGTGAAGCGGCTTACAATTTTTACGAAGTCGCCCGGCTTCTCGGAGAAGAACTTGAAACAGAGATCATGTATACAAACCCGTCGATTGATTTTTTCCGGTCCTTTATGATGCAACATGGATTGTCTTACGAAGAAACCAATGAAATCATCAAACTTCATGTGCCGATCTTATTAGGTCTAGCGGATGAGACGGATAACCACTTTCTAGAACTAATTGGTGAACGACCGATCACCCTTCGGCAATATATAAAAGACCACCTATCCGATTGGGTAAATGAAGAGGAGGGCAAAGCATATGATTACTCATGAACGAGCACTGTTCGTTCGTCAATGCATCGTCGATTATTATCACCGGCTCGGCATTCATTGTCAGGTGACGATATTCACAGAGTACCCATTGCAATTGTTGCTCGACTTCGACTCTCGAAGAGATGAACTGATTACGCCTCAACGGCGAAGCCTCTCCTGTCGGTACATTCGCGCACACCTCATTTCTGCTTTGATCACATTCGATGATTCCTACACGCATGTTTACATGACGAAAGCGCCCTTTTCCTCCATGACGCGATATTGTCTCTTGATTGTCTGAAATCATCGTCAGTCAAAAATGAAAGGAGATGCGATCGTGCGGTTGAAACGTGCTACGGAACACGGCTTGCTGACATTACTTTTTTTGGCACACACCTCAAAATCGATGACACGAAGAGGAGAATACGTAAAGACGAGAGACATTTCGCTTCAATGTAACATCTCGTACGAGCATCTTACGAAAATCATTTCAATTTTAGGAAGAGCAGGTCTTTTACGAACCCATGCTGGACGAGAAGGTGGTGTTCAACTCCTTCCATTGAGTCATACTGTCCGGGTCGGAGAAGTCGTCGCATTATTCGAACGTCCGCTTTTCCCGGGAACGCGTTATCAGGTACGTGCGTTAGATCAACTATTAGATGTTGCACTGATTTCATTCTTTAATACGCTCAATCAAGTTACGATAAAGCAATTAGCGGACGATTTACCACCTCACTTTTTCTTAGACATATCATGATTTACTTCTCATCAAACAGCAGTTCAGTCAAGTGTACAGGAAGGACGTTACACATGACGATTTTAGTAACAGGATTCACAGGAAACGTTGGACTAGCCGTCGGTCATGCAATGATGAAGCGACATATTCCCTTTCATGCGGCTGTCGTCGACCCAGCAGCTGCTTCAGAGAAATTCGGCAATGCTTTTCACTATCGTCACCTGGACTACGCCGATATCTCAACGTTTTCACAAGCGTTAAAAGGCGTCGATCAACTCTTTTTGATGTATCCGTCCCAAGTATCAACACGACAGTTCCATCTCTTTCTGCGCTATTTGCGCTTCACCTCAGTCCGGCACATTGTTTATCTCTCGTTCAAGGATGTTCCAGTCTTTCCGCTGACACCTCACCATACGATCGAAAAGATCATTCAAGAGACCGGTATCCCGTTTACGATCATCCGTCCCGGATACTACATGCAAAATTTAAATCTCTTCATGCGTGATGACATCCGTTTTCACGAGCAGATCGTTACGCCAGCTGGTCTTGGGAAGACAAGCATGATCGACATCCGCGATATCGCGACGTTCGTCATCCATTGCCTCGAACATCCTGCTCCCCATTTCAATCGTGTCTATACGTTGCATGGCGAGGAAGTTTTCGGTTTCCATGAGGTCGCGAGTCTGATGACGCTACTCCTAGGAAAGACGATCCGTTACACGAACCCTTCGATTCCATTCTTCCAAATGAAGATGGTTCAAAAAGGATATCCGAAAAGCTACGTCAATGAAGTCATCATGTTACACCTCCCGATTAGTCTTGGACTCACGAAACGAACGAACCGTCAATTCCGCGAGGTGACTGGTACCGAGCCGATTCCTCTAAGTCAATATATTCTCGATTATCAAGCCCACTGGGAGAAGCATTGATTCCTCCATTCTTCGTAAAAGGAAAATGACTTCCTCAAAACCTAGTCGTCTCAAAGAGACACGTGTGCCTCATTCATAATCCCTTCATCCATTTGAAGGGATTTGATAGTTTATTGTGGAAAATGATTCTATATGAAGATTCTTTTGCATGATATATGACTTGATTGATTTTAATTTCCGATTTAACACTATTATTTATTCAATAAAGGAGGAGCTGGTATCCTTAAATTCATTTTGATTGGCTCACTACTTGTCGTGATTGCTTTTTTCATCTATTTTGAGCCATTCCGTATTGAACCCTACGACCCCGACGTCGAAGTAAACGGTAAAGCGATTCCAACTGTCCAAGGTTCTTATTGCTGGTCCAGTTTGTTCAGTGCTCAATGTGCGGACATGATCTATGTGGATGCTTTACACATGACTGAAAAAAGTAAACCCGTCATTGTCTCACCCTCTGACAAAATTCATCTTTCGTTTGATCGTAAACCCGATTCGCTCGAAGTCGTACGCTGGGATTCGAAAACGAAAAGTGAACAGGTTTCATTAAAAAACGACATTCTTATCGCACCTTCTTCTCAAGGTACGTATACCTATGAGGTCGTTGCCGGATGGAACGAACATGGTGACGGTCTATCCGCCTTTTTGATTCAAGTCCGATAAAACCAACCTCACTCAAACAGGAGATGAATAATAATGCGTAAAGGTTTTCGACTCTGGCTACCCTTGCTCTCACTTGTTGTCTGTCTGTTCAATGCCTTCGGCTACGACGACAAAAATATCTTGTTGTTTTTGACGAGCCCTGTTTTCTGGCTTCTTGAATCACGATCCTTTCTTGGAACATGGCTAGATTCCTTCCATGTCCCACTTTTTCTGATCTACATCCTGACCTTGATCAGTTGGTTCTTGATCGGGTTACTGATTGATGTCATTCTTTCTGTTTTGTTTAGAAGATCGTCTAGACGCATCCATGATTAACTGAGGAGGAAAATACATATGGGTCCAACCAATGACATGTGGGTGTGGGTATTATTCTATGCTTTCTTTTTCATCACACTTATCAGTGCAATTTTTGTCGCGATCAAGCATCCATCTTTGAGAAAAGCATCGATTCGAGCGATGTTAGCCATGCTTTTTCTGTGTGCATTATTCATTTGGAACTCCATGTACCGTCTTGACATTACAGAGTTCAGACATTTTTACGAAGGATTGACGACACTGCGACCGTGGGCATGGATGTGTGTCTTCTTATTCGCCTACACATTAAAGTGGTGGTATCTCGTATTTCTTCACACCCGTCGTCCGAGTCCCTCTTCACATGATATGCAGCACTGACTTACGTTTCCGAAAATCTTCGAAGGAGCTATCCGATATGAAATTACATCGATTCGCATCCGTCTTTTGTCTTTCGACCATCGTTTGGACGACAGCGGGTTGTTCCATGATGCAAGAACAAGCAACACCGCGTGTAGCACAAAAAAATGTCGCGTCACCTGAACAAGTAAACACTTCCTTGAAGAAAGCAACGACCGACTCCAAGAACCAACAAGCAATCGAATTAGAAAAGCAATCGGAGCGCGTCACGTTAGGTCAAACGAAAACGTACGACATCTCTTCCTTATTAAGCAAACACCGTGTCTCGATCGATCCACAGTATTCTTATCAAAACCAGATGTTTTACTTGGATCTACAAGAAAATAAGAGCACCATTTATACATACGATACGAAACGACAGCACAACAAAATCGTCCATGCGACGAAGCATGCAATCCCGATGGTGACGGGTACAGGTGCGTTTTTACTATGGGTCGAAACGGAACAACCGACGAAAACAGGTGTAAAATGGTCGATTCGTCAATTGAAGATTACGACAAATCAGGTGACGACGCTCGATACTGGAGAAAGTCGCTTTGATACATCTCCTCCAAAAATCGATGTCACGTCAACTCGGGTTTCCTGGATCACGCAAGAAGCGACTGCACAAAAAACGGTTTCCACGATCAAGTCGTATTCATTAAAAACCGGAAAGATCACACCACTCCAGTCTTTCATCTTAAAAACAGGAAAGGTACGAGACGGTCTATTCACATACGAGCACCGCGATAGCGATGACGGGGTGACTTTATACACGTCTCACTTTAACAACGGAAAGAACGTCCGAGTGCTTGAGACGCTGGATGGTGCCTACAAAAAAGAGATATCCGGATTGATTGATTTCAGTCGCAGCGGTACCTATCTCGCTCTTGGAACAGAAGGCGACGCCATATTCCACCCAATCGGATTGGACGAACAGACGCTGAACTATTCTGCTTCAAGTGCCCAGACGACGATCGACGACATTCAGTTCCTCTCAAATACACAAGTCATCTTCCGCGAAGGCATCCATCAGTTGATGTATGCGGACTTAAAAGCGAAGACCGTCGCTCCTTTAACGGACTTTGAAGAGCTGGTTTCCATTCCTCTGTACCATGACGGTGTACTGGCGTACAGCATCACGAATGGAACGAAAACGACGTACCATCTTGTAAACTTGAAAGCTTCAAATTACTAGACACGACAGTAAAAAAGCTTTTAAATCGTTTAAATCAATAAATATAAAACGATAACAAACTAAATGTAAGCCTAGATCAACTCAATTGGGAGAACTAGGCTTATTTTTAAGTTCTATATTTTTTTAATAGTAGCTATTTTTAAAATCCGAACGACATTAGAACATTACGTTAAATATAAATCCAATATATCCGATACTTATTTGAAAGCTATTTAAACATAAGGGAGGAAAAATCTTTGCGTACAACTATAAGTTATCCCTTCCTTCTGTCCATCGGAATTGGTTTATTGTTTTGGTATGGGAACCATTTTTTTGAAGGATCTGAATGGATGCGATTGGTTCTATTGAACACGGTCCAGTTGTTCGTCGGTATTTTAAGTACGAGTTGGATCATAAAAAGTTATCTTAAGAATGACTCCGCTAGACGTTTTTGGATGTTTTTAGGTCTTGGAGCTAGTTTTTCTACCCTTGGCACACTTGTTTGGATCATCTTACTTGTTACGAATAATGCCCTGGATACACCGGACTTATCATCCTTAACTTGGGTCTGCTCTTACTTTTTCTACTTTGCTGCCCTGTTAAATCAACTTTTGAATCAAACGAGAAAATTTTCAAACTCGGCATTCTTCTTTAATACAATGATTTATATGATAGCCGCGACTTCAATTAGTTATCATTACCTGCTTTATCCACTTTATCAGATTAATCAGCAGTCTTTATGGTACATCGCCCATACATTTCTTTTCCAAATTGCAGATTTAGGAATTCTTTTTTTTATCATCACGCTTTATTATTTAATTCTATTTAACAAACGCAATGCATATTTGACTTATCTCATCATCGGTTTATTTTTACAAGTCATCGGAGATATCACTTTTGCACAATTTACAATTAAAAATAGCTATATATCAGGTGGCAGTGTCGATTTGATTTGGACTATCGCATTATTGTTTATCGGTTACACTGCTCGATATCATGAAAAAGAGCCAAGACAAGAAAGTATGATTGATCCATTTGCTCTTAATGTATCAACTAAAAAAGAATTTATCTTTCCTTATTCGAGCATCTTGATTCTCTCTATCCTAATGATGCAAAGTTATGCCTGGAATTTAAATGCCTTAAGTACAGGATGGATCATGATTTTTCTTCTTATCATTATTAGACAAGCTTTTACTGTCATGAAAAATAGTGAATTATTAGCTGAATTAAACCAAATTGCATATATCGATCCATTAACAAGCTTAGGTAATCGTGCATCTTTTTTACAAGACACCAAAAATACCCTTAAAGATGAACACACACCGCTTGCCTTCATATTGCTTCAAGTAGAACGGGTGCGAATGTACACAGATATTTTCGGGCATCATGTCGGTGAACAGATCATGAAAGAAGTATCTTTCCGTTTAAAACATGTACTGAAAGAGAATTTTAAAATGTATCGGTATAGTGAAGATGAGTTTATGATTGTGCTTCTGAAAACAGAAAGATCTAGTATCACTGTAATGAATGAAAAAATATTCATTCACCTTGCAGCTCCTATCCGTTTGAAGGAGCTAGAATTGAATATTGTAGCGCATGGTGGTGTCAGTGTATTTCCTGACCAAAGTTTGACTATCGAAGAAATACAGGCTCATACAGCTGAAGCTCTTTATCAAGCTAAACAGAATGGAAATTACGCATTTGTTTACTATGGAACTGAACTTCAATCCAACTTAGTACGAAAGCTTGAAATTGAATCCTATTTACGAAATGCGATACGTGAGCAACAATTAAGCGTCTACTATCAACCTAAAGTCAATCTTCGTTCTGGGAGAATCATTGGTATGGAAGCATTGCTCCGTTGGCATCATCCAAAGTTCGGATGGATTTCACCAGCTGAGTTCATTCCAATCGCTGAAGAAGCAGGTCTTATCAATGAAATCGGAGAGTGGGTCCTATTTACTGCGACTTACCAAAGTAAACAACTTCAGCATTTAGGATTCGAACCTTTGCTTCTATCGGTCAACGTTTCTGTTCTTCAATTCCAAAGTCCAAACTTCTGCCAGCGTGTCAGCGAGATTCTCGAGGAGACATCTCTTGACTCGCAGTGGCTCGAGCTTGAGATTACAGAGAGCATTGTTCAAAACATCAAAGAGAGCGTTTCGATTTTGCAATGTTTGAAGACCTCGCAGATTAAAACATCCATCGATGACTTCGGAACAGGGTATTCGTCCTTGAATGTGCTCGAGCAACTTCCGATAGATACATTGAAAATCGATAAGTCGTTCATTGATCGCCTGACTTCTAATCAGAATTCTCCTATGGTCAAGACGATCATTGAGCTTGGTTTGAATCTGAATTTAAACGTCGTTGCGGAAGGTATAGAAACGATTGAGCAAAAAAAGATTCTCACTTCCTACGGTTGTACGATTGGTCAAGGCTATCTATTTTCACGTCCAATCGATTTTGACGCATTCGTTACATTACTTCAAACACAAGATGTATTGAAGACCACACCTCTCTAAAAATTTTAAAGTGCATGATGTAGATGACGTTTGATCGTTTATGTCATGCACTTTATGATTGCGATTTATTTTTATACCTTTCTCTTAAGGAATACTTTTAAGATGCTCTGTCTGATTAATCAGTATAGACCTGTTTTATAAACAAATTCTGTTCAAAAAATAAGCTCATTGTATACTAAGTGAATATGATAAGAAGGAGTAAAAGAATAGCATGTTTAAACAACCTAAAAGCTTTATCCTAATCATTCTACTCTATGCTTTAGGCTATTATGGATGGATTTTTACTTTTTCTGATTCTCCCTCTCTTGAAGCACTAGGGGGAAATATCTTTTCGATTTCAGGATTGTTGATTGCCCTTCTCTATTTAAAGATTGCTATCAAATGGGCTGATTCAAACGATCGTAAGTTTTGGTTACTTATCGCTTTCGGCACCTTTTGGTATTTAATCGCCGAATTGATTTGGTTTTTCACAGAAAGTATTTTCCACAAAAATGTGGCGTTTCCAGGATGGCCAGACGTGTTTTACATTCTTCAAGTGCTGTTCCTACTTTACGCTCTGACATACAAAATTTTAAAGGATGCAGCAATACAGCAACGCATTTCATTTTTATTCGATGTCTTGATCATTTTAGTCGTTGCGAGTACGTTTTCTTGGCACTTTTTGATCGAACCTATTCTGGATACGAGCATGGCAACCATCAATGCTCTCATTGTCTCTCTCATCTATCCTTTGGGAGACTTGGGTATGTTAGTCGCCGCTTCCTTTTTATTTTTTAATCTTACGCGTAAGGATAAAAGTTTATCCATGTATCTCATTATTGCAGCCGTCACGATACAAGCAATCGCTGACTCTGTTTACTTGTATTTGATTGCCCAAGACACGTACATCTCAGGTAGTTTAATTGACCCCTTGTTCATCATAGCAATGATTCTTTTAGCTTATGCGGGTCTTCAACATCAGCCAAATACTATAAGTACAAAGTCAGCGACTCAACCCGAAAAGTTAAATATTTTTCAAATGCTAACGCCTTATGGAGGAGTCTTGATTCTGTTCGTCTTCATGGGTTTTCACTCCCGTAGTTTCGATATCGTGACAGTTGGTTCAGGACTTTCCATTTTACTCGTCATCACCCGACAAGTCTTAATTATTATCGAGAATCATAAATTAGTCCGTCGCTACTACGATCAAGCACAAACGCTTGAATTAAGCGAAGAACGATATAAATCCTTGTTTGAATACCATCCAGATCCAGTGTATTCAACTGATCTTAAAGGTCAATTCGATAGTGCGAATACTGCCTGTAGCAATCTTTTAGGTGTCTCTAAAATCGAATTGATGGGTCAAAATAGCCTTCGATACGTCAAAGATACACACCGGATGACAGTCTCAAAAGAATTGAAAGAAGTATTTAAAGGTATGCCACGAAGCTATGAAACCGTGGTTGAAAATGCACTTGGTTCCAGTACGTATATGAACATCACCAATGTTCCAATCATCGTCCAAAACGAAATTGTAGGAATCTTTGGTATCGGTAAGGATGTGACTGAAATGAAACGAAATGAACAACGTATTCAATACCTTGCCTATCATGATGCACTGACCGGACTGTTTAATCGTCTTGCATTCGAGGAACGACTTTCAACGCTTATCACATCTGATTCACCTCATCCTACATCAAATGTGTCGCTATTTTTCATGGATTTAAATCAATTCAAAACGGTCAACGATACACTTGGACACGATGTCGGTGATCAATTATTGAAATCTGTTGCGAAAAGACTACAATCATTTGAAATGGATTTTGACATGATGGCGCGACAAGGCGGCGATGAATTTACATTACTTTTAAAGGACGTTAGATCATACGAACAACTTCATCGTATGGCAAATCAGTTGTTGAGCACGTTACAAGCACCTTATGAGATTGCCAATCATACGATTTCTTGCCCGCCAAGCATCGGTATCTCCTGCTATCCGACGGATGCCTTGAGTATGCTCGAGATGCTCCAACATGCGGATATCGCCATGTATCGTGCGAAAGACATTCCATCAGGAAGCTACGTTCTTTATGACGAACTTCAACATATGCCGAGTTAAAAAATTATTAGTCTTGGATATAGACTCTTTAGAATATGAAACCAGCACCTGATTATTTATCAGATGCTGGTTTTTATTAATTGATATTATATTTAATAAAAATAGTGGTTCGCTAATTCATCTTAAAATGTAAGAAGTATACAGTTATGAATGTAAACATTCGTCAATTGTCTCATCAGGAAAATCCTCCGATGAATTTTTTGCTAGTGGCAGAACCCTCATATAAGATAGTCAAACGTCTAGATTTCGAATAATCGGTGTCGATACGAACTACTTCTTGAGGTACTACAAAAAGGAAATCATTGAAAACGGAATCCGGTGCACGGATATGATCCGATTATCTCAAAACCTATGAAAATTCAGCATCCTTTTTTGAAAAGCATGATCTTATCGTTTGTACCAGAATCCATCTATAAAACTCCATTCAAACTCTTTGAACAATCATGATTGATGCCTTGATAAACGATTCACCTCAAATAATATTGCAAAAAATGTATTCACACCCCATAATATGAACATACGTTCTTATTATAAGGAGGTCCATCATGCAGCACCTTCAAAAAGAAATGACTCATCCGGTGTCGTTATCCACTATGAATCCGCTTATTTACCTCTCCATCGATTCATCCGTTATTCTTCATCATGGTTCTTCCATTTCTGCGCCTTATAGAATGGAAGTCATGTTATTCATCGCTTTACGGGAAAGATTGTCCTTAAAACTACTTCCTCCCCATCATTCCGGTGGCGCTGCAGAACTTGTCTACATAGAAGAAGTCGACTTCGAGAGTCGACAGTTGACGCTATTTCATGTGAACGATTCGTCATTGTCCTATCATCGCTACGTCGAAAACGATTACTTACTCTCCGAACAGCCTCAACTATTACTTAGCATAATGTGAGTTGGAACAAAATGATGACGTCAAAAAAGGTTGAATCCATTTCGATGTGTGAATGGATTCAACCTTTCTTCGCGCTTCTCTACAACAACGCTATTTCATTTATCGATACGAACGTTCAATTACGAAGTTCGTCTTATCCCCGCGGAAGTAGGATCGTGAATATTCAATGATCCGACCTTCCTGATCCTCTGTCACCGTCTCGATATAAAAACATGGCGCATTGATCGGACATTTGAGATGACTACTGATGGATTCATCCGCAAGGACGATTTCGAGTGACTCCGTCGTTTTCGCCACTTGGATATTGAAGACCTTAGATAGCGTATCAAACAACGAATGTTCTGCTTGTTCCTTCGTGATCCCTGGAGCAATCGACCACGGGATGAATGAGATCTCATATTGTGTCGGTTCACCGTCAGCATGACGAATCCGTTCAATCTTCTGGATGGGTGCTTGATCTTCTACAGGAAAGACTTCCGTTAGGACGTCGGTCGCAGAGACGACGGATAATTGAATCAAAGACACCTCGCCCCGCTTACCTTGCACCGCTAACTGAGCGGCGTAATTGTTCGGTGTATGCGACAAGGTCTGCCGAACTTTTTTACCGGCGACGAACGTCCCACGCCCTTGCTGTCGAATCAGATACCCTTCAAGCGTCAACTGGTTCAATGCCCCCCGAACGGTCGTCCGACTAACATCGAACTCTTCACAAAGTACATACTCCGTCGGGAATTTTTTCCCTTCTTCGTAATAGCCTCTCTTGATTCGCGACAGTAACTCTTCCTTGATTGCCGTCTGTAACGTCGATTGCGACATACCCCCACCTCTTCCTCTAATCCTTTGTGCCTTTATTGTGATACAGACATCATACAAATGCAAATACAAATCATAATTTGTTTTATTTGTATTTTTATATTGCTCTAAGTTGTATTATTTGTTACATTTGTTACAACAAAAAGAAATCGCTTTCATAAGGAGGAATTCACAACATGCCACTCAAGGTCGTCATCATCGGTGGAGGCTCCAGCTATACACCGGAAATCATCGAAGGATTCATTCTACGTCACCACTCCTTTCCGGTCGATGAGGTCGTGCTCGTCGATATCGAAGACGGAAAAGAGAAGCTCGAAGTCGTTGGTCAACTCGCACAACGGATGATTGACAAGTCTAACGTGAAGATCGCACTTCGTTGGACACTCGATCGAAAAGAAGCGCTCCGCGGAGCCGACTTCGTCTCGACGCAAATCCGAGTCGGTGGTCTTGCGGCACGTGCGCTTGACGAGCGCATCCCACTGAAGCACGGCTTCATCGGACAAGAGACGAATGGGGCTGGCGGTATGTTCAAGGCGTTCCGGACGATTCCTGTCTTGCTCGAACTCGCAGACGAAATGGCGGAACTTTGCCCCAACGCCTGGTTAATCAATTTCACCAATCCTGCAGGAATCGTGACCGAGGCACTTCTAAAACATTCCAAGCATCAGAAGGTGATTGGTGTCTGTAACATCCCGTTCAACATGCGGAACTCCGTCGCTGAAATCCTGCACGCCCCCGTCGAGCACGTCTCGATCGAATTCATCGGATTGAATCACTTCATCTTCGGTCGACAAGTCTTGGTGAATGGTGTGGACCGGACGGCAGACGTTCTTGCTGCATTGCGTCAAGGGAATGACTACTCACCAGCGAATATCGTCGGACTCGGCTGGTCGGAGTCGTTCCTGAATTCAATTAAAATGTTGCCGAACCCGTACCATCAGTATTATTTCCAAACGCGTGACGTGCTCGCTAAAGATTTACAGGCTTACGAAGAGAACGGGACACGCGCTGAAGTCGTCCAAAAAGTCGAGCGCCGACTGTTCGAGCAATACCGAGACGTATCGCTCGATGTAAAACCGAAGGAGCTTGAGCAACGCGGTGGAGCCTACTACTCGGATGCAGCATGTAATTTAATGGACTCGCTCTATAACGACCGTGGTGATATCCAAACCGTCAATACGCTGAATCAAGGAACGATCCGTGACTTACCGGAAGATGCGGTCATCGAGGTCAACGCCGTCATCACAAAAGCCGGACCGCGACCTCTGTCGATCGGTAGCTTACCACTCCACGTGCGTGGACTGATCACGAACTTAAAGACATTCGAGCAACTGACGATTCAAGCCGCCATCTCCGGGAAGTATGAGGATGCTTATCTCGCTGCCCTGATGAACCCATTGATCCAAGACGAAAAACGGATCGACGCTTTACTTGAAGAGCTGTTTCGCGCGCATCACCCGTACTTACCCCAATTCCAACTTAAGGAGGTTCTCTCATGAACAAGTTCATTGAAATCGCCGGACGGATCGGTTCCCAGCGCCATCTCGTCGCCATCCGTGACGGGTTCGTCTCCGTCATGCCGCTCATCATCGTCGGTTCGCTCGCGATCCTGATCAATAACTTCCCTACCATCCAGCTCGGCAGCTGGTCGCTCGACTTCGTCGGCTCGATGAACAACGCTTTTGGTGAAGGCAGTTGGCAACGGCTCGGTGGAAACATCTGGAATGCCTCCTTCGCGATCCTCGGCTTACTAGTCGCTTTCTCGATTGCCTATAACTTGGCACGGTCCTACGATATCGACGGTCTTGCCGCTGGTATCCTGTCGATCGCGTCTTATGTCATGCTTGTTCCAGTCACGAAAGACTGGGGACTTAGCTTCGCTTGGCTCGGCGCACAAGGCTTATTCGTCGCCATCATCGTCTCGCTCCTCGTGACGGAAGCGTTCCGCCTTCTCATCCATACGAAGCTGACGATCCGGATGCCGGAGGGGGTGCCCGGTGGTGTCACCCGATCGTTCCAAGCATTGATTCCTTCGATGATCATCTTGACGGTCGTTGCTGCGATCCAGTTGTTCATTCAAATAAAACTCGAACTCAGCATCTTCGAAGTCATCTTCAAGGCAATCCAACAGCCACTTCAAGGTTTCGGTGATTCGCTTGCCGCTGGTCTGATCATCGCTTTGTTGAACCATGTCCTCTGGTTCTTCGGTCTACACGGCACGAACATCATCGGGTCGGTCATCGAGCCAATCTACCTGCCGCTGATTGAACAAAACTTAGCTGCATTTCAAGCTGGCGCCTCCGCCTACGACGTCCCGTACACGGTAACGAAACCGTTCCTCGATGCGTTCGTCTTCATGGGTGGCTCTGGTACGACGTTGTCACTTCTACTCGCCATCTTCATCGTCGTAAGGAAACAACGTAATCATCCCTATCATCAAGTCGCTAAGCTATCTGCTCCAGCCGGGCTGTTCAACATCAATGAACCGGTCATCTTCGGTATGCCGATCGTGCTTAATCCAATCATGTTGATTCCATTCATTCTCGCACCGGTCGTCTTGACGGTCGTCTCATATGTCGCACTATCAACTGGAATGGTTCCAAAGACGGTCGCCATCGTACCATGGACGACACCACCGATCATCAGTGGGTACCTTGTCACCGGTGGCAGCATCCGCGGTGTCCTGCTTCAGGTGTTCAACTTGACGCTCGCGACACTCATTTACATCCCGTTCGTCGTAGCAGGAGCACGCGCCATGACTGCCGAAATCAATCGAAACAAAGACAGCATCCACGAAGGAGAGAAAATCAGTTGAAGACAGAATCAATCCAACAACTATCGTTCATGATCATCTTACATGCCGGAAATGCACGCTCGAGTGCTTTTGAGGCGATTGCTGCTGCCAAACGCAGTGACGAAGCACTTGTCCAAGCGAAACTCGAGGAAGCAGAGACTTCGTTTCTTGAGGCACACAAACTTCAAACGGAACTTTTGCAAGAAGAAGCACGAGGAACGAGCAACGAGATGAGTGTCCTACTTGTCCACGCTCAAGATCATCTGATGACGGCGATGACGGTCAAGGAACTGGCGACCGAGATGATCGACATGATCACTAAAATCAATCGACTGGAGGAAACGAAATGAATATCTTACTCGTCTGCTCAGCAGGCATGTCCACTTCAATCTTAGTAGAAAAAATGCGGACGGAAGCCGTAGCACGAGGGCTTGACGCAACGATTGAAGCAGTACCCGAATCGCGACTAAAGGAACATACGACGATGGACGTCATCTTGATCGGTCCGCAAGTCCGCTACCTCGAGAACAAAATCCGTACAGCAGTTAACGTGCCGGTTGCTGTGATTGACAACATGGCATACGGGTTGATGAAGGGCGATCAAGTGCTTGATCAAGCACTCTCGCTGACTGGCACGGCACATGCCTAAGACGCGTGTAATCGTCAATGCTGATGATTTCGGTTTGACGACGGGTATTAACCAAGGCATCATCGAGAGTCATCTTTACGGTCCCGTCAATTCGACGACGCTGATGATGAACGGACATGCGGTCGAAGAAGCTGTTC
Source organism: Exiguobacterium sp. KKBO11 (assembly GCF_001644945.1). NCBI lineage: Bacteria > Bacillati > Bacillota > Bacilli > Caryophanales > Exiguobacterium > Exiguobacterium sp. KKBO11. The sequence continues at coordinate 53,991 of NZ_LUCU01000022.1, forward strand.
GACTTTCTCAGCAACACCCGGACCTGCATGTCGGCGTACATCTCGTGCTCTCTTGGGGAAAACCGCTCGCTTCGACAAGTCAGTCGTTAACAAAGGAGGACGGGACGTTTCGTTTCACGAGTCGCTTTTTGAAGGAAGAGCCACCGGATCCTAAAAACGTCTACCTGGAATGGAAAGCCCAGATTGAAGCTTTTCTTGCTACCGGGCTGTCGTTGCATCACTTAGACAGTCACCATCATATCCACGGCTGGTCCGCGATCGATTCCATCATCGTCGATCTCGCTAACGAATATCAAACGACGTTCCGTGCTGCGGGGAACGAGAAGCACCGGGATCTCTGGCTGACGAATCGCTTCGATGAGCGGTTTTATGGAGAGGGCGTTTCGTTTGCGACACTTGATTCAATCACACCCGGTTCATCCGTTGAGGTCATGGTGCACCCTGCCAACATGGATGCGCTACTTCCAAGCGTCACGTCTTATGTGAATCAGCGACTCGTCGAGAAAGATCTTTTAACGAGATATACTCCACCGGATTGGTGGACATGAAAAAACATCCCTACTGCCTTGATGAACCGAGGAATAGGGATGTTGTCATTTTCTTTATGAAACGTTGTAATAAGAAATTGCGATTTTTTTAGAATTAATTTTACATATATAAAATTAAAGTACAAAATGATTGTTGCTTTCACACTACGCATTATTTGGTGTAATGCGAAATTGAGTCTCAGAAAGTATATCTTCCGTATAATCAATCGCAGTTAACTGAGTGAGGTCTGTTAAGACGATATCAATTAATGGTCCCTCGACTTTATAGTTGTTTTCTTGAAGCCATTCTTGTAGAAATGAATATAATTTACGAAATCGTTCCTTCCCTGCCATACCTCTACTCACAATACAAGCATAACTACCACTAGGCAAAGTCGCATTCTGAAACGGGGATGTCATGGAAGGAAGAAGCACGCCTACCTCTAAATCGATTTCTGGAAGATGTCTTTCGAAGTGAGAAAATTCTTCATTTAGTTGGATATGATGATGCTGTAACACGAGCGATGTAACGGGTAGATCCTCAAACGAATTTTCTTTGAGTAACTGTAGAAACGCGTCTTGATAGATATCAATTCCGCCTCTGTCGAAAATCTTTCGCTTCGATAGAATAGGTCGTTCATCAAAATGTTTCACTACTATTTCCCAACTATCCTTTTTCGTGATTGTTGACGAAATTAATTCCTTTTCTATAGATTCGATTCGGCGATGCACTTCCTTCTCAGTCTGAAGAAGTGCCAACCGCTTTAACTTAATTTCTTGTTTCTTCTTATCTAACAATCCAAGTTGAAGATTCATATCTCTTTCGTTTAAAAAAAGTTGAACTTCTTCAAGAGAAAAATTCATCCTGCGCAGATGCTGGACGATTTTCATATGTGTGATGTCGTGTTGTGTGTAATATCGATACTTACTATGTGGATCGATTTGACGCGAACGGATCAGACCAATCTGATCATAATATCGTAGTGTCGATGCAGGTATCCCACTTTGTTTTGCAGCCTCTCCAATTTTAAATAAACTCAAGTTATCTCTCCTTTTAAACTATATTTTATAGAAAGCTTGACCTTAAAGTTACTTGAAGGTTGATAATCAATCAGTGTCATCACAACATTGATTGAAGGAGAACTGAACTATGAAGTCAAGAAGGAAACGTACTCTTTTATTTTTATCTCTAATAGTAATTGGGAGTCTTTTCGTCTATCTTACCCGCCCTTTCGTACAAAACGAAACAGATAATGAAAATATTTCACTTCAAAGTAAAACAGATACTGAACAGTTGAAGATAAGTCTTCAACAGCAGATGAAACGCAATGAGTCGGACGCATTATATGCAATTCAGGATACCCAACAAGTGGCATCCATCGGCTCTTCGAACGAATTGTATAATGTTGCTTCTATTCGTAAAAGCATCATCAGTGCACTATTTGGGATTGCAGAGAAGAAAAGGTTAGTAGACTTGGATATGACATTGGGACAACTCTCTGTCGATGATTCCAAGCAACCCTTAACGAAACAAGAGAAGTCCGCAACAATTCGGGACTTATTACAAGCACGATCAGGTATCTACTTAAACGCATTGGGTGAATCACAACGAATGAAAGATTTACGTCCAAAACGTGAAAGTCATACTCCAGGAAGTTTTTATTACTATAACAATTGGGATTTTAACATGTTGGGTCTTATTCTTGAGAAAGAGACGAAAATGAAAATCGGAGATGCTTTTGAACAATGGATCGCCAAGCCTGTTGGCATGAAAACATTCAGCCCTTCTCATGTCACTTATGAAAAGAATGAAGAAACATCCATTCCGATGTATCGATTTTATATGTCTGCCGAAAACCTTGCCCGATTTGGTGCGCTTTATGCCCAAGATGGTAAGTGGAAAGGACGATCCGTTATTCCAATCAAGTGGGTTGAGGAGAGTACAATGGCTTACTCTAAGATTTCGGACGTCGATCGTTTTTCAGGATATGGATATCTTTGGTGGTTAGAATCAAATGCTAAAAATCCTCTGTTATGGGGAGTGGGATCAGGCGGACAGTTTTTAATCGTTGATCGGAAGAATAATTTATCTATCGCTTTATTGAATGACACTGGAACTTCGCCATTATCAACTCTCACTTATCGTTGGTTCGGACAGGAATCAACATATGCTGAGGCAAGGGCGATTCATCGACTATTAATAAAGTAGAATGTAGGAAACATGAAAAATCCCTGCTCTCTTGACAAAACGAGGAGTGGGGATGTTGTCATCTATTCCTAAAATTTTATGATGAAAATCCACGATTCTAATTGGAATTAATTTTACAGACATCTTACTTAATGGCATAATAATGGTAACCCTTTCATAAGGAGGAGATACTTTTGAAAAAACAGCTTGCTTTTGCCGGTTCTTTTGCGCTCTCAGCTATCACGATCGTCATCATTCTTAAATTAGTTGGAGTCGATCTTTAAAACAATCACTCAAATGATGTAGATTTTTCAACTTAATGATTCAATCGCTGTTATGATGTATCGTCTTCCGATCATCTGTAACAGCTTTTCTAGGTTTAATGCTATGGAACGATCGGAAGTGATGAATTGAAAAAAGTCGGAATGAACGTTTTAATTGTCTCACTCCTATTAGGAGGACTGCTGTTTTACTTAGACGTCCGATACGATGAGCGATTCGAGCAGCACGTCAGCACCAAGGTTGAGAATTATGTCGAGAAAAAATACGGTCCAGCTCGTGTCGTCTCCCTCCATTCTGCTTATGACGACAAACACCGCGATAAGGAAAAACGCTATAAGATTGCCGTAAAAGTCCGTGGTCAAGGGCTCCAAAAAGAGGAATACTTGCTATATCGTCTTCAAGATGACCGAATCGTTGAGATGGGCACGACGACCAGTTTGCCGAAGCGAAACTAGAGTTCGCGATGATAACTTGTTTCGCACTACATAACATGAAAAGTCAGCTGATTCCTTTTTAGACGGAATCAGCTGACTTTTTTATTTAATCTGTTTTATGACTCCGAAATACCGTAAGCCAGTAACAGTAAATACGACATCATGCAGAACGTAATGAGATGAATGCCGACGAATCCCCACTTGAGTATTCGATGCTTCGTTTTGTACCCTGTGAATACGCCGACTAACGGAACGATAAACAGAAACAGGATATAGACAGTTCCAAACCCTTTCAGACTGACTCCGCTCTTCATCAGGAAAAATAAGAAACAAAAACAGATGAATGCAGATAACGAAAGAATACTGTAACGATTCATAAGCCCTCCTCCACTACAAACACAGCTTAGCGTCTTACCGTCTGAAGTTTGAAGTATTCCGATAGCGGCACGATCCGCCCCTGTTCATGCCAGTTCCGATATGCTTCAAAAACAAGTAAGACGTCCCCGTCATACCGATCTTCGATGAGATGGTGGATTGCGAGAAAGCTCCGCCAATAATCAAACATGATACTCGACTGACTACCGGCATAGGAGGCACTCCCAAATTGATCAATCGAGCGCGCTTCATACTCCTCCTGAAAGAGCTCGACCAGCTCTGTCTCGATTGTCGTAATTCGCTTGAATGCTTCGTCCGACAACAAATTCTTTCGGGGTAGGTACTCACACATTCCCTCTTCGAACCAGATCCCGTCTGCTCTCTCATCGTCGAATTCATCAACGAACAAATCCAAGTGATGCGTCAGTTCATGACCAGCAATCGTCAAGACGTGATCTTCCGCGAGCGTTTCGTAGAATGCTCGAATATGCGGTACGTCCTTCCCGTCGAGTTGGGATAAAAATAACGTTCGCCACTCTGCAACGTCTGGTGATATGTAGATCAAGTCCTTATTCGTAAATGCTGGAATCGGAATGTCCGAGAAGACGGTCGTCGCGAGTTCCGCTGACGTCCAAACGATTCCTTTCGGCACGTCGATCAGTTGATACTTCTCTTGTAAGATCGTTTGATACTCGTCTAACCGTGCTTGAAAGCGATGCGTGACCGCTTCATATTTGTCATAGTCCGTTTTTGTCTCAAACGCATGAATCTGTTTCATCATCGCTATATCCCCCATCCTTAAAATAGCCTATTTCATTTTAACATATATTGGATAAACACAAAAAACCACCTGATCCAGGTGGTTCGATGAATCATTCGTTTGCTATTAACACGACGACGTTACCGAATTTTTGTCCGGAGTCAACGTAACGATGGGCTTCGACGATCTCATCAAGCGAATAGATATGGTCGATGACGGCTTTGAATCGTCCCGCTTCAAACAGTTCATTTAAATAGTATAGATCTTCTTTCCGTTCTCTCGCCACACCCTGCCCCGCGACGGATGCAAAGGCACCGTTTTGTTTGACGTGCCGTTTCGCTTGCGTCTTATTGATCTTTCCGGACGCATCGAAGACAGCATCGTACTTCAGCAACAATCCATCGTAACCGTCCTTTGTATAATCGATGACGTAATCGGCACCGAGTGCTTTGACCCTTTCCGTGTTTCGTCCACTACAGACAGCCGTCACCTGCAGTCCTTTTGCTTTTGCGAGTTGAACGGCAGCCGTCCCGACAGCGCCCGACGCACCGTAAATCAAGATTGTCTTCATCTGATCGATTTGGAGTTTCCGGAAGAAATGAAGCGACGTCGTACCACCGAACGGGAGACAGACCGCTTCCGTGTACGATGCGTGTTGTGGCATTTTTGCAATGCAACGTTTCTCAGACACGCACGCATATTCGGCGTATCCACCGAAGCGAAATCCGGTCAAGGCATGGACACGGTCTCCGACTTGGAACTGCTTGACGTCCTGACCGACTTCGACGACTTCACCGGCAAGAACGACGCCAAGGATTGGTTGTCGCGGTCGCTTGAAGCCGACAGCCAGACGCATTGGAAGCTTCCCCAACAGTGGAACATCGAGCGAACGCATGCGACGATCTCCGGAATGAACGGCAGATGCATGTACTTTAATCAGTAGATCGTTTGATTTTGGAACCGGGCGTGGTACCTCTGTGATGTGCAAGACGTCAGGGGATCCGTAGCGGGTACAGATAGCTGCCTTCATCGTATTTCCTCCTCTGATCAAGATGATGGTATTCCTTTAATCATACGCCGATTTCAATCTGAATTCCTGTTATTTTGGAGTAAGAAAGATTTTTTTGTTTTACATCAATCGATGTCTCAACTGGTAAAATTTATATAATCATACAATTTCATCTAACCCTATTAACTGACGAAAGCAGGTGCCTCGTTCATGCCGACACGTCGGTGGCTTTTCGCTTTTATTCTATTCCTTTGTATACTGCTTAGTGCCTGTACACACGAGAACGATGCACGAATCGTCGAGAAAATTACAGGGGATACGTTATTTGTTGCTCCGAGCGAACAAAAACCGGACGAACAGTATGCATTGACGAAGATTCGCGTCACAACGGACACGATCGTCTATGGCAAAACGGATAACACGGCTGCCATTCAGACGGGTGATACGATTCAAGTGACGTTTGAAAAGGATTCGATTGTCGCGACCGAGATCCGTCGAACAAAAGACTAAGAAAGAGGGGTTCTCCATGATAGTCCAAGTACTTCGCCACCTAAGCAACATTTTCATGATTACCACTGCGATTTTTGGTTCATCCTATTTTTTTCAAAAGAATATCGGTAATGATCTCATTGGTTTCTTGTTCATCGGAATCATAGGTGCGATTGGTTTTTGTATTACCCTAGGACTACTCTGGTATCTCAAACGAAAAGAATCGCACGGTTTTTAATACGTTCTTCTAGAGAGACACGATTATGACATTATGTACTGAAAAATCATCCTCGTTCTATCTACTCAGCGACTTCGGCTTTGATGACAACCGCCAGTCATTCTTCGACTGCGGCTGACGCGGTCCGGTTTGAGACCGACTGATCTTCGTGCAAGAAAAACGGATGACCTCCCGTCTAGGAGTCATCCGTTCTCGCTGTTCATCCATCGTGTTTGTTTATATACCGGCGGACACCTTCGACCGCATAGAGATGATCCAGTTCTCCCGTCAAACCAGCGACCGTCAACGTACCGACCACTCCTGCATTTGTCACGCGAAGTGGAATTGAACCACCGACCGCCTGAAACGTTTCTGCCGCGAGTAACGAGTTTTCAGCATGTGTTCCGCCAGATTCCTTGAATCGTGCATCGATGAAAGCGGAGCTCTTCTGATAGTGATCGACGACTCGTTTCTTACGGAATATCCACTGATAGTTTTCTTCCGTCGTTGCTTCCATCAAATGCGTAAATAGCGGAACACGATTTTTTTCGATATGAACGGCCACATTGACGTCGTTTTCCTTCGCTAGTGCTACGATCGTTAATCCTAATTCTAACGCATCTTGATGCGTAAAGCGCTCGAGTACTAAGTCTTTCTCCTCTGTATTCAATATTTCTGTCGTCATGTTATCTACTCCTTTTAGTGTTTAGTCTGTTGTCTACTACTGATGACGGCAAGGATTGTAGCGATCAATGCCATCAGAGCTCCGACCCATGCCGTATCTAAATACTCACCGTTCGCTAGAACAAGGCTACCAAGCGTTGAACCGAGTGCGATGCCGATGTTGAATCCCGAAATATTGAGGGCGGACGCCATTCCTTTAGCCGATGGGACAAAACGATCCGCGAGTCCGACGATGTGCGTTTGTGCGCCTGCCGACATCATGAAGGCAATCAATCCAAGAAGCGCGATTCCAACCAAGGATCCGATCCAACTTGGCAATAATAGCATTTGCATGAGCAACACTAGTGCTTGCGCGAGGAACACCCAACGCAAAGAACGGACCGGATGACGGTCTGCTAGTTTACCGCCAATCATGTTGCCAATGGCGACGAACACACCGTACACGAGTAAGATCCAGGTGATAGCCTGATCACTGTATCCACTGATTCGTGTCAAAATCGGTGAGAGGTACGTGAACAAGACGAATGTCGCACCGAAACCGAACACCGTCATCGCGAGTCCAAGTAAAATCGGACCGTTCTTCAAAAGTGCGACGATATCTTTGACCGTCGTTTGCTGCACGTTTTCTTCCGTCATTCGTGGGACATAGCGAACGATCGCAAGCAAACCGGCGATTCCGAGTAAAGCGACGACACCGAATGTCGCGCGCCATCCGACATGTTGTCCGATATACGTTCCCATCGGTACACCGAGTACCGTCGCAACCGTCAGTCCGGTGAACATGATGGATACGGCTGTCCCTTGCTTCGTAGTTGGAACGACCGAAGTTGCGACGATCGTTGCAAACGCAAAGAACAATCCGTGTGCGATGGCCGTAACGATGCGAGACATCAATACCGCTTCATAAGAACTGACGAATAACGCGGCTGCGTTCCCCACCGTAAAGATAAGCATCAGACCAATCAACAATTTTTTACGATTGACTCGGCTGAGGATCGCAGCTAGGATGGGCGTTCCAATCGCAAGTGCGAGTGCATAACCGGAAATCAGTGTACCGGCTTTCGTCAAGGTAATGTCTAAATCAATAGCGACCGTCGGCAGAAGACCGACGATGACGAACTCGGTCGTCCCGATCGCGAATGCACTGATTGCTAGTGCGATCAGTGCTTGATACATCTGTCGATTCATAATGATCCTCCTTTTAATGAATGAAGGAGGTGATTTTTTGACTGTAACGTTGCAATACTTTACTAAACTGGACGTCTCGCTTTTTCGTCAAACGGTCTGCCGGGCCTGAGATGGCTAGCGCTGCGACAACGTTGCCCTCTTTTAAGATGGGGACAGCGAGGCATCGAATGCCAGAATCGGCTTCTTCGTCATCGATTGCGACCCCTTTTTCTCGGATATCTCGTAAATGGTACAGCAACAACTGGCGATCGACGAACGTTCGCTCCGTCCGTGCTGCTAGTTCAAGCAGACTCAGAATTTCCTGCAGACGATCTGCTTCGAGAAATGCCAATATGACTTTCCCGAGCGCACTTTGATGGACGAAGAACCGGTCCCCGACTTGAGTATGGCTCCGGTTCGTATACTTTCCGTCTACGACTTGCGTATTGATGACTTCCGTTCCTTGTAAGATCGCGACGTAGACCGTCTCGCCGAGTTCTTGACTCAATTCATGGAGCGGAGGAACCATATTCCAGTTCTCGATCGTTCCCAGTCTTGGCGTCGGTCGTCCAGCGAGCTCGGTGATTGTATACGTTTTATGTGACTTCGTGACGTACGTCATCCCTTCTAGCGTCGATAACAAGCGAAAAACCGTTGTCTTGCTCCAGCCGGTCTGCTCGACGAGTTGCGTCAGTGACATCGGACCGTTCGCACGGAGTACGTCTAATAGCTGTAATCCTTTCTTTAACGTCGTTACTTCGTATTGCATGTCATCACCTCATGTCATTTATCTTAAGGAGCTCAACAATTGGATTCAATAAAAGTTGAGTTTGTTTCATTATATGAAACCCGGTAGGTTCTGTATAAAAAAAAGAGATGCCCTCCTTTAGACGGCATCTCTTCGTTTTCGATGTTTTTGAATGAGGCGTAAACAAGATAAAAAAATCATCTGACCATCCGTCGTGATGGGAAAGAAATTCAGTATATTAGCTAAACATAAGATTTTTATGACAACCCATGCCCCACCATCCACCGGTATGATCCAGCCTATTCCGAACAATACAGCCGGAGCCGATAACGCGATGATGAGATTTTGCCAATCATTCTGATTGTTTTCATAACGGATTACAGGTGTTAAAAAACGGTCGAAGGTAATGGTCGGTCGCCGTCGAAATATCCAAGCCATTATTGTATGAATCATCTCATGAATTGCGACAACGATTCCGATTAACATGATGTAGCTAGTCAGGTGCAAAAGTGTCTCAAGCGTCATGACGTGCTAACGTTCGGCGTTTCTGTAAGAAGAGACCAAGCAGTGTGAACAAGACAATGAAGACTACATAAAGAATGAGCGCCTGAAGTGTCAACGCAAAGTGTGTATTTAATTCTTCTTTTGTCATCACCGTAGTAATTTTTAATCCTGTCACCGTCGTCACGACACTCGTTTCGTTGATTTGAAACAACTCGTAGATATAATCCACTAGAAAAATGATTGCCCATAAAACCGTACCAACACCAATTAACTTCGTGATTTTCATTTCGCCACCTCGTATTCTTTCTTTAGGATGATATACAAAACACTAAGCAAGACTGCTAAAGCAGGATATAATGCCCCATCGATGCTGACGAGCACAGATAGCAATACGATTAAGATGATCGTCAACACAGAAGCAATCGTCTCGTTGATATTACTTTGAGATTTTGGAAATAAAAATCCTGCAATCGTCGCTGCGAAAAAGATATTGATTCCGTACATGTAGGGATTCAAACTATTCGTCTCAACAATTCCGATATAGAGTGCCGGTGCCATCAAGATGATTGCGACACCAAACAGTGACGCTAGTTCCATCAAGGGATGGATTCTGTATAATCCATATACCTTCCGAACAGCTAACGTTGCGTCCGCGTATGTAATCGTTACCACTCCAAGCACCGGGAACAAGAACAACCAGAGTTGAAAAGTACCTTCCCAACCGACTTGATACCAAGCTCCGACAGACATCACGGCAAGAAGTGCCCAAAAATAAAGAAAGTTCTTACTGCGGATGATGGCAGGCATCGTCGTTGCCAACCCGATATTGAACGCAGGCAATCCCAACTTGAAGTAATTTTGACGGACATACAAATGATTTCGGGCAAAGAAAATCGCATGGAGGAGATAGGCGATTCCGCCAACGGCAAGACTAGTCAGCAACACCAGTAGCGTTATGGTCAAAATGGAATACGATAATGTACTGACCCAGAGATCTACCTGAAATCGCGTTTTCATCAAATGGAAAGTCACCGCTCCGATCAATAGCAAATCAAGAACAAAGCTACATACACTACGCTGTATTCCAGAAAATCGGTGTAATACCGCCGCATGAAGACAATCTAATAACCAAAAACTAGCGATGAACACTGTGTGGAGTGTAAGCAAGACAAGGAGTGCCGTTCCCCACTGCATCGGTATCAACTTCAGCGCAGGCGCAACGATGATCATCAGCAACTCAAAGAATACAAGGGCAACGCAAAGTTTAAATAATCGTTGACTGATATTGACTTCTCTTTCAGAGAACGGAAGTGTCTTGGCAAAAAATAAAGAGTTCCGATTCAACGAGACCGTTGCATTGATCAAAATAAACATGAACGTACCTAAAATGAAGACGACATTAAAATAACTACTGAGTGTCATCTTCCCGGCGAGCAAACGAGTTGTCTCATCTGCTTCTACCGCATTAGTTGATAATGAGGAGAGCTGCACCATATTTAGATAAAAGTATCCGAGATAGATACAAATAAGAAGGACAGCTAATCCGTATCGATTCACACGACTTTTAAAAAAGGGACGATTAAAGAGTCCGTGAAACGTATCATTAAAGAAGAATTTCATTAGACATAAAATGTTTGCTGACGATGTCGAGTTTTTCACGTAAGACATCCTCCTGTTTTATGACATCCGTCAAATCCTCTGGAGTTCCTTCAAATCGGACAAGAGTTCCTTGTCTCATGAGTCGTACGTCCTCTGGGAAACGATCAATTGTATTGCGCTCATGTGAGACGATGATCACTTTTTTCGTCGTACCGACTGCTGCAAACAGCTCCTGGACAAGCAAGGATGTATCAAAATCAAGTCCTCCAAATATTTCATCAGCAATTATATAGTCCGTATTGGCAGCAACCGCTGCGACAATTTGAATTTTTTTCTTCATACCAAAAGAATACGACTCAATGGTTTTATGTTGACCGTCCGCTAAGTCGAGCAATTCGATCAAAAGAGAAGCTTTCTCCTCTTCGCTCGTCTCATATCGACTTAAAACGAACTGGACATATTCCTTTCCTGTCATGTAACCTGGTAAATAAAAGTCAGAAGGAAGATAGAAAAATTTAGACTTGTACGCTTGACTACCAGGTGAAATACCGTCAATTTGAATGCTACCACCGTCTGCTTCTAACAGATTCGTCAACATGTTCAATAAAGTCGTTTTTCCGCTTCCATTCGTCCCAACTATGACGGATACCCCCGTCGAAGAAAACGATGCTGATAACGCATCGATAACGCGATTCTTTTTAAACGATTTTGTCAAACCCTCGATTTCAATCATATCTGTACCTCCTGAAAGAAGCGGGAGCTCAAGGAGCCCCCGCCGGTTAAGTACGTTACGAGGCTTTACAGCCAATTCCCATTTGCCAGAACTTTGGCCAGTTTAATTTTACGTTACCATTAAAGCTGTAGCCCCGGCTCGTGCAATAGAACGCATATGCGAATACTCCTACTAAAATGACAAGAGCGAAAACCATCCAGAACCATTTGTTTTCGATCATGTTGAAGAATTTTTCTTCTAAAGACAATTGATACGACACGAACATAGCAGACATCCGAACTCCTCCTTTCTCTGTCAAGATAGAAAGTCATTCACTCTGATGAAACATGGCATTAGTTCTTTAAAGAGAAAATTAAAACTTTCTTCCACTTGATCGTAACAAATATTCCAAAATCAGGAACCCGTCCTATAGACTCAAATCAATCATGTAGTATTCATGACTTTCTTATCAAGGGATTTCTCAATTCTAGTACTTTATTGACTTGTTTTATCGATAACTGATGAAAATATCCTAAAAAATTTAAGGATTTTTCACAGTTTATAGAGTAAATATAATGCAAGATTTTTCTCATGCTCGTTTACTTTATAGCTTATTTTTTTTCCAGACGATTTGAACGCAAAAAAAGGTTCGACAATGTTGCCGAACCTTTTTTCTTGCCATTAAGATGAAATGACCTCTCCACCCGTCAAATCAATATGTCCTTCTCCCCATGCGCACATCGCGTCAAGAATCGGCTTCAGCGACCAGCCGTACTCGGATAACGAGTAGATGACTTTCGGTGGGACTTGTTCAAAGACCGTCCGGATGATGACGCCGTCTTCTTCTAACTCGCGCAATTGTTGCGTCAGCATTTTTTGCGTAATCGTCGGCATTAGCTTGCGGAGCTCACTCGTCCGACGCTCGCCTTTGATCAAATGACACATGATGACGACCTTCCACTTTCCACCGATGACTTCAAGTGTTGCTTCGACCGGGATATTGTATGGCATATATGTTCCATCCTTTCGTGATTCCGTTAAGGGCATAGGTACTTTTTAGTGCCTATCGTACTTGAAAGTGCGTATTTCCCAAACAGATTAGCTGGCTATATGATAGCAATTGTCAACGGAAAGTACAACCTCCTTTTAGACCTTGCATCTAAATGAAGGAGTAGGGTACTTTTTAGTGCCTATCGCACTTTAAAGTACGTACTTCCCGAAATGAAACACCCCGGTTATGCTGGGGTCATGTCAATCGGATCATGTTCGGTCGGGCCCACCGGACACGATCCCTACTGAAATCATCTTTAGGAGGAATCCCCATGAATCAATTAAACTCACGGATCCAGGAGGAACAGGTCCCAAGAAACGGCGGACTTGCCCTACTTGCCTTAGCAATCAGCGCCTTTGGTATCGGTACGACGGAATTCGTTCCCGTCGGACTGCTCGCAGCGATCGCTGGTGACTTAAATATCGGTATCACACTCGCTGGTCTCATCATCTCTGGTTACGCAATCGGTGTCGCCGTCGGTGCTCCGATCTTGACAGCACTGACGAACCGGATGAATCGAAAAACGTTACTGATGGCATTGATGGTCGTCTTCATCGCTGGTAACCTCGTCTCAGCGATTTCACCGACGTTTGAATTGTTGATCGTCGCCCGTTTCATCACTGCTTTCTCACACGGTGTCTTCTTCTCGATCGGTGCGACGATTGCCGTCCAGCTCGTACCGGAGCATAAAAAAGCGAGTGCCATCGCCTTGATGTTCACAGGTCTGACAGTCGCAACGGTTACAGGTGTACCACTTGGAACATTCATCGGTCAATCGTTCGGCTGGCGCGCGACGTTCTTCGCGGTTGCTGCACTCGGTATCATTGCGATCATCGCAAGCTTCTTCTTGATTCCAAAAGACTTGAAACAATCACCACCTGCTAAGTTCTCCGACATGTTCAAATTGTTGACGAACGGACGCTTGATGCTTGGCTTCTTGATCACTGCCCTCGGTTACGGTGGAACGTTCGTCGCCTTTACGTACTTGACACCGATCATGCAGGACGTCACGAAAATCAGTCCGAGCTTAATCAGTATCATTCTGCTCGTCTACGGAATTGCGGTTGCGATCGGAAACACGGTCGGCGGAAAACTCGCGAACGGTAATCCGATTAAAGCGTTGTTCTATATGTTCATCATCCATGCCATCGTCATGATCGCCCTCTCGTTCATGATTCCGTTCAAGGTCGCCGGTATCATCGGTATCATCTTAATGGGACTCCTTGCGTTCATGAACGTCCCTGGACTCCAGCTCTATATCGTTCAGTTGGCTGAAAAATATGTCCCAGCAGCAGTCGATGTTGCGTCTGCCTTGAATATCGCAGCCTTCAACATCGGCATCGCACTCGGAGCAACGATTGGTGGTCTCGTCACCGATACGATTGGACTTGTCCACACGCCATGGGTCGGCGGAATCATGGTTATCCTTGCCGTCATCTTGACGGGTGTCTCGCGTCGTCTCGAACATCAATAAGGAGGACTACTATGTTTAACGATCATGCAAGTTATCAGCGGATGTACCGGGAGGGCGAGCTCACGCTCGGTCTCCACGTCCCGCTTGAAAATTTCAAGATGCGAACACCGACGCTTGCCAATCAAGTCGAGCTCGCACAAAAAGCAGAGAACTATGGTTTTACGACCCTCTGGTTACGCGACGTTTTATTGAAGGATCCTTATTTTCTTGATCCAGCTGTCGGACAGATTCATGACATGCTGATATACGGGACGCATCTCCTCAGTCAGACGAAACAGATCGCCCTCGGGACTTCAGCACTTGTCCTGCCACTCCGTCATCCGTTACGCTCTGCGAAAGAAGTCGCGACGATTAATGCGCTGTTCCCGGAACGTTTGATTCTCGGTGTCTCGTCCGGTGACCGGCAAGCCGACTTCCATGGACTTGGTGTCGATCATCCGAGCCGTGGTGCTCAGTTCAAGGAAGCACTGCAAGTGATGGAGCAAGCTTTATATGAAGATTATCCGCAAATCGATTCGACGTACGGGGAAGTCCGTGGCGCGACACTCGTGCCACGACCAAAGAAACGAATCCCGACGATGATCACGGGTTTCGCACAGCAGGATATGGACTGGCTCGCAAAAAACGGCGACGGCTGGATGTATTATCCGCAAGGACCGTTCGAACAAGCACGTGCCATCGAACAATGGCGTGCAGCGAGTCAAGCAGCCGGTAATACAACGTTTCGTCCGTTTTCGATGCCGATGCATCTTGACCTGTCCGCGGATCCGAACGAGGAAGCGACACCGATTCGACTCGGTTTCCGAATCGGTCGCAATCGACTGATCGAGTTGCTGGAATTGTATCGTGAGCTTGGCGTCAATCATTTATTCTTCGCGCTATTCGACGGTGAGCGATCAGCGGAAGATGTCATCGATGAACTCGGAACGTACGTCGTGCCGCATTTCCCTCCCTTATCATGATGCCTTAAAAATCACTTTATAATTAAAAGTAATATGCATGAAACCCAGTCCCTTTTCGGAACTGGGTTTCATGTCGTTTCTTTGCACATCACGTCGAATACATTCGTCCACTTTCGGGGATTGTTTTTTGACCAATTGCACATTCCGAACATTTATCTCTTTACTTTTGAGTTCTTATGACCTTATAATAAATTCAAGATAACAATTACCTTAAAGGAGGAAGCGCTGTTGACACTACTCATTGCTTTTCTAGCCATCGTTTTCATCATGCTCGCCCTTGACCTTGGAGTCTTCCATCGTAAGGCACATGAAGTTTCGCTTCGGGAGGCCTGGACGTGGACGTTCGTCTGGATCGCAATCGCCGTCGCCTTCGGTGGCTGGCTCTACTTCGATCAAGGAAGTTCCGCTGCGATCGAATATACGAGCGTTTATTTCATCGAGAAGGCTCTCGCGATTGATAACGTCTTCATCTTCTCACTCGTCTTCGCATACTTCGCGATTCCATTGAAGTACCAGCACAAAGTCTTATTCTGGGGTATTCTTGGTGCAATCTTCTTCCGCGTCATCTTCATCGTCGCTGGTGTTTCGTTGCTTGAGAACTTCGCTTGGGTCTACTACATCTTCGGAGCGTTCCTCGTCTACACTGGTTGGATGATGTATAAAAACATCGGTCAAGAGACGTCGCTCGAAGAAAACAAAACGATTCGTTGGTTAGAGAAACGTTTACCGATCACGCAAGACATCTCGTCTGGTAAGTTCGCAAAACGAATTGATGGGAAACTGTTCTTCACGCCGCTCTTAATTGCTCTACTCTTCATTGAAGTATCGGATATCGTCTTCGCCGTCGACTCCGTTGCAGCAAGCTTCGCGTACTCGCGTGATCCGTTCATCATCTTCTATGCGAACATCATGGCGATCCTCGGACTCCGGAGTCTCTACTTCGTCCTCGCGAACTTGATCGATCGTTTCTACTATTTGAAACACGGTCTCAGCTTCATGCTCGTCTTTATCGGAGCGAAGATGATTCTCGGTGATGTCTACAAAATGCCGATCTGGATGTCGCTCGGTACGATCGTTCTCGTCATCTTGATTAGCGTCTTCTACAGCTTCTACAAGACGAAGCCAGGGAAATAATCAATAGTATAAAAAAGTGGAAGTGATGAAAATTCATCTACTTCCACTTTTTCTTTTCAATTCAGTATTTCTTTTACTTTCAATTCATCTTCGATAAAAGGCTTCGTAAACACCTTCAGTGCTTTCTCATTATCGTACGCCGTAAAGTCTTTTCCATACCAATCGCGAAGCTGTTGTTTCGTAAAGTGATACGAAGCATCTTCGATCGTCATGTTGACGTGGTCGACATTCGGAATCAATGTGAACAGTGCTGTTGCATTGTAGATTGCCGTATGATTGCTTTTTTGTTCAACCTGTCCTTCTTCGTATCCAGCATAACGTAATGTGAGTTGATACGGTTTATCCTTCGTCGACAGTTCTATCTTCTTTAACTGATTGCCATGAGGTAGCTGTTGGACGATGTCTCGTACGTTACTGTTATCCCCTAGATATGTACATTGTTGATCAAATACATCGGTTTGTGTTGCGGCTGTTCCACAACCTCCGAGTATCAGCATGCCGCTCACTAGAGCAATTGCGCCGATTCTCTTTCTCATCATACTCTCTCCTTTTAGTAGACCGATTATACCTAATAAACGTAATCAAACAAAGAAAAGTTTCAAAATAAAGGAAATCAACGCTTTGTAGAACTCGGTGATTTTGGTTTTAGGTAGAGTAAACTGTACAAAATACTTACACCTGCAACAATTAAAAGCTTTATAACACTAAAACGAGTGAACCCTTCAAAAGCGTATCCTTTAATCTTTCGAGCTAACGTTGCTTCCGGAATCCAATCGATCGTATATCCGATGCTGAAAGATAAAAGCAAACTAAGAAATAAATAAGTGATGAT
The DNA here is from genome assembly GCF_001644945.1 of Exiguobacterium sp. KKBO11. Lineage (NCBI taxonomy): Bacteria > Bacillati > Bacillota > Bacilli > Caryophanales > Exiguobacterium > Exiguobacterium sp. KKBO11. The sequence continues at coordinate 71,139 of NZ_LUCU01000022.1, forward strand.
AGCACTAAAAATAAATCTTTTGATGATCATGATATCCCTCTCTTTTTCAAAATGGAATAAAATAACTATTCGTTCATATATTAAGTAGATCCTTTAAGAAATATCAAAAACAATAAGTCATTTCCCTATATAATGTTAATTACTATGCTACTCTATTATTATTCGAAAGTTCGAAAATCCAGCTATACATATTCACGGAGGTCTTTGATGCTACAAATGTCTAACTTACTTATTCTGCTCTTTTTATTCATCTTCCTAACATGCGGATTTGTTTTCGCTTTATTTTGGATCATCAAAAAAATCAAATCGTAATCACAACAACCCGGTCTCTCAGACGAGAGAAACCGGGTTGTTGTTCGTTTCATAGAGTTGTCGGATACGATGCACGATTTCGTTTGCTGTTTCCGGTACAGGTGGCATCCAAAGCCCCGTCACTGGACCGTAGACGACGGGATTGATTGCCACCTCGTACCCACCATACGGATGTTCTTCCGCTGTCGGCAAATAACCAATATAACCGTTCGTATATCCTCCAAAGAATGCGAGTTCAGTTTGACGGAATCGCTTTATCTGTAGCGCTGTCTCACAGAACGGCTCCATCGGGATGCCTGAGAACGAACCATCATTTAGTTCAAACAATTGAACTTCGACCGGGATGGTGAGTGTTGTTCCCGATTGCTCTTGAACGTACGCCAACCATCGTGCTGCACTGACGCCCCAAGTCAGTTCAGCGTAATCCGCCATGTCTTGTAATTGGTTCATCGTTGGTACTTCTGTTAAGCGCATCGGATAAATCACAGACTGAATCCGGTGGTACGTTAATGGTTGAAACGATACGTCTGGAATCGTCGTTAAGACGTGTCCACTTAGAGCAAATGCCATCTTCTGCAGACTTGCTAGGTCACCACGATATTTCGCATTGACGTTTCCCGTCGCCCCCTGGACGATCACGACTGGACAGCCGATTGCCTGTTCGAGTATCGTTCGAGCGACACCCGGATAATCACCGGATAAGACGACACTGTCTGATTTCAAGACGTTCGGATGCGCTGTACAGAAAACGAAGGCTCCGATGAGACACGCATCATCGGCACGGCGAACCAATAGTGTCCCGATTCGGTCATCCGTCACCCCAAGCGGATCCGTCCCCATCATCGCGTGACCATTTATTTTCTCCCGTCGATTGACGCCGAGTTTCCCCTGCGTCACATCCCAACCCATTTCGACCGACTGCATCGCTTCGCTTGCTTTGACGGCAGATACGATCGCTTGTTGCGTCAAGATCGTTTTGTAGGCGACGGTCAACGGTTCGTTTCCCGCTGTCGCTGGACCTGAATGTGTATGCGTGTAAACGACCGTGATCTGTTTCTTTGAGACGTCTAGCCAGTCCGCGATGCCTTCACGGATGGTATTGGTATCTGCGACGAGCAAACCGATGTTATCGATGCTGACAAAAACCGATGTCGTCTGCTCACTCTCGAAGATGCTCGCTGTGACATATAGCGGATCGTGTATGCTTGCGACACCGACTTCTCGGTGATAACCGATGAAGGCGGCACCGAGCGGCGGATTGATTTCTTCCCGATGTATTCCAAAACGACTCATGTCTGACGTTCCCCCTTGAGTAACACACTATTTCTTCCATATACTAACATTAACTACAGTAGAGGAGGACATGAAAATGTCGATTCGTTGGAAGGAAGAGATGATTCAGTTCGAGACATTTCGTGAAGCCGAAGTTTGGGCAGACTCGATCACGAATGAGATTCATGGTCGTTCAATCACCGGATATTGCACCCCTGACTTTAAAGTTGCGACGATTCTTGCTTTTTATCTGGCGGAAAACCCAGACTATCGCGTACGGTCGGCAACGGTTCACCTCGATGAAGAAATCTATTATCAAGTCTGGGTCGAAATAAAAAGAATAAACTGATAAATATCTTATTTTCTTTCAACCATATCAGCAATCAACGTATACACATTTTCAGGATGTTCAGCGATTCGGTGAACGACGTAGAGATACCACTCAGTCCCATAAGTAATGTAAACACGAGTCTGACACCCACTCTGTTGATAGGCATCTAGTAGATTTTTTTGTACACCATCCAACATTTCAATTTCTACTCGATCAGCCTGAAGTAATCCTTTTTCTCCGAGTGCTTGGAGTAATTGTTCATCATGGGTCGCAATCGAAAGTTCGTGACGCGCCTTGACGCAAGTCTCAACGAATTCGATGTAGCGTGCATTCAAGGTTTCTGATCGTTGCAAATAACGCGCTTCCGGCTCTTGATAGGCACCTTTGACTAGACGTATCCGACCATTTAGACGCAATAACCGCTGTAAATCCATTTCTGAACGATGTAGATGTACTTGTAACGTGATGCCGACATTTGCATAAACCTTTACGACACGCTCATAGAGAGACAGGATTCGATCCGTTTTCTCCGATTCTTCCATACTGATCATCAACGTGACCTGTCGTTCTTTTGCTACTTCCGCTAGCTCATTCAACTGGTCATAGGTGAAATCTTCATCGATCATCATACCGATGTGTGACAGATCGAACGAGACCGTTCCCTCTTCGGTGATTTCTCCCATTTCAACGATCAACTGCTTTAATTCTTCTTTTGCAGTGATACATTCTTGTTTCGACATCGTATTCTCACCAATGAACTCCAGTGAGATCCGGTGATGTTGCTGAAGATAATCAGTTGCACGCTTCAGTCCATCCTGTCGTGTTTCGCCGGCAACAAAACGTTTCGCGCCTCTTGAGACGACCTCGGACAGGAGTGGATTCGTTTGAATATACTGTTTAATTGATTGATTTCGGGCAATTGATTTTAATGACGCTGCAAATCGGACCTGTTCTGCTGATTTCTTCATGATATTCTCGCCTTCCTTCTGATGACTCACATTACGCTTGTTCGATATTTTCCGGGTGTAAACCCAATCAATTCCGTGAACAATTTGTTCAGATGACTTTGATCCACAAAACCTGTGGCGACTGCGACGGCACTCGGTCGTTCGCCTTCCTCCAGTCGCTTTTTTGCTTCAGCAACTCGAAGGGCTTGTAAATAACTGTACGGGGCAATCCCAATCGTCTCCGTAAATGATCGAAGTAACGTGTATTTACTGACATGAACGAGCTGTGCCAACTGTTCGAGCGTCAACTTCTCCGTTAGATGATCGCTCATGTACTGACACACCGTTTCAATCCGGTGATGCTGAACAGTTTCGACGGAGCCTTGTAATGCCGTCGCTTGTTGTTCAAGCAATTGTTTCATCCACCAATAAAAGCGCTCTTCTTTTTCTAACGTTGACGCTCCTTCCATGATTAATTGGTGGATTTCGCTTAAGTCACGCGTGATTCGTTCATCCATGACGACAGATGACGCAAAATGAGGCATTACCTGTTGTCCTGTTACTTCTAGTACAATTCTTTCAAAAACCTCACGTTTGATGTTCAAACACCGGTAGTCAAGTGCTTCACCGTTGACAGCCTCGCAGCCATGTTGGTCACCTGGATTGAACAATAATAGCTGACTAGGCAATACCGTGTACTCTTGATTTTTACAAAACAATCGACGCTTTCCTTTCTCGATGAATCCGATCACATAATAGTCGTGAAAGTGATTCGGAAACTTCTGCATGATGCCCGCAAAACGATATGCTTCTATTTGTAAATCCGAATCCCACCGAATTTCTCGATATTCTTTGTTCATTTTCTCACCTCATCATTTCTTCTGCTTGCACTATAGCACAGAGAAAACATCATTTCTTGTATGATATTGCTATCCTGTTAAGCGCTGAAGAAACAAAAAAACACGATTCTATGACTTCAGAATCATGTTTTCTGCTAATTATTCACCTATCTTCATGATGGATACATCGCTACCATCGCTTCAACCGCCGCATCCATCCGGTCTTGTAAACCAATCTTATTCAAAACGACGAGTCCTTCCGTGAAGACGAAGAGCAACGCAGTTTGCTGTTCGACATCTTCCCACTCTGTTGGCACGTAGATCTGTTTAATCCAATCGTCGAACGATTCCCCGATCGTCCGCGTGATCGACGTATACGGTTCTCCCTGACTCGTTGCGAGATGGGTGATCTCGAACCAGAGATTCAGATATGGCTTGATTCGTGGCTCATCGATTGCTTGTCGTAGAAAACGGACGAATGCCGTGAACTCGAGTTTTAAATCTGGTTGCTGCAGTAAATCAATCAGTTCTTGGCTGATTGCAGTCAACACCGCGGTCTCGATGTCTTGTTTATCCTTGAAATAATGCATCAGCATCCGGTCACTCGTCCCTGCAGCGGTCGCCATCTTCTTCAGACTCATCTCCTTGATGCTTGATGCTAACGTCGCTTTTGCGATGTGATGCGTATAATCCTGTCGCTTCTGTTCAAACTTATCCATATCCGATCGACTCCTTCCCTTTCCATCATACTCGATTTTAAGAAACGGGCACTACGCAAAAAAGCATCCACGAAGGATGCTTCATTTTAAAAAGCGATTGATGATCTTCTTAAAAGCAAGATCCAATCGGACGTTCTCGTCTTTCGTCAGCTGTTTCGCTTCTTCAAAGACAGCTGCTGCTTCCTCGAATTTATTCTCATAAATCAAGATCGTCATTTTCCCACGCTCCGGTCCGACGCGCTCACTCGACGTCTCACGTTCTCGTACCATCGCTTCAGCTGCACGATCTACGCGCTCGATCCGGTCTTGCTTACTGATTTTTTTCTTGATCAGTTTTCGCTCGAGTTCTTGTACGTATGGAAGTGACTTAATCAACGTCAATGCTGGATCAATCGGTCCATATTGGGCGACGAACGCTTCCATTTGCTGTCGCTCGTAATCCATGACTTCTTGATAGAGTGGTTTGCTTTCCTTCGCTAATGCCTGCTCGACCTTGACGAGTCGTTTGACTTCTTTTTTCATTGCGACCATTCGTTTATCGAACGCTTTTTTCTCAGACGATGTATCGACTGCTTTTAGATCGACTCGCATCGCTCTGATTTTTCTTGACTCCTTCACGTTATCTGAATCGTATTTTTCTACTTTCGGATTATACTGCTCGACCGCAGTCCGATACGCTTCATTTTGATAATAAGAAGGAATTTTGATTGGGGATTTGGAGCTAAGATCCGATAAGATATTGCCGTACTTCGTGATGACCTTTAATTGATCGGCACGGTATTTTTTATAATCGAATGCTTTTTTCGTCTGAACCACTTTTGCCTCGACAAGACTGCTTCCACTTTCGACACTCGCTCCACTCATCAATACGGCTACAGCCGCACTACAAGCGAAGATCATTCGCAATCGCTTTACCTTCATATGTTCGCTCCGTCCCTTCTCGTCATCCAACGTTCCTTTTTCCGTATTATACCAAATTTAACAGCATCACATTTCGTTATTTGACGGATCAGGGTAATAACTTTCCTTCTACCTATCCTCGATTGACGTTCGATTGTAGTACATGCTACATTTATTTGTAGTAAACACTACATTTATAAGGAGGATCCTTCATGAAAGAATCTCAAGCTTCATTTGTAGACACCATCCCGAAACCTTTATTGCTCGTCATTACGATCGCTTTCGCTGTTTTAACTGCGTTTTCGATGATTGACTTTGGGGTACTTGGCATCTTTGCGGAAGCGACACAAAACACGGCGACGCTCCAGATTTTCGTCGACCTGATTCTCTGCGCTCTCTTCATCATCGTTTGGCTCCGTCATGATACACGTCGTACCGGACGAAGTTTTCCGCTTTGGGCAATCATCACCCTCGCAATTGGTGCGTTCGGACCTCTACTCTATTTGTTGACTCGAAAATCATGACGTTCTGACACGTGCCGCATCTTCGGTACGTGTTTTTCTTAAGACAAACTTAAGAAAGCGACTCCGTCTATCAACAGAATTCGACCGTATTCTAAGAGGTAGATTACACATTAAAGGAGTTTTACCTCATGAAGAAAGCCATCTTTGATACGATTGTCCACTTAAATGCTCGTCCCGTTGTTGCGAACACACTAAAACGGTTTGCAATGAGTCGCTTTAGTAAACTACTCATCCGACCTTTCATTCGCACCTATCACATTCAGACGGATCAAGCGCTGAAGTCCGTCGATTCGTTCACGTCGCTGCACGATTGTTTCGTACGCGAGTTACGTCCCGGTATGCGACCCATCGCAACCACGCCGGATGCCTTCGTCAGTCCGAGTGACGCCGTCCTCTCCATCGTCCCGGCGTTAACGCAAGATAGTCGGTTTACGATCAAAGGACAGGACTATAACGTTGCTGAGCTGATCGGCTCGAGTGAACGCGCCCAGGATTACGCGAACGGTGTCGCCTTGATTTTCTATTTGAGTCCGACCGACTATCACCGTGTCCACTCGCCAGTCACGGGTGAAATCACGACGAGTTATACACTGGGGCGAGAATCGGCACCCGTCAATGACATGGGGCTACGATTCAGCAAACGTCCGCTGACACGCAACTATCGTCGGGTGACGCGTCTGCAAGTCGATCACCGCGCGATCGAGCACGTCATGGTCGGTGCACTGAACGTCAATACGATCGTTCAGACACATCAAGGACGCCTGCTGGAGCGTGGTGCAGAGTTCGGCTACTTCTCGTTTGGTTCGACCGTCATCCTCGTCTTGCCACCGGACACCGTCGAAATTTCACCAGGCATTGAACGTCGCGTCAAGATGGGTGAGCAGATCGGACGCTGGATATCCTGAAAACAGATTCCCTTTTCTTGTAGAATCCTGAGTAGAACAGATATACGAATTTGCTAGACTAAAGGAAACCACTGTTCAATGGGATGGCAACCATGAAGAACAGTTGACGTTAACAGATATCGACATGGAATAACATATAAAAATGAGAAAGAGGTTATGTTATGAAAAAAGTCGTTTTATCTTGCGCTTTCTCAATTATGGCTGTATGGATATTAGTTGGTTGTAATAATGAAGAGATAATGCAAAGTACTAGTGAAAAACCGACGGCATCCGAAGTATTGAGTGAAGATTCTAAAGCAGACATTTTTCAATTCAATGATACGATCTACAAATCAGATGTAGCATGGGCAGAGAAAACCGAAGTCACTCAGAATAAAAAAGTTGGAGAAATTAAAAGAAGAAGTTCGGATAGAGACGATTTTGATAATGGGACTGCTACGAAACTCACTAAGGGTACCGCTCTATACTCTACTAAAGAAAGAAATGAGATTTTGCTAGTCAGCTTCAACGGGAAATTAAAAAAGTACGTTGCTTTAGGAGAAGGTTAATTTGTCTATAAGAAAAGGCATCCTCAGCTAAGGATGCCTTTTCTTATTTAGATCATGATAATAGAGAGGCTGATCAGCCGTTGACGACCTTTTCAGACACAGCTTCATTCATCGACTGACGATTGATTGACAGCTGTTCGCCTTCTTTCAGACGTTTTCTGTAATCAGCTGTCGCTGTGAACAGGACATCTGTCGAAGAGTTAAGTCCTGTTTCAAATGAATCTTGCAATACCCCAATGATGAAACCGACGGCAACGACTTGCATCGCGACATCGTTCGGAATTCCGAATAAGCTACATGCAAGTGGAATCAAGAGAAGTGATCCGCCAGCGACACCTGACGCTCCACATGCACAGACCGCAGCGAGTACACTCAAGATGATGGCTGTCGGAATATCGACTTGAATCCCGAGCGTATTGACGGCAGCAAGTGTCAGAACCGTAATCGTAATCGCCGCCCCACCCATGTTGATCGTGGCACCGAGCGGAATCGAGATGCCGTATGTCTCTTTATCGAGACCGAGCTTCTTACACAATTCCATGTTGACTGGGATGTTCGCTGCCGAACTACGTGTGAAGAATGCCGTGATGCCACTTTCACGTAGACATTTAAAGACGAGCGGATATGGATTTTGACGGACGTTGATGAATACGATCAATGGATTAACAATGAGTGCGACGATAAGCATCGTACCAATCAACACGCCCAATAACCCTACATACTTACCGAGAGAACCAAGTCCATTCTCTGTGACTGAACCGATGACGAGACCCATGATTCCGAGGGGTGCCAGTTTGATGATCCAGCCGACCATCTTAGCGATACCATCTGAGAAATTCGAGATGAACGTTTTTGTCGTGTCGGAAGCATTTTTTAATGCGAGTCCTAAGACGATCGCCCATGTCAGAATTCCGATGTAGTTCGCTTGAATGAGCGCATTAACGGGGTTGTCGACCATGTTCAAGACAAGTTTCTTAAGGACTTCGATGGCGTTTCCAGGAGCTGACAGCTTCTCTGCGCCTTCTGTCAGTGTAATCGTCACTGGGAACAAGAAACTGACGACGACCGCAATCGCACCCGCTAAGAATGTACCGAGTAGATATAAGAAGACGATGGATTTCATGTTCGTTTGCTGACCTTTTTTGTGTTGCACAATCGAAGCCATAACTAGGAAAAAGACCAAAATCGGCGCGACTGCCTTTAGTGAGGAAACAAATAATGTTCCAAAGATGGTCAAAGAACTCGCTACTTCAGGAATCGTGACGGCTAAAATAATCCCTACGATCAAGCCAATCGCGATTTGTTTCACTAAACTGATTTGGTTCCACATCTTCAACAATTTCATACGTTCCCCTCCAGGCTTACAAAAAATAAGTTATTTAGAATTCGAAAAACGATGACTTCTCTCTTCTACTCAAAAGGTTGAATAGTCTAGTCATTCACTTTTCTAAAAATTCTCGCAGTTTGTTGTGTTCTATTTTTGCATAAATCGTGTGAAATAAAAACTAGTTTTTTGCAAGAAATATGATTCCTTTTCCTGGATGTTAAGTGAGCATACGAATGCAATCGATTGCATAATTACAAAAAAAGTAGAAGAAGATGCGTTCCTTCTCCTACTTAATTATGTAAACTAAAATGTTTCACAGATGTTGATTGACCTTTATTCTCTCTTCAGCAGTCTTCTCGAATTTAGTATTGACAGGTATCGTTAACGCTCTAGAATTAAGAAATAGCCGGCAAAGCCAAAATAGCCGATACTAGAGATCAATAAGATTGCTGTACTAGAAGACCATTCTCCGAAAATGCCTCCCGCAAAATATCCAAGTGGACTTAACGACCCTAACAGTGAAGAGAGAAACGAAAAACCTGTTCCTAAATAGTCCGACGGAAGATTGACTTGGATGAGCGTATACAGATATATGCTGTTCACACCGATTCCAATCCAAGCGATTCCAAATAAAACGATGGGAAGCACCCCAGCATCATTTACTAAAAACGCACCAATCCAAAACAGACCGGATAGGAGCGCTGCAATCGGCATGACACGATTAAGAGCAAACGTCTCCAAACGACTTGATAGCAATGTTCCGATCATCGTTCCAAGTGAAATTGCTGCTAACCAAAACCCGTACTCTGCTGATGTCTCAGAAATGATTGGTAACACCGCAAGTCCCATCGTCGCAAGAAAATTCATCCCGATGATGCCATATATGATGGTCAGTAATTTCTTCTGTTGCTTGACAACATAAAATCCTTCATTGAAGTCTCGCTTATACTGTTGCCAAAAGTTTCGTAAGGAAATGGGTTTTTCTTTTTTCGAAGATGGGACTTTGAGAACTAACAAAAATAAGAACCCGATCCCTAGCAATACGATACTATTCGCAGCGAATACGATTCCGACGCCGACAAACAAAATCACGATACCTGCTAACGCATCCGCAATCAAATCAAGCGTTTGATAAGAAAAGGCGAACACTGAATTGACTTTCGTCAACTGATCATTTGATGCCAGTCGCTCGATGAGTGTATTTTCGGTGGGATACGAGATTTCCGCTAATGTTAACGCTAAAAACAGAATAACGAGCAGTAATGGAATCCAGAGCGTCTCGTTAAAATAAAGCAAGGTGATGATTCCGACCAAAACGGCTTGCCCGACGCCTGAGAAAAAGAGGATTTTCTTTTTCGAATAGCGATCAATGATCGGACCGTACAAAAATTGAAGCGTCACAGGTAACACAGCAATCGTACTCGTTAATCCGACCAGGAATGGCGAATTCGTCGTCGTCTTGACGAACCAAACGATGGCAATCATATAAAAGCTGTCTGATATGTTCATCAGAATTCTACCAAGTAGCAAGAGAAATAATTGCTTATTCAATCGCCTTCCTCCTCTTCGATAGTTAAATTTAATTGAACTTTATTGTAGCGTAAAGGACTGGAAGAAAAATGTAAAACACTAAGTTCAATTTAATTTAACTAAATCCTTAAAAAAATGCTTTTTCGTAAATAGAGACTTTACGAAAAAGCACGTTTACTACTATGTAGATGATGTCCTTGCGTCGTACATAAAACGATTCCTTCTTTGATTTGTTCCGATCCAACACTATTTCGCCTCTAATCCCTTTATCGTCCGCTTGAATTTCGGATGATTCTCAAAACAAACGTTGAAATACTGAAATTACACTCCTCAAGAAACAGTTGTTTTTTTGCGTTTGACGATCAACAGAACGATCACGAACAGAAACTCAAGGATTGTAAAGATGCCGACGAAGAAATAGACGACTAATACCTGACTGATCCCATCGACAGCAATCGTGTAAAACCACAGTAATGAAATGCCTGTCGTATAAAGAAGATTGATGATCGTTCCGCTAATCAAGCTAGATTTCAAACTTTTCTTACTCCGCGCCTGACTCACGATGATGATGATGGCACCGATCACCCAGACGATGAGTATGAGTTCAAGGATAGTCTTATCGTTCCATTGTACCTCCATGATTTACTCTCCTTTTCAATAGGCTGATTGAATGCGAGTGATACCTATATTTCAAAGCAATACAGACTCTTCCAGTCTTCCGAAAGTTGAGTGAATGAGTTTTTAAAGATCCAAATCAGAATAGTCCTTCATTTTCCTAACCCGAATACTTTCCTCCTGACCGATTTGATCGGTCTCTTTCAAACGGTGCTGAACGACGAGCAGCACTAGTACGATCGCAGAAATCACACAAATCGTTGCACAGTACGGTTGCGCGACGCGCTCGAACTCTAACGCTGATAGCACCTGTAAGATCGTCAATCCCGCGAGCATCCCGTGGAAATATCGTTGATAGCTGCGCGGTATTCCTGGCTGTCCGAACGTCTCATACCAGACGTATAAGCCGAGTCCGAACGCGAGTCCGTTCAGGATCGGCGAAGGAAGAAAGAAGAGCATAATGCCGAGACCGAGCATCAACCAAGCGTATCGGATCGCAGGCTTAAAGAAAGCAGGATCGAGCTGCGCTTCCTCTTCCTCGATGACGGGCGCTGCTTTCTCCGCTTCAGTCAACGGTCGAAAACCAAGTGCTTCTTTCGCTTCCGCTAACTCAAGCATTCGTTTCGTCATCCCGAAATAAAACGGAAAACGTTCTTTGACGACCTCCCCTTCATCCGTTTGACCATCCGCTTGCTCTTGCACGGATACCTGATACAGCGTGCGCCCCATCCGGTAACTGACCCAGTAGTCGGTCGCTTGACCATTGTCGCGCTTGAGTTCAATCACCTTCGTTTGTTGATTCGTCATGATATGTTATTCCTTTCGTCACAAGTTCCTGTAATTGCTCTGACGCATACAACAGGAGAATGAATCCTGAGATGAGACAGACCGCTCCGTTAATCGAGAGATTGATTGGTGATAGATAGTTTTTTGATGAGCCCGCTAACGCGAACATGAAAAGTGCTCCTGACCAGCGATACATGCGAGCACGTGCAGATTTCCCTTCGAGATGCATCGGCCAGAAAATCATCAGAACGACGAGTGTTATGTATCCTGGAATCGGTAAGCTACCTGTCAGCGTCAGTAATCCACTGAACAAGATCAATAAAGCGCTAAAAATACGCAACTTTATGATGCGTCGGTCGGCTCGAAAATCCATCGCTTCAGACAGAGCAAAAGGTGACCGGATGTATCCATCGTCTAACTTTTCACGGACCCACGTTTTTTTCTGACGATACGCGAGGAACGGATTTTTGAAAACAATCCGCTTCGTTGCGGACTCTTCATTCCTTTCCACCATATCCTCGCTATCGATTGCCTGCTCTTTTCGGGCAACCCCTTCCCGGCAGAATAAGGTGCGCCCCTCTTGGTGAAAGACGATGTGATGCACACGATCGCCGATTTGTTTTACTAATTGAATCATGATTTGTGCTCCCTTTATCTTACCTTCTACATTCTTATAGGTCTCACCATGCTGCGCTGACCACGTATAGTATGAACAGTCCACCTAAGACACAGACGTAACCATAATGTCTGACGGTCAACGAACAAAATAAGATGACACCAATTGACAGAATGATACTGAGTACGAATGAATCCACCGTGTCGACGCTATCCCCATGTCCTTCTAACGGTGTCTTTTTCGCATGCTTCGAGCGGATGAAATAGATGCCTAACGTCAACAAGAATATCCCGACACCAAGACCAAGAAACGGTACCACCATCGACGTCTCCTCCGACATATGTATTCTTTGAATATGTTTATTTCATGAAGTTATTATACAACTATTAATTACGATATTTCCCTTTAATAAGTTTCATTGAAAAATTTTCTATGTATGATTTTTTCTTTTATATCTTCTTTTTTACAAAAGGAGTGCAAAACTATGTACGCATCCATCGCACCAGCCTGCACTCCTATTTCGCATGATGTATTCACTTTTCTTATGTAAGATTCTTATCCGAAAAATCAGGTCATGGACCTGTACCACAAGAGACCGCATACTTTTCTTCACTCACCTTCTTCGAATAACAGACAAAAGGAGTTCCGCCTGTTTCACTTTTCCAATGGTACCAAAACATATGGTAGCGCTCCGCTTGTGGATCTTGTTCCGTAATGATTGCAAAGTAACTTTGATAGAAATAGCCTTCTTTATAAAGTTCGTGTCTTAGAGCACCTCTCGGCGAAGCATCCGTAAACAGAACCGGTGATAGGATCGGCATGAGTAGTACGATGATGGCTAGCGTTCCGAAACAGATCAGGACTATTTTCTTTCTGTTCTTTTTCTTAGAATTCGATTTACCCATCTTTTTCAACCTTTCCTTTATTGGCTTTTTTTGTTATATAGTAACATTATCCATACAACAGAAAGAGGTTTTGATATTGAAGAAAACTATTTTATTATCACTCTCTTTAGGTGTACTTCTATCTTCTGGTTTTTTGATCAGTAACGCAATAGCGACTTCTAATATTTCACAGGAAAAATCTGAAAGCACGATTTCAAAGAAGCAAGCCTTCACTTTTTTCACGAAAGTCCTGGAGCAACAAAAAGCGGATTTTTTAAATAATACGCCGTTAGCACACACCAATCAATCAAGATTATCTTCACGCGACGAGGCTGTATTAATTTTTCTATCTAGTACAAAAGTGGATAAACAACAGCTACATTCATTTAGTTATAAGATTTCTAACGTAAAAGTGTACTCTGAAAATCAACGAAATTATGCTGAAGCTTATGTAACACGAACTTTTAACTTCGAAAGTGGGCTTGAAACGGGTTTAGGTGATACATTAGTGCTTGAAATCCAATCAAGTCCAGATGATTTAAAAGGATCATCTCACACCATTTCCTCGAGTAAATCAACGAGTGAAGTAAATGAAAAGGTCTCTGTTGATGAATTTTTAGAGAAGTATGAAGCAGAGGCAACAAAATAAAATCACGTACAGCTACGTCTAAGAAAAACTACATTGGATATTTTGCTAACGTCCTGCTTTACAACACGAGTAATGCTCAGTACTAGTTGATATAGTCATACGAGTTCACTTCTTTTGAATAAAGTACAACTTATGCTATATTTCGTTTTGGTAATTCTTTTAACGAAGGAATCAGTCTTTGTATTTTAATTTTATGGATGAAGGAGTTATCGTGTTGAGTAAATTTAGCATCCCTGTCGAAGCTGCTTTAAAAGTAATCGGCGGGAAATGGAAAGTCGTCATCTTGTGCCACTTGTTTAAAGATAAGTACCGGACGAGTGAGTTAAAACGTCTCATGCCGAATGTCTCTCAAAAAATGCTGGTCCAGCAATTAAGAGAATTAGAACAGGACGGTGTCATTCGACGGGTCCTCTATCACCAAGCTCCACCTAAGGTCGAATATGAGTTAACGGACTATGGACGATCGTTAAAATCGACCATGGATGTCTTATGTGACTGGGGAGAGCAGCATCTCCAAAATGAACACTTGAAGAATAGCTGTTAATGTTTCCGTACTTCCCTAAACAGCCCTGCATTTTCGAATGCAGGGCTGTTTGCTGTTTGATTTTTTTTACTTCCCTCGTCCCTGTGATTTAGGAAAAGTCACTTTTTGGTGACTATGGAACTTTAAAGTGCCGTCTTCTTATTTCTGATTGCTCCCGATATGATGATGTCACACAGACAGCATGATTTTTTTGCTGTAATTTTGATAAAGGAGCTAGATGAATATGAAAATCTCTACAGTACGGTTAAACAATGGCGTGGACATGCCACAAGTCGGATATGGCGTATTTCGTGTCGAGGACGGTGCGGATCTCGAGCAAGCGGTCGTGACTGCGATTCGTGAAGGCTATCGCAGCATCGATACTGCAGCCATCTATGGTAACGAACAAAGTGTCGGCAGAGGCATTGCGAAAGCTATCGAAGAAGGACTCGTAACACGCGAAGAACTATTCGTGACATCAAAAGTCTGGAATGCACATGGATCATATGAAGAAACACTTGCTGCTTACGCAGAATCCTTAGAAAAAATGCAGTTGGAGTACCTTGATCTCTACTTGATCCATTGGCCAGGGAAAGCCAAGTATCAAGCTCCTTGGAAAGCACTTGAAGAGTTGGTTCAAACGGACAAGCTCCGCGCGATTGGTGTGAGTAATTTTCAAATCCATCATCTCGAAGACTTACTGCAACATGCATCCATCATACCTGTCGTCAATCAAATCGAACTCCATCCGAAGCTAACTCAGTCAGAGTTGCGTCAATTCTGCAGTGAACATGGGATTCAAATTGAAGCCTGGTCACCGCTCATGAATGCGGAACTTCTAGAAAATGAGGTCATTCAGGAGCTCGCTACACAATACAAAAAATCAGCTGCTCAAATCATTCTACGATGGGATATTCAGCAGGGCATCATCACGATTCCTAAGTCCATGACGCCTTCACGGATGCAAGAAAATCTGCGCATCACTGATTTCAAAATCCTTCCAGAAGATATGGAACGATTAAACCAATTAAATGAAAATCTTCGGAGTGGACCGGATCCAGATACGTTTGACTTCTGATTGCTCTTAATAGTCTTATTTCAAGTTCGAGGATGTAGTAGAAAAAATCAATCGGACGAAGAAAGTTTATTATTCGGGTCTATAAAATAGAAGCACACATCTCTTTTACGATGTGTGCTTCTTTGCAATCATAACTAGATTCCGCAAGTGAATAGATTAGTTAGAAACATCATCAGGCCAATGAATAGCAATCTCATCAAAAGAAGTTATACTCTCCTCAATTCCTTCCTTATCATTCGAATCTAATGCTTGAATGTCCTCATGTGATAAGATAATAGCTTGAGATGGATTCTCTATTTTCAAGTGATATAGTGTTTCCAAGAGCAACAGCTGTCGTTCCGTGAGTTCGTAGTACTCTTCCCAATATGCCAGTCCAGCTTCGTAACCCGATGCCTGTATTTCTAATAGATTTGATCCCCGATCCATCATTTCTTCGTATTGATGACTAGAAAAAGATTGACGATCACCTCCCCACAAGACAGTAGTGACGACCGGGAGAATGACTCCTTCAATATCATCTAATAGATATTGAAAAGTATCATCTACAGCCATTTTTTGTACTTTTTCTGGAGCTTCGATTAGCAAGTCATTCGCTTCTATAGTCTCTTCAAAAAATTCTTCGTTTCGAAAGCCCGCCACAAAAAAATCCAGTCCAAATGATACTGTTCCTCTACAGCCTTGACCATCATTCGTACTGTAATGATCACCATCCCACGAATGCTCATAAGCAAAATCGGAGTTATTCGCGACAAAGATAGCATGAGCGATTGAAGCGAGTATACATCCCTGCCATATGGTTTGACGATTCCATCCTGAATCCATGATTTGATTCTTATTCATTCATACCTCCTGTTTTTAAAACAGTTATGGAAATTCTTCTAATTCACTTGAGGAGTTCAAGCATCCACTAGATGATTTACTGTCATTGTGCGATATATCAAAACTTTAGTTAAACTTCTTTCTAACCTTCTGATGATCGTTATTCTCGATTTTTTGGAGTTCTTTCACCCAATCACGGATATCTTCCTCACAGTGCAGATATTCGGTAGGGCTATTGAGTAAGTCCATGCCATACACTGTAGTTAAGCCTTGAAAAACTAAAATATCGTAATCTGTAGTCTCCCATCCTTCTTTATTTTCTAAAACCATCATCCATTTATAAGCCCAATCAGACACTTCTTCTCTAGAAAGTTTATTTTCTAAAACCAATTCTAATTTCGATATGATGTCAGGTATACGAGGCGTCTTCATTTGATCCTCCATTATTCTCTAAACCTCTAGGATTTTCTATCAGATCGTGTATGATCGATGTTCTATCTTTCAAATAACTATCAATAACCATCTACACGAGTGGTTTACGGTTAAAATCTACTAACTCATCTGTCTCGAACAAAAGATCTTCGAATCGATCTGCTCCATACTTTTCAATATATTTCTCCTCAGATTCAAAAATCGGTACGAACCAGACTGGCAATACGGTATCTGGCTCATTCCCAACATTAGAATCTGTTTCAAATAGGAAGAAGGATTCATCAAAGTACACAGGACTTGTAACATAAACAGAGGAGAACTGATACTTTTCAAATATTCCTTCAGGGAGTGGATAATACTCTGCTGCATTAAATGCATGTCCTGTTCTCATAGCGTACTCAGCCAATTGCCAGAGTAAATAAATGATCTCGTCCTGAACGTCTGGTTGTTCCGCTGACATCATTATTTCTTGATACATCAGTGAATCATCTTCCGTTTGGAGTGGATGAAAAAGTAATCCAAGGGATGCAATCGTATAGGTTTCCTTAAATGGTACATCTTTGAATTTCAAGATTTGGACGTTCTTTTGTTCAAGTTCCTCAATTGGAAATGCTTCCGTGAATTCTCCGCAATGCTGTTCTAAATGATCAAGATAATTCATTAAATCAACCTCCGTTTGAGTATCGTTTTAATACTTCTAACCAATCTGTGATCCCAACATAAATAGTCATTTCAAATTGTCATTGATTTCTTTTAATCGTTCTTCGTATTTGTAAACAGCAGCTATATCCCCACTTGAACCATATGGATTTACGACTGCTTTAGCCTCTTTTTCATCCACAAAAATTTTCTCTCCCCATAAGCCTTTCGTGATGAAATACTCTTCATCATTCGATTCTAAAGTGTCAAATAACAACGGAGTTGAAAATGTTCCTTCTTCTCGATGGCGTCTTCCAAGTACAATCCATTCCCGATTTTTTATACCATAGTAACCCGTTCGAATGACTATACAAGGTTCAGGATTTTTTTTATCTAACTCATGAAGTGAAAGAATTCTTTCTGTTCTAAGATTATAGTATTGGATGTAATCCATAGACTCTAGTTTTCCAGTCTCATGATTCTCATCTTTAGAGATTCTCATTTCTGCATATCCATATCCTCCATGTCGAGGTAAAGGAATCGCATAGACAACTCCTGATGATAAATTCCATCGCGAAGGTTTCTTTTTCATACGAATCGAGACGCTTGAAATCACTTGTTGTTCATCTTTCCGTGTACTCAATAAGCTATTTAGTCCATGTTCGAGCAGGTATCGCCATTCCTCAATCAAAAATTCGTGATCCACTCTCTTTTCGAATTCTTGAAGTGTACTTCTCAATTGATTTACATACAGTTCTAATTGCTCTTTATTTTTCAATGTTTTGTATCCCCGTTAACTTATTATGAATTCTTAAAATCATTCATTATTTTTAATCGTTCTTCATATTTGTATACAGCAGATAAATCACCACAGGTTGCAGAAGGATTTATCACCTCTCGTGCCTCTTCTTCTTCCACAAACATTCTTTCTCCATTGATACCTCGAGTAACATAGTAGTTTTCCCCATCAGAATTTAAACTAGGTACACTACCAAATAGTAATGGCGTCTTAAACGTTTCTTTTTCTCGATGCCGTTTTCCAAGTACGATCCATTCTCCTTTTGTAATCCCGTAATATCCCGTATCTATGATGATACAAGTTTCAGGATTCTTTTGGTCTAACTCCTGGAGTGAAAGAATTCTTTCTGTTCTAAGATTATAGTATTGGATGTAATCCATAGACTCTATCTTTCCAGTCTCATGATTCTCATCTTGCGAAATTCTCATCTCTGCATATCCGTATCCTCCAAGTCGAGGTAACGGAATGGCATAGACAACTCCAGATGTTAGCTTCCAACGAATAGGCCTTTTTTTCGTTCGAATGGAGAGCTTTGAAATCATTTGCTGTGTGTCTTCACGTGTGCTCAAAAGACTATTTAATCCGTTCTCCAGAAGGTACCGCCATTCCTCAATCGAAAATTTGCGTTCCATCTTCTTTTCGAATTCATAAAGTGTATTTCTTAATTGATTTACATGCTGCTCTAATTGTTCGGTCGATTCCATCGTTTTTTATCCTCCTGATCCATTACTCTAAACATTGTTACTTGATTAGCAGCATCTTTACTTTTAATTGCTCCGTTCATATTCAAAAATCGCCCACGGAAGCCATAAGACTGCTTCTGTCGCCTCGCCTAATTCATTACAATAATCTGAGTAACGATCCGCTTCTTCGAACGTATGGATTAAACCATGGCTGTTTAGTGAAGTGTTGAATTGATGATCGAAATCGCGTTCCAGTCCGTTACACAAATACGAATGAAATGATCCCGAATCAAATCCCAACACTTCATACCCGATTTTTTTGGCACCGTCCATGTCAGGGCTGAGATGTTGTGATACCATTTTTTCTACTCCATAAGGTTCAGGGTTTTGACTACTAAAAGCCGCTATATCTTCAAGAAAATCCAATTTATACTGCTCAGACAAACCGATGCTAATGATACGTATGTCAGGAAGATGATTCAAAAAACGATCTACGAACGTTTGCGCAGCATTTAAGTTAGAGAACACTTGAGGAAACAACATATCTCCTGTCTTCCGATGTTCTTCTATCCATTGTTCGAGTAACTGAAAGGTGGTAAGTGAGAGACAGAGTTGATCGATATAACGGTCTTTCTTTAATTCCGAGTTTCCCCATAAGATACTGATGTCAGGATAGTGTGTACAGATGCATTCACTTACGGATAGAACGGACTCATGAACAACAACCTTGTCCATGTATTCTTTTCGAGGAGTTGGCAGAATAAGATAATATCCCGCAGATAGGTAGCTCATAAATTGGCTCCTTTTTATGTAAAATGAATTCAATGGGTGATGTAATGGATTTGATTCGCTAAATTGAGTAGAAAGGAAATGAAAATATAGATAAAGAACAAGAAAGAGTGCTCGTCCAATCGTTTTTCGTCAAGCGCGTTCAAGAGCGCGTTCTACATGAATTGTTCACGCCAAAAAAACGAGATATGGCGCTTCAGCGGTTAGATCACCGGTATTTAAGCATGCTGAAGAATGATTATTTGATTGAAATCAAACCACCTAATTCATGGCCAGACGATACGTATGATTTGTTGAAACAATATGGTGCACCGGATACGTGCTATTGTCTATCAGAAAACGAGCTGATTAGCGGGAAAACGTTACCTCTCCGTGAGGCACTCGAACACGCCATCGGCTTTGGATTCGCCTCGATCATTTCTTGTATTCCAGGCGAATTGGCGTATTTCGAAGCGGAGCAATCTTTCGGTCCACCACCTCGCTATTTGTTGAAGAAACCAAGCAATCGTTAATCTTCATCCTTGCATGCTTGGTTTCTAACAAATACGTCACGTGGTCGCACGCCAAGATTTGTTGAATGCATACCATCATCCTCATGTTCCTCTTAGTCTGCTTCGTATATGCCCTCTCTGAAGTCATACACTTGACTCCATATCTTAATCTTGGTGCCATTGATCGTCACCGTATCCTTCGTCCACTTCACATCTTTTATTTCGCGACAAGGATACTCCCAGTACATTCTGCGCTTTTCGCCGTCCTCATTCTCCATAATACCAAGCATCGCATAATCCACCGTCGCGCCACCATTCGCGCGGTAAAAACGAATCGTATACGCCTGATCGGGCGAGATACTTTTGGAGATATACTCTTCTTTTGGTACAACATTGATATCAACCAAGAAAAATAGTCGGTAAATCGTCCACACGACATATATCGAAAGACTTACACCTGCTATGATTCCCGTTATTTTCAGCTTTTTTCTCACTTTTCAAAACTCCAATTTTTATATATTCTTCAACATTCAATCAATCAGTCTCCCCAAAAGCAAATCAACGTATTTTGATAGACCGACGCGATGCACAGCCGCTTCAACAATTCTAAAAATTGATGTAGTTCCATGATAAGTTTATCTGATTGATGTATCATCCACGGCTCACTCGTATAATGATTCGCTTGATTCATCATCCACGCTTCCTTCGGTGTGCAATAGCGTTGAATAAGCAGCTCGCAAATTCCAATCAACTCGTTCACTTCTCTCGCTCCAAATACCTTATCGCCGTAAGGATCGAGATCAATCAAGAGGTCACAGCGATTGAAGGTGCTTGCGAAGTCTTCTTTCAAAAAGCGTTGGACGTGACTCGGAAATGGGAGAATCTCTTTTTCGTTTTCTGGCACTTCTTTTAGACTCGTACTAATCCCAAACATGATCGTCCTCCTTTATATCATCCGTGCGGATATCACTCATAGTAATCGATGCCTTCTCCTTTTGGAAGAAACGCTTTTACCTTGTCCTCACTATCAAAACAGTCTTCATTTGAAAACAGATAGTAGCCCATGAAATCATGCTCAATCGTGATGAATGACATCTCTTCCGTCGCATGAATGACGGGAACAATCTGTTCTCGTTTAAAGAACCATCCTTTGACCATTTTCCGCTCAAACGTCAGGAGATTCGTAAACGATAGGAAATAAAAATCGTTTACTGCCGCATACCAATACGTTTCGTCCAGCAGACGCTCAAGTTCGCTCGCGTCGTTCACTTGAACGCTATAAAAAGGACTGCTCTTATCTGATTGAATCTTTGTGTAGAACAGATTTTCCTTCTGAAAAAACGGTTCCACTTCTTCATTGGTAAAACCACCACCGAACGTGACGAATAGTGGAAAGCGATTCAGACGCGTCAAAAAATGCTTTAGTACTTCATTGGAATCATGTTGATAGTCTCGTTTCTCGTCATTCGGAAGACATCCCATCGAATAAATCGACTTAATAGCACCCGGTGGATCAATATCGAGATAACGGTCTTTGATCACTTTTGCATGATTCGTATGTTCTTCGAGATCGATGTATAACATGGAAATCCCTCCACTCACTCTGTTTGATCCATCTACATCATCCAACTAAATCGAGTTGCTTGTTTCATCAATAGAATTCAATGGTACCATCGTCAGGAAAGATGGCTTTCACCTTGTCTTCGGTATTAAAACAGGATTCATTTGAAAACAGATAATAGCCCATGAAATCATGTGCCATCGTGATGAATGACATCTCTTTTGTCGCACGAATGACAGGCACGGTACGTTCTTTTTTGAAAAACCATCCTTTGACCATTCTCCGCTCAAACGTCAGGAGATTCGTAAACGATATAAAGAAGTCTTCGTTCACAGCCCCATACCAATAGGTCTCATCTAGCAACAACTCCAGTTCGGTCGCATCATGTACCTGGACGCTATAATACAGGTTCTTATGGGGGCGAACCTTTGTATACGATAGGTTGTGCTTTTGAAAAAACGGCTCGACCTCCTCGTCCGTAAAACCTCCACCGAACGTGATGAAAATCGGGTAGCGATTGAGACGCGTCAAAAATTGTTTCAAGAGTCGATTTGAATCGCCTTGATAGTCGCTTTTAGTCTCATCCGGTAGACACCCCATCGAATAGATGAAGTCGATACGTTCTGGTTGATCAATGTACAAGTATCTGTCTTTGAACACTTGTGCGTGATCCATATGCCTCTCAAAATAGACATCCAACACGATTCCACTCCTCTCTCAATCACTTTATTACCGCTCGATTTCATCTTCTGGAAACAGTGCTTCTATTTTTTCTAATGCATCGAAATCTGTTTCACTCGAGAAGATCAGCACATTCTCAAAATCAAAGCCAGTTTTAAAAATGTTGTCGGTTTTGTCATATCAATTACTGGCACTACTCTCTCTTTTTTTGATTTACCAGCGCCTTACTCTCCTCGTTTCAAACTTCAAAGTGAACCATTTAAACTGAAGCCGCTATGGATCAGCGGCTTCTTAGTTTTCACTTCGCTCGCTCCTAACACCTTATTGCCGTAAGGATCGAGATTAATCAAGAGATTACAGCGATTGGAGGTACTTGCGAATTCTTCTTTAAAAAAGCGTTGGACGTGACTCGGAAATGGGAGATTCTCTTTTTCGTTTTCTGGTACTTCTTTTAGAGTCATACTGATCCCAAACATGATCGTCCTCCTTTACATCAGCCGTGCGGATATCAATCCTAGTATTCAATGCCTTCTCCTTTAGGAAGAAATGCTTTTACCTTGTCCTCACTATCAAAACAAGCTTCATTCGAAAATAGATAGTAGCCCATGAAATCATGCTCCATCGTGATGAATGACATCTCTTTCGTCGCATGAATGACCGGAACGGTTCGTTCTTTTTTAGAAAACCATCTCTTAATCATTCTCCGCTCAAACGTCAGGAGATCCGTAAAGGATAGGAAGTAAAAATTGTTTTCAGCTGCATACCCGTACGTTTCGTCAAGCAGACGCTCAAGTTCGCTCGTATTGTTTACTTGAAGGCTATAATAAGGACTGCTTTTATCTGGTTGAATCTTTTTATACAACAGACTTTCCTTCTGAAAAAATGGTTCTATTTTTTCATTGATAAGATCACCACCGAACGTAACAAATAGCAGAAAGCGATTTAAGCGCATCAGAAAGTGTTTCAATGCTCGATTCGAGGCCTCTTGATAACTTCCTGTTTCATCTTCCGGAATACCGTCTATCGAATAGATGAAGTTGATACGTTCAGGTTGATCAATATATAAGCGTCTGTCTTTGATCACTTTTGAATGATCCACATGCTTCTCAAAATAGACATCCAACATGTTCTCTCTCCCCTCTGAACCTCTCTACTACCGCTCGATTTCATCTTCTGGAAACAGTGCTTCTATTTTTTCTAACGCATCGAAATCTGTTTCATTCGAGAAGATCAGGACATTTTCGAAATCAAAGCCGGTTTTAAAAAATGTCTTCGGTTTCGTCATATCGATTACTGGCACTACTCTCTCTTTTTTGATCAACCATCGTCTGACTCTCCTCGTTTCAAACTTCAATACACCAGTGAAAGCAATCAAATAGTAGCCGTTGTTCCTAGCCAATGAAATGGTCTTCGCTAGTATTTGCAATAAGTCAGTCGGTTGATTCACTTCGACGGTCATGTATCTTTCACACTTAGTGATTAGGATCTCTGTATACGGTAATTGTTTGTGCTTAACCGTAGACAGCAAATCTTCTTTTTCTAAATCAGTCAGTTCATGGGATTCAAAAGTGAGATAGATTGGAAAACGATTTAACCGCGAGAATAATTGAGTCAACACTATTTCGTGCGAGATGATTTCTTCCTCATTGGAATCATAGTTATAATACTCGAATGAAAAAATGGATTTGATTCGGTCTTGTCCTTTCACTGTCAGATGATATTCCTTGATCGTCTTCGCATGATTTTGATGTTCTTCAATGTAAATCTGCACGTTAATCTCCTCACTTTCTCTGGATTGTCACGGTCTTCATCAGGATTCTCTATCAACGGGTGTTACACTATAAGTATGCTCTCTCCTAGCGCTCGACAACGAGACATACATAATCCAACTTAGAGGTGATTCCAATGAAAAAACTTCTGCCTTGCGCCATCTGTGGCGAACGCCACGACGAACTCCCGACTGAATATGAAACACTCGGACCGGTCTACTACGAACAAATGTCTGAGAAAGAGCAAGAAACGAAAAGCGAGATGCATGACACGTGGTGTGTCTTAGAACTGGACGGTCCACATTATTTCGTGAAGGGCATTCTTGAACTCCCGATCGCTGGACAAGACGAACCTTTCTGGTGGATTACATGGGTGAGCCTGAGTCCTGAAAACTTCGCTCGCTTCATCGAGAAGAAACGTCCTCGCATCGAGGAGCCGATGTTCGGCTGGTTTTCAAGCGATCTACCCGCTTATCCGGATACCGTCAACTTAAAAGTGATGGTCCATGATGAAGGAACCGGTCAACTTCCTTTCTTTGAACTCGAGCCGACGGATCATCCTTTGTCGATCGAATTCTATTCTGAGATGACGCTTTCCCAGGTCCATGCCATCGCAGACATCGTCTATGCACAAGAGTGAACCAAATAAACTGAAGCCGCTGTGGAGAAGCGGCTTTTTAGTTTTCACTCTGTTTCGTGATCAAAATATGCGTTCTTTCAGGAATCTCAATGTCTTCTAACTGATCAAGTGCCAATGATAACTTCATACTTTTCACTTGCGGATCGGATTCTTCCCCAATCCAACAGGTATACAATTCAAACGATTCACCCTCGTCTAAGAACTCGTTCATGAGCGTAAACAAATAACGCAGCTTTTCTTTCGATTCCAGTGCAATTTCGGAATCAAAAGGTTCAACGATCTCGATGCCCCAGTGACTCGAAATTTCATATACATACCATTTATGAAAATGCTTCGTTTTTACTTCATACAGACAGTCTTCATCCGCAAAACAGGGACCGATATATAAAGGAACAGTTTCATCTTTTTCATCTAAATTGAGATACTGTTCAGGAATTTGTCTCTCCATACAAATATATGATGCTAAGCTCATTGTGCTTCCTCCTTATGTATGATGTTTCCATCGTTAGTTGAAAAACGTCTTTCGATCGTCCATTTTCCCAAAATGCGCGATCTTTCCATTCGTACAAAAGTGATCGTGCATGCCAAATCGATTTGTTGCATCGCGGGTCACGATGAAGTTATAGGGCATCAATAATGAAAATTCAGACATGAAGTCCTCAAGCGTTTGCCGTGCGGGACGTGCATCTTTCGAAAATAATCCTGACGTCACTTCCTTGCGATTCAGCAAATGCAATACATGTTCTTCCAACACCGCTTGCCAATTGGAATCGTGCAACGTCATCACGTGAATCGAATCATCATTTTCTAAAACATCCCGACCACAAAAAACGACTTCGACCGGAAACGTGGCATGCGGTAAAATCGCATCGAAAAAGTTCTCATATTCTGTCCCTGCATTATCGAGCTCTTCATATGCGACTCCATACATCGAGACACAATCGTTCGTGACTCGGACGATTCCTTGTCCTTGTTTTTGGATAATGAGCGTCACTTCTGCTTTAGTCGCCATTTCCTGCTGTTCGATGACAAGGTGTTCGAGAAATCTTTCAAGCTGTGAGTCGTCGGTCATAATCATGTGAGATCGGACCGTCCAATCTGAAAAATCGTCGATATGTGGATTCTGCTTGAGTGGTCGTTCCAGAAACTTTACTTCAACCGGATACGAATACTGACTCACTTGAAGACGGACGAGGTCTTGCCAATCGTCGCGTGGTAGCAGTTCCCGGAACACATCGATCCAGTCGTTTCGTCGAAATGTCATTTTCATCTTACTCACCCTCTTCGGATTTCATTCGTAAAACTCTCCGTCCCTTGGAACGCAGAAATCAGATCTTCTCCAAACAACGTGATGCTACCCTCCCACGGGTGACCGAGATATCCCCAGCGAAAATCACGAGCGATGAAAAAGGAGTAATCGCCATCTGGAACTGCTGGAATCATCCAGTCTCCTTCTTCATTGCGAAGAAACGGACGTCTTGGGTCGATCCAATACCCTTGATGATTCCAATCGAGCGCCATGACGCGTTCTCCTTCAACAGTTAGCTCGATCAAAATACGTCCTAGTTCTCGTTCGATTTCTTCTCGTTTCTTATAATCCACTTCGTATGTAATGAACGGACTCGGGGCATGGTATGAGGGGAAGACTGTCGTGCTCGGTGTGAACTGAAATTGTTGATCAATGACATGCCATACCTTCTCATCCTCCGCTTGCGTCATCGGAAACCAGCTCCATGGTTTACCTTCACCAATCAAATCGAATGTCGCTCCTTCAGGGTATAGAACGGTGTACGCTTCTCCTTCTTGTACTGCAATTTTTGGTTCGTCTTGTACATCGCGTGCTTTCATTTCTTCAAAAATTAGTGCAATGGCTGCGTCGACATCAAGGACATGGTAAAAGATATTCGTCGTACCACTACCAATATCTCCCCCTTCGCAGTAGCCGTTCCCTGTATGAAGCAAACCATCATTGATTACTTCTTCCATCATGTGACGGCGCTCGAGCGCTGCTTCTGCCTGACCCTCGTCATAAGGAAACTGGACGACTAGTTCCGTATAATCTGTCTCGTTTACTTCGTGATAGCCTTGACGTTCAAACTCCTCAACCAAGCGTAATATCTGTACACCTAATCGTTTGAAGCGCGAGACGCGTATCTCTCTCACGTCTTCCGCTCTTACCCATTCTCCAACGATTCCTTGATGTTGAACGATGAGGCGTCCCTCTGTATAGATTGTTTGGTAGAGCGTATCCGAGCCGTTTTGTTTTGTCAGTTGGATCATGAGTGGTTTCCGCTCCCTCCATCACAATGCGTTCAAGTCACGATCTTCTATGTAGCCTAAAAACGTATCTTGCAATGCACCATCTGTCTCTACGGTATCGACCGGATCTCCTGCTTCGTCAACTCGGACAAGTGCCAGTTTCGCTTCAAGCGCAGATCCATTTAGTCCTGAACTCCCATCGATGATACTAAATACATGGGAAACCGTATCGATGATCGTCTGTTCAATCATCTGTCTCATTCGTTTTTGATCCGCTTCGCTCGACTGTTGGTAAAACGCGATGCAGGCCGTATAGTCATTGACGTTTGGATCGACTTCTTCTTCATAGATGTCCTTATAATCTGCCATACCGTCCTGAACGACCGTCCGATGGACCGCTTGAACAAACTCCTCCATCTCTTGGTTCATGATTTTTCTCTCCTTTTATCAACACTTCGTAGTTCATATCTCTCATCTTGAACGCTTACCGATTACATCTATTCGTCTGAACAGTGTCTTATTCTGCCCATACCGACAAACGAGTCCGAGGATCATTATCATCAGTCACCCACTTGATTCCGGTATATCCACGTTTCATCGCATTCTCATAAAATGCTTCAGATACGTGCTGCTCCTTGCAATAGATATCGACGTACATGCAGTCATATACCAAAATCGCGATTTGACAATTGCTTTCCTGAAACCACTCATAACTTGTTCCCACTTCTTCAGTCTGACCACGTTGAAATGCAAACAATTCAGCAAAGATCAGGTAATTGCTTGGTCCCCTTAGCCATTTTGCTAATTCATGTCCTGTCGCTATCCGATCGATTGAAAACTCTTCTAAACTGTCATACAAGTCCCCATCCATGGTTTGGATCGGAAAATCAAAGTTACGAAGAAACCAGTCATACGCTTTCATCTCGATCGCACTTAATATGTCGAGCAAGACACGTCCCGGTTCATTCGGAATTTCAAACGATACGCCACGCAGACTCATCGAATTCCTTCTTTCTAAAATGTTATAAGAAGGCTGCCGTATAAAAACACTGTAGTTCCTGTTCTTCACTCGAACTTCCCCACGTGCAGATGGCATAACCTTGTGCGGTCAGTGTCGTGACCATCTCGACGACTGGCAAACCCCCACTCTCTGTTAAGCCGATGTCGAGCACCTGATCAAGTAACTCCTGACAGTGTGACGGTCGATCATGATTTGCACAAATAATGGTATACATAGCTGGTGAGTCACTAATCATCTCGATGGCTGTTGTGAGCTGTTCGATGCCAAATTCAGCAATCCCAACGTAGTACGGTTCTTTTCCCACTTGAACCGGTACTTCTATTCGAGAGATGAAGCCCTCGAGCATTTCTTCTCGTTCGAGTAGACGCCACAGCTTGTAATAATCAAAGATTCTTTTGGACTGAAACTCATTTCCGACACACACTACAACATAAAAGCGATACGTGCTCAGCGCATGCTTTTTCGCTAGCTTGTCACGGAACATCTCACTACTGATTTGTTTGAATTGGACGATGTCTTCTGGAAACAAAAGCATCTCACCGACTGCACATAGACAGCGAATTGATGAACTCGCATCCGCAAGCCATGGAAAGATGCGTGTCGCATCGCTATGCTCTTCAAGATACGTTTTCATGAAGTATCTCCTTTTTCATTCCCATTGACACGTTACGCTTTGATTGGTTTCAAATCGTAGATGTACGAGTTCATTTGTTTTGAGATTAGACAGTTTCAGCGAACTTTGAGCTTCATTCGTATAAGGCAATTCGAATCTGACACCTTCGATTTTCTTCAGTAAAAAATATGCCCAGTGGCGATTGTATTCATTCTCGGACAGGACATCCCATAACGCATCTTCACAATGATCCGCCTCGTAGAAATATAATTTCATGACCGTGTTCTCCGCTATCACGGATAACCCTGAGAATACGGGAGGATTCGGAATTCGCGGTTTTTGAATGACCAAGGTGTAGCCCTCTTTCAGAAGGCGATCTAATTGTTCGCGGCTATCCGGAATCTCCTCTTCGATGACGGAAGCCGGCAGTTCTCTGATGCGGATTGGCAACCCCACCTCATATTCAAAGGGATCTTCGAGTGCGAGTAAGTCTTCACGGGAATAGATTATTTTCATAAGATTATCTTCTTCCTCACATTCTTTTATGGAGTGCTTTCAGATTACACGCGCGCCATGCATCACGGACGATATCTTGGAAAGTCGTTGCCTGACGTTTGAGTTTTAACGTTCTATAATCAAAGCAATAGACAGCTTCGTCTGGACGCTCTTTCAATACCGCATAGTATTCGTCCTGTTTAAACGACGACCCAAAAAAGAAATACTTGTCACGGATCGCATCGAACTCGGTTAACGCGTATTCATCGAGACTGTCTGAGAGATTGCCTTGGATCTCATGCGATAACCCATTCCAACTCGTCAACGGAATACCGTTTAAGTTCAACTCTTCGGAAAAACGCATACCGTTACAGACTCTCAAAATCTCTTTATACCACTCCGGAATCGCAAAATGATTGGTCTCGAATGCTTGGAGGCGGGCTTCTGGACAAGGACTCTCCACGGACACTCGGTAGCTTTGAATTTTTGGTAAGCGATCATACAAACAAAGCTCGTGACTTACCTTTTGCCCCTTGATTGGAATACTGTATTTTAGTTTTTTGTGGTCTTTTCCATAGAATCTCTCCATGGAAGCTAGTACATTCGCCAGAAACCTATCATCAGCTCCTGATGGATTTCTTTCTTTCTTGATAATTGGTATTTCAACGTCTTTTAGTGACACGTCTTCCTCGTCATCGTGTTCTTCAAAAGCCTCATGTTCCCCAAGGACGATCGCAATCCCTGTCACGTTATCGTCTTCTCGTCGGACGAGGACTTCATAGTGTCCGTCCCCCATTAATTGAACGGCGACACCGAACGGAAACAGAAAGATCTCGTCTTCCATCATTTCGTCTGAGATCGCGATATAGAACGGGTCGATCTCGTCGTCGAACTCTAACGTATTTCGAATCTCCCAATCGATGGCTTCCCGTCTCCCGTAATCCGCTGTGTTCATGACGACGAGCTGCGCTGAATCGACGACGACTAGATCGGATAACGGCTCGAAATCGGATGGAGCCATCTTCGTTTCTTCATTCATTGTTAGGTAAAGCAAATTGATTGATTCGAACTCATCTTCGTCATAGAAGACCGTCCAAATCGAACCTTGTTCAACTGGAATTGTCACGTTGTATTCTATATCCGGCTCAAGGAAAGCAGGATCCGAGACAATCAAATTCCCTTTGTGACTTGTAAACGTGCCTAGTTTTTTCATGTTAAATACCTCTTTCTTAAATATAACGGAGAGGACATTTCCAACTTGCTAATGCCATTAGATTAATCAAACTTAACCCTTTGATTCTTATTGCATCCGCCACTCCATGAATCCGGTGGTTTGCTCTTGCCAGAAACGAATCCAATCCGTTAAGGTTTGATTCATCTTCTGCCATTCGTTAATACATTCCGATTTGAAAAGTGCATCTTCGAGTTGCTCGATTAACAACCAAGCCTCTGTTAAGGTTGCTGCATCCTCTTCTATTTTTCCTAAATACAAGTCTTCATCGAGATGGTGGAAAGAATACCAAAGTCCATACAAGTGATGATCAATCATTCTCTCGATCGCTAACTGCTCCCGTCTTCCCCCTCGCGTAATCGCTTCTTGTAAGTAGATGTAACGGTCATCTTCATCAAAGAAAAGACCATACCAACGATACGGTCGGACGTCATCCGGCATATCTTTCATCCACTTCTTCAAAGTCGGTTTTAGAAGACGTTCTTTTAGCGGATGAATCAAGAGGAACGAAGCGTCTGTCTCTCCTTCACAGGTAGATAATAACCAACTCACAAACGTCCGCTGTCGCTCGAAGTTCCACGTATTCGCTTCTTCAATGAATCTATCCATATGTACTAATCACTCTTTGCGTAAGCCACGATTTTTGGCAAGAAGAGCGGTGTGAAGACATGGTAGATCAGAAATGGTAGGGTCTTGTAATAACTTATTTAGGAGCGACATGTTTCATCTCCTTTTAAAAATGTCATTACTCCACTTTCATTTGTTGTCTTGTTTTTCGAAGATGAAACCATAATAGTATTCCCGTGCCTATCGAAAGAATCGGGAAAAGATACGGGATATACGATTCCTGCAGATGAATCACGTGCATGAAAAAGTAACTAATGAAGCAGACAATTCGAAGCCATGTAGGAAGATAACCTTTACCGAGAAAAGCTAAAAACATCAAGGGAATACCCATTCCAAATACTACAATTGGTAAGACAGAGAACGGTGTCACGAACTGAAACAGACCTAGTCCCACCAGAAGATAGGCGAACCAGGACGTCCGTCGTCGAAACTTCTCGCGTTCCTTTCGTCCGGGTTGTATCCCGTAAATATCATCCTGCTTGTATCCTTCCGCTTGCTTTTCAGCAATTAGTTCCTCCACCCGTCGTTTCGCTTGACGCCTCGTCGAGTACTGTTCTTCCTTCTCATCGCTGACATCTTGATCAAGCTTCCATTGCTCGGTAACACCGTGATAGATCTGGATTGTTCGACCATCACGATACAAGTACCAAAAGTACGTAATGCCATCCACCTGTTTACTGAGTGTCTGAATCATGTTAACCCTCCAGATCTGCTAGGACATCTTCTGGATCTAGCTCAAGTCCAACGAGCTCCGGTCCCCAATCCAAGCCACAATACAGTCCGTCGTTAATCATGCTCGGTAACCAGCCATTCATGTACAAATCCAGGTCTAAGCGAATCAGATGATAGTTCGCCCATTCCTTCGTCTGCAGTGCTTTTGCCGCCGCTTCCGTCGAAAAGAATAATAGGACGTCTGTTTCCTCTTGATTCGACGGACAGTACGCCCAGCCCGACTGTTCCAACTTCGATAGACCATAGACAGCACCTGTCTCGAGAACTGTCTGTAAGAAGTCTTCTGCTTGTTCAGCACTCTGTTCCATTTGTTGTTCCTTTTCAACGAACGCATTCAACGTCGGTGCTACCGGAAATAGTTCTTGTTCTTCGTGGTCCCACAAGACGATCGTCTCTGTGTCCGGAAGCTGATATCCGAGTTCATCACCTGTTCCGTCACTGGCAATTCGTAAGAAACCGGATGGGTAGTCCTCCGCATCCGTCGTGTTGACACGAACAAGGTCGTCCCATGTCCGCTTGATATACTGCTCGTCCTTGATCGGATGAAACTCCCATTCGCCGATGCTGAATTTATTTTCGTGCTTGTACCTACTTCGTAGTTCTTTCGGAAGCTCGAAGCCGAGTTCTGCTTCTACCTCTTGTAATCTCTCTTCTGTGACGCCTGGTAAACCGATTTGATATGCCATCTATATGAATCCTCCTTATACATTTTGTGTTTAATTTTTCCGGTTAAAATTCTTTCCTGCGGGATAAAGTCCGGTCAAACGTCTGCCGTAATGAACTTTTGCCTGCCCCATTCGGATTTTCTTCAGATTAAACTGGTCCTTAAAATAATCAATGACGGGTTCAACGATATAAGACGGCTCCAAGATATGAAGGACGAATTCGATCGCTTCCGGACCATATTCATCTTCAACAAAATACCCATTTCCGATTTCAAAAAGAAATTCATTGAGGTCTTCTTCAATGCTCGAACGGCGCTCAAAGA
Source organism: Exiguobacterium sp. KKBO11 (assembly GCF_001644945.1). Lineage (NCBI taxonomy): Bacteria > Bacillati > Bacillota > Bacilli > Caryophanales > Exiguobacterium > Exiguobacterium sp. KKBO11. The sequence goes on from NZ_LUCU01000022.1 coordinate 103,713, forward strand.
TGACGTCATACTCTGTATCCTGACAAAAGATCTCGACGACAACTTCGTGGTAATCCGCTTCTTGAACGACCGAGTATCCGTCCTTTTCTTTCTCAGCTACGAGTTCTCGAATGTAGGCATCCAGATTAAAAAAGCGCGAGAACTTTTGCTCGCTCATTGGTTCTTTCAATCTCTCTCCCATGATGCCGTGAAACGTGTAGAGTGTCCGTCCATCCTTTTCGAACAGCCAAAAATGATTCTGACCGTTCATTGGTTTGATGAGTTGCATGAAGTTCCCTCCCGTTCTTATAGGTCTGCGAACAATTCGCCATTCAGCTGGCGAATCATCGTATCGTTCGGTAACTGTTGTCGTAGTCGTTTCGCCCAGTCCGTCCGAAGATCATAAGCGAAGTGTTCTTCGTTCGATAGCAGATAAAGCATTGTTCCATCATGGCCGACAATCACGACGGTCGTATCTTCCGGATAAACGAACCGATCTTCTAAGACACGTGTTTTTCGGTACGTCGTTTCGACCTCTTGTTGAATCGACAAGCGATTGGAATACGAAAACATGAACAGTTCGTTCATCGACGCAACTCTATATGCGTGTTCAAGGATGAGTTCGAGCATCCTAGCATTTTCAATCTTTACCGTGAAAAAATGACTCTCACTTGTCGATGTTCGTTTTCCACGTAACCAACCGTTCGTTTGTTTCTGTCTAGACAAGACATGTGAAGTGAACGACATATGATGTTGCGAGAAAAAAGCCCTGTTGTCTTTGTCTTCCTCTTCAAAAGCAAAAAAGGTCGCGTAGATCGGAAAACGATTTTGATGATTTAGAAAATCAAACAGGAAAGTTTCCTTTTGATCTGTATCGCCTTGTTCTCCCGATTCAACACTCATTTGATACGCCTTCGCTAACGGTCCATTTAGTACTAACGGTCGTTGGATCTCGTCTTCAAAAAACGCATCCGTGATTTCACACTCGAGAATGAAGAGTTGTCTCTTAGCGTTCAATGCTTCGATCGCTTCATCGTCTCCCACAAGCGGATGTCGCTTTAAATTAAGTAGCTGCATCTCAGTTTCATACATCATCTCATTAAATTCCTCAGTACCGTATTGTTCGATGTAAGCAACTTCCGAAGCAAAGATGGGTACGAACCAGACTGGTAACACCGTCTCCGGTTCCCCGAATGCCGCGTTACCTTTATAGACTTGAAATGATTCTTCAAAATAGAACGGTGTCGTCACGTATAAGGCAGCGAAGTCGTACTTCGATAACAACCCAACCGGCATCGGTAAGTACTCGCCTAAATCATAAGCGTGTCCAGTCTTTAATGCTTCCAGCGTCAAGCGATAGATCAATTCAATTAAATCCGACTCGGCATCTTGTTGCATGACAGATAGCATCACTTCTTGATGGATAACGGCACCGTTCTCGAATTGCAATGGGTGGTGCAATAATCCAAGTGATGTCACGGTATTCGCATTCGCAAACGGTGCATTTTGAAACTGCAACAATTGAATCGCATGATTTTGTAATTCTTCCATCTCAAGGTGACCAGTGCTTTCACCACAATGGGCTTCTAAGTGTTCTATGTAATTCATATTTTTATATCCTCATTTCATGACATTAAAAAATGTCATTTTCAATAAATATCTTCTACCATATATTATATATTTCATAATACAATTTTGGGATTTTTTATTTTTTCCTAGTGGAGGGTATCGTGACATCTGAAAACGACAAAAATGACTCCGGTTCAATACCGAAGCCATCTCATAGCAATGTAAAAAGGTAAAGCGACTTTTTAAAGTGTTCATCCGTTAGGCTTCACTCACATGTACCGTTTTCGTTTGTAGGACTTTCCTTCGATCCATGTCCAAATCCGAATTGATAGGTAAACATCAATTATACCAATGATTAACGCAACGACAATCATGAGAACACCATTATTACCAGACACGAATAGAGGGTGTAAAATTGTAAAAGTAATACTCAAAAGAATTGGCAATGTGATACCCATCCAAACAGAATTAAACAATAGTGCCTTCCACATCCATATCATCCTTTTATGTGTAATAGGTGGTCTAAGTGTAGCATCTAATGAACAGAAAAAACGAATTGCATGTTAAGAACACTCTATGTCGCAATCACTTGATAAAAAATAATGCTTTCTTTAAGCCTTTATTTTTTGTTGCTTAATCAAAACAGAGTCATCATTCTTCCGGTAAATTTTTGTTCGTAATCTATCTCCCACTGTGTTTATGATGATGTCGATCGTATTTTCATTTTCCCAGTACAATTCATATCCATATAAAGAGATAGGGTTCAATATACTTCTCAACGGTATAATGACTGATTGCGGTAATTCAAATACACATCCATCATATAGGCTTTTCCGAGACTTCATATCAGTAATCACTAGAAACAAAGTTAGGTTTACAGATGTCAATTTTCCTTTTAGAGTAGCTCTCATTGTTTTCGTTTTGTTATTTTTCCTGGCTATGTTCTGTACGAATAGAAAATTCTGTTCATACACATAATTTTCTATTTTATTTAATTCATCATCGGTTATACATTCTCGGAATATTGAATGTCTAACTCCTTCTAGTAAAGTATTCAACGTTTCTTTTAAAAAATCTAAATTCTTTTTTGACTTTAATTCATCCATCTTAGTTTCTTTAAAATAATATTCTCGTCCGTCACCATTTTCACTTCTGATTTTTTGTTTTTCTTCTTCTGTTAAACTTTCATAAAAAATAACATAAAGAGAACTGTATTTCGGAATTTGTACTTTTAATTTTTTCAACATCCTTTGAAACATAAAGATCAATGGTTCATTTTTTGGATCAAAATAGTTAATATCCAACTCATTATTTGCATTTTTCTCAATATATAACACTTCGAGTTCTAACATGATTTTCACCTCTCTTAAAAGCTGTAATGATATGGTGGTTTCAACTTATATCTTAAGGCACTTTTTACTGATTTAGACGAAAAGTATGCCTCAATTGGATTGAACGGATGTATAAGTTCGGGTAATTCCTTTTAAAGTTTTTCTTCGAGATCTCTATATATCAAAATCCAATTCAGTTGATATATTCCATTTTGATTACAATTCAAAATTAACACGTTTATATGTAAGCGTTATCATTATACTGTAAATGATACTAATTCTTTGTGTAGGAGTTGAATCGAATGGATACGGTCATCAGTCATTATTCGAAATTCAAATGCCCACGTTGTCGTGAGAAATTCAAGGATGAGATTCTCATTGAAGATTTACATAGTGTATCGCACGAGGAGCGGCGCTTAGGTGTTGAAATCCAGTACGACTTCGCTTCGGAAGTCGCTTGCCCGAACTGCCACCACCAATGGCTCATCGAAGGAAACGTCTGGGAGTATCCTGAAGGCGTCATCGATGCGATTGAACTATAATATGCCTACTCTAAGGCACTTCCCTATTTCTCAAGTACGTTACATATGAAGCGTTGCCTTGATGTACACTATCGGTAATACAAAACGTGTACTTCGGAGGTGTTCGCATTTGAAAGTGAAACTTTTATTTTTCCTCCTTTTTTCGATCGTCTTCCTAGCAGGATGTAGCGATTACGATCAAGACGGAAATACGACGAGTGAGAAAGCAAAACAGAAATATGATGCAGCCATCGATCAAGTCTTCAAATCTGAAAATCAATACTTAAAGCAGCAACAGGTTGATCGACAACTAAAGCGAAATTCTGGAGAAACGGGCGTCATCGTCTATGAGGATCAAGATTTAATCGAAATCTATTACGACCAATCATCTAGAGGAGAAAGAGCCATTTATCAGAAAAAAGGATCTACTTACGCGCGGAAGACGTATACGAAACAAATCAGCCGTAAAATCGATGACTCTGAAAAAAAATATCTTGAGAACATTGGAATCAAGTAATTTCAATTTTTTATGACCGCGCTTAAATGGTCGATGACTCCCTTCTTTAATCGGGTCATCGTCCTTTTTTGTATTTTCTCACCTTTCTTACGCTTGAGAGCATCCATTTTGTGGTACAGTTCAAATGGTATTTTTTAAAACATTTTCTTTAAGGTGGGAATTACTGTTGGGTAAAATTGTTTCAATCATCATTCCTGTATACAATAAAGCGACGTATCTCTCGACGTGTATCGCGTCGATTCAGGCACTCACGCTTGATCATTCAACGATGGAAGCGATTTTCGTTGATGACGGTTCGACGGACGAATCGTTGTCGATTCTGCATACGGCTGCACAAACGATGGATTTCATTCGCATCATCGAACTCCCCGAAAATACGGGAAGTCCTGCCCAACCGCGAAACGTCGGAATCGAAGAAGCGACAGGTAGATACGTCACGTTCTTAGATGCTGATGATCGCCTCGATCCGGTCGGATTTCCTCAGCTCGTCGCACAAGCCGCTTCAAACAATGCCGATATCGCATTCGGTCAAACGATCAAATATACCGACACGTCGATTCAAAAAGTCGGGCGGTTCGCATCGTTCACGACTGCCAATCAGCTTGTTCCATATGAAATCGACAAAGTGTTTCGCGCGGTAGGACCTCCGGGGAAAATCCTGAAGCGCTCCGTCTTGATCGAGCATAACATTCGGTTCAGCCCAATGCAGTTTGGTGAAGATAAACTTTTCTTCTTCGAAGCCATCTCTAACTGTCAAACGGCTTCGATGAATCCAGCAACTGTCTATCACGTCAACCGATTCGCGATGAATGACTCGTTAGTCGGACAGACGAGCATCTTCGAGAAGACGACTTTTAATTTACAGGTGCTTGAGAAAACGCTTGAACTGGATATTCCGGCAGTCGCCAAGACTCATGCCTTGAGCCGTCTGATCGAGATGGATTTCCTCTCCCGTCTGTTCAACAACAAGCGGTTCCTTGAGCATCCGCAACAGCAGACCTTTTTTGATTTGTTCCGAGAGATGATTGCGATCTTTGAACGACATGGTGCAGATCCAGCAGATTTCATTTTCGATGACATTTTCCAAAAGCAGTACGCTTTGCTGCAGCAACAAGATTATGACAGCGTCGTCACCTTCATCACGCTACTCGTCCAAAAACATAAAGCCCGGCGCTATGTATCGGAGAACCGTCTTTATTATAGAATGCCGGAATCACTACACCATCTCGGACCTGTCCTTGAGCCGTTCTTTGCCACGTATGCAGGCACGCGTCTCGTTGATGGTGTCTTCTATGAAGTCGTACAATTACTCAAAGACGACACGGCTTCGGTCGATCAAGTTCTCTTAATCGCACCTAACGATGAAGTAACGGAAACCGCCGTTCCGTTCCATATCGAAGGGACTGAATTATTCATTTCGACGGAGGCACTCGAACGATATTCACATCCATTCCAATTGATGCTGATCCATGACGACTATCATCCGTTCGTCGTCCGAATGACGTTACCGAGTAGTGTCAATGGGATGCATCTGCATTACCAGCCACTTAAAGTCGAATTTCGTCCAGCGGAATCCAGATCACCTGTACAGAAAATCGACGCGACGAAGTATCATATCGATGCACCGACGCATGTCGTTGTACTCGAGAAGGCTTTCTTGTATGACGATCTGGAATTCGAGCATAAGCAGACAGCACTTGAAGTCGGACAATTGCTGGCGATTTCCGATCTTCAGTTGACGCTTGCCGGCACACCACGACTCGTCACGGTTGACGGTGCTTACGTCACGGCAAACAAAAAATACATCCACCTTCCACCTATGATTGATGACGAGACGTATCTGACTGATCTTCCGACAACAGTCCGGATTTTAAAGACTTGTAAACAGTATGCTGATCGTGACTTTAAAAACGAACTACCAACGAAAAATACACCGGATACCGTTCTTTCGATTGAGAAGATCGTTCTGTCATCCAAAGGCACACCACGCTTGAAAACGGCTCAGGATACGTACATCACAGCCAATCGATCATTCGTTCAACCGATCAACGAAGCGTAATGCTACGCCTAGGGACATGAATCTCTTGTTCCTAGATTCCTTATTATTCCAACAAAATATGCTATAGTATGGGCAAGGTTCACCAACGTGACCCATATTTCAAGCCGCTATTTCAAATTGTAAGCGCTATATAAGGAGATGCCCTATGAAACGAGATTTGTTTTTTACATTGAATACGTTAGCGACCCAGCGTGGCGGTTTATCAAAAGCAGTCATTAAACGAGCGAATGCGATCATCGCAGCTGATCCGGAGCGAAACGTGACGCTCGTGACGTTAGGGATTCAACCGAATCTTGAAACGATTCGTCAAGAGATGGTCGAGGCACGGTTGCTTGATTCTCGCATCCAAGTCGTCAACGTCATTAATTTTTTAGGACGTCGCCAGGCAGACAAACGGTCCGTCGTCTCTTCGAAAGGCGAATTGATTCCACGCTGGGAAAAGCGGTATACGTTGTTCCTCGACGCGAGTCGCGCCGAAAAAGATTCGTATCGGTTGTTCGAAAATGGTACATACGTCCAGTACGCCCGGTTTGACGCGAATGATCAGCTCAGCTTCATCGATTATTTTTCAGAGAATCGTCATCGCCTGCGCCGCGAAGAATACCTAGATAACGGCCAGTTGGTGCAGACGATCCAGTATTCGTTTACGTCGAACAAGCCGGTCTCTCGCTCCTTCTTCCATAGTGACGGGACGTGTTATTTAACGATTTGGCATAAAATCAATTCAGCGGACTGGAGTCATCTGTTTTATTTCGAAGCCGGTCAGGAAAAACAGTTCAATGATCCGGCAACCTTTAATACGTTCGTCTTGAATAAGCTGTTAGGTCAGCATGAGGCGGTCTTGATCTCGTCAGAATACCGGGATCGTCTTGCCAACCTACCGAAAAAGAATTTAGACGCGGTCATCTTGGACATCAAGCATCCGAATATCAAAAAAATCGCCTTCGGACACAGTAATCACTTCGTCTCGCCCTTCAACGAGACGGCAACGGTCAGCGGTGTCTGGGATACGTTATTTGGTCGCATCGACGAGTGGGATCGAGTCATCACGGCAACACCTCGGCAACAAGCACATATGACCGATCAGTTCAGTCATCCGGAGACGTTCCATGCGATTCCTCACGGTGTCGGTGCGGTACCGGAAGCGGATTACACGGTTCTTCCTGAACCTGATCCGAATCGGTTCATCGTCGTCTCGCGCATTCAAATCAAAAAGGATGTCGCCGCCAGTATCCGTGTCATGCGGAAGATCGTCGACCAGCATCCGAATGCTTTCCTTGATTTCTATGGCTTCGGTTACAACGATCAGCACGAAAAGGATCTCCACGCTTTGATCAAGGAACTGTCACTGACGAAACAGATCCGGTTTAACGGATTCATCACGAACATTCAAGACGCCTATCATGGCGCCGTCGCAACAATCTTCACGTCGCAATCCGAAGGGTTTGGGATGGCGATCCTTGAGAGCATGGGTCATGGTGTTCCGGTCATCGCCTATGATATCTGTTATGGTCCGCGTGAAATCATCGCGCACGGGACGACCGGTTATATCGTTCCACCCGGTGACACGTCAGCTTTTGCAGCAGCAGCAATCCGCTTGATGGAGCAGCCCGCTCTACGCCGTCAAATGGGGGAAGCCGCCCTTCACTCGATCGACCGGTTTTCTGATGAGCTCTTTACGACAAACTGGTTAACGCTTTTGAGTGAGCTCGACTAATCGGTTATTGACCTTCTCCTATGTGAGAAGGTTTTTTTCGTCTATCCACCAAAGTCCGTATTGTTTTTCAAAATTTGGGATGTTTTAGCTATTGATTGTGATAGAATGCTAATGGAAGATAACGCTTTCATAAAATATCACCTAGTAGGAGGTCCCTTGATTCCATGCTGTTTAAATCTGTTCTCCGGGTGCTCCAATTCGGGCACACTGTACTTCCGAAGAAACCAAAGAAACTTAAACGATCGGTGTTAAAAGAGTCGTTACAGATTCAATCCTCACCGACAGACTATACGCTATCCGGTCAATTGAACGATCCGTTGCTGACGATCACGTCCTTACTCATTCGCGATCGTTTGCAAGAGACGGTCCTTGAAGTGCCGAACCAACAGCACGATCATCGCTTCTCTTTCCAACTGCCTCATACGCTCGTCTCTCAGCTGAGTCAACATGCTGCTCAGATGCAAGATGCGGACGTTCCGACGGTTGAAGAGGACGGTCTTGCTGAGATCGAGTCCGTCGAAGCCGATCAAGATACTGCCTATCCGATCGGTCGGTTTTCACTCTGGCTGATGTTTACGAAAAAAGTCGAACATCTCACACCGGAGCAACTACACAAATGGGAGTCTGACGGATTGCCAAGTCATGCTACGCTCGATGCATCCGTCTTCACCCGCAAGATTCTGTTAGGACGTTTCGTTGATACGCAGATTCCTGCGCCGGTCGCGCCATTGATGGATGAGACGTCCAACGAATTCGTCCAGTTGTATACGGATTTAAAAGGCAACCTACGTCTATTGTTGAATAAAGAACCGCAGATTAAGCCGAAGATTCAGATTGATGCGGTCCGCAATGAGACGAAAGCGACGACAATCATCAGCGGGAAAGCCTTTACCCGTCACGCGTTCATCAAGACGGGACGATTGCTCCTCGTGCACCGGGAAAGTGGCAATCAAGTCCCGGTCCCAATCGATTGGTTGTACCAAAATGAGACAAGTGCGAAAAAATTCGGATTGTATCGTTATCACTACACGGCGACGATCCACTGGTCGCAACTCTATCAAGCAGCTCAATTACAAGAAGGGGTTTATGACGCCTTCGTTGCACTCGACTTCTATCACCGGTCGGAACCAAAATTACACCGTCTCGGTCGCGCCCGGTACATCACGCGTCAACTGACACCGGAAGCGTTAGGGAAAGATGATACGTCGACGATGCACATCATTCCGTACTACACGGTCGGTCACCGGAATCTATCGTTTGAGATGACCGAGTTTACGAATGAAAATTACGCCTATCTGAATCACCTGATGACGTTCGCCCCGCTCTACCGGCTGTTTGCCGAGAAGAACACGTGGCTCGTCGGAGAACGTCCCTATAAAGCGCAGGACAACGGATATCACTTCTTCAAATATATGCGCGAAACCTATCCGGAGCGACCGGTCTATTACGTCATCGATCCGACGTCGAACGAATACGCACAAGTTGCTCCGCTCGGAAACGTCTTGCCGATCAAATCGAAGGAACACATCTATCACTCGTTGATGGCGAAGAAGGTCATCGGGACACATCATGCGGAATACTTGTATCCGCTCCGGTCCGAACCGTTCAAACGGAAGATGCGGGCGGATCGTGTCTTCATCCAACACGGGGTTCTCGGAACGAAGAACATGAATGACCAATACGGGAAATTTGCCGCTGCCTTCGATACGGATCTGTTCCTCGTCAGTTCCGAGCGTGAGAAACGACTTGTCACACAAGACATGGGCTACGCTGAGCGAGAGGTCAAAATCACCGGTTTGTCTCGTTTTGATGCCCTCTTGAATGATGACGTCCCAGTCAAACGTCAGATGCTCGTCATTCCGACGTGGCGCTCGTGGCTACAGACGCCACTCCAGTTCTTCGAATCGGAATATTATCAGCAGTACCAAGCGTTCCTATCGAGTGAGCGTCTGCATGCATACGCAAAACAACATCGTCTCGAGATCGTCCTTTGCCTGCACCCGAACATGCAGCAATATTCGAGTCACTTCGAGAACTTACCGATCACGGTCATCCATCAAGGCGAACGTGATGTCCAAGGGTTGTTAAAAGAGAGCCTCTTGCTCGTCACCGACTACTCGAGTGTCGCCTTTGACTTCAGTTTCTTGAAACGACCGGTCCATTACCTGCAATTCGACCCGAAACGCTTCATCGGTCCACTCGGTTCGTATCTCGATCTCGAAAACGAATTACCGGGGCGGATCTCGAAGACGATCGATGACTTGTTCGAGGATCTCGATGCGACGGCACGCCGTCATTTTGAGATGGATGACGAATTCAAACGCCGCGCTGACGTCTTCTTGACGAAAACGGATACGACCTATTCCGATCAGGTCTATCAAACAATCGCGAACTATACGAAGCAGACGAGTCTTTTAGAGAAGATTCAGACGAACGAAGCGGCGAACATCATCTTTAAGGTCTATCGTCGGAGCCGGTTCTACTTCCCGACGATGAAGGCAGGATATCGACTCATGCAACGCGTCTTACCGGTCGACCCAAAACTTGTCGTCTTCGAGAGCGGTCTCGGTAAACATTACGCGGACAGCCCGCGTTACATTTACGAAGAACTGAAGAAACAAGCTCTCGGCTATAAAGTCGTCTGGATCTATAACAAAAAGCTCTATCTGAGTGATCCGAATGCAAAAGTCGTCAAACGCCTGTCTCCCGCCTACTTCTATTACATGGCGACAGCGAAGTTCTGGGTCAACAATCAGAACTTCCCGCACTACATGACGCGGCGGAAAGAGACGACGTACATCCAAACGTGGCACGGCACGCCGTTGAAGAAGATGTTGTTCGACTTAGATGAGATCCATGGACGGGATGAAGGCTACGTCGAACGAGTGACGAATTCGATCGCGCAATGGAGCGTCCTCTTGTCTCCGAGTCCTTATGCGACGAACACCTTTAGAAGTGCATTCCAGTATAGCGGTCCTGTCGTCGAATCCGGTTATCCGCGAAATGACCTCTTCTTTACGGCGAATGATGAAGCAACGATCGAGCGGATTCGGACGCAGTTGCAACTACCGGAAGGCAAAAAAGTCATCTTGTATGCACCGACCTTCCGCGATCATCAATCGCTTGGCAAAGGGAAGTTCTACTTCGACTATCCGTTTGATTTCGACCGTGTCGCGGAAGCGTTAGGCGATGAGTACGTCTTCTTGATTCGGACGCACGTGCTCGTCACGAAAAAGCCGAAGATTCCGGCACAGCACCGGGAACAATTCATTGACGTGACAGCCTATCCGGACATTCAGGAATTGTATTTAATCACGGATCTGCTGATCACGGACTATTCCTCTGTCTTCTTCGACTTCGCGAACATGAATCGACCGATGATGTTCTATGCGTATGACCTTGATCTCTATCGGGACACGCTACGCGGATTCTATCTCGATTACTACAACGATCTTCCGGGACCCATCTTAGAGACGGAAGAGGCTTTGCTTCACGCCTTATCGGACATTCCGCGTCTGAAGAAAATGTATCAAGCGCAACTCGATACGTTCCGTGCGACGTACGGTCCGATGGAGGACGGCTTCGCCGCTTCCCGCGTCGTCGATGCGTACTTCGGGACGAATCCACAGGTTCGCACTGGAGCACTCGAATTACGTGAGCAACCGGACGGCAGTTATTCCGTTTAATTGTTTCAATCTGTTGAATAAACGCTCCCTCTCAAAACAGACGGTTTCATTCTTTCAACCGTTTATTTTGAAGGGAGTTTTTCTGTGTTTTCGTTCAGCCCTTCTGCATGGTCCATACGTTAAGTGATGCTAAGAATAGGAAAACGGCTTGAGTCCTTTTGAATTCTGGACTCAAGCCGTTTCATTACGTTGCTTATTCGTTTGACGGAAAAATCGAGCATTTACGTAGTCGATCGGATGATATCAGCTATTGACCTCAACGGTGTCTTGAATAATGTAGTAGAGAAAATCGGAGAACGATTTGAATGCATCACGATCATCATAGTCTTCTTCCGGTACGTTCACTTCTCGATACACTACTTTAGGCTCACCATTCACTATATTTTTGAAATCAAGACACGCATAAAATTCCTCAAGATCATCAAAATAGACAGCCACTAGATGTTTTGAAAGAGCATGCTCAAATTCTGTTGGATGATACAATTCGAGATTCGTTTTTACTAATTCATCATTGAACATCGTAAAAAACTGGTTGTCTCCAAAGATACCCCCTCCGAATTCTTTCATAAATGTCACGTAACTTTCAGGTAAGGTGACGTTTAACTCTTTTTCAATTACCTCGACTTCAGCGTCCGAAATCCCTTCTCCAAACTCAGATAACTCTGGATGTGCATGGATCAATGCTTTTGCTTCGGAATAAATATCCTTATGCTCCGTCTTGATCGCACTCACCTTTTCGATTGGAGTAGAGGATTCGTCCTCTATATCCTCTAAATACGTTGACACGCCACTATCACACACCTCAAATAATCTTTCCGTGAAGGAATCTGCATAGTAAGGTTCGTCATCACTTGGGTAAAAACATACTTTTGCCTCTTGATCATGGTAGGTCAAGGCTTGTAAGTCTAGACAAATGAGCGACGAACTAAAGTCTTCCATTTGTATTCCGATTAAATGTGAAGGAACTTCACTTTGAGATTTGCTTCGGAGTTCCTTGTTATATTTTTCAAGTCTAAATACAAGATCTAACTGGTTGTTTGATGGACTGATTCCCCAGATCTCTTCATCATGCGTAGCCAGATAACTAAACTTTTTTAGAAATTCTTTGTACATTGGCGGAAACGTGACCTGAAGACGATGTTCGACTTCAAGAATCTCATTTTCCGTTGACCCATTCCCCACTATGAAAGCTTGTGGGTATTTTTCGATTAGTTTTAAACACCGATTAAACTTTGCCTTAACATTTGCCATGGTTTCTTTCATTGCCTCCTCGTTAAGCTTCACGACACGCCCTCAATTTCTATTGGTTCGTGTTAGCTGTTGTACTCGCTAATTTGTCCGCGAGCACTTCGTCGAGCTTTTTCTTGAACATCGGAGCAAAGCTTTCCGCATACGTATTCGTCATATGGCTGTTGTCACGATAGATGACGACATTACCGATGACAGGGCGATACTCGCCTTTGACGTGGAAGTAACGCGTCAAATCCAGCTTATGGAGCGACTGGTTCGTTTTTTCGAACTGTTTCCAGTACGCCTCATCCGTTTGGTTCGGTTGCGTATTCATCTGTTTCGTCGTATCCGCGATGCTTGTCGTCTCGAGCGCCTCGAGTACGTTGAAATCGTATCGTGGATTATCCCGGAGTGCTAGACCATCGATCCCATACTCGTCTTTGACGAACTGCATCTGGTCGACCATTTGTTGATGAATGCTGTCTTTTGAAGCATCTGCTGCAGTCACGTGCGAGATGATCAAATCGACGTCAGCATCTTTCAAGTAGTTCAAGACATTCTGGTTCCAGATCCCTTTTAAGGAATCCGGTTCATAGCCGGTCGAAAAACGTGTTCCTGAACGAGTCAGATTGAGTAAACGGATGTCCGTTCCTTTAATCGCTTCATGCAATGCACCGAACCATTGCTCCGAGTGCGAGCTCCCGACGAGCGCAATCGTCGCTTTATAATCCTTCGTCTTTCCGTATTCGCCGACTTTCGCTTCCGTCTTTTGCAGCCCTTGGTTGCTCCCATCCGTATGGACGAGCGGTAAGTCATTGAAGACGTTCGCATAAGACGGGAACGGATCTTGCTTCGGTACAGGCAGTGTCTGTTCGATCGCTAAAGCACCCGGATACTTATTCTTGCTGACAGCTTGTTTCAGCTCTTGCTCTTCCATATAAGCGAGTCCGAGTAAGGATCCAATCAACAAAACGTTGACCGTCAACAGCGCACCTAGCTTCTTGAACGCTGTCCGATTGACAGTCGAAGTGCGAATCGGTTTTTCAACCCATTCCGTCATCAAGTAGGATAAACCGATCGATGCAACGATAATCAGTGTACCGACGAGCAGACCTGGCGTTTGTTGAACATTATAGCGATAGAACTCAAGCAACACCCAGTGCCAAAGGTAAATCCCGAACGCGATCCCGCCGAGTTTGACCATCGGCTTTGATCCGAGGAATCGTTTTAATCCGAATCGTGTCTCTTGCGTTCCTGATAACACGATTATCAAGGCGCACGTCATCGGCCAGAGTGCGATATAGCCAGGGAACATTTGCGAGACGTTAAACAGAACACCAGTCGTCAGCAAGCCAATCAGACCGACCCAGCCGATGATCGTCGCTATCCACTTCGGAACACGAATCGCCGATAAGTTCACACATAACAGACTACCTAAGGCAAATTCCCAGACCCGCGTCGGCGTAATGAAATACGCCCACGGCTGATTGACTTCTGTCAGGTAGATTGAGTACGCGAGTGACGTGACGAATAGGAATCCAAGCAACCCATTTAAAACGGTTTTAATCGACCGGATCTGATACGTGTTCATCATCCATAAGATGAACGAGAATAAGACGAACCAAATCATATAAAACTGCCACTGGATCGATAGCGCCCAAAAATGTTCGACGGGTGACTTCATCTGGGTCGCGTCTAAGTAATCCGTACTTGAGACGGCGAGTTGCCAGTTTTGATAAAAGAACATCGAGGCGACGACTTCACGAATTGTTTTCCCGAGAATTGATGCCGGTAATAAAAATGTGCTTAGTACTAACACGACGCCTAAGATGAACAAAACGGATGGCAAGAGGCGTTTCAGCAACTTTGTCACGTACGGCAGGAATTTGAACTCCCCTGTCCGGTTGATCGTCGAGATGATCGATGTCGTGATCAAAAAACCTGAGATGACGAAGAAGACATCGACACCTCCAGAGACGCGATTGAACCAAATATGATAGATTGCGACGAGTAAGGCAGCTACCGTGCGTAGCCCTTCGATTTCCGGACGAAACCGGCTTTCAATATCAATCCGCTTCTGACCCGGTTGACCAGATACTTTCCATTCCTGCATGCTTCTATGTCCCTCCATCTACTTCTACACCTACGAATCCTGACGATTGCAGCGCATTTCTTGTACAGTTCGGTATGTACTCACCATTTTAAGAAAACGTTTCCATTCACTATGATAGAACATATTTCAAAAAATACAATGCTACTGAACTATATTGCCGCAAGAAACTTGGAAAATATGTAAAAGAAGTGCATCGATGAAAGATTACGTTAAAAACCGGTATAAGTAGTCGGCAAAAATTCGTTGCATGACTTTTGGTGTGTTCTCGATATAGATCCGCATCTGTTCGACGTTTGCTTCGACAGCATTTTCTTCCTTCTCTTCGGTCGGAAAATCGGAGATACCTTTGATGATGATACATTCGACGGCGTTTTTCTGACAGATGTACGCGATAGCCCCCGCTTCCGTATCGGCAATCGTCAATCCGTTATCCCGCAGTTCGATATAGTCTCGCCACATGACGACAGCACGGTCTGCCGTTCCGATCGTTCCGAGATGAAAGTCGTTGCCATACTTCGATACATCGAGATTGACGACGAACGAGGGTTTAATCAGTGGTTCAATCTCTTTGACCGTGCAATCATATTGAACGGCACGATCTGCCACGATGATATCGAGTACGTCGTACCTCGAGTCAATCCCGGCACACGTTCCGGCAACGATGACCTTCGTCAATGAGAAACGGAGAATCATGTATTGATTGGCACCGATACCGTTTACTTTTCGAACGCCCGTGCTATAAAACAGAAGTGTCTTCCCGTTTATCTCACTTGTGAAGTATTCACCATATGGATAAGTGATTCTATCTTCAGGCGAGACATGAAAATACGCAAGTGTTGCGTCAAACTCCCATGTGGTGGCGATGCTGATTCCGATCATGACTTATTCCTCCTTTATTGCATTCGCTAGAAACCACTCTATTTTTTAAACTATTTGATTTAACAAAAAATCTTATCAGTTATATTGCTTGTATTAAAACAAAATCACATTTATATTAGTACCTAGTACTAATATCTAGTTTTAAATTTTATAGGAATATTTTTTACAAGGAGGAACAATTCTTGAATGCATCTTATGCCCGAATTACAGCAATCGGCTCTTACGTTCCAAATCAAATCATGACGAACCATGATTTAGAGAAACTAGTAGAAACAAATGATGAATGGATAGTTCAACGAACAGGCATCAAAGAACGAAGAATCGCGGCTCAGACTGAATCGACAAGTGATCTTGCATATCAAGCGGCCATGAATTTAAAACTGCGTTACAATAAAGAATTTCAAGATGTCGATATGATCATCATCTGTACGATGTCACCCGATTTTAAGACACCAAGTACCGCATCATTGGTTCAAGCAAAACTCGGTATCAAACATGCCGGTACAATTGACCTGAACGCTGCTTGTGCGGGATTTACATACGGATTACACTTGGCGAACGGATTAATTTCATCTGGTCTTCATAAAAAAATTCTCGTTATCGGTGCAGAAACACTTTCTAAAATTACTGACTACACGGATCGAAATACATGCATTTTGTTTGGAGACGGAAGCGGAGCTGTTCTTGTGGAACGTGATGAAGTCCAGTCTGACTTTATTTCCTTCTACTTGAACTCGGAAGGAGAAAAAGGATCAAGTCTATATTGCTCAAACCTGTCAAATCAATTGTTCGAAAATCCTATTATTCACAATAACAAAATCGTTCAAAATGGACGAGAAGTATACAAATGGGCAGTCAGCACGGTTCCTCATGGGATGAAATATGTACTGGCTCAAGCATCGATGACTTTAGATCAAATCGATTGGTTCATTCCACATAGTGCAAACCTTCGCATGATTCAATCAATCTGCGATAAAAGTGGGGTTCCCTTTGATAAAACGCTTTTCAGCCTAGTCAATTATGGCAACACTTCTTCAGCGACCATCCCCTTATCTTTAGATAAAGGTATATCTGAGGGGAAAATCAAAGCGGGAGATATGCTCCTGTTATATGGGTTCGGTGGCGGTTTGACACAAGCAGGATTACTAATGAAATGGAGTCTGTGATTCATAAAAGGAAGAAGTACAGATGCATCGTACTTCCTCCTTGTTTTTAATTCTGATGATGGATAAGCATAGCGACATCCAGCCATTCATATGCTTCATCTTTAACAGTGACATTCCCAAAACGACTCTGACGATGACCTATGTATTTGCCGCCAAGTCGTTTGTAAAATGCACGCCCTGGCTCATTCTTTTTCATTACCCAAACCATCATCGAGGAGACCTCTGCTTTCAGGAAATGCACGCTGACAGTCTCCATCAACTTTTTGCCGATTCCTAAACCGTGTGCTTCGGGTAATATATAGAGGGCAGACAACTCTCCTTTCCGTACTCCAGCATTAGCATGAATTTGAGCTGCTGCGAATCCGATTATAATTCCCTTTTCATTTAATACCACATATAGGAATGTATCTTGTGAGGAATCTTTCAAAAACTGTATCCATTTTTGTTCAGCTTGTTGAACAGTGAGTTGTTCTAAATATGCATCGGGCACTAAACCGGTGTATGTCGTCCTCCACGTATCAACGTAAATCTTTGCTACTGCCATCATGTCTTTGGATGTTGCTAAACGTATTTTCAAAATTTTTACCCCCTACCTGACGGATTGCATTAGCAGCTCATACTACTAACACTTTTTCTCATTAAATTACCTTAGTCCCAAACTCGTACCCGCTCAACATCTGCTGTTCTTAAGTAATCGAGTAACTGTCCTGTATGCACTGCTTCGTGATAAGCAATTCGTAACAACATATCACCGAGCGAACGCACATAACCTGATTCCGAACGATCAATCTGAACGATCGCTAAATCTGATTCCGGTAGTTGCTCGACATATGCCATGAATTCCTCATGATAGACTGCCGCAAAGTCTAGTTCAGCTTGCACTGATACGAAGTCGCGCCCTTCAAACGGGGACTCATACGACGGTAGACTGCCTCGATTCTGTAACGCTAAGAAATAATAATACTCGCTGTCTAACACATGACGGATCATCTCAAAACACGTCATGGCGTTCTCATCCGGTTTCCAGTTCAATTTATCTTCAGGAATCGACTGCCAGACTTTGATGCTTCTTCTTCTCACTTCGTTTAAATTCCATACCGTCCAATCGATTGCGTTCATGATGCGACCTTCCTTTCAATGACGAATAAGTGTTCTCTTATCTCTATTTTGACAAAGCAATTTAAAAATCCTTTAAAAATTAAAAACAGGAAGCATCCGCAGATGTTTCCTGTCTTGTCGTCCACCGTTCAGTTATTCTCTTCCTCAGATAACGCATCAATCTCTTTTTGGCGCAAGATCTCCGCAATCTGATGGTGTTCGTTATCAAGTGCCGCATCACGCGCTGTCCGTCCATCTTCATTTCGATGCAGTGGATCGGCTCCATAAGAGAGTAATAACCGGACGACCCGTTCATAGCCGTAAGCACTCGCTAATGCGAGGACTGCCGTATCGCCATCCGCGACGTTTTCCGCTTCGATGTCAGCTCCTGCCTTTAGAAGCACTTTGACCGCTTTCGGATGATTATTTCCGACTGCGAGATACAGCGGTGTGAATCCGTCTAGTCCGACAGCATCGACTTCTGCTCCTGCCTCCAGTAATAGCTGGACTTTTTTCGACTTACCTTCCTGCGCCGCATAATGTAGCGGTGTCACACCTTCCCCGTCATCGGTCCGTTGATGTAACAACTCGACGTTCTGCGCTAGTTTCCGTAAGACTTTTTTATTGCCGCCCCGGCCCGCTACTAAATGAAGTGCTGAGAATCCGTGTTCATCTAAATCAAGATGAGCGCCTCGCTTGATCAAAAGTAACGCAATGTCGGTCTTTTGATCATAAAGCGCAATATGCAATGGTGACATCCCGTCCTGATTCGGAAGGTTGACATCCGCCCCGTGATCGAGCAACAATTCGACGATCCGTAGGTACCCTTCCTGAATCGCCCAATGAAGCGCCGCAAATCCTTCTTCATCCAGTTCGTTCAGATCGTCACCACGTTCGATGCAGCGCATTACTTGTTTTCGTTTGCCCAAAAAAGCAGCATCTTGGATGGATCGTTTCGTCATGTCCGTTCGCCCCTCACCTGTTCCGTCGTTGTTCTCATTTTACAACAACAATCAGTTGTCATGCGCAAAAACGCCTTTGAACATCTGATGTCTTTTGTACCAAGTTCAGTTCGTCACTCATGACATTTATTGATTTTAGGGAGATCGTTAGAATTAAAAGAAAAATAATCATGATCAGAGCATAGATAAACATCGTGAAAATAATGGATTCGTCATATCGTAATATATTTCACTTGATCACTTTGTATGGAAGAAAGCCCACATTATGAAGCACATGTGGGCTTTCTTCTATCGTGTACTCAGCAATAGAACAATTGAATACATTATTGATTTGATGTGTTTTTTTTGAGAGATTTTTTAGAAAAAATACCTTCCGTTATTAGGAAAATGACAGCAATTGCCACAGACTTTATTCCATATTCGACCCATGTATCAGTCGACTTCGGCATTCCTTCAAAAAACATTAGAAAAATAAGAAAAAACATTACTGCGAAAATACTTTCTAAAATTTGATTTTTCATCTTTCTGTATCACCTCTCAATTCTTCATACTTTATTTTACTTTTATAGAAGTAACACAATTCAATTTTACTATATTTATATAATTACATTTATTTTTTACCAATTCAACTAAAAAAAGATTTATCCTATTTTTAACGAGGAGACAATTACGTTCTACCTAAGCAAATTATGGAACGAAATCATCAATTTCTCGTTTGATTTGGATGAATTGAGAAAAGGTATCACAAAAGTTTTTTCGCTCAAAATCGCCTTATAGAGAAAAACAAGCAGGAGTAGCCGCGAGAAGCTTGACCCTGGAAAATGATTCGAGATGAACGAAAAAGCGCAAGCTTTCTCAATTAGAGAAAAACTGCACTTTGTCTTCAATCTGAATCGACCAACTTCAGGTGGTCTTCGTGTATCTCTTACTTTTCACTCGACTTATCCTGCAGGGAGCGCTCTACCAAAAGCACGAAAACGACTGCTGTTAGGACGCCAAGCACGCCTGGTAACACCGAAACGATTGGATCACTGAAAAAGGCAGTTGGGATAAGTACTGTCATTCCCCACTTCACACCCTTCAAGATCGCAAGCGATAGAAGCAAGATTAGGGAGATTTTTTTCTTTTCGACACCTGCGAAAAATTGTCGCTCTGCTTTTTTATCAGTCCTCATACCGAGCCACGTTAACATATGTAGCACCTCTCTTCTCCTTTCTTCTACGTTTCGACTAGACGGAATGGTTTCATGAATTACAAAAAAACCACTCTGAATCATGTCAGAGTGGTCCATCATGTTAAATGTCTAGTGTCTTGATAAAAGCTTTCAGCTCGTCACGCATCTCTGCATCTTTCAACGCATACTCAATCGTCGTCTTGACGAAACCGAGTTTCTCTCCGACGTCATAACGGTTACCTTCGAAATCATACGCGTAGACTTGGCTATCCGCATTCAATCGCTCAATCGCATCCGTCAATTGAATCTCACCGCCTGCCCCTTCTCCTTGATTTGCTAGATAATCAAAGATATCCGGTGTCAGCACGTAACGTCCCATGATCGCGAGGTTTGATGGTGCTGTGCCTGGAGCCGGTTTTTCGACGAATTTCTTCACGTCATACAGTCGTCCGTTTTGTGAAACAGGATCGATGATGCCGTAACGATGCGTATCTTCCGGACGGACTTCTTGTACACCGATGACCGATTTCTCCGTCTGTTCGTAGACGTCCATCAATTGTTTGATTGCCGGATCATCCGACTCGACGATATCGTCCCCGAGTAAAACTGCAAACGGTTCGTTCCCGATGAATTGTTTCGCCGTCAAAATGGCATGACCGAGACCCTTTTGTTCTTTTTGGCGGACATAGAAGATGTTCGCGAGGTTCGTCGAGAATTGAACCTTCTCGAGTAATTCGGTCTTCCCAGAGTTCTCGAGCGTAATTTCGAGTTCTTTTTGGTTATCAAAATGATCTTCGATGGCCCGTTTGTGTTTACCCGTGACGATGATGATATCTTCGATGCCGGCTTTTGCCGCTTCTTCGACGATATACTGGATCGTCGGTTTATCGAGAATCGGTAACATCTCTTTTGGCATTGCTTTTGTCGCAGGCAAGAAACGTGTCCCGAGTCCTGCTGCTGGAATAATGGCTTTCGTAATTTTCTTCATAACGTTCATCCTCTTCATCGTTCAAGTAGTAGGTTTAATTGCTTAATTCTTCTAGTAATCGTCCGTAGTTCTTTACAGCCGTCTCGAGGTAAAGCGATGGCTTCGTCTCGACGCGCGCGAGTGGTCGTTCGACGAGTTGCACCATCGCGGCAGCAAAAGCTTCCATGTCGTTCGCTGGAACGAGGTAGCCGTTCTCGCCGTGGGCGATGATTTCGCGTGGTCCGTATTTGACGTCATAAGAAATGACCGGACAGCCGACATTAATACTTTCCATGACCGTCAGTCCAAATCCTTCAAATTCACTCGTCAACAGTGATGCTTTCGATTCCCGGAAGACTTCTGCCGGATTCGATGTGAAGCCGTGGATTTCGATATCATCCTGTAAGCCGAGCTCCTCGATCAAACTCTCCATCATCGCCAGTTGCCCTTGTTCGTCCATGCCATAGAGCACAAGCTTCGTCGTATGACCTGATTGTTTGAAGATCGCATAACTCTTAATTAAATGATCCATCTGTTTTTGCAAACCGAATCGACCGATGAAACAGAATTGATCCTTGACCTGTTCGCGTCGTTGCGTTTGTTCTGGGACGATAAAGTGCGGAATGATGGAAATCTTCTCTTCCGGGATGTTATACCGCTCCAAAATGTCTTCTTTTTGGTGATTCGTCAGACTGATGAAACGTGTCACTTTATCGGATTCCGAGAACATCGTCGTATATGATCCTTTGAC
Source organism: Exiguobacterium sp. KKBO11 (assembly GCF_001644945.1). Classification (NCBI taxonomy): domain Bacteria; kingdom Bacillati; phylum Bacillota; class Bacilli; order Caryophanales; genus Exiguobacterium; species Exiguobacterium sp. KKBO11. Next base: position 125,432 of record NZ_LUCU01000022.1, read on the forward strand.
GGTCGAACCATCCAAGTGTGAGTTGTGGATGACCATGACTCGTTTGACATCTGCTTTGATGTTGAGAATCGAGCGGTCCAGTAAACGCGCATCGACGAACAAGACATCACCGTCTTTAAACAATCGATTGAAGTAATACTCAAATAAATCCTTCTCTTTTTTGAACGCTTTGTACATTCTGCCGTTCCGGTATAACTGAATCAAGATGAGCTTCGGGCGCGCCATTTCATTGTAGAACTTCTTACAATAGACATTGCCTTCCGAATCATATAGCTCTTCCATCATCTTTCCATGATGGACCGGCGAATAAATCGTCTTCCGGTGCAATTGACCATAGACGTTATATTCCCAGCGCTCGACTTTTTTACGGGAAGCGTTCGTCATGAAATCCTCGAATTCGACGACTTGCGTTTCAGGGTAAAATTTACGGTAGAGGACATACTCATCTTCCTCATCATAATAACGAACGGCGTCACTGTTTTTTTTCTCGACGCTTTTCAATCCTTCGATTTCGCGCTCCGTTTCTTTGATGATCGGTTTGTTACGAAAACGAGTCGTTGGAATACTTAACAATTTGTAATCTGATAGCCAATCGTAGATATTTTCAAATTGTACTTTCGGACCGACCTTCTCTTCTGTTCGGAACAATTCGTAGACTTCCATGTAGTTGGCATTGTAGTTCGTCGTAACGATTGTTGAACCGGCGCCAAGTTCTCGTTCCATGAGTGCGATTCGACTCAATAACGACTTCGTTCTACCACCGTGTTTTGGTGGTAATGTCGATGTTACCGTATACAGCATCTGTCATTACTCCCCTTCACCCTTCAAGATTGATCCCTGTTTTTTTCTGTGAGTTCAACCTCTATATATAGCCGACTTTGCTTTTTCATAAACCTCTTGCGATACTAGTCGCATTTACCAATACAGTTTCTATTTATCTCCTTTTTTACGAACAAAGTCAATCGGTTTTGCATAATATCCAATCATTGTCATGGTTCTGCAACCAATGATCTGTCGAAGATACGGTAACGTCTGTCTTTTCCCAATATCCTTCAGCCAGTAGACTATACTGCATTGGTTTCCAATCAATCTACATCTTTGCAGAAATCGGAAGATATTGTATGGTAAGTGATGTAGTTTAAGAACGACTGAATCAGAGTATGAAAGGAAGCCATGCACCAATGAAAATCACTTGTCGTGATCATACGTTTTTGATCGAGAATCTTCCGCACCAAAGCCTACAGTTATCGATCAATGAACAACTGATACCACTCCAAAAAATAGAGACAGCCTTTGTGCTATCGATTGATACATTGCTCGATATCTTCAAAAAAAAGAATCATCCTGTTAAATTCGTCGATAAATCCGGTAAACCGATTTCGTTCAAACATCTTTCGGAACCACTGGACATCGCACCGAATAGCTACATCAAACAAGGGAAACATTCCTATTTCATTTTCATCGACCAAGACTACGAGCTCAGTCTGATCTATAACAAAAAACCGTCCATCATGAATTTTTATGATCAAGACGTCCTATTTGAGGGCATCACTCGTCAAGACGACGTCCTTCTATTGAAGTTTTCGTTTCACTCAAAGTATTTCGAAGTGAAACAGCCACATTGCTTCATTAAAATCAGACATCAGGAACAAAAAATCGCCCTGCCGATTAATCGCTTCAACGTCACACCAGTTGATGCTCGTCGCTTCAAGACAGAAGTCGAAGCCGTGATCGAACCAAAACTCGTCGAGCAGTTACTCGGTGACCGGTATAACTACGACGCGTTCAATGCGAACATCTATGACCTCATGTTCGGATTTACGATTCGTGAGATGCCGATCTCTGGTTTCACACCGCGGATTCGTCACTTCAAAAATCACCCGGAACTCTTGAACGATGAGCACTGGTTATCGCTTAATGAGCAACATGACGTTTTGGTCCGCCCTTATTCAACCGTGTCGGAACGCCTTGCGATGCGTCTGATCCCAGTGCCGGTCGAGACCGTCAAGTATTATGCGGACCCTCAACCGTTACTTGGACTGGATCCAAATAAGAAGACAATTATCTGTTTTGAATATCCGGATAAAGCACAAGATAATGGGATGATTTTCTTCAAGTATCTCGTTGACCAGCATCAGAAGCGCTTCAATATCTTCTACATCATCAGTCGATCGAGTCCGGACCTCAAAAATCTTGTCGGATATGAGAACCATATCGTGTTCTACAAGTCACCAGAGAACATCGAGGTCGTCCAAGCAGCAGACATTCTCTGCCATACGCATTCTTCCAGTTATGCCTTACCGTTCGCTACCTATCACACGGAAGCATTGATGCAAACGAAACAAAAGCTGTTCTTGCAACATGGTGTCATCGGATCAAAAGATGTCAGTCACATTTATGGGAAAAAGATGCCGCATCCATTTACCGACTTATTCGTCGTCTCCTCGGAGCGGGAAAAACAACTCATCGCCCGCGATTACGGTTTTCATCCTGACGAAATCATCGTAACGGGTCTCGCCCGATTCGACCACTTGATCACGGTACGATCACGTTGGCTCAAGCGATACAAAAACCGGAAAAAGCTGTTGATCATGCCGACGTGGCGACCAAAACTCGATACGTATTCAGACGAACAGTTCATGGAAAGCGACTATTACCAGGAGTTTCAAGCGTTGATCACGGACGAACGGTTGAAAAGCTTAGTAATGGACAACAAGGCTGAAGTCTCGTTCTATCTTCATCGCAATTTCCAAAAATTCAGCCACTTGTTCCACTCGGACTTCGTCGATGTCATCAGTCAGGATGCGTTCACAGTCAAGGAGCTACTTGAAAATCATCATGTGTTGATTACCGATTATTCGAGTGTCGGTCTCGATTTTTCTTTGATGCACAAAAAGGTCATCTACTACCGCCCACCTGTCTTAGTTGGCGAAGATAACGCCGGCGAATCGACGGATTTGTTACCAGGAGACGTCATCGAAACAAGAGACGCCTTGATGGAATCACTACGCGAATCGAAGATGCCTAAAAAATTCAAACGTCATCTCAGCCATATCTATGCGTTTGACGATACAAAAGCAAGTAAACGGATTTTCGAAGCGATGCAACACCATTTTCAGCTATAACAAATGGAGCTGACTCAAAAAAGAATGACGCGTCTTTTCACGCCCTTTCCTCAGGCGAGACACAAGCCAGTTTTCCTGCTTCATTTAAGCAGGAAAGCGGGTCTTGTTTGTCTCTGACAGCGCATAATGCGCTTTTTCCTGTAGGAGTGGCGTGTGACGCGTCATTTTTACGAGAAAAGGGTGGCAGATCATCATTCTGCCACCCTTTTCTTTGTAGAGACTGACTTTTGAGTCAGCTCTTTTTTTCATCGACGAAATTCCAATGAGACCCCGTCGGCAATCTGGGAGGACTGTTTTAACAGCTCACGCTTGACTGGATCAATCCAGTAATACTGAATCCGCTCACCAAACGTAATTTGAACGTAAAGCGTCTCTACGTGTTCGCCTGACTCAGTCGTCAATAGTTCGTGCCGCAGAGGGTGCACCTGAATCGGCACCTCACGTCCGGAAACGGCACTAAAACCGTTGAACGAGAGCGTCGAATCGACGGTTAGTGGTAATGATCGCAACAACAATTCGATTGAAAACAGATCAACACTTTTCGTACGGATGGGCAAGACAGATTGCTCATTTCCTCGCGTGATCACGACTTCATCCGTTCGATACAACGCATGAACGGTTTGAACACCTTCTTGGTACTCGACGAATTCGAGCGGCGCATAACTTTCTGCATCCATCGTCAAACGAATCGTTCGATTGCCAATTTTTTCTGACACTAATTCTTGCTCCCGTACAAGGATGGATTGATGTGATGTTTTTTCTAACCAAATCGTTTCGTAAGTCTGTCCAATCTGAACCGCTTCTCCTTTTTCTATCCAGTAAACCTGTTTTTCGTCTTGTCCTTCGATGAGGGGATAGGTCATCCCTTTTACATTCATATCTCATTCTCCCTTCCTAAGATTCCGGTGACAGCCAACCGATGAACCGCTGCTTGTCGGACTTGCTCCAGCGATTTCGCTGTCGTATCAATCGAATAGACCGGAAACCGTTCAAACCAGTTTTCTTCAAGTTTCCAAAGCGGTTCGTGTTGTGCGAAAGATTGGCGCGTTCTTGTCTGATCGGCGTCGCGCCGCTCTCGTAAGAGATGGTCTGGTGCCCGTAAATAAAGAATCAGGTCTGATCGGCATCTTCTTAATGCCTCTAGTTCTGTCTTTAAACGGAATTCCATATCCCAGTCATACCCATGTACCTGTGGATAATGAAGCGTATAAAATTCAAGATCTTCCGGACCACGATCTAATATGATGTGTCCGTCGGGAAAATGGCGAAACCGTTCGAGTTCCGCTTGAATGAACAAGCGCTGATTCTCAACGAATCCGTCTTCGGTACGGATGTCTAATTCGAGCTCCTTTCGTTTTTGAACGATCGGATACGGATTTTCATAATAGACATGCAACTCCGGGTAAGCGTCTTCGAGCGCTTGCGCAAGCGTCGTCTTCCCGGATGCCATAGCCCCTTGGATCGAGATGATGGTTCTCATGAATGGCGTTCCTCCTACCTGTATATACTTAAGTATTAAAAAAATATGAGCTGAGGTCTGGATGACTGATCAATTCCTTTAACCCACTTTGTTCAGCATCCGGGATTTGCTCAAGCGTCCTAAGAATGGCCATAAGTCGTAACCAGTCTGCAAGGTTCGATAGCTGAATGGATGAAACAGCTTGATAGCGGTCGAGGTATTCGAGACAGACATATCGTCGTACCTCGTCCGGTACTGTTATTTCACCCGCTGTCCGTAGCAAGAGCAACGTCCGCGCGACATCCGCGATCGGTGGACCCATCGTCGCATCATGCCAATCAATGACGACGAACGTGTCATCTGATGTCACGAGAATGTTCTGGAAATGGAAGTCCCCGTGGAGCAATCCTTGCTGTTGCGGAATGTGAAGCGTCTTTAACAATCGTTCCGCCTTCAAGCGTAACGCAGGTGATAGATGACGCATTTTTTGATAGGTGACATCGTGCCATCCAGGTGCTACACGCGATTGATGCTGATGAATCCGTTGATGTAATGTCGCGAAGGCATTAAGAAAATCCGTTATTCGGGAGGGATCAAACAACTCTAACATTTCGTTGCCGTCGACCCGCTGCATCTCAATGAACGGCGAATCTTCTAATGCAACAGCATATACGTTTGGCGTCGGGATGGTCGTTCGTTCTAGTTCTTCGAGCATACGAAATTCCTGTATGATTCGTTGTTTTTCAATCGATTCATGGAAGTATTTGCGTACTCGTTCGTCAGAGATTGTCATCACGGTTGCGGTAGAACCTTTATTTACGTTAGTCATCGCCATATTTCTCCCATCACTTATTTCGTTAGGTCGTTTCTCAAATCATCCAGCCAATCCTTCTAATAAACGCATCACTTTTCCATCTTTTATCGTCTTCTTGATGCTTCAGGCTGAAACGCGTCCCAGTGCAACAAAAAATCTTGAATGAACAGTTCATTCAAGATTTTTGTTTTACCCTTTGCTTCAAATGGAGACGTGATGCGCTGTCTGTTGTTTTTGAACAAACTCCATCAAGATCGGTCGTTCCGGTGGATTGAGTTTTTCTGGTAGCTGATCGATAGCGAAAAAGCGTAATTCCGCGACTTCTGACGGATCCCGAACGATTTCACCCGTATAAGCCGTACACAGAAATGCTGAGATGACATTATAGACTTCATCCCCGTGCGGATACTTATAGTAAAACGCATCACCCGAATAGACGTTCAATAATTCGAGGTGCTCTGCTTCAAGACCGGTCTCTTCCCTTAATTCTCGTTTTGCCGTCTCTACGAGCGTTTCCCCGATCTCAAGCGCTCCACCAGCGAGTCCCCAGCATCCGTTATCTTGCCGAAGTTGTAATAAGACTTCTTGTTTATCGTTGACGACGATGACACACGCTCCTGCCATGACGAGCGGTCGTGTGCCGACGAGTTTGCGTAATTCTGTGATGTATCCCATGTCATTCAGTCCTTTTCCATTTAAATCACTCTCGTTCGGACGCGCATCCGTTTGAGCCCCGTCAATAGGAGACACAACAAGATGATGCCCGAAACGAACAGTACGTACGTGTGAATCGTAAAGAGGGAACGGAAATCGATTACGGCAACATTCTGCTGCACCTCAATCCAACTACTTAGTGTGATTCCACTGATTGCAAGTAAGATGAGTACGCCGACCTGTCGACGTGTCAGCGAGACATACGTCAAAACACGCATGCCTTCACGGATCACGAATGGTAGGAGAACGAGGAGTGCTGCGACCGGTAAGATGACCGGGTCACCGCCTTGCTGAATCGGCATCGACCGGGTCAAATAGCCAAACAGAAAAAAGAAACCACATACGAACAACAATAATCCGAACGCGATACTCGCATTCACCGCTTTGTTCATCTTACTTCCCTCACTTTTTAGAATAATGAATTATGAAGACACGGTACTTTGATGCCATATACCCGCTGCGTCAAGCCGGACCCGATGTCTGCCGTCGAGTTCCATCTCGATCGGACTGATCTTCGCCGTCTTCGGTGAGAACAACCATGTCCGACCTTCTGGGACGAGCAAGATATGCGTTCCATCTGCGACCGGTCCGAGGAAGTTGAGTGACGCGCCGTTGAGCGGACGTTCCCGTCGCTCGAGAACGCCGATCTCCGCTAGCTGCTCACCGACTTCAAGCACATCTTTCACCGTCAGACTCATCTCACCAATCCCGAGGATATCGGATACATCAAACGTCAGTTCCGCTTTAGATGGATTGATTTGATGCCGCGCAATCAGCTCCAAGACATTTTCATCTGGATCATAAAAATAGCAGGAATGCGAGTCCGTGAAGTCAAAATAAATCTCGTCCTGTCCATCTTCGATCAAGAGTGGTGTCCGTTCTACGAGCCACGCTTTACCTTGTTGGAAGACGTTTTCCGGAATGTTGAACGCCATATGGTACTGCGTATCAACATCGTCCGTCTGTTGATATGTCAGCTGATCGGTACCGATTTGCATCGTAAACGAATCGTTCGTTTCCGAGACGAGCGGAAATCCGATCTGGTTTATGTAAAAAGCCTTCATCGCCGGTAGATGGCGTGTCACAAGAATGGTTTTTGAAATATTCAAGCTGATGACCTTCCTTCATTTGCAGTAAAATTTATCAAAAAGCGATATGCTTTATTTTACCACTAATGGTAAAATCATGACGAATGGAAAGTCTGATTTTTCAGATATATTTATGCCTGAGAGGATGTTTTGATGAAATTATTAATCGCCCAACCGAAACGCGAGACCGGGCTCGAGCAATTCGAACGTGAAATCGCCGCTTATCCTGAAGTCGACCTGATTGTCTACCCGGAAGGCTATTGTACGGTCGCAGAACTCGAACGCGTGCAACATCTTGCCAAGCAGTTCGAAACAGCAATCGTCCTCGGTTACAAAGATGATGTGAATCTCGATCGCGCTGTCATCATCGATGCGACCGGAACGATTCTCCTTGATCGCGCAAAAACACCAGAAGCTGGACCACTTTATACACCATCAACAGCAAACGACGGGTCGTTCCGCTATGGATACGTCCTCTGTCGCGAAATCTTCTTAGGAAACGACGGACTACGCGAGGAATCTGGACTTGATCTCATCTTCAACCCGATTGGCGTCGGCATGTTCAGCGAGGAACAGTACGTTGAGTGGTCCGGTGAAGCGCGCATCATCAGTCAGGCGCAACGAGCACTCATGATCGGAACGAGTCATGCCGATGGTTCGTACCGCAACTGTGGTTTTTCGATTCCGATTGCCTTCATCTATGACGAGACGGGCGAGCCGTTGCTGTTGTCTCATAACGATACCCGGACACGTCTGTTTGATACGGACACGCGTCACGTCGAAGTAGTCGGTACACCCTCTTTATCGTAAACGAACACACGCTTCTTCTGACTGGAAGAAGCGTGCCATTCCTTCAGGAGGTGCTCTTATGTCTCAAACAGGTCGTGCGTCATTCTTTTGGAAACGATACTTCTATGTCTTCTTTCCTTTGTTCATCTTCGGGGTCAGTCACGAATCGTACTTGGTCGATAATCCGTTAGCTAACCTTGAGGACATCGGTGAGTTCGTCTTCTTCTTTTGTCTTTATTTGTTTAACTTTGCCGTCCTTGCCGCTCTATTAACGAATCTGTGGTGGTTCTTCCTTCCGACAAAACCCGCTCATGCCGAAACCGATTTTTGATAAGAAACAAGTGTCGCCCGTTCGTTGAGCGGTTGACTGACACCGGTCAATCGATAGCCCATCTTCTCATAGAAATAACAGTTACGTGTCTCTTCACGAATCGTCCGCAGTTCCCATGTCGTTGCAGTCGGATAAGCTGCTTCAACGAGCTGTAATGCGCGTTGGGCGATCCCTTCACCTTGACGGGCTGGATCTAAGAACATCGGACTGATCGCGTAGCGACTCGGTGCTTTCGCAACGACACAAATCCCGCCGACGACGACATCGTCGACGATGATTTGATGAAACGTACTACTTGGATGCGTGATCCGGTGAATGACACGATCGATCGATTCGTTCGCCGGATTCGTTGCAAAATCCTGATACCGCTCGAGCGTCTCTGAAAACGCCTCGAGTTGAAGCGTGTGAAGCTTCGGAGCGTCTGTAAGAGACGCTATCTTTAATTGAATATCCACTGAACCTCTTCCTCTCTTACCGAAACCATTCCCAAAATTGCGTGCCTTGCGTGACGATCAAGTAGTCGAGCCATCGCTCGAAGCCAAACTGCATTGCGTCTTCTTCCCATTCCTCGAAATTAAGAAATTCCCCACTCCAGATCCGATTTCCTGCCGGGCTTGACATAAGAACGTCTGATAGTCGTCTGCCGTCCACGCAGGTAACAGCGCGAGCTGTTCGTCCGTCGCTTCTCGGTTAAAGATGAAACGTTCTCGGGCTACTTCCCCTTCTTCTTTTTGGACCTGTAACAAACCGTCGACGAGTCGACCTTTTAATGCTTCTAATGCAATCATGATCTTCTCCTTAACAATATTCTTTCGTTGGTGCGAACGAGACACCGACATCGTGTCCGCCTAGCTGGACATCCCCTGCTCCTTGTAGCGGTTCAGTTCGAACGGAGGATAAGGCAAGGTGTTTAAATAACAAAGGCTCAAACGTCTCGACAATCGGTTGGAACGTCGCATCGACAGACAAGACGAGATCGATTCGTGCGTCCCGCGATAATGCTTGTGCCTTTCGTTCCGACTGGATATAGCGAACGAGCTCTCGCATCCAGCGTTCCTGCTCCAGTGTTTCCGTGATTCGTGTATCGAGCGTCACGGTGAGTCCACCACTCGTCGCAGCAGCAAAACCCGTCTTGACGATTGGTTCGACGATGACGTCCGCTTGACGCACCTCGACTTCATCGCCTGATGCGGTCTGATAGATCAATCTTCCGGTCTCGAGCAAGTCTGAAGTCTTCTGTGCAGACAATTGTTGTAGCCATTGATGGATCGCGTTCGCTTGCTGTGCGAATTTCGCTCCGGCTGCGCGGAAGTTCAATTTAAGACGGAACCGTGTCGTCGCTTGCGTCGTCGGAACGATTTGGACGTCTTTTACATTCAGTTCCTCTTGGATGATTGCCGTATAGTCCGACCACGAAAAGGTTTCACTCGATTGGACGCCTAAGCTAGCAAGCGGTTGTTTAACTTTTAAAGCGTGCGTATTACGAACTTGTCGTCCTAACTCGACGACAGACACGACTTGCATCATCTCGTATTCCAGATCAGGTCTGAGCATCGATGGATCGGCAACCGGATAATCCGCTACATGTACGCTCATTCCTGTTAATCGCTGATAGACATCATCAGCAAGGTACGGCGTGAACGGAGCGAGTAGTCGTGCCGTCGTCGAAAGTGCGAAGTGGAGCGTCGTGTACGCGGCTTGTTTCTCTTCCGACCAGTCAGCTTGCCAGAAACGTTCCCGCGAACGGCGGATGTACCAGTTACTGATCTCATCGACGAGTTGCGCAAGACTCCGTGCTGCTTGAGTCAATTGATAATCGTCCATCGCATCCGTCACGTCTTGCGTCGTCTGATGGACACGCGAGAGCAACCATTCGTCGAGACGCGTCCGTTTTTGCGGACGTGAGCCATCAAATCCGTCCAGTTCTGCATACGTCAGATAAAACTGGACGGCATGATCCAGTGTATCGACTAGTTTTGATTTTGCTTCTTGGACGATCCGCTCAGCAAACCGTTTCGCACTCCACGGACTGCTGTCGACGAGTAGCGCCCAGCGTAAGCTATCAGCACCATATGCTTCGATTAACGCCACCGGGTCGAGGGCATTTCCACGACTCTTCGACATCTTCTGCCCGTTCTCATCGAGGACGTGCCCGAGTGCGAGGACACGCTTATAGGCAGGCTGTCCCGTGAAAAGTGTCGAGATCGCTTGCAAGCTGTAGAACCAGCCCCGCGTCTGATCGATGCCTTCGATGACGACATCGGCTGGATAGCGGTTAAGCGTCTGCGTCCGTGACGGATAATGCTGTTGCGCGAACGGCATCGCTCCGCTATCAAACCAGACATCGATGACTTCTGGTGTCCGGTGCATCACTCCCTGACACGTCGGACACGAGACCGATAACGCATCAACGTATGGTTTATGCAACTCGACGGATTCCGTCGATGTCGTCGTCCGGTGCAACAAGTCAGCCTTGTTTTTTGGAACGAACGTCGTGTCACACGCTTCACACTCCCAGACGTTCAGTGGTGTACCCCAGTAGCGATTACGACTGATGTTCCAGTCGACGAGTTGCTCGAGGAACTTTCCGAACCGCCCTTCCTTGACGTGATCGGGGTACCACGTCACAGAAGCATTGTTCGCAAGGAGTTGTTCCTTGACGGCCGTCGTCTCGATGAACCAGTTGTCTTGTGCGTAATAGAGCAGTGGCGAGTCACATCGCCAACAATGCGGATAACTGTGCGTATAGCGTTTTTTCGCAAACAAGCGTCCCCGTTCAGCGAGCAGCTGGATGATCGCGACGTCTGACTCTTTGACGAATCGACCAACGAGTGGTGGAACGGCGTCCGTGTAACACCCAGCAGCATCGACGACATTAACGAATGACAGTCCGTTTTCCCGGATGACCCGGTAATCCTCTTCCCCATACGCTGGAGCAAGATGGACAAGTCCGGTTCCACTCGTCGCTTGGACAAAGGACGCCCCGACGACCGTGTGACCATTCTCCGGCGTCACGAAATCAAACGGTGGTTCATAACGCAAGCCAACGAGTTCCGCACCGAGCTGTTCGGATACGACCTCGACGGATTCTGAGAACAGTTCAGCGACTAACGCTTTTGCGACAATGAATCGCTCTCCTTCAAACGCTACCGTGACGTACGTCAATTCCGGATGAACCGCCACCGCGACGTTTGCCGGTAACGTCCAAGGTGTCGTCGTCCACGCAAGCAGAAATGTCTGCTCCATGTCGACGATCGGAAGTTTGACCGTCGCCGATAAGTCCGTTACGTCCTGATAACCTTGCGCGACTTCATGGGAACTGAGTGACGTCTGACAGCTCGGACAATACGGTGATACACGATGTCCTTTCGTCAACCAGCCTTTGTCATGGATCGTCCCAAGGATATGCCAGACGCTCTCGATATACTCGTCCTCCATCGTCACGTAAGGATCATCCATGTCGACCCAGTAGCCGAGTTTTTCCGTGAAGGCACGCCACTGTGTTTCATAGGAGAAGACACTTTCCTTACAGCGTGCGATGAATGCTTCGACACCATAGTCTTCGATCGCTTGTTTGCCGGAGATGCCGAGTTGTTTCTCGACCCCGAGTTCGACCGGTAGTCCATGTGTATCCCAGCCGGCTTTTCGTTCGACCCGGAATCCTTGCATCGTCTTATAGCGGGCGACGGTATCCTTGACGGTTCGTCCGAGTGCATGACCGACGTGGGGGTAAGCCGTTCGCGGTCGGCGGTCCTTCGTAGAATACGAAATCCGCTTCCGTGCGTTGCTCGATCGATCGTGCGAAGACCTGATCTTGTTTCCATCTGTTTCGAACACGCGCTTCGCGTTGTTGTACGGTTTCTGCTTGGTTTTGTGACGTCATCTCTTGTTCGCTCCTTTGTCGGTAACTAAGAGAATACAAAAAAGTCCGCCCCCTTTGACAGGGACGGACTTCACCGCGATACCACCCATATTCCGTCGAGAATGGTTATTCTCGACAGCACTTAGTTGCACACTATCATGTGCATTCCATGTAACGGTGGACACCCGGTCACGCTTACTGAATGGTTCAGCGTGACTTCTCAGAGAGGATCTTCATGATTGATCTGGCTACCGGTTCTCAGCAATCCCGGTTTTCTGTAAGGCAGAGGGACAATCATTACTCTTTCTCGTCAACGAAATGATATGCTCTTGTTGTGGAGAATCTTACCATATGACTTAAAGACTGCACAACATCTTTTTACATTTTCTTGCAAAGGAGTTTTTTGAATGTTACATACTTTCCCAACGCTTAAAACAGACCGTCTCGTCTTACGCGAAGTGTTACCCGAAGATGCTACGAGTGTCCTCGCCTATTTATCAGACGAACAAGTCGTCAAACAGATGGGACTCGACGCCTTTCAATCGGAAACAGACGCGCTCGAAGAGATTGATTGGTACGCTTCGATTCGTCGCGATGGCACGGGCATCCGGTTCGGGATCACGTTACAAGAAGACGATGTCATCATCGGCAGTTGCGGTTTCTTGAATCAGTCGGCACGCCATCAGCGGGCAGAACTCGGGTTTGAGTTGAATCCTGCCTATCAGGGACAGGGCATCGCGAAAGAAGCAGCGCTTGCAGTGATCACATATGGTTTTGAGGAGCTCTCTTTAAATCGTATCGAAGCACTTGTCTTACCAGCAAACACCGCTTCGCAACGATTGCTCGAACGGCTTGGTTTTCAGCGTGAAGGGTTGCTTCGTCAATATGAGAAAACACGTGGTCAGTTTGACGATCTGTATATGTACTCGATTTTGCAGAGTGATTGGTCTGTCTAAAATCTCACTTTTGGTTCTTCGACTCTAGCTCTTTGATCCGTCGGTAGACTTCTTCTACTTCTGTTTGCGCAAACCAGGCATCGGGATGCTTTTCAAACATCAACAAATTGATATACCATTCGATGTTATCAGGATCTAATTCGACTGCTTTTTTTGCATGGAATAAAGCGATTACGCAAGCTCCCTCGAGATGGCAAAGTGGATGTAACATCAATGAAGACGTCAAATCATGTATCTCGCTCGATTCATGGTGTTGGAGTAAATAATTCATAAAGGCATATATCGTGAGATGAAACGTATCAAACCCTGCACTAAGAATCATGTTGGATTGCTCTTCTTTTGTTAACTCTAAAAATAGTTTTGCTGCTTTCTCGAAATCCATCTCGGCAATATGTTTTCTTAATCGGTACTCTAATTCCGTCGCGGTGATTCCCTCCTTCCATAAAAAATCGCTGTTAATTGGCACTTGCACTATTACACGAGTCGTCTCTCCCAGTAATGTATCTAACATCCGTTGCAGAAGATCGACTGCCATTCCTTTTCATCGATAGGATCGTGCCTTTAGGAATTTAATGATCGGCAACAGTGTCAGTCCGATCGCGAACAAGACAATCAATAACAGATTCGTTGATCCATGTAAAAAGTAATCGAGACAAATAAATCCAAAAATCAGGACGATCAGAATTTTGTAGCTAACGAGCCCACTCTCCGTCGTAATCTTTTCTCCAAGTTCATCATTCGGTGTCGGTCGACTGTCTTCTCCTGAACGCGCCCACGTAAAATACGAGAAGAACATGATCAACAAAATCGCCAATTGAACAATCGAGAAGAACGTTACGTTGTTTTCGATGATCATACTAATGATGGTAAGACTCGCCACTATCACGAGCGTCACTAAAAATAAAACCGTTTTTTTCTTAGACATCCCATTCCTCCTGTTCTGAAATGAACAGATGATCGACTTGTGTCTGCAAGACTTTGGCGATATTAAACGCTAATTGTAAAGTCGGATCATACTTGTTGTTTTCAATCGCATTGATCGTCTGCCGACTGACCTGACAACGGTCAGCCAGTTCTTGTTGCGATAATTTTGCCGCTAGACGTCGCTCCTTGATGTGGTTTCTCACGTTCATACCTCCACGACGTGTCAAATTCTTTTTACATCTCTACTGTAATGAACTTCCATCCTCATGTCAAAAACATTTGACATGAGGATCATTAAAAAAACACGTTCTGATGCTCAGAACGTGTCGTATATGATAGCTCAACCTCGTGGTGGAAATGGATCGTGTCCGTAGGAATCTTTTTCGCGAATCTGCCCTTCTTTGTTATGAATGACAAGCTCTGTCTTCTGTTTTTTCGCAATCCGACGCCCTTCTGCAATCGCTTCTTTCTGTGTAGCAAATCGCTTTGTTGCTCGAGTCGCACCAGCAGCTTTCACTTGATAGCCACCTTTAGGATGTGGCGTGACATGTTGCTCTCGTTTCATCCAACTCCTCCTCTCATTTGTGTCAACTAGATACGTTCACGTCACATTGGTGGCTATCCTGATGTCCCTGTTTCAACAGTATCTTCGATTGACAACGTAGACATGTCATCAATCGGAAGGTAGCCTTTTTCGTGCTGACCGCGTGTCTTCTTAATTCATTCTCATATACATGTCTTGCCTTGATTCGATGGTCGACTTCACTTTCCATCTCAATCCCTCTTCCCTCAACTTATATTTTTTTCTAACTATTATGTGCCCTGAATCATTCTTGATAAATCCTTTTTTTAGAAAAAAACGGTTTTTCTTACGACCCTTTATAAAAAAATCGTTAAAAGGTCCTGTTTAATATGTATTTTAACGACCGATAAATGAATTACAGACAGAAAATATGAGTTGAAAGGACGGTTGCATGTGAAAAACACAACCAAGAACCATTCCATCCGAACACGTCTTTTAGTAATGATCAGTTTGATTTTGATTGCCTTTTTTGTTTTTAGTAGTCTGGCTTTATATTTCAATACGAAACAAACGGCAGTCTCAACACTGAAAGCGACTGCTGAAAAAGATGCCTTACGCATCAGCAAAACATTCGACACAGTGGCTTATAGCGAATTCCTACAATCGCCTGTCGCGTCCGAGCAGTATGAAACCCTACGGAATCAACTTGATACCTTACGTAAACAAAACGGACTCTTGTATACATACACAGCACGCATCGACCAAAACAAGGTCCGTTTGCTGATTGACGGTCTTCCGAAGAAAGATGCCGCAAAGATTAATGAACCGGCGAGTGGCGCAAAAGTCGCTGATATGAAGGACGTATTAAATGGTGGAACACACGCGACGGACATCATTGATGATCCTGTATATGGACAGTATATGAGTGTCTACGTTCCGTTAAAGGATGCGTCTGGTCAAATCATCGGAATTCTTGGCGTCGACATCGCTGCGAAGGAAATCGATGCCCTCACAACAGAAATATTAAAACAAAATGCACCGATTTTCATTGGACTTTTACTTCTTCTGTTAACGATCACACTCGTCTTGCTCTACATCGTACTCGGTCGAAAATTACGTCCGCTCGAGACGTTACAGAAAGTCGCTGCCTTGATTGCCGAGGGACGACTGGATCAGGCAAAACAGACGTTGACCGATTTGACGATTGCTTCGAGAGACGAAATCTATGCGTTTGCGATCTCGATTCGTGATATGAACGAGATGTTACGGACGATGATCGTTGATATCAAACAGACAGCCACTCTCGTCTCGACGACGAGTCAATCGATTGATCAAAGTACATCAGAAGTACTCGACGGTTCCGAACAAATCGCTCATACGATGTCGGAAATCGCGACCGGAACAGAAAGTCAGACGCAAGTCACGCTTTCGTTGAATGACGAGATGAATCGGTTCGCAGCATTGATCGAGACGACGAATCAGTCTGGTGTCGAAATTCAAGGAACGACGGAGCAGATGGCAACACTGACACGAGTCGGACGGGATCAAATGTCCGCTTCTGTCGAACAGATGCGCCACATTCATCAGCACGTCACGCAGTCTGCTGAACAGATTGATTTACTGAAACAGCAATCATCGGATATCCAAACGCTCGTCGGTATCATCCGCGGTATCTCCGAACAGACGAATCTACTCGCCCTTAATGCCGCGATTGAAGCGGCACGAGCTGGTGAACAAGGAAAAGGATTCGCTGTCGTCGCGACCGAGGTCAAGAATCTCTCAAGCCACGTCGCTAGCAGTGTCAGTGAGATCGCAACAATCGTCACGTCGATTGAAGCCAGTGCGCAGCAGATGCAACATAGCTTCAAGACGACGGTCGAAGCAACTGCAGCCGGTGAACAGATCGTTCTCGATACAGATACGACGTTCGAACGGTTGACGGATCAAGTCACGCACGTCTCGTCAGCAACACAGCAGATGACGCAACAGATGGAAGACGTCTTGCAGGCAGAACGGTTCATTCGTAATGCCTTGACGGAAATTGCTGCTGTCGCAGAAGAGCACACGGCAAGTAACGAGGAAGTTGCCGCTGCGTCTGAACAAATGATCGCGACGATCACGACGCTACATACGCTCGTCGGCGATTTAAACGCACGAACGGAACACTTAGAACAAGAAGCCCGTCGCTTCGAGATTTAATCTTTCATTTGTTCTTTTCTAGTTCTCACTCTATACTGGTGTGAACTTACATATGAAGGAGTCGAATCAGATGTCCCATTATGATGTCATCATCGTCGGTGCCGGATCCATGGGGATGGCAGCAGGCTACTATCTCTCACGAACCGATCAAAACATCTTACTATTAGACGCTCACAATCCACCGCATGATCAAGCGAGCCATCACGGGGAGACTCGGATCATTCGCCATGCGTACGGAGAAGGTGAAGCTTATGTGCCACTGGCGTTAGCCGCGCAACGCTTATGGTACGAGTTGGAACAAATCAGCGGCCGAAGTCTATTCCTGAACACGGGAGTCTTAAACGCTGGTCACCGTTCGTCCCGTTCGATGCAAACGATCATCAGGAGTGCAGCGCAATACGATTTGCCGCTCGAGGTCCTGACGGCTGAGGAAGTTAGAACCCGCTGGTCCGGCTTAACGATGCCCAACGACTATATCGGCTGTTTTGAACCGACGTCTGGTGTATTGAAGTGCGAGGATTGTATTGAAGCGTATCGCGATCTTGCAATCGCGAACGATGTCGACATCCGGACGAATGCGAAAGTAACGACGCTTACCGCCCACACTCATGGTGTGGACGTAACCGTCGGAACAGACACCTACTCAGCTGACGCGTTAATCGTCGCAGCCGGTGCCTGGTCTGGTCCGTTGCTCGAACAAACTGGACTCTCCTTACCGCTGCGCCCTATCCGTAAGACGTTCGCCTGGTTCGAAGCAGCGGAAGAGGTATTCAATGACGCGGTGTTCCCGGCCTTCGCCTTTGATACACCCGCCGGTTATTATTACGGTTTTCCAAGTATCGCTCAAGCCGGTCTGAAAATCGGACGCCACGACGGCGGCATCCCGGTTGATCCAAATCAATCACGCCGTCCTTTCGGTCAAGAGACGGGTGATCTGGCTGATTTACGACAATTCACGAATACGTTCATGCCCTCAATCGATACTTTAGCTCACGGCAAACCGTGTCTCTATACGATGACGCCAGACGAAGATTTCATCATCGATTTGCATCCGGACTATCCGCATATCGCGATCGCCGCCGGCTTCTCCGGTCACGGATTCAAGTTCAGCAGCTTAGTCGGAAAAGTACTCAGTGAATTGATCATGGAACGATCGACGACCGAACCGATCGGACCGTTCGCGATTAAGCGATTTAAACAATTGAACACATGAAACGATAAAGACCGGCAACGAAAATGCGTTGTCGGTCTTCTGTATCAACGGTATGATGTCACACCGATTCATTCGATTCTTGCTGATTTTTTGCAGCTAGCTTTTCACGCTGTTTTTTCTCATCTTCAGTCCACCAGCCGTGGATCAGTAATACGAGTCCAAGGATCAATGCACTCATCGGGAAATATGTTAAGTAATACTCACCAAGGTTTTCTCCTAGAAATTCTGGAGATAATTCAATATACGCTCGGAACATCTGAACGATGAAGAATAAGAAAAAACTTGTAATGAGTGCATATGTACTGTAGCGATAACTTGTATTTTTCATATGAAGGCTCCTTTCTAAAACATACTCTAATGTAAATCATTCAAGGAATACATCAAATTCCCTCTTTTTACATTATCATTTTTAAGAATGTTTCCAAAAGCATGATAAGATAGTTTTAGAATCGATTGAACGAAGGAGTGAAACACGTCGTGAACTTTAACTTATTCAAAAATCATGTCCGGTTTAAGATTGCACTCGAATTGATTGATCGCGAAGACGGCTTATCAATCATGCAACTGAATCAACGTTTAACGGATGTACCGCAGTCTACTTTGTACCGGCAAGTTAATGCGATGATGGACGATCAGTTGTTGAAAATCGTCGCCGTCCAGCGCGTCGGAAAAGTCGAGGAAAAAATCTATGCCTTGAACACGAGCGGTTATCAAATCAGCGAAGCAGACTGGAACAGTGCGACGTACGATGAAAAAGTGAACTTCGTCTCGTTCTACTTCATGTATGTCTTGCAGCAGTACCAGTCGTACTTCGAACAGACCGTTCAAACGCATGGTCAGGACCACTCGACGTTCTCGATCGCGAAATTGCACCTGACAGATGATACCTTCAATGATTTTCAACAGGACATGCGGACACTGCTCGAAAAATATCATCACCTAGAGACAGAAGACCAGGCAACTGAACGGACCGTCTCACTCGTCATCTTGCCCTAAACACGCTCCGTTTCTAGAATTGTATTTTCACCAAACTGAAACGAGACAACATTGCGAGGGAGAGAAAATAGACCCCATGAAACGGATCAAAGAAAATCTTGATGCAATTGTGCTGGATACGTTGAACGTAAAAGCAGAACAGATTCTAAAGATTGGTGAAGGAGCTTGGCACACTGTATATAAGTTAAAGAGAGTAGATGATCAAGACCTTGTGATTCGCATAAAAAAGAATGAAGCTTATGGGGAGTTGCAACAGATTGATAAACAAGAGCTGACTACAGAGTATGAGTCTACGAAAGCTTACTATTTACATGCCAATACAAGTGACCAAAATGTCTGTCCTGACTTTTATCAGTATTTTATTGAAGATGACACAGTATTTACAGTAGAAACGTTCATGGGTCGTGGAACAGATTTATTGTTACTCGATCAGAATAAAGCCCATTCTTACGGTACGAAATTAGGACAAATTTTTCATCGTATACACAACCAGAAAACCTCTATTGTTGGTTTCGGGGAACTGCACTGGCAAGGGGAAACTTTACAAGGTAGTGATTTAAGAAACGAGGATGAATTATGGCTGGAAGAAAATGAACACGTCTTAACCGCCTTAAATGCTCTCATTCACTCTAATCTTTGCTTTGATAAAGAAAAAGTCAGTCAGCATATTCATGCTTTAATTGAAAATAGACGAACTCAGGTTCAAAAGATCTCGCTCGTGAATCAAGATGTAACACCAGAAAATTTAATTTTAAGTGATAAACACATTGCAATCATTGACCCGTTTCCAAGATTGGACTTTGATTTGAAATATGCAGCTTACTTTGTTTTTTGTTACAATTTTTTGTTACCAGCCTTCTCAAATGCTCCACGATACATAAATCAAGCATATCAAGAAAAAAGTTATGTTCTTAACAAAATAGCTGATGGATTCATAAGCGGATATTGCTCTAACGTGGTTGGAGACGAACTCACCACTCAAACTCGACGGATACTGGATGATTATACATTATGGGTATTGCAAGAAGCTTATGAGCACTACGACATTCTAAATCATCCTCATCTCAATCTTAAAACAACGCAACAGATGGGGAATCGAGAAATGATAACTGTTCGGTTACATCTATGTCTCGAAGAATTAGAAAAACGGTGTACGGAATCAGAGTAGAGGCTGACGCAAACTCTAGTCTCGACAAAGATAAAAAGAATGACGCTTTACACGCCACTCCTACAGGAAAAGCGCATTTTTGCGCTGTCAGAGACAAACAAGACCCGCTTTCCTGCTTGAATGAAGCAGGAAAACTGGCTTGTGTCTCGCCTGAGGAAAGGGCGTGAGAAAGCGAATCATTCTTTTTTTGAGTCAACTTCTTTATGTATCCCACTTAGTTTCGTCATACGGAAACGAGAGATGACGTATCCAGTGACTCACTTTCGATCACGATCGCTGTTAAACCCGTATCCGTCTTCGTTTCGTGCCATTCTCCTTGTTTCCAAAACACGGCTTCCCCACACTGAACATTTATGTAGTCATCCGTTTCCCCTCTTACAAAGCCCTCACCCTCTACAATTAATAGAAGTTGCGGCACGACAGCCTGGTGATAACCGACCACGCCATCCTTCTCTAAATGGATGCATCCGATGTGCGTCACTTTTTCCGTCTGCATGATCCGTGACATCACAAAGTTCGAATCAAATTTCGTGATCTTCTTACCAACCTCTTTTTTGAATTGATAAATCTGCATATAAGCCTCCTTAAAATCATGATTCGTTTGATAGTTCGTTTTTCATTTAAACTATTTGATTCAAATCGCATTTGGAAAATTTTGATAAGAGAAGTTTATCATAGCTCTAACTGATTGAGAACTAACGATGATTCGTCTATGGCATTGACTTTTCTATTTTCATTATTGATAATGGTAATAGAAAAGGAGGGTTTTTTATGAACACAGATTTCTCTGCCTTATCACAAATCAACTGGGAACAATTCCTGCCCCTATTATTGATTTACATCTCCATCAACCTGATTCTACTCAGCTGCGCCTGTATCGATTGGTTTAGACGGAAGGACCGGATCGCGACACCGACTACTTGGTTATTGATTATTCTCCTCGTCCAGCCGATTGGCTCGATTCTCTACTTCGTCCTCGGAAGGAGGATGACAGCATGATTCAGATTTCTCATCTCCAGCTTTCACTTCAACGACGTCTTATCTTAGACGATATTTCCTTTACGATTCACGAACATGAATGTCTTGGACTGATTGGTCCGAATGGTGCCGGAAAGACGACACTCCTGAAATGTCTGAGCGGCATGATCGAGAGTGACCGTGGTTCCATCACGATGTCTTCGCGCTCCATCCGTCAACACCAGCAATCGATCGGCTACTTATCACAACAAACAGATTTCAAGCCTTGGATGACGTGCGAACAATCATTACGTTTTTTCGGTCGATTGTCAGGTCTCGATCGCGCAACGTTAAATAAGCGGATTCCGGACGTTCTACATGAAGTTGGACTCCACGATCAACAAACAGAAGTCATCGAACGCTTGTCCGGCGGGATGCGCCAACGTCTCGGAATCGCCCAAGCCATCTTACATGAACCGATATTTTTGATTCTCGACGAACCGGCTTCCGCCCTTGATCCGAGTGGTCGACATGATATCAATCAATTGATCCTCCGCTTAAAGAAACGGATGACGATCATCGTCTCAACGCACCTCTTAGAAGACGCAAAGACGTGTTGCGATCGCTTCCTCGTCATTAAACACGGAAAATTGTTAGGTCCACTCGACAATCAACGCAACGTGGATCAATATCGGATTCAAGTCGAGACGCTTACAGCTGCCCCGTCTTTTTCTGCGACACTATTTCCACGAGTCGAGATTGATCGAATCAACCCGTGCTGCTATCAGTTCTCCGCGCAGCAGCCGCTTGATCTCTCGCAGTTAGCGACTACTCTGATTCAGCTAGGATGGTCGATTGCTTCGATTGCCTATCAACCGATCGGACTCGAGGAACGGTTCCTCGACATGGTGGCAGACGTATGAGGACCTTTTATACGCTGACATGGACCGAGTGGTTGGAAGCATGGAAAGAATGGAAGATCGTTTGGTTACCGCTGTTCTTCATTGCCCTCGGGGTGACACAACCATTACTGTTGATGTACATGGATGTCTTGCTCGCACACGTCGGAAATGCAGACGGAATCATCGTTGATCCGAATCGTCCTACTCCACAACCGCTTGACGTCTTCAGCGCAACAATCCATGGGCAATTCAATCAGCTTGGCTTGATCGTCCTGATCATGAGCTTCATGGGACTGCTCGCTTCAGACCGACAAACCGGCATGCAGGATTTCATTCTGACGCGTCCCGTCTCCCGGAATGTCTATCTGCTGTCGAAATGGTTCAGTCACGGGATGATCAGTCTATTTGGGATTCTGATCGGTGCCCTCACGTCCTACTGTTTGACCGTCTATTGGTTCGGATCTCTCTCACCGATGCTTGCACTTCGCATCATTCTCGATTTTAGTCTTTGGACGTTATTCGTCGTCAGTCTGACACTTCTGATCAGCACCTTTTTGCAACGCGCCGTTCCGATCGGCATCCTGTCGCTCGTCGTTTCCTTGCTACTCGTCGCACTTCCTTCGCTAATGCCAGACATTCTATTCTTTATGCCTGGTGCGCTACTGTCGCTTCCATCGCACACGTCGTTTTTTTCTTCGTCCCATCTAATCGGTGTCGCTTCTTGTCTCGTTTGGATTGCCCTAACACTTGGCTGGTCTGGTCTTCAGTTTCGAAAAACGTCTTACTAATCCGACTCTACAACAAAAAAGGATAACGGAGCCGTTCAGCAGTCCGTTATCCTTTGTTTGATTGTGTCTTTCGAATCGTTCGTTGCCTTGGATGCACGGCAAGCTTTGCTTGGCGCATCCGTTCGACGGCAGGATCCGTCGCAGCATCGAACGCTGCTAAACTCGGGTAATGTCCGACGAGACGTCCCTGCTCCAAAATCGCAAAGCTGTCGCAAAGTTGCTCGGCAGCTTTAATGTCATGGGTGATGAAGACATATGTTAAGCCGTGTAGCCGCTTCAAGTCTGCTAACAATGCAAGAATCAATCGTTTGTTGACCATGTCGAGACTACTGACTGCTTCGTCTAAAACGATCAGACGTGGTTCAGCAGCAATCGCTCGCGCAATCGCGATCCGCTGCAGTTGCCCGCCACTAAACTGCGCCGGATATTTCGTCAAATCCGTTGCCTTGAGTCCGACTTGTTCAATAAGCGTGACGAGACGCTGTTGCCGTGCTTCACCCTTTAAACGAATGAAGTTATCAAGCGGTTCGGCGATGATATCGGCCGCCGTCAGCTTAGGATTGACGGCGGCGAATGAATCCTGGAAGACGACTTGGACATCTCCTTGAAACGGTCGTTTTGTCGCATGCCGGTCGACACCGTTGAACCAAATCGTACCGCTTGAAGGACGTTCGAGCCCAAGCAACAATCGTCCGAGCGTACTTTTGCCGGCACCACTCGACCCAAGTAGTCCGAGACAACGTCCCGCTTCAAGCGTCAACGAGACATCATGTAAGACGGTCTGAGCTGGTCGAAACCGACGTTTATAGACATGTGAGACTTGATCGATCTGTAGTAAACTCATCCGAACGCCTCCCTTCCTAGATGCTGTGCGAGAAGGGACTGTGTGTACGGATGTTGCGGTCGATCAAACAAATCAAAGACATCTGCTTGCTCAACGATCCGTCCTTGCTGCATGACGAGGACATCGTCTGCAAGTTCAGCGATCACACCGAGATCATGCGAGATGAGTAACATCGCCGTTCCGTAAGTCGCCCGCATCCGTTCGAGTAATTCAAGAACGGTCTTCTGATTGAAGACATCGAGTGCCGTCGTCGGTTCGTCGGCAATCAAGACGCTTGGGCGCAGGGCAACGGCTAAGGCGATCATGATCCGTTGCAACATCCCGCCACTCAGTTCGAATGGATAAGCTTTGAGCAACCGGGCGGCGTCCGTCAGATTGACTTCTTCGAGTGCCGTCATCGCTTGTTGTTTCGCTTCACGTTTTGAACAACGTGAATGGGTCTGAATCGTCTCGATCATCTGGTGCCCGATCGAGTAGACCGGTGTGAAGGCACTCATCGGATTTTGCATGATGAACGCAATCTCACCGCCTCGAATCGTTCGGACGGTTCGTTCGGATAGAGACATGATTGATCTGCCATTCAGTTGGATGTCACCGGTGACGTCTGTCGTCTGCGGATTGAGCAGACGCATCAAAGCGAGACTCGTCACCGTTTTTCCGCAGCCACTCTCTCCGACAAGACCGAGGATCCGACCAGGTTGAATCGAGAATGATACCTCTTCAATCAGTGTCACTTGTTGTTTCGTACGGACGGTTAGACCATCGACAGCTAAGATCGGTTCGATACGGGCACCTCCTCTCATTTCATTATTTTTGACACACCGAATCGTTCTGCTAACTGTTCTCCTAATAGGTTAAAGCTGATGATGACGAGCATGATCGCAAGTCCCGGATAAATCATCAATTCCGGATTCGTCCGGATGTACGATTTTCCTTCGTGAATCATCGCTCCCCACTCGGCAGTTGGTGACTGAACACCAAGCCCGAGGAACGACATCGCCGAGATATCCATGATCGCCCAGCCCATCTCAAGCGTTCCGATGACGAGCAGCGGCGGTAAGATGTTCGGCAGGATGTGCGTCCGAATGATCTTCCACGAAGACGAACCATTGACGCGAGCAGCAGCGATGAACGCTTCCGTTTTCAGCGTCATGACCATTCCGCGGAACATCCGCGCGTAGTAGACCCACTGGACGAGCATCAAGGCGATGATGACTTGCTTGAGACCTGGACCGAAGATACCGACGAGGCCGAGGACGAGAATCAGACTCGGAAATGCCATCACACCATCACACAGACGCATCAAGAGTTGGTCGACCCAACCGCCACGGTAACCGGCAAGTGTTCCGACGAACAGTCCGATCGCAAGTGAGGCGACGAAAATCAACACGGCACAGCCGAGTGAAATCCGCGCGCCGTAAATCAAGCGCGATAAGAGACAGCGTCCGAGCTGGTCGGTTCCGAGCGGATAGGCTGACGACGGCCCATGGAGCTTTTGCGTCAGGTCGACGAGGTTCGGATCATGCGGCGCAATCCATAGCGCAAACAACGCAATGCCTGCCATACCGATTAAGACGAATGCACAAAGATAAAGAAGCGGCGTATACCGCGACCGGATCATTGTTGCTGGAAGTGGAGTATTCATACCGTCCCTCCTTTTTTCGCTAGTCGTGGATCGAGCACGGCTTGAATGATGTCGACGAGCAAACTGCTGCCGATGAAGACGAGTGCCGCGAGAAAGACATAGCCTTGGATGACCGGCATGTCCCGGTCAAAGATCGCTTCAATGAAGTAGCGACCGAATCCTGGCCACGAGAAGACGGTCTCGACGATGATCGTTCCCGTCAGCAACTTCCCGAGGTTCATCCCAAGACCCGTGATCATCGGTGGAATCGCCATCCGGAGAACGTGTTTCCCAAGAATACGTCCTTCCTTTAAGCCACGTGTCCGGGCAAACAAGACATACGGTTCATTCAATGCTTCAATCACACTGCCACGGAGCAATCGTGTATACAAGGCAATCAACGGAAAGGCGAGTGTCAATGCCGGTAAGATCAAGTGCATCACACTTCCCGTCCCCCCGACCGGAAACCAATCCAGCTGGACAGCAAAGAAGAAGATAAATAGATACCCGAGCCAAAACGACGGGATTGAAGCCCCGATGAAGGCGATTGCCCGACTGAGATGGTCAAAGAAGCCATTCTTCTTGATCCCGGCAAGGAACCCGAGCGGGATACTGATGACGAGTGCGAGCAGTAGACTCGTTAATGCCAACTCGACCGTCGGTGGTAAGCGGAGCAAGACATCTTCAAGGACCGGTTTTCCGGAAAGATACGATGTTCCGAAATCGAGCTGCGCCAGGCGGATGACGGCATCGAAGTATTGTTGGTAGAACGGTTGATCGAGTCCGAATTCTGCTCGTTTGGCAGCGAGTAGTTCATCCGTCGGTTGGATATGAGCAGCAGACAGATAGGCCTGTGCCGGATCAACCGGTGACAAATGAATCAACCCTGTCAGAATCAAGACCGCCAGTAACAAGATCGGGATGACGGATAATATGCGTTTGACGAGGAAGACCCCCATGTCACCCCTCCTTTACTTAATGCCGATCCGGGCAAATGGACTCTCATCCCGGTTCGCCGGGAACTGGAAGTTCGTCACGTCCGACTGATAGATTGCCATCTTCTTCAAGTACGAAATCGGAATCAATGCCCCTTGATCTTGGAGTGATGGCAGAATATCGGCGTACATCTTCTGACGTTTCGTCTCGTCTGTCGTTTTTAAGACATCTTTGATTTCTTGCAACAGTTGTTCTTTATTCGGATAAGCCGAAATCGCTTCCTTGAAGCCGAAGCCATCCGTATCAATCAGGTTCAAGAACGTATGCGGATCATACGGTGCACCGAAATTACTGTAGAAGTTGATGTCAAATCGGTTGTCCTTGAAGCGCTGGACTTGATCCGGCAGTTCGACGGCTTCCGTCTTCAGCTCGACGCCGATTTTCGACCATTCCGACTGGAGTGTTTCGGCCATCGCCTTTTGGACCTGCTCGGCCGCATCATACACCATCCCGATTTGCAGCGGTTGACCATCCTTGACGCGGACCTTTTCACCTTTCGGCAGTTTCCAACCTGCTTCATCTAGGAGACGATTCGCTTCCTTGACGTCATAATCCCGTTGCTTCACTTTCAGGTTCGACGTGTACGGCATGTTCGGTGGCAACAGGTAATCAGCTGGTGCTTCTATTCCCGACGTGATCCCTTCGACAAGAGCGGCTCTATCAAACCCGTGCTGGAGCGCCTGGCGGACGCGTTCGTCAGACAGACGCTTATTTTTCGTATTCAAGACGAGAAGACGCGTCGCGACTGGTTCGGACATCTCTGTCTTGTAGGATTTATCCGTCTTCAACTGGTTGAAGGCATCGATGCTGATCGCCCCTTCACCGTAAATCAGATCAACTTGTCCTTTTTCGAGTGCTAAGACACGTGTCTCCGCATCCGGGATGATGTCGACCTTAATGTGATCGATGTTCGGTTTCGGACCCCAGTAGTTTTTATTGACCTTAAACGTCGCATACTGATCCGGTTTGTATTCGTCGAGCATCCATGGACCTGTCCCGACTTCCTTTTTGACACCCTTCGACGTATCGCCGTTTTCCGGGAATCCCGCTTCTCCGAGGAAACGGACCGGGCGGACGACCGCGAGTTCCTGAATCGTCGGGTAGTACGCTTCGGATAATGTCAGGCGGAACGTCTTCGCATCAACGGCTTCCGTCTTCTCAATTTTCGTGATGAAGCCAAGCCAGCTATGTAAGGCTTTTTGTTTGAGGATCGCGTCAAAGTTCTTTTTGACGATCGCTGCGTCGAACGTCGAACCGTCCGAGAACTTGACGCCGTCACGGAGCGTGAACGTATACGTTTTTCCGTCCGGAGAGATCTTCCAAGATGAGGCTAAGTATGGCTCGAGCTTTCCACCTTCCCCGTAGTGAACGAGTGGCTCATAGATCATCGACTGCGCGAACAGTTGTGATGGGTTGTAGACGTGGGGATTCATCGCTCCGACGTCGCGTGGCCACGCGAGCGTCAATGTATCTTTATCTTTTCGCTCTCCTGTCGACTCGCCCGGGTTCGAGCAGCCGATCAATAATGATGTCAAAGACAGGATCGAGACGGTAGAAATCAGTAATTTTTTACGGTTAACGTTCATGGTAGGCAGAACTCCCAACTTGTATTGATAATCATTTTCAATTGTAAGAGGGAAAGGTAAGGATTGTCAATGGATAATCCAGATGTTAACTGGACTTCGAGACGCTTTTTGACAGGATTTCCACACTTAACTGAGAAATATTCTGAGTACATCTCTTTTTGTCAATAATTGTAATCAGATGCGTTAAACGGTATCCTAGTTTGTATGCTGCATTTCTTGTCTAACGAAATCAATTGCACGGAAAGGATGATAGGATGTCACGACTGGTTTCCTCCGTCTCGATTGTTTTGCTCAGTCTGCTCTTAGTGCTCCCTTTACTGATGATCGATGGACTGATTTTATACGTCGGAGATGTGTCCTACGACTCGTTCGTTGGTTGTCTAGTGTTTCTCGTATGTTTCTATCTCGCTAGCCTGGTCGTCAGCGTCGTCTTCGACGGGATGATGCGTGCGCTTGGCGGACTGTTCAAGCGTCGTTTCTCGAACATACTGTTTGCTGTCGTGAACGGTTCCGTCAGTTTGAGCGTCTTACTTTGGATGGACCTCTACGTTGCGTCGATCACGATTTCTCTCGCGACAAAAGTCGTGCTGGTATCTGTACATACGGTATTGTTTTACCTGATTCATCAATCGAGCGATTCGACTGCTTCGTCTTCTGAAGGCAGCGCACAACATGAGCCAATCGTCCAAGAAGCCATCCGTTTGTTAGAAGATATCGATCCTGTGACATGCGTCGAGACGTTATGTCTCAAGTACCCTGATCTTCCGAAAAAAGACATCATTCGGATCGTCTATCGTCTTCATGGCAACTAAAAAGACCTGATCGTTTCTGAGGAGATTCAGAAGCGTCAGGTCTTTTAGTGTAACTAGAAATGAAACGCACAACTTTTTATAACGAAATAAGATGCAATGGAACCCGTTTAGCTGAATAGAGAAACAATCCAACTGATCAAAATACCGACGAACGCAAAGTCAGAATCCCCGAATGTCGTCCCTTCGAATCCGAGATTGCCGAGCAGTGGTAAGAGGAATGCCGGTAAAAAGCTAATCAGAATACCATTTGCAAATGAGCCAAGTATTGCACCTCGTCTTCCACCAGTCGCATTACCGAATACGCCAGCAGCAGCACCCGTGAAAAAGTGTGGTACTAATCCAGGCACGATGATTGATAATCCGAGTAAAGGTAAGAAGAACATTGAAATCAATCCAGCGACAAAACTGGATAGGAAGCCGATGATGACCGCGTTTGGTGCGAATGGGAAAACTGTCGGGCAATCTAGCGCCGGTTTGGCATTTGGAACTAGTTTATCCGCAATTCCTTTAAACGCTGGTACGATTTCAGAAATTAACATCCGAACACCGGCAAGTACGATATAGACTCCTGCTGCGAACGTAATGGCTTGAATGATGGAGAAGACGATATAGTTCGAACCACTCGATAATTCTTTTTCAATAAATCCTGGTCCAGCAAACAGAGCAACGACAACAAAAAGTAATGTCATCGTCAAAGAAACGGCAACGGATGTATCTCTTAAGAAGCCTAGTTGTTTGGGCACCTTAATTTGCTCAGTTGAGTGTTCTTTATTTCCTGCATATTTACCAATCGTTCCAGAAATAAAGTATCCAAGGGAACCAAAGTGGCCGACTGCAAAGTCATCAGAACCAGTGATTTGTCGAACGAAAGGTTGCAAGAGAGCTGGAAAAAGAACCATACATAATCCCAGTAGAACCGAACCTACAACAACTAATAGAACGCCACTCAATCCGGAAACTGAAAGTATTGCCGCAAGTAAACTCGCCATGAATAACGTATGATGTCCAGTCAAGAAGATGTACTTGAATGGTGTAAATCGAGCCAAAACAATGTTCATGACCATTCCGAACACCATGATCATTGCCGTCTCTACACCAAATGCATCTTGAGCAACTGCTACGATTGCTTCGTTATTTGGAATGATTCCCCGAATGCTGAATGCGTGATCGAACATTTTACTAAAGATTTCGAGTGCTGCGATGATAACACCGGCTCCTGCTCCAATAATGATAAAGCCCATGATTGTCTTCAGTGTCCCCGAAACAACTGTCGCAATATCCTTTTTTTGCAACAGTAATCCAACAAGAGCAAATATACCGAGCAAAATTGCTGGTGTCCCTAAAATATCTCGCATAAGTAAATCAAGCAAGGTCAGTCCCCCCTTCTGTTATGTGTTGTTACTTAAAGTCTCGTACTAAGTTGTGCCTTAATGTCTTCGATATTCATGACATTTTCAAGAGCAACAATGTCACGAGTGCCGTTGTCGAGCGAAATAATGATGTCTTTTGCACCTAAATAAATATCAGCCGGTTCCGTTTGTGCAGTCGAGAGATCCGTATGAGAAACATCTGCTTGTTTCCCCATTTGTTCAAGTGCCTTTTTAACGTTAAGTTCCATGATGAAACTTGATCCAAGTCCGTTTCCACATACCACTAAAATTTTCTTCATGATTTAGTCCTCCTCAGAATATGGTTCAATGATTATTTCGATATCTGTTACAGAGTTTGCTTCTAGTAAACGTGTGACATCTGCTTGATTTCCTAAAAGATTCGTCAGTTGGCTTAGCGCTTTTAGATGCGTTGTTTGATCAATGGCTGCAAGAACAAAAAACAGACGTACTTCTTTATCTTGAGGAAATAAAACAGGTTCTTCTAATTTCAAAATACTCATTCCTAGTTGAAGTACACCGTCTTCCGGTCGTGCGTGTGGAATCGCCACATCTGGCATTAAGACAATATATGGACCATGAGACTCAACGTTTTGAATCATCGTTTCGATATACGCTGGTTGAATTTTCTTTTCAAGTAGTAAAGGACTTGCTGCCACTCGAATGGCATCCATCCATGATTCCACCCGTTGGTGTATCTGTATTTGGTTTGTTGTGATTAAATCATTTAGCACCGGTTGCCCTCCTTGTAGCAGTTTTGGCTGTCTTGGATATAACAGCTGATTTAATTCCTGTCGTAACGCTGATTCACTTTGGATTGTTGCATGTTGTTTGATGACAGCAATCAAATCCTCCAATTGAATTTCATCTGATTGGTTTCGTTTTAGAAAACGCTGCTCCACCGACCGTCTTAATGTAATTTGCTCAAAACGTGTCGGCAAGGTAGGTACAAGCATGACATCTGCCTGCAAATGAATACTCTCTTCTAACGGAACTGTCGTAAAAATCACATCGATAATTTCCACGAATTGACCCACTTCACGTTGTGACACCGGTGGTAAAAATACAATCTCAGGAAATTGATTTTTTAGAATGTAATCAAGCATATGCGATACACTAATCCCACTTGGACAGACAACAATTGCTTTTAACTTTTTATCCAATTGCTCTCCTTGCTGATTTAGATGTGTGGCAAAGTGAAGCGTATAATACATGATTTCGACATCTGGTATGTCTTGATTCATCAACTTGCGGAATGGTTCTAACGCTTTCGATACAAGAACATGTAATACTTGGTGTTCTTCCATGACATACCGCTTTAATTCCGATGATGATTCCAAACCTGAATAGAGGCGCTGCATCGTAGCTTTCGAGTGAAGTACTAACTTTTCACAAAGAGCCTCTTTTTCGATAATGAAAGTGCAAGAAATCGTCTCAAAATGAGTAATCACCTCATGCATGATTTTGAAAAGACGAGCATGAAGATCTTTTTGAATTTCCTCTTCCACCTTCGGACCACTTTGGATAAGGAGATCTAACGTATCAACAAATAATGTCCGTTCTTCGAAATAAGAAATGAGAGTTGAATCAATGTTCTTCACGAACAGCGGTTCTTCACTGGGTACAACTTCCTTGATAGCTATTGATCGACCTAACATCAAAAAATAAGATAGTTTCTCTCGATGCTCTTCTACAAATTGGAATTGTTGTTCTGCTTCATATGATTCAATGTGTTGTTTCGCTTTAATTAAACGCTCTGACCAATCATCAATGATCATAGACATCAAATCGTTTTTCGTAGAAAGTCGAATTAATCGCTCAATCGCTCGGTACATATACAAATAAATCGTTTGTAGATGCCCATAGAAGTGATATCCATCTTTTCGAGAATAATTGAGCGTAATCCCAAATTGAACCGCGTCTTTTTTCACAGCGTTTAAACTTTCTTGCACTGTAAACTTCGATACATTTAACAACTGCTGATAATGAACGGAAGATACAAAATCTTTTTCCACCATCGTATAGAATGTGATCAACAACTCACGTTCTTCTTCCGAAAAGATTAATTCAGCTTTCTCTAATTTCTCTCCAATCCCCTTATCAGATGGAATCGTCAAAATCGGTCCATTCACATCAATCAACGGTAATTGATGATATCCAAGCCATTCTTGAATACGTTCGATTTCATACTCTAAAGTTCGTTTAGAATACGGTAAGATTGTTAATAAAAATGGAATTTGTACGATTTCTTCATGAAGCATCACATGAAGGATTCGTTTACTTTTTTCGTTCAATAACATAAGTGGAGGCCTCCTACGCATTCAGTATAAAACGAAAACACCATCTTTTTGTAAGCGTTTACGATTGATGTTTGTTCTTACTATTAACAAAAAACTGTCTCTAATTCTTGAGAACAAAAAAACACTCATTCGTCACATGAGTGTTTTACAAGCGATTTAATTTTTATTTGTATTTTACCATAATAAGCCAAACAACCTGTTCTATACCGAATAAATATTCTTCAGATTGATAGTCTTCACTCTTTTACTAACTCATAAAACTGATACGTATTCTTCCCAGACGACTTAGCGGCATATAGCGCAACATCCGCTTGTTGTAACAAGGCTTGCAACTCTGGACGAAATGCGGTGTCATACAACACGATCCCGATACTCGTCGACACGCGGTAGTCCGTTTCCCACTCACTTAACGAAGTGACGATCCGCTCTGCAAGTTGTTCCCACCCTGCCCTTGAATCCGAATGACCGAAGTGAAGAATGAATTCATCACCGCCTAAGCGTACGGCCATCGCGTCGTCTTGTTCGCGGGCGAACTGTCGCAAGCGTTGCGCGACCTCTTGCAGAACGATGTCTCCCGTCTCGTGTCCATAGACGTCGTTGATCTTCTTAAATCCATCAAGATCAAGGAAGAAGACGGCTCCTGTCTGCCCGGGATGCTCCTCGAACTGCTTGGTTAAGTACCGCCGATTGTGCAGTCCTGTCAACGCATCCTTCCAAGCATGACGCTCAAGCTCCAAATAATACAAGAAGAGTCGGACGATCCGTTGCAATAACCGGATGTTCTTTTGTTCATACAAGCTGACCCGATTATTGATTGCACATAATGTGCCGAACGTCTCCCCGCTCGTCAAGACGATTGGAATACCTAGATAGGAGCGGACGTGAGCCTCCTCCAGACCCTTTCGCCAGTCGCCGAGTTGTTCCGCGTTCGGAATATCTTCGAGCACGACCGGCTGTCTCGCCTCGAAATCAATCAGCTTACATAACGATTGGTTCAATTCAATCTGCATGCCTTCCACCATCGGGATATCTGCTTTGTCGTTCGCAATCTTCAACATCCGTTGTTGTCCTGCTTCGATCGCTGATAAATACAGCATCTGGTCCGGTAGAATCTCTTTTGCAAAATCGAGGACATCATCCGCCAATTCATCAAAATTTTGATACATCTTCAAGTCTTCAAATGCTTGATTCATACAGCACCTCATTTCGAAGTCATCTTCTGCAGCGTCTCTGATTTGAAAAACGAAAAGGTTACATTTATTACCACTTTCTCTTTTGACTATCGTTTAAACCTATTTTTGTAAAAAGCGTTCGATGGTCCTAATTTTAGTCCTAAATGAGAAAGATTATCATTTTTTTATTTTCGTATAGTTTATAGAAGGTAAAAATTCGGACAGCCAGTTGGCTGGAAATGAGCGTTGCGTCTTCTAAAATCGTCTGCTATCATTCTCGGTGAACATGACAATGATAATCATTATCACTTATTGAGAAAAGATTAATCACTTAGGTATACATAATCCATCTGCTACTCAATCCGTGATCCATGTTTATCAAATCGAACAAGAGGAGCTGAATCATCATGGGGAAATGGAAAACACCACTCGTCGTGAGTTCGCTTGCTGTCTTATTGGCGGCATGCGGGAACGCAGGAGAAGCAGACACGAAGAAGGACGCAGAAGCACCGAAGACGGTCAAAATCAAAGACGCACACGGAACGGTTAACGTCCCGGTCGATCCGAAGAAGGTCGTCGCACTCGACAACCGAACATTCGAGACGCTTGCCGCATGGGACGTCGAACTCGCAGCAGCACCAGTCGGACTGCTCCCGGCTGAGTCACCGTATGCGAAAGATAAGGATATCGTCGATGTCGGCATGCACTTCGAACCGAACCTCGAAGCAATCGCTGGTGTTAATCCGGACGTCGTCATCGTCGGGCAGCGCTTCGCTGATCATTATGAAGACATCAAAAAACTCGTTCCGAACGCTGCTGTCATCGACCTTGACATCGCTTTACCGGAAGACTCTGGTACGCCAGGTGAATTACTCGTCAAAGGACTTGAAGATACGACTGAAACACTCGGACAAATCTTCGATAAAAAACAAGAAGCGGACCAGCTCGTGACAACGCTTGAGAAATCGATCAAAGACGTTAAAAAATCGTATAACGGACAGGACAGCATCATGTCGGTCATCGTCTCAGGTGGCGATATCGGTTTCTCGGCTCCGATGAGTGGACGTGTCTTCGGACCGATGTATGATCTGTTCGACTGGAAACCAGCCCTCGAAGTCAAACAAAAATCGGGCAACGACCAAGGGGACGAAGTCTCGGTCGAAGCAATCGCTCAAAGTAACCCGGACTGGTTACTCGTTCTTGACCGCGACGCACCACTTGGAAACGCTGAAGGTGCCGTACCGGCGCAAGACGTCATCGACCGCGCGCCTGCCCTGCAGAAAACAAAAGCAATCAAAGACGACAATATCGTCTACGCACCAAAAGATACGTACTTGAATGAATCGATCCAGACTTACTCGGAATTCTTCAACGATATCGCGAAAGCACTTGCGAAGTAATGGCACACGCACAGCAACAAATGAATGGAAGAGTTGAGCCACCCGCTCGACCTTCCTTTTCTGTCGTTTGGACGAAGCCGTTCGTCTTGACCTTATGTCTCGTCTTAGCGCTCGCAGCGGCTTCCCTCTTCACGGGCGTCTACGAACTACGGAGTGCAGCGAACGATTTCGATATGTTCTGGATCACACGTGTTCCGCGGACACTCGCCTTGATGCTGACGGGTGCTGCGATGGCAATGGCTGGACTCGTCATGCAACTGATCACGCAAAATCGGCTCGTTGAACCGACGACGACGGGAACGATCGAATGGGCGGGACTCGGACTGTTAGCCGTTTACTTACTCGTTCCGGCACCGTCATTGATGATGCGGATGAGCGGTGCCATCGTGTTTGCGTTCATCGGGACGATGGTCTTCTTCTGGTTTCTCCGTTCGGTCCGACTGCGTTCATCGTTGATCGTCCCGATCATCGGTCTGATGCTCGGAGCTGTCATCTCCGCGATTTCGACGTTCCTCGGGTTGTTTTTCCGTGCCAGCCAGGCGATCGAAGGCTGGTTCGTCGGCTCGTTCGCATCCGTCCAGATCGGTCGCTACGAATACCTCTGGATCATCATCGGTGTCACAGTCTGTATCTTCTTTCTTGCGAGTCGCTTGACGCTCGTCGGACTCGGCGAAGACGTCGCGACGAGTCTTGGCGTCAACTACAATCGACTGATGCTGATCGCGACCGGGCTGATTGCCCTATCAGTCGGTGTCGTCGCGACCGTCATCGGCAATCTGCCCTTCCTCGGCCTGATCGTTCCGAACATCGTCTCGATGTTTCGCGGTGACGATCTCCGTAGTAATCTGCCGTGGGTCTGTCTGATTGGGATGGCGACGATTCTAATCAGTGATTTGATTTCACGCACGATCATCCGTCCGTTTGAACTACCGGTCTCCTTGATTCTCGGAACGGTCGGGGCAGCCGTCTTCATCATCATTCTGTTACGTCGACGGAAGACTGGAGGTGTCAGATGAGTACCGCAATCAAACAACAAGAACATACACGAATTCAACCGAGCGTTACACGTGAAACCAATCGCCGGGCGTCTGCGTTTCAGTCGAAACGACTCGAGCGCCGCTACTGGATTCTCCTCATCCTGTTCCTCAGCGGCGGAGTGCTCAGTACGATCGGTCTCTTGCTCTACAATAATCCGGTTCCGTTTGATTCTCCGTCCTTTTGGCCGGTCGTCGAACGCCGGATCACCGCCGTCATCACGATGGCGATCGCAGCAATTTGCCAAAGTCTTGCGACCGTCGCTTTTCATTCGGTCACGAGTAACCGGATCATCACACCGTCCCTACTTGGTTTTGATGCTCTCTATTCGACGATCCAGACATCGATGATCTTCTTCTTCGGTGCGGGAGCACTCGTCGGCTTTACCGGCACGAGCGCTTTTTTGACACAGGTCGCGATCATGCTCGCGATGAGTCTCTTATTATACGGATGGTTGTTATCCGGAAAATACGCGAACCTGCAGCTGATGTTGCTCGTCGGAATCATTCTCGGCACGGGTCTGAACTCGCTGTCGTCATTCATGCGAAAGATGCTCGCACCGTCCGAGTTCGATATCTTACAAGCACGATTATTCGGTTCGGTCACGAATGCCGACGCATCTTACTTCCCGATTGTCATTCCGGTCGTCCTCATCGTCGGTCTCTTGCTCTACTTCTCGTCAAGACGACTCAACGTCGTCGCGCTTGGAAAAGAGGTCGCGACATCGTTCGGCGTCAATCATCGTGGCAGTGTCATCTACTTCTTGATTCTGATTTCACTCCTGATGTCGATGTCGACGGCATTGATCGGACCGTTGACGTTCTTCGGCTTTTTAGTGGCGACACTTAGTTATCAGGTCGCTGCGACGTATGATCACAAATACGTCTTCCCGATGGCATTCGCAATTGGTTTCTTCGTTTTGACGACTGCCTATTTCTTCATGTATCACATTTTCAACACGCCAAGCGTCGTCTCCGTCATCATCGAACTGTTCGGCGGCCTGATATTCCTTGTCGTGTTGCTCAGAAAGAGGTCCCTATGATATCACTTGAACAAGTTAAAAAATCGTATACGGATGAGGTCCGAATCGGTCCAATCGACTTAACGATTCCTAAAGGCGGATTCACGGCGTTGATCGGTCCAAACGGTGCCGGTAAGTCGACGACGTTGATGATGATCGGTCGTTTGCTTGATCTCGATGCCGGGCAGATTGAAGTCGCTGGCATGGATGTGACAAGTAGCAAATCGAAAGACTTAGCGAAGATCATCACCATCCTGCGGCAGGAAAATCATTTCGTAACCCGGCTGACAGTCCGGCAGCTCGTCGGCTTCGGACGTTTCCCCTACTCAAAAGGTCGCTTGACGGCTGACGATGAGACGATCATCTCGAAATACATCGATTTTCTCGAGTTGACGTCGCTTGAGAACCGCTACCTCGACGAATTATCGGGTGGTCAGCGGCAACGGGCGTATGTTGCGATGGTGCTCTGTCAGGAAACGGAATACATTCTACTCGACGAACCTCTCAATAATCTTGATATCGCCCGCTCGGTCCAGATGATGGGTTATCTACGACACGTCGCTGATACGTTCGGACGGACGATCATCACCGTCTTGCACGACATCAATTTTGCTGCGAAATACGCAGACCACATTTGTGCGATGAAGGATGGACAAATCGCCGCCTTCGGAACGGTTGCCGAAGTCATGGATGAAGCGCTATTATCCGAGATCTTTGAGACTCATCTTGAGATCATCGAAGGTCCATACGGTCCGATTGCTGTCTATTGATACTTATATAGAAATGAGGAATGAATGATGCAGATCGATTGGCTATCCCTAGAACAGGTAACGCAAGAAGGCGAACTCACTTACACGTTTCACTTGAAACGTCCAGATGGTTTCGTTTGGGAAGAGGGCGCCCATACGCATATGGCGCTAGAAGGGTTTAATGCAGGCGAAAAGCCGAACCGCAGTCTGATTCGGCATATGTCGATTTCGACGCTCCCTCATGAAGGAACGATCGGCATCACGACACGGATCAAACCGGAATGTTCCGTCTTTAAGGAGACACTTCGGCAGCTGAAACTAGGTGAGAAGATTGCTTTGTTTAAGACGCATTCGAACGTTCCGCTACGCCGGGAACATCGTTCGGTGTACTTACTGTCAGCCGGCGTCGGTTTGGCAACGTTTCGACCAATCATCCTGCAACATCAGGCTGATAGAAGTGGCATTCCGCACATGTACTCGTTGAATGTCGACTCGGCGCGCACTGAACTATTCAAAACTCAGCTTCCTTCGCACGAGCAGTTTAGCCCCGCTTATGTCGAGAGTCGCTCCGCTTACTACGATGCTGTCAAAGCGATGACAGCGGACAAGGAAGGGTTGTTCTACATCGTTGGTAGTGATGAATTTCTCCGAGACACGATTGACGTGTTGCAGGCTGCTAACATTCCGGCAGCACAAATCATGATTGATAAACGTCAGGACCAGCGAGATACGTTTTTAGCATAAGGTACCAATGATTAGACTTCAGCATTGACTGGAGTCTTTTTGTTTTCTCAAAATAAAGAATTGGTATGTTATCTGTAAATATTTGTTATGATAAGTGCATCAACTGACTTTCGGAGGGTTGCTTATGAATTTTGTATTTGATCTCGACGGCACAATCTGTTTTAAAGGAGAACCGATGTCTCAAGACATCGTACAGGCGCTTCATGCAGTCGAGGACGACGGGCACCGTGTAATTTTTGCTTCAGCACGTCCTATCCGTGACATGCTACCCGTCATTCATCCTTCATTCCACGACCATATCTTAATCGGCGGAAACGGATCGTTGGTCGCATCGGAACAAACAATCGTTCAGTCCAAATCGTTCGACGATCGTGAGCTTTCCCTTATTACGGGATTACTCGACAAGCATAAAGCCACATATTTAATCGATAGTGACTGGAATTATACATATAACGGACCGCAAGACCATCCTATCCTGAACAATCTAGATCCGGCTAAGACGGCACAAAACGTTCCGCTAGCTCACCATGATCGAATCATAAAAATACTTATTTTGAGTGCCAACAATCTGAAAGCCTTAGAAAACGAGCTACTTCGAATGGATGTCGTTGTTCATTATCATGGATCGGAACAAGTATTGGACATTAGTCCGACTACCATCAATAAACGGACTGCTTTACAAACACTCGGTATCGAGAACGAGGGATACATTGTTTTTGGGAATGACGCGAATGATATCGAGCTATTCAAAGGAGCACAGTATGCGGTCATGATTGGAAGCCATAAATCACTCCGTTTTTACGCAGATCACACCATTGACTCCACCAGTCATTTAGAATCTCACATAGTCGAACAAATCAGGCATCTAAGCCAAAAATACGTCTATTCCACGTCGTATTCCTAAATAACGCCTGGTGAAATTTTCGGATCAATAGTTAAATCTCTATCAATAGTTACTCATCCAAAGAGGAATACGATGGGTAAGAATAATCCGCTCATCAAGAGCATTCCTACTAGGACAGCGATACTCGATTTGAAAACCGACAGCGTTTGTTCTTCTAGTGGCTTAAATCGTTTTACGGGAATGAGCATGGTCAATGAAGCAACGACTAATGCCATTGGCTCAAGAATCGTTCGGCTCACTGAAAAGAAAATATCGATCATTAAAAAGACATGTAATACAAAGAAAAATCCCAATAAGCGAATGATCATTGCTTTATTCATATGTACTCCTTCATGGTTACTATAAATTTGATTTGTTTCATGAAACAGAATGCACTTTAATTATAGCGCTCCACAGAATAATTTTGGAAACGCATTCAAATAACTGGTGATTTGGTATCGTTGTAAGTCATACTGACAGTAGATATTAGAAAAGGAGTGTTGAAGATGGAATACAAAAAAGGACTCGAAGGCGTCATTGCCGCTGAAACACAAATCGGTTTAGTCGATGGAACGTTAGGTCACCTTATCTATCGCGGACACTGGGCGAAGGAACTCGCATTATCCTATTCATTCGAAGAAGTGGCGTATTTCATCTGGAACGGTGCGTTCCCGACTGAAGCGGAACTGGTCACATTCAAGGAACAGATGACGAGCTACCGTGAACTTCCTTCTTATATTAAGACGATTCTCGATACATTGCCGAACGAGATGGATGTCATGAGTACGATGCGAACAGCAATCTCGGCACTCGGCACACCTGCTTTCGCTTGGCCACCGACAATTGATCAAGCGATGCACGTAACAGCACTCTTACCAACGATCATCGCCTATAAATATCAAAAAAATCAAGGTGCTGACTTCATCGAACCGAATCCGGAACTCGATCATGTCGCGAATTACATCTATATGATCAAAGGACAATTACCGAGTGACGTCGAGATAAAAGCATTGACGGCGTATCTGATCCTAACGATTGAACACGGCATGAATGCTTCAACGTTCGCTTCCCGAGTCGTCGTTTCGACGGAATCGGAAATGATCTCTGGCGTCTGTGCCGCGATTGGTTCCATGAAAGGACCGCTTCATGGTGGCGCTCCGTCAGAAGTCATTGAGATGATTGATGAAATCGGAACGATCGATAACATCGAACCTTGGATCCGGAACAAGTTAGAAAAAGGCGAAAAACTGATGGGCTTTGGTCACCGCGTCTATAAAACACGCGATCCGCGTTCAGAAGCCTTAAAAGTCGTCTCAAAAGATCTCGCGCAAGAGAGCGATTGGTTCAACCTGATTACACAAATGGAGCAAACAGCGATTGATTTGCTCGAGGAATACAAACCGGGTAGAAAACTGTATACGAATGTTGAATTCTTCGCGGCAGCCGTCTTAAAAGGACTCGACATTCCGAAAGAACTGTTCACACCGACGTTCACCTCTAGCCGTATCATCGGCTGGACGGCACACATCCTCGAACAATCGCAAGACAACCGGATCTTCAGACCACAATCGTCATATACAGGACAGATGCCGGAACAAGCAGCTAAGTTTTGATTAGTCTCTAGTTACGATCAAAAAAATAGACCGATGCCTGACATCGGTCTATTTGCTATGGCGTTTTATTCAACGATTGTGTCTAATGAGAAATCTAGTACTTCCACTCCACACCCTGCCGCTTCTACATCCGGACTACACGCATACGGTCCAATCTTCAAATCGGTCACGTCATGTAAGTGTGCGATTCGGAGTTGCTCTTTGTGCTCTCCTGACACGTGATACAACGTGACGTCTTGATTGAGGTAATGGAGTTCAAAGACAAGTGGTGCATCAAACAGCGTATTGTCGACATCCCGACACGACCAGTCCGAGTACCCGAAGCTCGTCACGACGGCACCAAGATGCGATGGACCATTCGGAATGAACTCAGCCGAGACCTTCACCCAGTGATCGTCGTTCACATAAAGCAAAATCCCCGCTTGATCATATGTCGCATTCGGATTTAACTTTACTTCGATCCGGCACTTGAACTCCCTTTTCGGAGCATCCTGCAACAGTGCATGCCCCGTCAGACGGTTGAACTGATAATGGGTATTGCGCCAAAAATCCGTATCCGGATCTGTCATGAAGCGTAATGGTGTTTCCTGTTCGATACGTGTCGGTCGATTGATCCACTTCATTGATAATATATCCTCCCTCTTAACGTCCTCTTAACTTCCGTAACTTTCGATAGCCACGAATGAGCATATCGAGCATACAATCCCTCCTATTTTCGATGAACCCTTAGACTACTTGACGAAGTCGTTGCATATCCTTATTCAATGCTGATCGTTTCAAACGTCTGTTCCGTATTAAGTATTGCACATCTGACCGGTTATCGTACATAAGTTGGATATGGAAATAATTGATATATTCAAGAATTGCGAATACATATAATAACAAGGTAAGTTGTGTTCCGGAGACGGGAAGCTCAGATCGGAAACGCATCCAATCGATTCCGAACGCACACGCTGTCAGGACGATCAAAGCCAGATTGATGACACGACAGTGACGTAATCGTCGGACGACGGGTACCGGGGTGACTGACGTTCCTTCCTTCTTCAGACGCCTTGACTTGCTGTACCAATACCAAGCTCCTTGAATCAACAACAGCTCAAACAAAAACAGTGACATCCAAAAGGCACTGAGTTCAAATAACTGCAGTCGTGGAAAGACACGATTCCCAAACCAACTCAGCGGTAAAATCGTGACGACCGTGAACAATTCTCCTCGGTACAGATAGGCGAGTCGTTCCGCAACGAGCTGCTTCATGGCGTCACCCATTCGATCCGGAACTTACTTCCTGGACCAAGCCGTGCGATCAATGGTTGATCAGCCTCAATCACACGTCCGAGAACGTTGACTCGCTCATCTGCCGACAAATTACGTTTCGTGATTTGAACCTCGCCTGCGTATCGTCCGTATTTTTCATTATCGATCGTGATTGTTCCAAGCGGACGGGCAGACGGGGCTTGCGGTGTTAGGTCAATCGACGATGGCTTCATCCGTGATTCGACGGACCGAATGACATCCCGCGCTGGATCAAACCGATTCGTTTCCGTCTCCCGTTGTGCTTGCTGTCCGTTCGCGAGTGCCCGCAGTACGATGATTCCGTCTTGCTCTGCTTCGAATTGCCGAATCGTCGCCTCCGTCAATCGTGGATCCCCAACAAGAATTCGGTCAACGGTCGATTGTAAGTCGATGTAACTGGCGAACGGTGCCGCATTTCGGTGTTCTTCAAGTGTTGGTAACGTCTCAAACAACGGTCCACGGAGTGTCTCGTCACCCGGTATGAACGCTTGAACCCGTAACCCTTGCGTCTGCAACCAGGCATTCTTTTCGTCAAACCATGTCCGGTCGAGTCCCGTTTCCGGTCGCGGATAAAAATTATGCCACGCTTCCGTGTGATCGATTCGCAGACCCTGTGCCTGCATCTCCGTCAATTCGTCTGCTGTTAACGTACTGGCGTTCAGCGCAACCATCATTTGGTTCGATAACGTCGCGATTTGCTGCGGACTGATGCCGTAATCAAGACGTAGTCCGGTGACACCCCAGTCCGTTAACGTCGTTGCCGTCTCCCATGTCTTGCCGAGCGTCGCGAGCGACGCCGGTGCGATGTCCGCTACGAGTTCGAATCCAAGCTCACGTGCTAAACGACCGAGCGCTTGCAAGCGTTCGACGTACAGTGAAGAATCGTCCTCGGGAATATGTAGCGATGTAAAGAGCGACGTAAAGCCAACAGCGCGCATCCGCTGTAGCCACTCGCTCGTCTCGTCTGTGATCGGTTCACTTAAATAGATTGATAATCCTTTCATCGACTCACTCCTTCCCTTCTCTACTTAGAGAAAAAGCAGCTGATTCCTTCTTTTTCGAAGGATTCAACTGCTTTTCAATACCTTAAATACCATCTGCCATCTCTTCTTTAAAGCCGAACCAATACGTGAACAGGAATCCTGCCGCGTACGAGATGACGAGACCACCGATGTACGTCAAGTACATTCCGTTATCGATCAACGGTGTCAATGATAAACCGGATACGCCGACTCCAAGCGCCGTCGTCTTCATCGTTGCTTGGAAGGCACCGCCGACTGCTGCGCCGAGACATGCCGTTACGAACGGACGACCGAGCGGCAACGTAACACCGTATAACAATGGTTCACCGATTCCAAGGAAACCGACCGGAATCGCACCTTTAATGATGTTACGCAGGCGCGGATTGCGCGTCTTGACGAAAATCGCCATTGCCGCCCCGACTTGACCCGCTCCTGCCATTGCAAGAATCGGTAAGAGTGGCGTGTTGCCAATCGTGTTCAAGAACTCGAGATGGATCGGTGTCAGTCCATGATGAAGACCGACCATGACGAGTGGTAGGAAGAAGCCGGCCAGTACTGCCCCGGCAAGTGGTCCACCGACCTCAAGTACGGCATTGATTGCTTTCATGATACCGTCAGACAGCAGTCCCGCAACCGGCATGATCGCATAGAGCGAGGCGAATCCGACGATCAGCACCGTCAACAATGGCGTGAAGATGATATCAATCGATGCGAGCATAAAGCGACGGATATGCTTCTCAAGATAGGTCATCAACCACGCAGCAAAGATGACACCAAACAAGCCGCCCCTGCCTGGAACGAGCGGTTCCCCGTAAATCGTGATGTCCGCAAGCACGGGGTTGAATAGAATCCCACCAGCAATCGCCCCGAGCACCGGCGTCCCACCGAACTCCTTCGCCGTATTCCATCCGACAAGGATTGCGAGATATAAAAAGACCGTCCCACCAATCAAGAGTAAAATCTGCATCCATGTCTGTGTTGCATCGACACCCGCATTCTTAGCAAAGTTCGCACCGCCGTTGATGATCCCCGAAGCGACGAGTCCCGGAATGAGCGGAATGAAGATGTTCCCGATTCGGCGCAAGAAACGTTTGAACGGTGACTGTTGTTTTGCTTTTACTTTTTGCCGTTCGACAGCTGCTCGTTCTTCTGGCGTTAAATTCGGATCCACGGACTCTTCCCCGATCGCGAGTCCTGTTTCGCGACTTAAGTGGTCGGCTACCCGATTGACCGTTCCCGGACCGACAACGATTTGTAACATCTCGTCATCGATGACCCCCATGACCCCATCAATCCGCTTTAACGCATC
Organism: Exiguobacterium sp. KKBO11; assembly: GCF_001644945.1. NCBI lineage: Bacteria > Bacillati > Bacillota > Bacilli > Caryophanales > Exiguobacterium > Exiguobacterium sp. KKBO11. The sequence goes on from NZ_LUCU01000022.1 coordinate 170,031, forward strand.
GATATCTGCTTGCGTCGGATCCTTTAACGATAAACGAACCCGCGTCATACAGTGCGCAAGCTGCCGGAGATTATCTTTTCCACCGACGTGCTCGAGAATCGCGTGTGCCAGCACTTCTTCCTTCTTCATCGTGTTTCCCCCTTAGAGTGCGTCTCGGACAAATCCGTTCGCTTGCTGTAATCGTTCGACGGCTTCCGCATGCGGAACATTCGCGAGAATCATGACGATCGCCGTCTTGACGTGCCCGTGTGCTTCATGGCAGACACGCTCCGCCGTTACGGCATCGACTCCTGTCGCCTCACGGATCATCCGCTTCGCCCGAATCTCCAGTTTTTCGTTCGTTGACTGGACGTCGACCATCAGGTTTTGATAGACCTTGCCGACACCGATCATCGCCGCCGTCGAAACCATGTTCAAGACGAGCTTTTGTGCCGTTCCAGCCTTTAGTCTTGTTGACCCCGTCAAGACTTCCGGACCTGTTTCGACTTCGATCGCATAGCGTGCGTGCCCACTGATGACCGCATCCGTGTTGCAAGAAATCGCTGCCGTCACCGCTCCGACTTCCTTCGCGTAATCAAGCCCGCCGATGACATACGGCGTTCGACCGCTTGCTGCGATCCCGATGACCGTATCACGAGCTTCTAGCTGGAGCCCTTTCAAATCGTCGACGGCAAGCGTCCGACTATCCTCTGCTCCCTCGACCGCTTTGATCAACGCGCGTTCGCCGCCAGCAATCAAACCGACGACCATGTCTGGTGAGACCCCGAACGTCGGCACACATTCTGCCGCGTCAAGAATCCCGAGTCGTCCGCTCGTACCAGCACCGATGTAAATCAAGCGTCCTCCGTTTTTGAATGATGCAATGACGTGTTTGACGACTTCCGCGATGACAGGAATTTGTTCCCGAATGACCGTCGCGACCGTTTGATCCTCAGCGTTCATCACCCGTAAGACATCTTCGACTGTCATCTCATCGAGTTGCATCGTCCGTTCATTCCGACGTTCCGTTGCTAATTGATCTAACATCTGCTTCACCCTTTCTCTTCCCTCCCTTTATTATACAATTAAGAAATTTTAATTCAATATTATTTATTTAATTTTGAAATTAAATTTCTATATATAAAAATAAGGTTTTGTCCTTCATTTCAGGCTCGGTCCCTTGATTTCCTGCTTGTTGTAATTTCCTCATTCACAAAGTCCAGTAACGCAGACATTCGCTCCCGACCAATCGTCGCGACGAGTAACGGGATGCGTGGTCCGTAGGATTGATTGATCGTCAGTTGATAGAGTAGCGTCGCATAGTGTTTCTGCAGGCGAAGCGTCTCCTTTTTTTCAGCTTGCCGTGTCAAACGGTAGAAAGCAGCAAGGATGTCTTCATCCGTTCGGAGAGCAGCGACGAATTGTCCGATCCAGTCCTGTTCCGTTTCCGTTAGTTGCGCATGTAGTTCACGATTCGGAACAGTACTGATTTGAAGTTCCCGTTCCGGACACCACTGCGTAACGAAAGTACGGGCACGGTCAATCTGTTCAGGCGGAACGCTCGCGCAAAACACATTTTCAATTAAATCAGGGTCAAAACCAACCATCGGACCAATCATCGTCAACTGCGTAAACGAAACAAGATGAGCAGTTCCACGATGACTCCAACGAAGACTTTGCTGAATGTCTTCGGATTGACGCGATGAGTGTGCGACAAATCGCTCGAACTCACTGTAATTGCGTAACACATCTTCATCTAGCCCGATATGAAAGGCGTGATTCGGACGATGTTTCGCAAATAAGAACAGAAGAATGCTCGGTGGATAGACGGCGAGTAGATCTTGCGGAGTCAAGACACCACCGCTTGAACTCGACATTTTTTTCGACTCCCCTTTTAGACGAATGAATTCATACGGGAGATAGAGCGGTGCCGGCTGTCGGAAAATTTCTTGCGCAATCCGGGACGAAACCGTGTAACTTCCGTTTGCTGCTGAATGATCCTTTCCACCCGGCTCGAAATCGACGCCTTCATGTGCCCATCGCATCGCCCAGTCGACTTTCCAGTTCAATTTCATCCGATGTTCCGTCCGCATATCGACCGTTGCCATATGACCACATCGACAGCTGTAATGGTACGTGGCTTCAGCTTCATCGAACGAATCGATTGTAGTCGCGTCGGTTCCACAAGCAACACAATAGACGGTCGCCGGGTAAAACGCTGCTCGCTCATCATCGGATCCTGCCGCTGTCTTATGGTCGATCAAGATGTCATAAATCGCGTGACGATGGCGAAACGCGTGGATGATTTGTTCAGCATAAATGCCAGACGTATAGGCTTCGTGTTGATAACGGTAGTCTGGTGTGATCTCGAATGCTGCCAGCATCGTTTCGAATTGCTGTTCAAAGTACGTCGCGTAACTCATGTCGGATCGATCCGGTGCCGGAACGGCGCTATAAGGCATCCCGATATATCGAGTAAATGCTTGATCGACATCCGCGGGTACTTTCCGGAACCGATCGTAATCGTCCCACGAAAACAGGAAGCGGACGTCTTTACCGAGGTCTTGCAGCGCACGCGCAACGAAGTACGTCGTGACGACTTCCCGAAAATTGCCGATATGAACGGGACCCGATGGACTGATCCCGGCAGCACAGACGTAAGTCTCTTTATCTGGCTGACGTTCGATGATGGTTCTTGCAGTGTGTTCTGCCCAATGCATGATGATTCCTCCAGTAGTAGACAAAAAGCTGATTTTCGCCCGTTAGTTGCCTAAAGGACGAGAATCAGCTTCCCGTGGTACCACCTTTGTTCGTCCGCCTGTCACCAGACGAACCTTCACATGTACAATCATACATGCTCTCGATAATGGGAGAACCCATCGTAGCATCATCCATATCGGAATCCGTACGAAGCTCGGAGGCTTTTTTCGGAGAGAAACCCGGTCATCCGCTCTCACCATCTCGGACTCGCTTGGCACCATCAATTTCTTCCTACTCTTCTCGTCATCGCCTTGATTATGTAATTTTGATTAGCATACAGATTCATCCAGTTCGTTGTCAATTCTTTTTTGAAAGATGAGGTGATACAAGATAAAAGCTTTATTTTGATTTTCGATGGTGAAAATCATCGAATTCGAACATTGATTATATCATTCCCATCCTGGAAGTGGTCGTGGTGGTTCCTCAACAAAGGCACGATATCCATCGAAGCGCAGTCCTTGACGTTGCGGATTATGGTTACGAATCAACGGATCACCTGTCTCGTCCTCGTTCTGCCAAAACCGATGTTCCGTTTGAAAAACCATGATCGACGAATACTGGAATCGCTCTGCCATTAGATATTCTCGAACCGATTGCATCACTTGTTCAAAGCGCGAATCCGAGTCGTAGCTTGAACCAAGGCGTTCTTGTTCTTGTTTCCCTTCGAAAATCTTAACTGAGAAATACGCATCCCTTTTCGCAATCGGATACTCGATTTCAACGCGAACCGAGTCGACGAAGCGAATCGGTCGTGGTTTGCTCACTTCCTCTTCAGAATTGTGATTCTCTACATAATAAGCATCTGTTGCAATCGAGAAGTCCTTGAACTCCCAGAACATATCGCCTTGCGCAATAATCGCATACTCGAGGAACGTGCCGAAGTTCTGTCCAATCGGGTCAGTCGCCTCTGTCGATAACTCATGAAACATCCAGTGCATATACGGTGTCTCATCTGTCTTTGCATCTTCCGTCTGGATCAAGACGTATCCTTCGTTCATTTCGCCAATCATCAAGAAGTGATCATAGTCTTCATGGATCAGGTCGTCCTCTTTAGCCTGGATTGTCATTTCAATGACTTTTTCAAGTGGATAGAGTTCGATACCAAGACCTTGGATCATGAACAACTCCGCTCCGTCATGTAAACGAAGGAATGTCTTATATTCACTTGGTAACGTTAGTTTGAACTGTTTTTCAAATGACTGAATCGCCTGTTCCGTCACCGGATCATTCAAATTGAATTGAGCGATTCCTGTATCGTATCGCCGCTGAATAAAGGTCGACCCGTGATTGATTTTTTGTGATAAGACGTCAAGTACCGCTTCGATTTGGTTCATTTCTTTCATGGGTCCCACCCTGTTCATTTTCGTATTCGTGAATGATACGACTTCACCCTATACACCATACCATTTTTTCAATTATTTGGTGTATTCCATCCTACGCGTTCTGTGGTATTCTCGTTCTAATATCATTTTAAAAAATTGCATTCGAAGAGGTGACCCATGTCTAAATCATCATCGATGTTGCTCATATTACTCGCTGCGATCTTTTGGGGCACGACAGGAACCTCACAAGCCTTTGCGCCGGAAGATGCACATCCGATTGCGATTGGTGCCGTTCGTCTGGCTGTCGGTGGACTGTTCTTACTCTGTCTCGTTCTCTTCAAAGGAACGCTGACGTTACGCGACTGGCCGGTGCGAACGATTTTACTCGCTGCCGTCAGCATGGCGGCTTACCAGCCACTGTTCTTCTCAGCTGTTTTGATGACCGGTGTCGCCGTCGGTACTGTCGTTGCGATTGGGAGCGCGCCGATCTTTTCCGGCTGTATCGAGTGGCTGTTCCTAAAGAAACGTCCAGCGTTGCTGTGGTGGGCATCGACCGGACTATCGATCACCGGTTGTCTGTTGCTCCTTAACAATCAAGGAACAGTTGCGATCGATCCAATCGGGATCATCCTTGCACTCGGTGCCGGACTATCGTTTGCCGGGTATACGTTCGTCAGCCGTGACCTCGTCAAGACACACGCGCCGCTGTCAGTCGTTGCCGTCATTTTCACGACAAGCGCCTTGCTGTTATCGCCTCTGCTGTTTTTATTCGACCTCTCCTGGTTGTTCACGTCACGTGGTGCTGGAATCAGCCTCCATCTTGGCGTCGTTGCGACCGGACTCGCTTACTGGATATTCGCGAAAGGACTATCGAACGTACCATCGTCGACTGCCGTCACGCTCTCGCTCGGTGAGCCGCTGACTGCCGCCTTGCTTGGTGTGTTCGTCCTTGGTGAAGAATTAAGTGGTACGGCTTGGTTCGGAATCTCGTTATTATTACTCGGAATCGCCTTATTGATTGGTTCGTCTCGCCTAGCAGCGCGCCAAACCGTTTTGACAGAAGAACGACAAACTCGGACTGGAGGCTAAATCATGCAAGAAATCACGCTTGAGAAACTACAATTTCGCGAAGATTATCACATCGGACTCAATCAGTTCTTGATGGATGTCGCAAATGGTAACCGATTGATCTTTCATTTTCGTGGGCATACGGAGGAGACGATGGTCATCGTCGGCGACTACAGCTGTAATTACTTCCGATTGACCTTCGAGGCGGATGCGATTCTGCTTCGTTCACCGGACCTCTATGAACTAAAAGAAGATGTCGAGATCAACCCGATTCCACTTCTGACGCTGACCGATTCAAAGTTGCTGACATTCGCACGTGAAATGATGAATCTCGATCCTACAAAAGACTGGGTTCATTACTGGCTTCGTGCGTTCGAGCAGGATTTTCATGTCTTGTCCCCCCGTCCACCGGTTCTGACCGATCTCGGGCATAAGCGCAGCGATGCGATTGTCAAGCATTCCTTTGATTCGTTCATCGTTGAATGACATAAAAAAAGCCCTACCTCGCCAAAGGTAGGGTATTCGTTCGTCCCGCCCAACGACTCGCGCCGGACGGTTACTATGATTATAGATACAAGGATAAGGTTTTCTCAACCGACTGGACGGAATCGACCGGACTGAACCGCTGTACGACACGTCCTTGGCGATCGATTAAAAACTTCGTATAGTTCCATTTGATCTTTGACGACAGTAGACCCGACCGTTCGCGTTTTAGGAATGTATAAAGCGGATGTTCATTTGGTCCATTGACATTTATCTTCTGAAACATCGGAAACGTCACGCCATAGTTCAGCTGACAGAACTGCATCGTCTCTTCCTGACTCGCGAACTCCTGCTGATTGAATTGATCGCACGGAAAGCCAAGCACCGTGACTCCTTGCTCGTCATATTTATCGTACAATGCCTGTAGTTCGCCAAGTTGTTTGACGAGCCCACATTTGCTTGCCGTGTTGACGATCACGAGGACACGCCCCGCATAGTCACCTAATGAAACAGTCTCGCCCGCTGCGTTTTGTACGGTTGCATCGTATACGGTTTGCATGTTTCCCAGCTCCTTTGCCCCGAGTATAAGACAAAACGCGCACCCTGTCGTTTTCAGGCATGCGCGTAATGCTTTACCAGATCGTCTCTTCTTTGTCGCTCAGTTTGATGACGAACGGTAGGATCAAGACGAACAAGAGACTGACGTATCCGAGCGATACGTAATGTTGCGAGTCTTTTGAAATGTATTGCTTCACGCCGCAGTTCGGACATGCTTTCCCATGTTTCGCAAATCCAACAGCGAGCACTTCTTTCGTTTTGAACGTATATTGGCAATTCGTACAACGTACCATCTGATCATCTCCTTCTTCCTTATCTACTGGTGGATTCAGGAAAAAGTTTCATGAAATCGAAGGTAATCGACATCTTACCTCATCGATTCTTCTCGGCCGCTCAACCGAATCAGAAACGGCAAGAACAGGACGAACAAGAGACTGATATTCCCGAGTGAAAGATAAAATTGTGACTTCCGGGACATGTATTGTTTCACGCCATAGTTCGGACACGTCTTGCCTTTCCCATGTATCGCAACACTGACAGCGAGTACTTCCTTTGTGCTGAACTTATACTGACAATTCGTACAGCGTGCCATGACATCATCTCCTTTTCTGTTATCTACTGATAGATTTTGGAAAAGGTTCCGTTGCGTCGATGGGTTGTAAACGCATTTTCAAAAATTCATAGCTTCCACCATTCGTCGCCTGTTGGAAGCGTTCGACTGAAAGGAAGCCACTTTTCGTATACAAGCGAATCGCCCGCTCGTTGAATGTCGCGACAGCTAATTCAATTTGTTTAGGTGCATACCGGTCCATGATGAACGCAAGACCGGCTTCTAAAAATGCCACTCCATTTCCTCGTCCCGTCAAGTCTGGTCGCATGCCAAGCCCGACATCAACGACGTCTGCATTTGGTTCGAATACATAATAACCAATCAATTCTTCCCGATCCAACACAGCGAAGTAATGTTCCGTTCGCTTTGCTGGATCGAGAAATTCTGCTAAATCTTCTTCGTCATTCGGCATATCATAAAATGCAAACGTCCCGTCATATTGCCACTCGTAGGCGATCTGTTCCGCCTGTCGTTGCGTCAGCGGTGAAAATGTATAGCTCATCAGGATTCAGCTCCTCTTCGATTCGTCAACGAGATCGATTCTTTCGGTAGTCTAACAGTAGCGGCAATACGTTTAATCCGATCGAAATGAACGTCAACACCCACAGTGCCCGCTCCATGCCCGGTACGACGTCTTGCAACGCTGCCCAGTCCTCTCGCGCCACGAATTCCGCGACAAGTCGGTATTCGGCGCACAGCGTCAGTGCCGTAAAACTCAGTCCGAGCACCATCAGAAAACGATAGTCCTTACCGATCAAATAAAAGATGATGTTCAGTGCAGTAAAACCAATCGCCAGTAAACCCAGTATGATCCACATCGAATCGTCTCCTCTCACCTCTCTTTTTTACTATATTTGGAATCCATTAATCGGTATATCCGCCTAGAGTTGGATTTTCTGTCCGTTCAGCGAAATAACGCTCGAGCAGCCGATGATGGAGTAACGTTTCGACCAAACGGACGGTTTCGAGCGTAGCTGCAAAATCAACCTGTTCAAAATCCGTATGCTCATGCAGATAGCCGACGGACAAGTTGACAGCTGGAATAGCTCGTAGCGTGAATAGTTTCGCATCACTGCTCCCCCCGTACCGTGTCGTTCGCCAATCTGGCATATCATTCAACAGACCTGCTTGCTCAAAACATGCACCAAAAGCCGTCTCACAAAAATCAAACTCGCCATAACAACCTGTAACGATGTCGCGTGTACCACGGCGATCAAAGACGATTGCTGCGTCGACGTCCTCTAAAAAGGACGCGTCCATCGCTTCCGCACCACGACAACCGATTTCTTCTTCGACTGAAAAAGCGAGCTTGATCGTTCCGCGGAAGTCAGTCGCTGGGATGCGTTCCATGAGTTCAAGAATCGCAGCGATGCCCGCTCGATCATCTGCCCCGAGAATCCCGTTTGAGCTCGTTAAGATTGTTCCTTCCTGAAACAGCGTCCGGTACGAATCGATGCGTTCGAATGTATCGAGATGTGCCGATAATAAAATGACCGGTCCTTCCCCTTGATGGTAGGTCACGAGTAGGTTTCCTTTTTCATCGACAAAAGAATCGTCAGCAAACCGGCGGACTGCCTGTTGTAAGCGACTGCGAACCATCTGTTCCCTTCTGCTTTGTCCAGGAATTGCGAGCCATCTTAGTAGACGCTTTCTAAAGCGTTGCAACTCCAGTTCTTGTATCGTCGTTGCGTCTTGTTTGATGCGGTATAAGACTTCCGCTAAATCGAGCAATAGCGAACGCTGACCTCTCACTTCAAGTTGAATCCACCGACTTTGTAAGGACACGGTCAACCCTGGAACTGCGTCTGCCGCTAAACGAAGCAAATACCGTTGCTGGTTCGTCAGCAAATCCTGCGTATATATCCGAGCAGCTCGTTTACCGTGACCGTCACAACAGGAACTTGTCAAAATCCCAAGATCGTTCAACATACGAATGACGCCTCGGACATACCCGTCAAACAGATGATAGGGTAACTCCTGTTTTCTTGGATCAAACAATGCCTCCATCCCATGATCGTCAAGTGGTGCATAGCGATGTTTTGCTTCTTCGATCCAATCGAGAATCTCTTCATCCGTCGCTTCTTGTTGACCCGCTCGTTGCATGACATCTTGTACACAAGCTGACCATGTCGGTTCCTCGATGACTTCCCCACTTAAAATGCCATATCGGATCCATTTGCTTTCGTTTCTCATCTCACTTCGACTCCTTTAGTGTTGGTATCTATAGAGTAGCAACACCACTGTGACAGCTTGTCACACGCGTTGGTCCGCCCTATGATGAAAGAAAAGAGATAGAAAGGATGAAAGAGATGATAACGAGTTATGCACGAGCGCAAGAACTACACCGCACCATTCGGGAAACGACGGATCGAGATAAAAGAAAACAATTAGAAGACGAACTAACGAATCTGTATGTCCGCCAAGCGGAGTACTCAAAATTTTCGGAGACGCCGGATTATGACGCAGCGCGTCGCGCATTGACTATGGCAATTCGCCTTCGTCCGAAGCATCCACTTGCGAATTATCGTCTCGGCTATATTCATTATGTCAATCGTCAGTATGCGGAAGCGATACGTCACTTCAGCCGAGCGCTCGACGGTACGGTCGACGCTGCTCTGAGAGACATTCAGACGACACTGACGCATATGTTTGTCGTCAACTGCAGCATCTACCTGGCTCGCGAATCACTTGCTGAACTCGAATACCGAGAACACGAGGAACATCCGGACGAAGCGGCACGACTCAACAAATACCGAAACGAATTACTCGTTGAAGATGAGCACCTGTTCGATCGTCTCTATTACCGAAAAATCCAAGATGGAGCGGAGATATTGATCAATGAACGTTCATTTCAGGAGTATCAAGCTGACAATCAAGAAATCGTCTTACGAAGCAGTTCAGAGGGAACCTTCGTCGAGTGGGGCAAACAAACTATCTTACTGAATCCAAACGGTTTCTTGACACTCTTCGTGATTATGACGAACACGACATCAACATATCCTGCGCTAGCCGAGCGATTGACGGAATTGAGTGGTCAAGTGATAACATATGATCATGTTCGCCAGTTACTGCGTCGTTTACGAAGTGATCTATTTTTCTTTCAGGACATCGTCCAAACGACACCACTTCGCATGAATGATGGCACACGAATGAATGGCTTTTCTGTCGCTGATGATGTGAAGGTGACGGTTTTATGTCGAGCGGACCATTTGTTGATGTAGGAAGATAAATGGATATCATTTGTAAATGAATGATTCGAGCGCTATACTCTTACTTTTGCATCCGCTACTTAGGGGGAGATTACGCATGGAATCACTGAAGGAGTCATATGTAAAGCTTGACGGGTACGTCGTCGTCAAAAAAGATGGTGGTCATGTACCACAAGAGGAATTTCTCGTCGAATTCACCCGCTGGCTAGAGACAAAAGGTCGTGGCTGGACAGGGCATTCTACTCAAGTCGATCAGGACGGCAACGCCATCGATAATATCAAATAACTACATATCGCAAAAAGACCGGTCGAAGGAGGATTCCTTTGACCGGTCTTTCAATTGCTACTCCATGAAATTGATTCGTACTCCGATGATTTGTTTATCTCGATTTTTCTTTACTTTCAGATGATAGATACCGTCTCCATATCCCGACTCGGTCATGATACCCGCTTGAAACAAATGGACGTCCTGTTGACCGAAAAAGAGTTCCTCGGCTAGTTCCTCCTCACGAAACGCAACATCATCACCAATCAGTACAAATCCCGAATCAATCGCAATCTCATGCGAGCGCGTCCATCTGCCCGTCGGCTGATCGACACCTTCGTATACTGAAAGCAAGCGAACCGTCCCATCTGAATCATATGTGACGGAAGCCGTCCATGCGCCAGACTTCACTTGCTCCAAGACAATCGATGCTACATCTTTTTCATTCGAATCCGTCACGAGCAGTCGATGACTACTAACACTAAAAGTACCCAGGGTAATCTTTTTATTAGCCCGGTCACGTAACATTTCGGATTCTACCCATTCGTTGAGTGAAGAGGCACAGTATTTTTCAAGTCCCTTTTTAGGATGCCACGTGAAGACGAGCTCTTGTAAAAAGCGACGTCGAATCCGGTAGCATAACCGTCTACCATCTAAATGTTCACCAAAGCAAATCATATCTTCCGGTAAACCATCTGGACGATTTATGTGATGGTGGATGATATCTTCGACTTCAGAATGACTCGATTCAGTAGGTATCGAATAGAGTTGTCAGTCATGAAAGGCTGCACCATTTGATTCCTGCATGAGTGAAATGTAATCCGTCGGAAATTTTACACCGAGGATTTTTTCTGCACGCTTTAGATCGATTAGTGATACACCCGGGCGTTTAGACGATGGATTAATCTGTTTGATGGCCGGTTTCATGCAGCACCTCCGATAGCTGAAGAGTGAATTTACTCTTCATTCTCAGCTTCATATAGTTCATCATTGACTTGATACGTGATGATTTCTTCTGGCATACTCCGAATGACTTTTTCTAACGAATTCACCGATCGATCGTTTGAACATATGAAAAAACCACATCCGTCATGACCAGGCTTAATAAGCACTGATGGAGGATTTCGATCAAACGAAGCAACTGACAGATATTGTTGAAACCCCCAATGCTGCCTTTCCTCAAACGTAAATTTTAAATTATCATAATTCGAAATCACGTAGAAGACATTCTCTTCTCCCAACCAGTACGTCTTACGAACGACGCGTCGGAGTGCTTCCTTGTTCTTTAACTCGACTGTAAAATATACAAGCGGATCTAAATGATGTTTGCGATTCGGATAAACCGTTTGAATGGTATAGTCAACATCCTGTTGCTGAAAGAACTGCTGATGTCGTTCTCTTAATACATATTCATCTGAAAAATACAGATACAGTGGAAAATCATTTCGATGCTCTAAAAACTCAAACAAAATTTTCTTCGTCGGTGTAATACATTCGTCTCCCTCTGACGGACTTATTAAATATGCCGTTTTAATTGAATCATCCATATCTAAAAAGTGACCAAATAGACGCCCTAAATCACCCGTTACTTCATACTCTTCGATCCAGATCCTTGTCATGTTTTTCTCCCTCAGTATGTATAAGTACATCATTTATGTTTACCTTTTGACTACTATTCGCATCATCCTGCTTAAAAATATACTTTGTGCTAATCAAAAACTCTTTCAAAGTTTGTATTTTTTTAAGTATGGCATTTCAAAGGGATTTTTGATATTGTCTTAATTTAATCTAGAGAGGTTCTTAAAAATTATGTAATGATTGTGCAACATCAATCATGCATATACTAAATGTAACTTTTGCATGTATCCTTTCACGACAGAGACTATAACACTTGGAAATTAATGGAGTAACTGCATTTCAATATTTATATACGTTAAGTATACGATTGTTCGATGCGAAGATAGTTATTCCATCGCTTAAATCCATGTCGTATAATAAACCATTTTGAGTTAGAATTAATATGGTAATCAAAAGAATAAATGTAATAAATAAGGATTAAATAAATAATTATTAATGGAGGATGCGTCGTGGACAATGAAAGGAAACGAACTTTTAAATATAGTCGTTATAATAGACGGACCATCCAGATGCGCTGGATTATTGGAATCCTTGCGGTTGTATTAATCGGGGGATCGTACTTTCTTGGGATGCATGCTAAATCATCACAGGTTAAAAAGGAAACTCCTATCACCGAATCAAAAACAGAAAAAGCAAAACAAAAAAGTGACACACCTGTAGCTTCTGATCCGAGAGATCTCGCCTCTTTCGGACACGGAACAAATGTAGAACAAACGAACAATGATTTCTCTCCAGAAGATGTCCAAAATGCTTTAGATACAGGGAAGCCTGTTGTTGAGAAGGCTATTTCATCCACAACCGAGTTAGTGAACCGTATTGTTAAAGAACAAAAAAAGATGAAAGAAACAGAACAACTTCGAATCAAAGATTTTCAAAAAACTGTCACCCAAGATGTGAGAGATCGAGTAGACGCGCAAGTTGAAATATTGAACGAAGCCGCACAAATTGCTCATATGATGGCTGCTGGTGCGTACATGGCGAAAAATGAAGATGTCCCATTCACAAATGTAGAAAACGTGATAGCGGAAAAACTCGAACCTCTTTCTCAGAACCTATTAGATATGGCATATAGTCTAGAAACGTATACGGTTGCTAAGAGTTTTGAAACGTGGAACGAAGCTGAAAGCTATTTGCCCAATAGAGAGGAGAAATCACTACTTGCAATACCTATAAACGAAGCAATATTTAATTCTTCCTCTATTATCGATCAACCAGTCATTGCGGAACCGGTCACAGAGGAAGGAAATACTAATAATGAATCAGCTATAGCCGATCAAACGGATGCAGAGAAATATCCTGAAGCCATTACTAGTGTTTTCAAAATTTCAGAAGCTATGAACGCTATTTATGTAGAAGCTGATGAATTGCAACAAAAATTCACTCCTTATAAAAAGAAAGATGGCTTTAGTCAATTTGAATATATTTCAGTAGACGATTTGAAAGATTTATATAAATTTGATGCTACCATAGCAAATGAAATTACCGCGAGTACTCACTTTGAAGCACCTGACTATACGACTAATGGATTTACACAGGCCATGGAATCACATCGCATTATTATCAAAGAGCTTGATCAATTATCATTGTTGCTTGAGGATTACCCTGAAGATTTCCAAAAAGATCCTGACGGCACACTAATGAAAGCAAAAAGTCATTTCGAACGAATCAAGGACACAGCACAGACTGAGTTACCCGGATTCGAAAAGTTCTTCGAAACTGCTGGTCCAGAAGCAAACTAAAAGGTGTACAACGAGGGCACTCAGGTGCCTTTTTTGCTGACTTAAACTAAACTTACATACCAAGAGGAAATTACAATATGATACTGCTAATCAACTCGCGGCATTAATAGACGATAAAAAAAACCGCTCAACCGAGCGGCTCATGACATTTTGGCGAAAAAAATAAAAAAGTGAGAAGTGAGTGGGAACTGACGCCCACTCACTTCTCACAAATCGCTTAAGCCTGCGGACGTTTCCGACGCAAACCATAATACTGATAGAACTGAACTTCGATGTTCCCGTTGTACAGCTTTCGGCGCTTCGTCGCTGGGCGACCGTACGCTTTTTCGAACTCAACATACGACGTGATCATGTAGACACTGTAGTATGGGAATTCTTTATACGCTGTTCCGATTTTGCGGTAGAGCTGATGAACTTCACGTGCGTCCTCGAGACGCTCCCCGTACGGCGGGTTCCCGATGATGACACCGAAATCTTCCTTCGGTTTGAAGTCTGCTGCGTCGCGTTGCATGACGTTGATTGCATCGCGGACGTCTGCGAGTTCTGCGTTTGTTTTCGCGAGCTTGACCATCTCTGGATCGACATCGCTTGCGTAAATCTTCAATGGTTTGTCCCACTCGGCTTTTTCATTCGCTTCCTTGATCGCGTCGAACCACGCCTTCTTCGGAATGCATTTCCATTCCTGTGAGACGAACTCGCGGTTGATCCCTGGTGCGATATTACGCCCAATCATCGCTGCTTCGATCGCAAGCGTACCTGAACCGGTGAAGACGTCGTAGAGCGGCATGTCCGGCTTCCAGTTCGTCAGCATCAACATCGCTGCTGCCATCGTTTCTTTGAGTGGGGCTGCTGAGTGGAACTCACGGTAGCCACGTTTGTGTAACGCGTCGCCAGACGTATCGATCGTTAATGTCGCGATGTCTTTTAACAAAGCAACTTCGATCGGATAGCTCGCGCCTGTCTTCGGTAACCATTCCGTTCCTTTGTTGTACTGTTCTTGCATGTGCGAGACGATCGCTTTCTCGGTGATTTTCTGACAGTCACGGATCGAGAAGAGCTTCGACTTGACCGAACGACCGTTGACGATGAAGTTTGCATCCCACGGCATCAATTCGTGCCACGGCAGTGCCTTGACTTGATCGAACAATTTTTCGAATGTCGTCGCGCGGAACTCAGCGACGACGAGTTTGATCCGGTCCGCTGTCCGAAGCCACATGTTCAAACGGGGAATGTCCTCCATCTCACAATCGATGTAGACCTTTCCGTCCTCGACCGTACATTCATATCCTAACGCACGGACTTCTTTTGCGACGAGCGCTTCGATTCCCATCGCCGCTGTCGCGATGACTAAGCGTTTTGCCATATCGCGTTCACTCCTTTATCGTTTCTTCCACTGAATCGTTTCATTGCAATAAAAAAAGAGCCCAGGGTGGACCTGGACTCTCGTTCAACTTAAAAATAACAGCCTATGTGGTCCTGTAAGCCATGTTCTGTTCCTTAGTGTTTCAAACGGTTTGACCCTCACACGCAGGCGACAATCATCTATCTCCGTATTTGCATACGCTCTCCTTCGCGTTCAGTTCCGCTCCGGAAATTCCCCTACCAAATTTGGGTTTCTCGCTCGTGGGGTTTACCTCGTTCCACCTTCATGATTTCCCATGAAGCTCCGTCACTGTGGCACCTTCAAGAAGTTTCGGCCATATCCGAAGACTTAGGCGTTCCTTCTGCCGTCAGCTTGACGCTGCCTACACTTATCTTTTTGTGTAGCACGATCACTACAGCCATCGCAGGCTGTGCGAGCATGGACTTTCCTCAAAGCACCGAAATGCCCCGCGATTGTCCGAACCAACATAGTCACTGCTTATGAGTGTAGCGTAGATGCCGCTTTCCTGCAAGAGGCAATTCTCGTTTTATAAACGAAAAAGTTGCGTCCCTGCCTCATTTCACGGTATAGTACAAGAGTTCAGAAGGGGGCATGTAGCATGAAAAAACGACGCTCTGGTACGAACCGGCGAACGGTTCGCAAGTTGACATTCCTGATCGAGATCGATGAGATCAAGGCACTTCATCTGCGAAACGGCATCTTCGCCTTCTATCGTCAAGGAGAGCTCATCCACGCGTTCGAGCCGTTCAACGTCAAGGCGCCCGATGCACTCTCAAAACGTAGCTATCATTTCGATCAACACGATATCTTGCTTATGAATGAACGTTTCCCTGAGCAAATCCCGTTGTATGATAATGCGATGACGTTACGCTCTTGGGCCGACCAGGTCGCTTATGGTTTATACCAATTGATCGATTCCAGTCGCCTGTCATTCGTCCATGAGGATGATACAGGATACAAGATGGAAGCGATGATCACGTGGACTGGAGAGGCATTAACACCTCCGACGCCCGTCTATAAAAAAGGAAAAGACCCGAAGTAATCTTCAGGTCTCGTACGGCGTTTCTCACTAAGTGGGAGGCGCTTTTTTTTATTTCACTGTCAGGAGTCGTTCGACGGTCCGCGTATGGCGCCCGCCTGTCGTCGTAAAGACGAGCTTGTAAGCCCCCTTGTCTTTCAACTTATACGTAAACTTATGCGTCCCGTTCGTTAAATTCGATTGCGTGAACGTCTTGACGACCTTCCCGTCCTTATAGAGACGTGTCGTCGTCTTCGCACTCGCGTACTCATCGAAATAGAATGAAAACAGCTGATTCGGCTTGACCGTTGATGGCAACGAGATCTTCGAGATCGGTGCTGGTAACGTCGCCAAGATTCCGGCGTTCAAGCGACCCGTTCCGTAATGCGACTTCGTATCGCCTGATTTTTTCGTCGCTGCGGCATATAACTTACTGCGCATCGTCGTGTTCGAGACGAACGGATTCTTCGATTTTGCGAGTGCCAGTACACCGCTGACGACTGGTGTCGCCATCGACGTTCCGTCCAAGTAGCCGTATTTATTCCCGACGATCGTCGAGTAAACCCCTTCACCCGGCGCCATGATGTTGAGTCCTTTACCGTAGTTCGAGAACGTCGAGGCACGACCGAGCGTCCCGACTGATCCGACGGCAACGACTTGACTCATTGAGCCTGGGAAAAGGACTTTCCCCTTCCCGTCGTTCCCGGCTGCGCCGACGACGAGGATGTTTTTCGCTTCTGCTTTTTTGATCGCGGACTCCATATATGGATCGTATTCATATTGTCCGAGCGACAGATTGATGACATCTGCCCCTTGCTCGATGGCATACAGAATACCGTCGCCGATATCGATCGACCCGGCATATTCTCCGTCAAAGACGTCCGCCCCGATCAGTTTGACACCCGAAGCGACACCGACGATTCCTTGACCGTCTTCACGCGCCCCGACAATCCCCGCGACATGTGTCCCGTGATCATCTGGTTTGCGAATCCCGGAAATCGTCGTCGTTTTATAGATGACATCCTTGAACTCACGGTGTTTCGTATCGATCGCGTCATCGATGATCGCAACACGAACATCCGATTTCCCGCGGCTGTACTTCCAGTAAGCCGGAATTCGTGACTGATCGAGGTACGTTTGCTGGAATTGGGCAGAATCCGTTGCTTTTTTGACGTCCGTGATCGGAATCAAGTCGGCGTCGATATCCTTTTCTTCGAGGTGCGCAAGGGGCTCGACGAGTGAGAATCCTTTTTGTTTCAGGGCACGAATCTCGGTCAGACCTTGATTCGCCAACCATTCTTGTTTTTGTTGTTCTGTAAATGTTGGGTCGTATTGTACGTATTGAGACTGCGCGAAAGCAGACGTTGGCATGGCGACGATTGTCGCTAGCGTGAGTAGTGCAAGTTGCTTTTTCATGGGAACCCTGCCCTTCTCTGTTTACGCGCCGACCGAAGAATCGTCTGGACTAAAGCGGAACCGTACCGTCCGGTTCTTCGCTGACTTCAAAAGGAATGATCTTTCCGATCGTCACGTAAGCATAATAGCGTGCAAGGACCGCACGCCAACGCGTTGCATCGATACCCGTCAAATCTTCACCTAACGGGGAACCGTCGAACGTCTCGAACTGTTGGCAAAAGAACGCTTCTTCATCTTCATGCCACGTTACTTCTTCGCCGATGAACCCGGTCGAAAAGCGGACGAAGTCCGCAATCGAGGGTCCGATCACTTCTGCCGGCAAGCGTTCGCTCATCCGTCCGACCAGTTCATACCGGTCACGTTGTGCTTGTTCCGCTTCTTCAATCGAATGACACAGCAGCACTTCACGATTTATTTCTACTAACACGACATAGTCACCACTCGGTAAATTGACGTGAATCATCCCTACACCCCTTGGATTGGATTCGTGCGGCTTCTAGGTGTCATTTTTTCTTCGATAATTTATAATGTCCATTTTCGATCAAATGTTAATTCAATCGGCTCGTTATCTTTCGACTTTAACATAACGACCCGTGTCGTTTCAATTTGATCGACGAGATCCGCTTGACGAAGAGACTGAATTTCCTTCGATGAACCGGCTTCAATCCGTTCTCTGTACGGGGCAAGCAACTCTTGTTGATTGCTTGCGAGTGCGTACCAGGCAAGACGAGCGAACGGTTCATCCTTTGCTGTCTCGAGCGCATAGCTCTCGAAGATATCTGGAAGATAACTGCTAAATTGATCGAGCGCGTCAATCCGTTCTGCAACGTCGAGAATCGTTAACCAGCTCGGGAGTGACAGTAAGGATTCACTTGACCACCAGTCGAGTAAATCAACATGTTCTTTAAGTAATTGCTGCGCTTCTGGTCGATCGATCATATGTTGTAGGGTCTGGATGAGTTCGTTCCAGGCAAGTGACCAGTATTCCTCTGACGGATTAGCTGAGAGGAAGAATTGACGATAAACCGTCAGTAGTTCCGAAACGTCCGTTAATGGTTCGACTTCCAATCGTTGATTAAAACGACTAACTGCTTTTGTAAAATAACTTGGTTCAAGCGTCAATGCCATATAGAGTAATTTCGGTGCATTTTTAATTTCGCCTTGATCGACCGTCTCAAATAATTCTTGGATCCATTCTGGTTGTGGTTGTGTCATAATCCTTTTCCTCCGTTTAGTAAATTTGTTTACTATACCCGAAAAAAGATTAGTTGAATCATGCCCGACCTAAATTGCTCCGATTCGTTGGGCGGTTTCCTCCGAACATAAGACGATCAGCGTGCCATTTTTCGGAATCGTTTCGTCGAGACGTTGGTTCAAATCAAGCCGCTTCCCGTCAGATAGAATCGTCACCCCTTCTTCCAGCAAAGCATGAAACGCATCGCGGTATGTCGCCCATTCCGGTCGTGTAGGAATCGAGAACATCCCTTCACCGTCTTTCGTCAACAGATTCGTCACGACCTTCGTTACGCCAGGATGATGGGACGCGAGGATTGCCATCCGGGCAATCGTCTCGTCACCAAGCAACACTTCATCGACCTTGACCTGTTCAAAGCTGTCGAGGTGTTCTTCAAGCATCATCTCGACGATCGTATAGATGTTCGGGTTCGCCCGTTCGATGCTTGAAGCGATCAACAGTGTCCGTCCGTCAGCATGGACTGGTGGAATCGAATGGTCAGCGAGGACGATCGCACGGACCGCCTTTTCGATGTGTGCTCGCTCAAGCGTCGACGTCAGCGCCGGATCACCACAGACGTAATGGAACCGGGGGTGACTGAATGGCTCTCGCTCTAGGTCGTCTACGAGGACGACATCCGTATGTTCGAGCAATGACTCAATGACGTGCTTCGAACGCCGACTGTAACCGAAGACGACCGTATGCCCTGTTTCCTTCACTTGTAACAACCCTCTTTCCTTTTGATTACGAATCAACTGGACACCGTCGACCAGTTTTGAGATCAATCCACCGACGATTCCGATCCCGAAGATGAAAACGAAAATCGTCAGAATCCGACCGGTATCCGAGTTCGGGAAGAAGTCACCGTATCCGACCGTGACGACGGTCGTCATCGTCCAGTAGACGGCGCGGAAGTAGGACCCGAACGTCTCCGGCTCAAGCGCATACATGATGCCCGCGACACCGAAGACGAAAATTAAGGACGCATACCCGAGCGTCCGCATCCGTAGAAACGAGACTTTTCGTAAAAAACGTAACCAGACCATGTTTTTTTCATTCCTTTCGAACAATCCGGTCTCTTCCCCTGTCAATAAGGGCGAAGGAGGTGATACACATGACACAAGCTGAAGAGATCAAGACGAGTCTCGTCATCGTCTTCGAGCGTAAGGACAAGGTGACAGCGAACGGTGATGCCGTCGTCGCTCGCCGCCGCTACAACGGCTTACGTTCGAATCTTCCAGCAGACGTCGTCGCTTCGATCGGGCAATCGATCGGTAGCTTACTCGACGGACGCTACGCGCTGACGGAAATCAGCCGTGACTACGCTTTACTGAAGGCATAACCCATCCTCTAGATTTCATGAAAGGAGTGACCATTGATGGAACATACGATCGTCCTGACGTTCGATACGGTGACGAAAAAACCGTATCGCTTGCGCATCGCTGGTGCGAAGGAGAATGCGACCGTGGCGGAGATCAAAGCAATCGGTGACTTGTTCGTCGCCCATGACCCGTTCATGAACGGTGTCACACATCTCGCGTCCGCCGAATTGCAAAACAGTTCGGAATCGGCATTCGTCTTGTAAGCTTTTTCAGTCCATCGTCACGGGATTACGTGACGATGGCTTTTTTTTGGTATACTAAAAACATCAACCAGCTGAAAGGAAGTCAATTTATGGCCAAACGCCCACTCACTCCTCGCGAATGCGAACTCGTCGTCTGTAGTCTCTACGTAATGGAACTCATCCCGTTCGAAGGCATCATGGAACGTCTCGAATCCATTACGCTCCGAGACATCATCGGCCCCGTCGCACGTGGTGAATCGACGCGGGAGCAAGCTGCTGACGCGCTTGACCAGTACATCAAGGTCCGACGTCGCCGGTTCCGCAACGTCCCACCGGAACATCTGTGGTCGCTTGACGACCGGATTGAACAAGAAGCACTGCGGATGATCCGCAAGCGTTCGCCGCTCTCGGCAGGAGAAAAGCTCCAGCCGAAAGCCATTCCTCATGAAATGGGTGATACGGTCGAGATGAAAGTGACCGAAATCCAGGATCGCAACAACAAAGTGACCTTGATCGGGAAAGTCGGAAACGTCACGGCGAAGCTCCCGGTCGAGAATCGTCAAGCTTATAAGGGCAATAAGACGATCTCCGCCTGGATCACGGGTGTCGAGAAAAAACCTGCCTTACTTCATCTATCGACATCCGACTACGGCAAACATCAGCCGTCGGAAGACGTCAAGGCAGCGTATGCGACTGCCGTCGCCGCGTTACGTCGCTATTTCGAGACGAACGAGCTCCCGACGACCGAAGAAGTCGATCTCGCAAAATCACTGTTCCAACGGATGATCCGTCGCGATCAGAACGATTGGTTCACGGTATACGTCGCGATGGGTCGCCCGCAACTCGATCACGTCCGGCGCTGGGTCAAGGTCATTCAGATGCTCGCCCGCTCCCTGCGCGGGGACGAGGAAGCAACACAACAACTCGCTTCGCAGGAAGATCGTTTCTTCAAGGATGCCTTATTGCGTGCCTGTAAAGCGGCAGAGAAAAACTTCACGTCTTGATGCTTTCGCCTTAGGACGCATTGATTCCTAGTCAAAACGAAAAAAAGAACGCTTCGGACCGGATAACTTTTTCCGGTCCGAAGCGTTTTTTCATTCGTAGATCATTGAATCGCAAAATCATAGATATGCGTTCCTTTTTTATGATTCGCATCTTTGATTTCACCTTGATACATCAGTTGTTCATTCTTCAGATCGATCACAGACACTTGGAATCCTGCGTTCGTCTCTGATGAGAGATAGAGCTGCATCTCGTCCGTCGAATCCAACCAATCGATCTTTTTCAAAACAAGCGGACTGCTTACGCTATGCTCGGATAATCGTTTCGTTTCCAAGTCGAACATCGACCATTCGATTCGTTTCGTCTCCCCTTCCGGCAGACGGAATCCGATTAAATAACGACCGTTCGCATAGGGGGTAAACCCGATTTGTTGCTGATTCAACTCCTTGATGGACTGAACGCTTTTTCCGTCATCGAGGAAATAGGACTGCTTAACGTTTTCATCTTCGCTGTCGGACTTTTGTTCCGTGTAGACGATTTCATTTCGATAAATTGCTAAGAATTGACGAGAGTGTTTAGGTGCTATAGGTTTTTGAAGAATGATTTCTTCGACCCGGTCGCCTGCTAAATCAAGCACAAGGAGTTTCGTTTCCATAGGCTGATCGACACGATCAAGTTGAACATAGACCTTCATCGCCTGTTTATCGACGACACTTGCTTGTAAATCCATCCCCGTCTCAAATTTCGTATCATACTGAAATGTCTTCTCGAACATTTCCTCTGTCTTGAACGTAAACATCTTAAATTGCAGTTTATTGTGTTTAATCTGAATCGCATATTCCGATTGCCCATCCCCACTGACATTTGTTTCCATTTTCGTCGTGAACTCATAATATTTGTCTGGTAAATCCGTCACTCTATCCTTACGGAATAGTTGTCCGACGTAAGAGTTTGACTGTTTTTCGATGTCTCCATTTGCATTGGCATCATAAATCGTCGAACGCATTCCTTT
This sequence comes from Exiguobacterium sp. KKBO11, assembly GCF_001644945.1. NCBI lineage: Bacteria > Bacillati > Bacillota > Bacilli > Caryophanales > Exiguobacterium > Exiguobacterium sp. KKBO11. The sequence goes on from NZ_LUCU01000022.1 coordinate 192,292, forward strand.
CGTCTGTAAACGTAAATTAAAATTTTCTACTTGCGAAGATTTCCCACTGATGGTCTCGAGGGAAAAGTCTGCGCCTTGGATCGACAGCGTATAGCCGATGTAGCTCCCGATTGTCATGAGAATGATCAATCCATAGATCAAAAGTTGACGATATCGTTTCATGAGATTTCTCCTTTAGACGGATAGGCGCGTCTGGACTAACCGCAGATTTTTGTATGACACATATAACGTTAAGAGCACGACGTATCCGAAATAAAATTGCATATGCAGCTGACTCAGGTTGCTCGAAATAGCTGACAAGGCTACGCCTAAAACGATATAACCGCCAATCAGCGCAACCCCGTGTAATCCGACGAGCAAGAACGCTTTTCCTCTTCGAAACGACCGCTCAAGTAATACTGTCATGAAGACGAACGAGATGACGATGAATGTCATTAGTAAAATGAATAAAATGTCAGTTGGGTACATCGTATAGAACAACTTCATGTAGAAGGAGTATTCGTTGATGCTGGCTGTGACCTGTTGAGCATCTGGCAATAGCCATAAGTAAAGATTGCGACTAAGCAACAACAAGACCCACTGAATTCCGATCAGACTAGCGACGACGAGAAGAACGGCCGTCAGTTTTGATGCAATAATCGCCCGACGTGATCCCGGTAACAATAGTAGTCGGTAGATGTATTTCGTCTCGCCCACCCAGTCGCGATACCAAATCCAGAACGCGAACAAGAGAATCATCCCCATCGCTAAAACAATGATTGAATCGTAAAAATCCGTTGCCTGTGCGAAGGTCAACGCACCACCTGCTTGTGCAATTGCGTCCATTTCTGAAATCTGATCGATCCGCATCGTTTTCTCGATCGTGCTTTGATAATCGTAAATCTGATAGAGCAGTGACGCGATTTCTGCGACGATCAATCCTGAAATCAACAACACCAGTAATTTCGTACTTCGTTTCAGTTCTTCATTCGTTAATAACAACCAGCGTTTCATCCTTGATATACCTCCCGCATCCGGTCCTGGACCGATTGATGATGACGGCCGCGTAACTCATCCGTCTCTTTGACTTCGACGATTTTCCCGTCCCGTAAGAACAACACTCGGTCAATCACCTGTTCGACCTCGGCAATTTCATGAGTCGTCATCAGGATGCTCCGTCCTTCCATGAACTCACTTGAGAAAATCCAAGCGATCTGTTCCTTCATGAAGAGATCGATTCCCGCGAGCGGTTCGTCGAGTAATATGTACGGTCGATCGAGGGCGAATCCTAAAACGAGATTGAACTTCGCCTTGTTCCCTTTTGATAAGTTCGCCATTTTATCCGTCGTAAACAGCTGGAACGTCTGCAGCAACCGTTCCGCTGTCTCTTGATTCCAATCCGGATAATGATCCGCCATATACGCGAGCGCTTGTCCGATCGTCATGTAGCTCGGCATCGTCTGGAGATCAGGCACGAACGCGATCTGGTCGCGCGACGTTTTGCCATTGACCGTCACTGTCCCGGCATCCACCGGAATCAGACCGAGTATCGCTTTTAAAATCGTCGACTTCCCTTCCCCGTTCAAGCCGATCAGACATGTCACTTCGTTTAGACCGACAGAGAACGTCACGTCACGTAAGACGTGCTTTTTTCGTCCGTATCGCTTTTGTAGCCCCTTCACTTCAAGCACTAGACTTTCCCTCCTTGATTATCACCATTGTATTAAGACAATAGTACATCTGCTAACTGTATGGTACATGCCATACAGTCTAGCGTCAACCTGTTTTTTCCTGCTATCATCCAGAAAATGAAAAGGAGCCGGACAAAAATGTCCGACTCCGCGAGTATTTTGATTTTGTTTCTACTTTTTATGACCGGAAGAAAGGAGAGCGATTTGTTCACTCGAAATCACTTCCCAGGAAAACGATTCGAGATGAACAAAAAAAGAGAGGACGCCCTGATGGACGCCCTCTCTGAACACGTGACTGGTGTTTCAATAAATATCAATCGTCGACTCCAGTGCCCGGCATGTCCGACGCACGGTCGGTAAGAAGTCGGTCCGTTTTGCGACACCGCCTTCAATCTGGACATGCTGAATGCCTTTCGTCCGCTGCATCGCTGTTAAGACGGTGACCAGCTCGATGAACCAATTCGAGATCAGTTCGACGACCTGTTCGTCAAAAGCGGCAGCGCCATACACATCATACCCGTTCTCGCAGAGATGGTTCGGGAAGCGGGCTTTGAACCGATGAATCAAAGTGTCCGTCGTCGGAATCAAAAATTCGTCGTAGATGACACGTTGTTCGGCATCAAGCGTTTGTTCTGTCACACCATCCATCATTAAATGTGGCTGATTGCCGATATTCAATGTCCAACTCGTCTTCTTTCGCTCGCCAGTGGAAGTGATCGTTCGCATGGTTTCATCCATCTCCTTTTGATGTGTAAGCGTTTACCTTCTCATTCTACCTGTCATTTGACCTGTTCTGCAACCGTCAACTTGACCAATTTAAACGATAACTTCGCTTGACATTCAGTCTACCAAATTCAACGCTTTTTGACGATGTCAGGAATTAACATCGTCCTTGTAAACGTAGACGGCAACGAGATCGATCAAGACATGGATGATGATCAGCGGCCAGAGCGTCTCGAGCGCTAGATACAAGTAGCCGAATCCCGCTCCGATCAGTCCTGTCACGAGAATCGCGAACCACCCTTGATAGCGATGGGCAATCCCGAACAGGATGGCACCGATCCAGACGAAGCTGACTTCAGAGAACGGTAAAAATAATCCAAGCGTATGGAAGAGAAACCCGCGATAGATCAACTCTTCCGTCACCCCAGCCATTAGCGCGACCATTTGGAATCCGGTCCGCTCCTCTTTCGTTCGCGGCAGAATCAGTCGCTCCGCCTCACTTTGATAGAGCGGCAATAAACGTTTGCGAAACGCTGGAATGGTCGCTGTCAAAAGCAAGACGATACAGAGAAAGACGATTAGTCCAATCGTCGCGTACCAGACTGGACCACTTGGGACAAAAAACGTCAAGCCGATTTCCGGTAACAGCGTACCGCTGACCAGCGTGCCACCGACGAGTAAGAGACATAAGATGCCGCTCGACTGGACCATCGAGGGGTAAAATTCCTTGCGTGGAACGATCGTCAAATCGACCGGACGGACCGCTGCGATGATTGAGAGGACGACAAGCAATCCGAGTAAAAACCCATTTACGAAGAGATACATGACTTCGACTCCTTTTTTGATTCCACACTCCCGTCACAGAAAGTGCTATTAGACCCTACTAAAATATGATACCATTCAGTGGAATCCTATACAGAGGAGAGAACAATATGCGAAAAGTTTTTCGAATCAGCATCTTGTTCGTACTGTTCGCCCTCATCGTCAGTAGCTTCATCTACTGGCAAAATCGGGAACGTGTTCAAAATGAAATGTATCGTACGTATTATGGACAGCATGGCGTACCTGCCGAGAACATCGACATCTACGAACAAGCCGCGGCACGTTACGGCATCGACTGGAAGCTACTCGCCTCCATCCATCGCGTCGAGACGATCTTCTCAAACTCGTCAGCGATGCAATCGTCCGTTGGCGCCATCGGTCCGTTCCAATTCATGCCGAAAACATGGGTCGGTTGGGGATACGAAGGTGGCACGTCGCTCGGTGACATCGAGCATGACGGCATCGACGTGACGGATCCGGAAGCCATCGAGAAATATGGTGGTCTCGGAGTGGACGCGGACGGCGACGGGAAAGCCGATCCGACGAGTCTCGTCGACAGCGCCCACACGGCAGCGAAATACCTGAACCAACACGATGTTACGAAGACATCAGACCGAGACACGCTCGCGACAGCACTGTTTGAATACAATCGCAGTGAACAATATGTTTCTGACGTGCTCGCCCAATATGATCGTTACCAGCAACACGTCGAGGCGATCGATGCGAACGACCTCGACCTCAAGAAGAAGACACTCGCATTCTTCCTTCGCATCAGCTCACGTTTGACCAATTAAAAGGAGGCACCACCCATGACACCAGCCGATTCTTCCGAACTCTTGATTGAGGAATCGTCGATCCGCGTCCAAACGACGTTTGATCGAGACAAGACGAAACGCTATTTACGTAGCTACATCTTTGACGACATCGTAGAAGGGACGCACGTCGCCGCTTTAATCTACACACCACGGACGACGGACGCCTTTCTCTCTGGAACGACGACACAACGTGCGTACAATTTGATGAAGAAGTATGTCAGTGACCCCGTCAAACAATATGACATCATCAGTTTGATGCCGGACCTGCTCGTCAGCGAGGATCTGCCGTTCGCGCAAGCGAGCTTCGATGAGACGAACTATGAGTTCGTCGCGAAGACACTTGCTGAAGTCAAAGCAAAAAATGGCGTCGTCCTCTGTGGCTGGGGATCGCCTGGTCGACTGATGCACCACCTGCCGGCTTACGAGGATCTATTCAATGAATATGCCGACATCTTGTACTGCTCCGGCATCACGAACAAAGGTGAACCGAACCATCTGCGCTTGACGATGGACGATAGCCCGATGATCACGTACAACGACATGAAACAAAAAGCGAAAAAATTGCGTCGTAAATGACACAATGGACCCTTCCATAACGGATAGGGTCTTTTTTTGAAACATTTCCCATCAGCTTCGCGTATAATCAAGGTCTACATACTACATAGCAAGGAAGGTCATACGATGCCATTTTGGGATAAAGAGTCACAAGAAGAAACGATGATTTCAGTCAAAGAAACAGACATTCAACGAATCGAGCAAGCCGTCAACGGTTCACTCCCCGTCCGTTACCTCGAACAAATCCGGGAACAAAACGGTGGTGCCCCAGAAGCTATGGCCGTGATGGTCGAGTTCAAGAATACATGGTCGGACGAAGAAAGCGGATTGCACCTCCCACTCCGCTCCATGACGTCATTGACATTCGAACGGTATCTGGACGAATTGTCGGTCCTCAGGGAATGGGATGTCGAAGGAAACGTCATGATGTTCGCGGAAGGAGAAGGGAGCTATTTTTGGTACTTCCACTTCACGGAAGCTGCTGAGCCGACTGTCTCGTGCCTCGATATTTCGGATGAGACGACCCATTTCGTCGCGGCGACATATGACGAGTGGTTAACGAAGTTGAGTACCGATGTTCCGGAAGTCGTCATGCCGGATGTCGTATTTCTGACGTTACCTGAAATCAAGGACATTCTCCGTGGAGATGACGAGAACGAAAAACTCCTCGCCTACTCCCACTGGATGATTCTCGATGAAGAACAGGAAGAACTGATCGAAGCGTTCATGACACTGATCGAACGAAACGATCAGCCTGATTTCCTTGGCTCGTATGCGTATTACCTCATGGAAGTCTTGACGAACAACCCGGAGTTATTAGAACAGAAACGAGATGACGTCACAGCCTTGATCCTCAGTAAAGGTGACGATCTTGATGCAGAAGACTTACTATCTTGGATGGATGAAGAGGTAGACGAAGAGTTCTGACCTCAATCAAAAAGCCAGTATTCCTCGTCCATACGGATGACGAATACTGGCTTTTTCGCATGCCTATCCAATCGTTTAAGACAACATCAACTCAAGCAGACAGTCGACGAGATCCTTCTCGAGTTCGAGTGCTTGCAACTGGTGCATCATGTTGACCGGGTCGAGCTTTTGTGACAGCAGACGGTACAAACGATCCTTCAAATCATAGCTGATTTCCGCTTGGTCGAGAAATGCATACAACCGGTCCATCTTATTCTCGTTCGTCGAGATCTCAACTTGGAGCGACAACGTGATCGTATCGGTCACTTCACCCAGTTCAACGCGAAGGGACTGCGTCGCATGATCATAGACGCCGGTGACACTCTCTCCGTCGCGCTGAACGTATCCTTCACGGACTCCACGTAAGATCAACGTAATCGAGCGGTTTTCGGGTAACAAGTCACGGTGTCCGGTTGGTGCCGCGATCGTCAACTCACGTGCTCCCCAGTCGAGCGCAAACGTCGTCTCGACATTGACACCGTCGCGGTGCGCGACACCTGTGCTATCGTCTTCGAACAACGTAAACCGGTTCGATGCTCCCGGGAAGACGACGACTTCGAGATCGTCCGGATTATGCAGGGCATTCGACTGTTCGAGATGACGACCGAGTGGAACAATCGCACCGGCTTTTGCGAGTACGCCTTGGTCTTCGAGATAACGGAACAGACGGATCTGCTTGCCGCCGCGGTATCGGTGCCCATTAAAGAAATCGAACCATTCCCCTTCCGGCAACCACGCTGTCGTCGCCGTCATGTGCAGTTTCCGGTGCATTGGTGTGACCATCGGCGCGACGATCAATTCCGTTCCGAAGTAGAACTGATTCGGAACGTTATATGCTTGATCGTCTTCCGGATGCTCATAATACATCGGTGAGACGAGTGGCAAGCCGTCAAAGTGATTACGGGCATTCATCGTGTAGATGTACGGCACGAGCTGGTGCCGAAGTCGTAAATATTTCTTCATGACGTTCGCCGCATCGGTCGAATAACGCCACGGTTCTTTCCCGTTGAAGATGCTCATCGTACTGTGCAGGCGCATGATTGGACTGAAGACACCGTATTGGAGCCAACGTGTCGATAACTCGTCATCTTTCTCTCCCCGTTGGTGTCCCCCGATATCATGGCTCCACCATCCATAACCGATGTTCGACGCTGTCGCTGTAAAATACGGCTGGAATTGAAGTGATGCCCACGAGATGATCGTATCGCCTGAGAAACCAACCGGATAGCGGTGACTTCCGGGTCCCGCGTAACGTGAGAAGATCAACGGTCGATTGCCATCGCGGGCGATATCGAGCGCGTGATAATGATTGAGCATCCAGAGCGGATCAAGCCCTTTCATCTTCGAGTTCGCGCCCTGCTGCCAGTCGATCCACCAGAAGTCGACGCCATCTGCCTCGTGCGGATGATGCAGCTTCGTGAAGTAGTTCTCGATGAACGTCCGGTCCGAGAAATCAAACGGGATCCGGACATCCGATTCGGGATCGACGCCCATCGCGACCGCCATCGCCTCGTATGCTTCTTCAAACCCACGCACACCGTCCGCCGGGTGCAAGTTGAGCGTGACCATTCGGTCGTCATCCTTCAACCATTGTAAGAATCCGCGTGGATCCGGGAAGAGATCACGGTTCCACGTATAGCCCGTCCAGCCACTTCCGTAGCGTTCCGGGATATCGGTGACGTGCCAGTCCATATCGATGACACTGACCGAGAACGGAATGTCTTCCGTCTTGAAGCGCGTCATCAAATCCTTGTATTCCTTCTCGCTATAACGCCAGTAGCGACTCCACCAGTTGCCAAGTACCTGACGTGGTAACATCGGTGTCGGTCCTGTTAGGTGGTAGAAGTCACGCAGTGCCTGTTTGTAGTCGTGACCGTATCCGAAGTAATAGATGTCATGCGTACCGGAGCGTCGCGGTTCGACGAAGTGGTCTTCCGTCAGGACGAAGGCGTTCGAGTCGTCGATCGCCGCGTAACCTTGCCGGGAGAGAATCCCTTCTTCGAGTGGGATGACGCCGTCCGCATGGTCAAGCGTCCGTGCCGTTCCTTTTAACGTCCGGAGCGGTCCGCCGAACGTATAGCGGCTGTAGTAGGTACTGAAGTTCCCTAAGACATCGATATAAAGTGTGTTCGCAGCGAACGGTCCCTTCGTATAATGCAGATGGACGTGCTCGGTGATGATTTGCAATTCTTCCTCGTTTTCGACGATGCGGTAAGCAGGTACCGGAAAATCACGATTGAAGACCGTTTGGGTCGGTCGATCCTCGAACTGTCCATCCGCCGCGTACTCAAGTCGGATCATCCGACTCGTCAAGACCGTGAAACGGTAGACATCTCCTTGGATGATGGCGTCTGGTCGTGCTTGTGGTTTCATGTCGCGCGTGTAGAAATGGGATTCATCAATTGTTCGCATACGGGTTCGGGACTTACGCCCCTTTCACTTCCTTCCAGGCTAAGTAGTGTGCAACCGATTACACATCTAGTGTATAAGAGTTCATGTTCCCACTTCAAGGAAGAATGAACCAAAAAAACGTCCCGCACCTGAAAATCGATGCGGGGCGTTGTGTCATAATAGTGGTGAAATCAAGCGCGAGAGCGACTCAAAAATGCGGAAACGAAGCGGACGTTTGACGTAATCGTTCGATGATAACTGAATCGAGACATCGAAATCAGCGATAAAGTCACGCTCGAGCTGTTCCGTACTTTCTGTGTCGTACAAGAACGCCATCAGTTCATAGTTGAGGACAAAACTGCGAATATCCATGTTTGCCGTTCCGACGGCACCGATCTTCCCGTCGACGAGAAACAGTTTCGCATGGATGAAGTGACGGTTATACGTATAAATCTTGACGCCATCCTTCAAGAGTGGTCCGAAGTAGGAGCGGGTCCCGTAATAAGACGTAAAGCTGTCGCCTTTACCCGGCGTCAAGATACGGACGTCGAGTCCGGCACGTGCCGCGAGTCGGAGTAGCGTCATCGTCTCATTGTCCGGAATCAAGTACGGTGTCGCAATCCAGATCGAACGTTGCGCTGCGATGATCGCGGCAATCAAGGCATTACGAATCGCGGGATCCTTCGAGGTCGGTCCGCTCGTGACGATTTGAATCGCCCCGTCTGACGCCACATCATGTTTCGGGAAGTACTGGTGGATCGACTCATCCCCCGCAAACGTCTCCCATGTGTCACTCGATTCAATTTGGGCATAGATCCAGTCGTCGAGGAACGTCGCTTGTAATTCCTTGACGGCGCGTCCTTCAAGCCGCAAATGCGTATCACGCCAAAAACCAAACTTCTTACTCTTACCGTCGTACTCATCCCCGACGTTCAATCCACCGGTGAATCCGACTTTTCCATCAACGACGACGATTTTCCGGTGATTGCGGAAGTTCGCCGTGAAGATGAACAAGGGACTTGAGATTGGGTCATAGGCTGCGATATGCGCTCCAGCGTCGCGTAGCGGGCGCAGGAAGTTCTCACCGAGCATATAGCTTCCAAGTCCGTCATACATGAACCGCACCGTTACTCCGGCTTCGAGTCGCTCGATCAACGCTTCACGGATTGCCTTGCCTGTCTCATCGTTCCGATAAATGTAGTACTGGATGTGGACATGATGCTGTGCTTTACGAATCGCGTCAAGAATCGCTGGGAACGTCTCTTCCCCGTTCGTCAGGATGTCACTTGCTGTATGAACGTCCACCCCGCCACCACCGAAGTTACGAATCGTGTTCGCAAGCTTCAAGTGATTCGGTGGCAACTCACTGACAGCAAGCGACCGAACTGGACGAATCGCTTGCTTGAGCAATTTCCGTTCGTCATGCGAACGACGATTCCGACGGCGACGCCTTGGATTCCGACCGAACATCAACCAGATGATGACTCCGAGAATTGGTAAGAAAATCAGAACGAGGAACCAAGCAATCGTTGATTCTGCCGTCCGGTTTTCGATGAAAATGATCATGATGACGGCGAGCGGCACGACCGTCGCTGAAATCGTTAAGACATAAAATAAATAGCCGAGTTGATATAGTCCCCAAATGATGCCACCGGCGACTAAAAATACGAGTGCGAATTGTAAAATCCGGTTGCGCACAGATTTTCCTCCTTCAATTAACATACCTTCACTAGTATTCTTTCCCCATTCACTATGAAAATATAACAAAAAAGAGAAACCGCAGATACGGTTTCTCGAAAGATTGACCTCTTATAAAAATGTTTCTTCGTACATCTCGCGACCAGGAATTGGATCATTCAATGACGCCCAGTCCGTTTCGTCTGCTTGAACGAGACACGCATCGAATAGCGCTTCGAGCTTCTCTTGTTCTAGTCCGATGCCGATCAAGACGAGTTCGGTCCGTCGATCCTCATCTGATGCAAAACGACCAGCGTATTCCATGTTCGACGCATATCCTGCCTGATGGAACAGCAATGCCATCTCGGGACGTGTCGCAAGGAACAAGAATCCCTTCGCCCGGACGACTTCTTGCGGCCAGTCTTCGATCAAGGCAAGCAAACGCTCCGGGTGGAACGGCACGTCGCGCTTGTAGACGAACGAGCTGATCCCATACTCTTCCGTTTCCGGAATATGTTCTTCCGCATTCAACTCACGGATCCAACCAGCACTAGATGCCGCTTGTTCAAAATCAAATAGATCAACATCTAAGATGTCTGCCGGATCGACTTGACCATACGTCGTCTCGATCAAGCGGGCAACTGGATTTAATGCCTTTAGATAGCCGATGACGGTATGGCGTTCTTCCGGTGTCAGACGATCGACTTTGTTCAAGACGATAATGTCCGCGAACTCGACTTGATCGACGAGTAGGTCGACGACTTCGCGCACGTCTGTCTCATCGACTGCCTGTTTCCGCTCAATCAACGATTCACCGGATTCGAAGTCCTTCAGGAAACGATAACCATCGATGACCGTGACCATCGCATTGATTTTCGTGACTTGTGATAAGTCGATTGCACTGTCCGGATCTTCGTACGTGAAAGTCTGGGCGACCGGAATCGGTTCCGAGATACCACTCGATTCGATGACGATACCGTCAATATCGCCTTGGTCGACGAGGCGTTTGACTTCAAGCAAAAGATCATCGCGTAACGTGCAGCAAATGCACCCGTTCGAAAGTGTGACGAACGACTCTTCCGTTCGCGAGAATCCGCCTTGCTCAATCAATGCCGCGTCAATGTTGACCTCACTCATGTCGTTGACGATGATCGCGAGGCGGCGCCCTTCGCGATTATGTAGTAAATGGTTCAATAGAGTCGTTTTACCGGATCCCAAGTAACCGGATAAAACGGTGATCGATATCGGTTGCATCATCATTCATCTCCTAAAACGTAATCGTTACGTTTTATAGAGTAACCGACTTTTTATCTGACGTCAATCGGAATGATTTCGATTTATTTTGTTCCCTAAAAAAAGCCGATAAGCATCGACTCAAGGAGTAGACCGGGCTGACTCCAAAAAAATGACGCATCTTCTCACGCCCTTTCCTCAGGCGAGACACAAGCCAGTTTTCCTGCTTCCTTCAAGCAGGAAAGCGGGTCTTGTTTGTCTCTGACAGCGCATAATGCGCTTTTTCCTGTAGGAGTGGCGTGTGACGCGTCATTCTTTGTAGATACTGGCTTTAGAGTCAGCTCCGTCAGATATTCCGAAGCACAAGAAAAGAAACTTTTTTCGCTCGGAATCTCTTCTTAGGGAAATACAAGCAGGATCGACCCTGCAACGAAGTGAAGCGGCGCGATGCTTGTCCCAGGAAAACGATTCGAGTGAAACGAAAAAGCGTAACCTTACTACTGAATTTGAATCGGTAAATCCCATGTTGTCCCAATCAAATCCGTGATCCGCTCCGCTGCCTCATGCGAAAACCCGGCAATCGTGTAATGATTTGTATCCGCAATCACATGATACATCCCGTTCGGTAAACTGTCGGCGAACGCAGCGTGAGCCGCATTGATTTGTTCGGTCAATGCCGGGTTCAACCAACTTTCTGGCATACCTCCCGCCCAGTTCGAAGCGGACAGGACGAGGACCGGCTGTGTCACGTCTTCAAGCAACGAAAGAATCATCTGATTGTTCTCTTCGACCGATTTCCATTCATCGAGCGTCCCCCGCCAATGCCCGGGTGCTGCAAAATGCCGCCACATCGGTAATTGATCAGCTTCCGGTAAGACACTGAACATCTTTTTGCCGAGACGATCAGGAATCATCCAGGCGATCGGTCGGACGTGACTAAGGAAATAGAGGAATCGATTCCACTCCTCTTGTGTTCGTTCGTACCAGTTCGGTAATGCCGCATCGACATCCGGATGCGACGGATCGAGCAAGACGATGCCGCGTGTCTCGTCTGCAAACAATCGTCCACTTGCGAGCGAGATATAGGCGCCGAGCGAGTGCCCGATGAAGACGTACGGTCCTTCGACACGAAGCATCCGTAAGACGTCCGCCAACTCATCTGCTTGATGCGTAAAGAGTCGTTTGTTTTTACCACGACTCGACCGACCATACCCGAGACGTGAATATTCAAAGACCCGTCCCCGCTTCAACAATTCGGTCCGTAGCCAGCCCCACTGGTGTCGGTTCGACATCATCCCGTGGTCGAGGACGAATGTGACGTCCCCACTTCCTGTCAGCCGGGTATCAAAGCGACCGGCTGATGTTTCAACGATATATTCCATACACTACCCCTACTTCCATTCATTCAAATAACGAAATCTCTAGCTCGTATCCAAGGATGTTCAAGTAATCAAATAACTGGGATCGATGATGATAGAGATGCACGGCTGCTTCGATTGCCCAGCCGTTCATCGAGTCGGTAACGCCCCAGTACGTCGGACGGGTCGTAAATCCGGTCGTGACTTTCTTCTGATAGATAGAAAACGCACGATTGATTCGTTCATTTAACTGATCGCGCGGGACCGGTTCCGCATAAAACGCCTGCATCGCTTCAGCCGTCGCCCCTTCTGCCAGCATCAAATCGGCTTCGAGCAACACAGCGAGATGGACGGCGACTTCACCGACGGTCCGTTTCCCGGGGATTGGCCGCGCGTCCCAGTCCTGCACCTCGATCTTCTCAAACAACGCTTTCGCCGTCTTCACACCAACGCCGACATGGCGAATGAGGGCATGTTCCCACTCAGTCATGCGCATTCCCCCAAGCGATCGCGCGGTGTTCGAGTTCCTTGACGAACGCATCCTTGCCGGCGATATAGGCTTCGATATCAAGCGGATATATCGCCGCTAATTGTTCCTTTAATGCCCCGTAAGCAGTGGCTTCTTCTGGATGCGCACGCAAATAGTCCCGAAAGACGAGATGACGCTTGATTTCTGGATTTCCCGCCGCATAGAGATGGATGTGATGCGTCCGTTCGTCTCCACCTTTTCGGTAGTACCGACGCCCCGGCATCCCGAATTCACCCTTCGCCTCGTAACCGATTGCTTCCATCTGTGCATCGAACTGCTCGATCCCCTCAAGCGCATCGACGACGGGTAAGATATCGATGATCGGTTTTGCTGCGAGTCCCGGAACTGATGTGCTCCCCATATGATGGATCTGCTTAAGACGTGCTCCGAACACGTCTCGTAACCGGTCCGCTTCTCGTGAGTATTCACTCGCCCATTCTGATTGATACGGTAACACAATGACTTGTCGCATGGTCGTTTCCCCCTCTCAATTCAGTATGCCAGTTTTTGGGGTAAAACAAAACGACCATCCATTTTGGAGGTCGTTAATGTTAGAGAGTCGTTAATCCGTTAAATAATCATACAGTTTCGCAGGTCCACCAAGTCGAAGATCAGCGATGATATGCTGGGCATCGACGATCTTCCGAACAGGGAAGTCAGCGAGTGGTGCCATGACATGTTCGAATAACTGAAGTCGCGCCGGTCCACGGTATGCTTCTTTAATCTCAAGATCCGTGATTTGACTCCGCGTCAGCTCGGAGATGATCAACTCGCCTTGATAACCGCGATGCTGTTTGAGCATGAACTGCGGTGCACCGACGATTGATTGTGCTTCTTCGACCGCCATCGGAACATATTTGTATCCCATCGTCGCTTGGGCGACACGAAGTGAATGATAGTCAAGCGTACCGACGAGTACATCATTGTCGAGATAAAGCCGGGGTGAACCATACTTCTTCGGAAACGCAGCTACTTCACGACCAGAGGCGATCGCCGGCTGATTGTTGACATACATCGAGAGGTAAAACTCACCGACCTCCCCTTGATACCGAACCGGAATGACTTGCCCGCACTCAAGATAACTCCCAAGACCCGTGCTATCCGGCATGTTGATGATCTCAAACTTGATCTGATTACTCAGCACCTCGAGCGGTTCCGGAACGACTGCTTGTAACGCTTCGATGTCTGTCTCATAGATGATGTTTAAGTATTCCCGATTCCGAAAAAAGATATCGACCGCCGGAAAGACTGGTGCATTGATCGGCGTCGCGACGACGTTCTTTACATCGCTCTGTTTCATTTGAATTCCTCCTTTATGCGTTTAACAATGCGGCAAAGCGTGTGACACTTGTTTCAAAATCAGGGACTGTCTTCGCTGTTTGCGCTTCCTCGACGATTTCTTGAATGAGTGAGTTGAACGGTGTTTTGATATCGTACGTGTTGCCGTACATTGTTACGATCCCATTGATGAAACGAATTTCGGTCGGTTGACCTTTTTGTAAGTCCTGCAACATGCTCGCTTCTAAGTCACGTGATCCGTACATCAATTGTGGCACGGTGATCAGTTTTTCATCGATATCGTCAAGTGTTGCGTAGGCTGCCGGCTCAAACGTACTCATCGGCGCGAATGTGATGTCGTGGGCGTGACCGACTTCAACGACTTCTTGCATCGTATGGATTGCTGCGCGTAACAAGACCGGATGATCGAGAACGTCGCCATACGTACCGTTACACGCAGCGGATAACCCACTGAACGTACTATTGATGACGAGTTTTGACCATTTCGTTCCCGGTAGATTATCAGAGATTTCCGTCCCACCGATGTGATCAAGGATTTCCTTCAAGTGAATGATCCGGTCCGTCTTCTTACCGTCCAGTTCACCGATTTGCATCGCATACGTCTTGAAGTGCTCGTAATCCGATGTCAGACGTGACTCGCCTGGTCCGACGTATGTCGCTCCGAACTCGACGGATCCCGCGATGATACGTTCGCGTGGAATCTGTTGTTGAATGAATTCTTCCGGTACACCGTTTTGCAAGGAGACGAGAATACCGTCTTCCTTCAAGATCGTCCGGACTTTCGCCAGGACCGGTTCATTGTAGACCTGTTTCGTCAGCAACAATACGATATCGTACATCTCCGTGATGTCATCCGGATGCATCGCATGGACGGCTTGCGTCAAATCTGGTCCAATGACATGCGCGCCTGTTGTGTTTAGCGCTTCGATATGTGCGCGATTCGTATCGATCAGATCGACACCCGCATACTGTTGACTCAAATAAGCTCCCATGATGGTTCCTAGTGATCCTGCTCCGTAAATTCCGATTTTCATATCTATCACCTCTGGTATTTACGATATACTGGTTTCATCATAAACAGAAATATATATATTTATATATTTTAATAACCTATAGGTTATGTTAGGAGGATATCATGGAACTCTTACATTTGAAGTATTTTCGTCACGTCGCGGAGGAATTGAACGTGACGCGTGCTGCCGAACGATTATTCATCAGCCAACCCGCCCTCAGTGCGACGATCAAAAAACTAGAACGTGAATTGAACACGACGTTGTTTCATCGAAAAGGCAGAACGATCAGCTTGACCGACAATGGACGACTTCTGTTGCAATCAGTCGAAAAAATCGAACACGAGCTGACACGGGTCCAGGAACGCATGGCGCGAAATGATGCCTCTACCGAAACACCACTCAGTCTTGCCAGTTCGCACGGTCGCTTCATCCAATTAATCCTACGGGAATTTCTCTTGCCGCAGACTGCGCCTTTGTTCAACTCGGACATCCTCTCGAATCGCGACATTTTAAGTGGCCTGCTCCATCAAGAATTCCATTTCTCGATCAGCTTCATGGAACTCAAGCATCCGCTCATTACGAGTGAACCGATCGTGGAAGAGGAGATTGTCATCACCTATCCTGCTTCCTATTCAGAGAAAGAAGCGATCACGGCGCTCTATGCGGACGCAACGGAGACTGCCTTTTTATTTCCCTCCCACAATAAGGATTACAACCGCTTCATCCAATTGAAGATGGCGGAACTAAACATCTATGCCGATACCACGCACTATATTGATGACGTCTCGCTGCAACTCGCCTTACGTCAGCAACGGTATTTCAGCTTCGTTCCCGTCTCCGTCTGCCGCGAGATGGGACTCCCTTTCATCACAGACGATGTGTTTACCGTTACGTCACGACTCTACATGTCGCACGCGACGGATCAATTGACGGTCGAGCAAGCAATCATCTACGAACGCATTAAACGGTTTCTGCTCTCACAACGCACGTATCTAATCAAATAAAAACGGATGCCTGCATATGCAGACATCCGAGTGAGATGTTACTTCGTGATGAAGTAACGTGACTGATCGAGATGATCCTTCGCTGTATAGATGTTGAGTTTGTACGAGCCGTTCGTCAATGCCTTACGCATCTTCAAGACATAGTTCCCGTGCTGATCCGCCACGTCTTGAGCGATCAATTGATAACCAGCTTCTGTTTTTTGGTAGAGGCGGACGATTTGTCGTTTTTCGACTTTACCTGTCAACGTCTTTTTGCCTGACCATTTTTTGACCGGATACGTGTTCTTGATCGTGAACGACGCTTTTTTCGTGATCTTGTTCGAGATATCTGTCGACTTGACCGTGTACGTACCTGTCGTTAGACCGTTCTTGACCGCAATCTTGAAGCCGCTTGCCGTCGTTTTCGCTTTTGCGATTTTCGTTGATCCTTTATAGAGCGTCACGTCAAGACCTTCCGTTGCTTTACCGCGGAGGACAGTTGAACCGTAGACTGCTGACTTTTTATCGATCGCTGGTGTCGCAACGACACCTGTTCCGACTGTGACGTTCGTTTCTGTCTTCATAAAGCTGAGTTCAGAGACGATCGTCAACTTGTCACGCAATTTGAGCGGACGTGTCACGACTTCGTATTGACCCGCTTCGTTTGCTGTTGCTGTACCAAGGACTTTTTCGCCGAGTTTAACCGTGACTTTCGCACCTGGAACGGCTTGACCAGTAACGACTTTCGCACCTGGTTTAACTGCTTTTGCCGAGACCGTGAAGTTTTTCATCGGCACGTTCATATTGAATTTAAGGAACGTACCTGTCTCACCTGGACGTGTTTCACCTGTGTTCGTGATGCCTTCATACCGCTTGACGTACGGCGCAGCTGCAACCGCTGAATCAAAGCTGACCGTAGTCGGTTTGCTTGCGACGAGTGACCAGTTGTCATCGGCTTTATAATCAACCGGTTGTTTCGCTTTGATGAAGTCCGAAATGACGTTACGTGTTTCGTAGGCTGATTTGTAGACGATATTCTTTCCGCCACCAAGACCTGGGAACGTCGCACTGCCTGCGCGGTAGTTGTTTGTCGCGACAAGGAATTCTTGATCGTCGGCGATCGCTTTGCCTTGATACTTGATGTTTTGAACACGGTTTGCGTCTTTATTGACGACGACACCGTTATAGTCAAACTTCGCTGGTTTCGTGATATCAATTTCATACGTCAATCCGTCGAGGATATCGAAGTTGTAGCTACGGAAATCTTTGTTCAACAAGTTCGTTTGCTCACCGCCGACTTGGTTAAATTGCCCCGCAGACATCTCGAGCCAGTCTTTGACGTCAGCACCTGTTACTTTGACGACTTCGAGTGTATTCGGATAAACATAAAGATCGGCGACGTTCTTGAGTGCGATTGGCCCTTTTTTGATCAACGTGTAATCGGACGCGTTGACTTGGTTACGACCACCTGTCTTGAATGGTGCACCAGCTGACAACAACGGGAGATCTTTATATTTCGCAAGATCGGCATTTTCTTTGAGTTGTTTCTCGACATACCATTTCTGAGCGTTCGTTACGAACTGAACGGAATCATCGTCTTGCGCGAGAGCGAAGAAGCTCTGGATATCATCATTGATCGTCCCGACTTCTTGACGAATGTAAGCGAGCGTTCCTTCATGTGCTTTTTCGATCAACTTGACAGCACCGGCATCTGCTGTCGTATCTTTCGTCACGTCCGCTAGTTTTGCACCTGACGTATCAACGACCCATTTCCCGTCAACTTCCTTTAACTGAAGATCGATGACACCAACGTTTTTCCCTTGTGTGTTCGCCATGACGACTGGTTTCCCATTGATTAAGCCTTTTTCTTTATCAACATTCGGCAGTTTGTTGAACGCTGAATCGGCTGCTGGGAACTTCCCATGCTGATGACCTGTCATCAAGACATCGATGTCTGCGACTTTCGTCAACGCGTAGCCAACGTTCTCATCGCCATCTTTTTGATCCGTCGTATCCCCAATCCCTGTGTGCGCGAGTGCCACGACGACGTCTGCGCCAGCATCTTTTAATTTTTTCGCTGTGGCTTTAGCAGTCGGGATGATATCTTCAGCCGTGACTTTCCCCGTCAAATTCCCCGCATCCCATGCCATGATTTGTGGCGTGACGACTCCAAACACACCAACCTTAACTGTTTTCATGTCACCGTTCTGGTCCTTGACTTGACGTTCGATGATTTGATAGTCTTTTCCATCTTTGTTGTAGTCCGCGACGATTGGCTTTTTCGTGACAGCATCCAACACGTTCGAGTTGACGAACTTGATTGAACCGCTCGAAGCACTCATCGCTGACTTAAGGAAATCAAGACCGAAGTTGAATTCATGGTTTCCGAGCGTGACCGCGTCATAACCAAGGTACTCCATCAATTCGTACATCGGATGTTTGCCTTTGTTTCCTTTGTCGTACTGGTTCTTCACGTAATCACCGAATGGCGTTCCTTGAAGTGTATCTCCGTTATCGAACAAGAAGCTATTCGTAGCGCCCACTTCAGCTTGTTGCTGTTTGATGACTGTAGCGGCTTTGACGAGACCAATCGTTTCGTCCTGCGCATCCTTGAAGTAATCGTAGTTCATTGAGTTCGTATGTAAATCCGTTGTTTCTAAGAAGCGTAATTTGACGACACTGTTGTCGGCAGCAAGTGTCTTGACTTGGACGACTGGTACGAGCATCGGTGCGATCAATGTCGACGCGATGACGAGCTTTGTAGCTTTTTTCATTTAAATTTCCCCCCAGGATGTTTTGACTGCTTCATTAATTTAGCATGGTTCGATTATAGCTAATAGTCCTTTCAAATAGGTCGGACATCCGTCTTATTTAACCTACTTAACTAATTCCAAATACTGGCTTAACGTTGTTGATTTTCCCTTTACAAACCAAGTTTACATGGTAAAAAAAGGAGATGATGCAAATGAGATGAACCACGTAAAAAAACGATACATTTCAGGTCATGAACCTGAAAACGTATCGTTTATGCTTGATGTAGAACGTAACTGTTCCTTCTCGACTCCTACAGGGAAAGAAAGCATGGTTTTCGCTTTCGTCAGGGTCAGGTGAGATCCGGTAGACGAAACGTAGTTTAGGATACCGCGGCTTACCTCCCGCCTGTGGAAAGCGAGCATGACAGCAACATTCGTAGAATGGATTCATGGCATAGGATTTTCGCCACTCCACGTCCCTTACACCGTTTTCTCTGGTTTCCGTCGGACGACATAACCAAGAATTCCACCAAGTAACGCAAGTCCTGCGGCGTATAGTACCGTCCAGCCTGCCGTCTGTTGAGCGAACTCGAATAAGACGTCACTGCGCCATTTCATCGCGAACTGAACGTATGAAGCTTGACTGACGATGAAGCTGATGACACCAATCGCGATCGCAAAGACGAACGGATCGATAATCGACTTGAAGCTTCGGATACTACAGACGAAGTAGATCGCGAACGTTACGAGCAACAGCACCCAGTAAGCACTCTCACTGGAGACATTCGGTGGCGTCGCTCCTGCCGATTCCGCATCAATCGCTTGGATCGTCTGCCGCGCGACGCCGTAATCAACAGGGTCGAGCTTCAATTGTGTTGCTGACAAATCCGGACGTTCTCCACCGAGTAACGTCAACAATTGTTCTGTCACCCGGTCCGTGTCGATTCCATCGACGACTTTTTGGATCGAGTCATTGAGCTGATCCGTTGAGGTCTCCCCGTTCAACATTGAGACCGGGATTTCCGCATTCGCTCCAAGGACATCTGCTTGATACACGACCTGACCGCCGTGGATCCAGTCGTACATCCCGCCACTTCCGGCGTTTAGACTCGCGACGGTGAGTGCCGTCCGTAGTGAGGAATCACCGTCATACTCCGCTTCGTCCTGCACCGTAAAGACGAGTTGGAGCGTACTTGCGAGCATCAAAATCAGCAAGCTGGCACGACCGGCAGCTGTCAGACCAGATAACTTTTGCGGGAAGAACGCCATCCAACCAAGCAAACTGACGACGAGAAGCGGTAGGATCCCACTCATCGCATAGCCGTCTTGTAACGAGAGGAATGACACGTCGTTTCCGCGTCCGGCAAGGACGAACCAGATGATTCCGACCGTTAAGAAGAAACTGATCGATCGAATCGTCCACCCGAGACGACTTGCCTTAATCCGTAACACTAAAAATAACAGGACGATCAAACCGATGCCAAAAACGGAATAGAGTAACGTGCCGTAAGAGACATCAAACGTAAGTGGTGCAAGGACTTGCTTTAAGTCAATCCCAAACAACGATAAGACATCGCCGGCAGAACTCGCATCGAGCACCTGATTGATGATTCCTTCCCGGACCGCACTCGGCATCGTGATCGACAGCCCACCGACGAACAGTAGCATCAATGACACCGTGATATCTGCATCTTTCCAGGAGACATCCGCCTGTTGCATCTGCGTCACGAGATCCTGATAGTCTGAGGATGAGGTGATTTGTGAAGTCAAAAATGCCATCACACCATAGATGACACCGAAAAAGATGAGACCGATAAGGACACCAAACAGGACATCCCAGACGGAAAACCGTCGTTGTTTCCTTTCTTGCCTTGACTCCATCCCATTTCCTCCTTTTTATGTCTGATGTTTGAATATTCCTGCTACAGCGAAACCAAAAACATCAAATTCATTCAACAGCCATTATATCCCACTTCTTCTCTGACTGTCTCCACTGATTCCCAAAACAAAAACCGACTTCTCACAGTGAGAAGCCGGTTGAACGATCAGGTGCCATGGTATTTTTTTCTCTATTAGATGCCTTCGTATGCTTGTTCCATGATCGTCCGTAACTCAGCGACAAGCGGCATCTTCGGATTCGCAGTCGTACATTGATCTTCAAAAGCATCGACCGCCATCTTGTCGAGTTTTGCCTCGAAATCTGCTTTTTGAATGCCTTGCGCCTTGAATGACATCTTGATGTTGAGACGTTGTCCAAGATCAGCAACGGCTTGGATGAGGGATTCGACCCCTTCTTCTGTCGTTGCTGCCGGAAGACCGAGGTAGCGTGAGATGTCGGCATACCGCTCATCCGCAACGAATGATTCGTATTTCGGGAATGCTGCTAGTTTTGTTGGACGTGACGCGTTATAGCGAATGACGTGTGGCATCAGGATCGCATTCGTCCGTCCGTGTGGCGTGTGGAACTCGCCACCGATTTTGTGTGCGATCGAGTGGTTGATGCCAAGGAAGGCGTTCGCGAATGCCATCCCTGCCATCGTTGACGCATTATGCACTTTTTCGCGTGCTTCGGCGTCTGATCCGTTAGCATATGCTCGTGGCAAGTAGTCGAAGATCATCTTGATTGCTTTCAGTGCCAGTCCATCCGTGTAGTCGTTCGCAAGCACCGAGACGTATGCTTCTGTCGCATGCGTCAAGACATCCATTCCGGTATCAGCAGTGATTGAAGCTGGGACGGTCATGACGAATTCTGGATCAACGATTGCGACGTCTGGCGTCAATGCATAGTCAGCAATCGGGTATTTGACGTTTTTCTCTTTATCCGTGATGACGGTGAACGGTGTCACTTCTGAACCTGTACCAGAAGTCGTCGGAATCGCGACGAACTTCGCTTGACGACCAAGTGTCGGGAATTGATACGCCCGTTTGCGGATATCAAGGAATTTTTGACGTAAGTTCGAGAACGTTTCGTTCGGTTGTTCATAGAAGAGCCACATTCCTTTTGCAGCATCCATCGCTGAACCACCACCGAGAGCGATGATCAAGTCAGGTTTGAAGTCACGCATCGCTTGGGCACCCGTCTGAACAGTCGTCACCGATGGATCTGGTTCGACTTGGTCGAAGATCCGGTAACTGACGGACTGTGGTAAGTTTTGAATTACTTTATCGGCATACCCGAACTGTACCATCGTTGGATCAGTGACAATCATGACACGTGAGACGTCAGTCATCGACCGCAAGTACTGAACGGAGTTCTTTTCGAAGTAGATTTTTTCAGGGACCTTGAACCATTGCATGTTCACGCGTCGTCTCGCCACCTTTTTGACGTTGAGTAAGTGTTTCGCTGTCACGTTTTCAGAAACAGAGTTTTTCCCGTATGATCCGCAACCGAGTGTCAGTGATGGTGTCAACTCGTTGTACAGATCACCGATTCCGCCATGAGCAGATGGGCTGTTGACAAGGATCCGGCAGGCTTTCATGCGGAGTCCGAACGCTGTCATCAAGTCATCGTTCGTCGTATGAATGACGGCTGTATGACCGAGACCGCCGATTTCAAGCATCTGTTCTGCAATCGTGAACGCTTCTTCGGTCGAAGCGACGCGGTACGCACCGAGGACGGGACTGAGTTTTTCATGAGACAATGGTTCTGCCGCTCCGACGTGCTCGAGTTCTGCGACGAGCATGACCGTTGTTTCCGGAACATCGATGCCGGCTTTTTCTGCGATCCATGTCGCAGGTTTCCCGACGATGTCCGCGTTGACGGCACATGTATCGGTTTTGATGACGAGTGATTCGAGGCGTTGTTTTTCTTCCGGTGTACAGAAGTAACAACCGAGTGCTTCCATTTCCGCACGAACCGTCGCATAAATCCCTTGGTCGACGATGACAGCTTGCTCAGACGCACAAATCATCCCGTTATCAAACGTTTTTGAAAGAACAAGATCGCTGACTGCCCGTTTGACTTTCGCAGACTGTTCGATATAACACGGAACGTTCCCTGGTCCAACACCAAGTGCCGGTTTACCTGTTGAATACGCCGATTTGACCATTCCTGCTCCACCTGTCGCAAGGACCATGGCGATTTTTTCATGGTTCATCAAGACTTTCGTTGCTTCAAGTGATGGTTCTTCCACCCATTGAATACAGTCTTTTGGTGCCCCTGCTTTGATGGCTGCGTCGCGGAGTGTTTTCGCTGCTTCGACGGAACATCGTTGTGCCGACGGGTGGAACGCGAAGACGATCGGGTTACGTGTCTTGATCGCAATCAATGCTTTGAACATCGTCGTTGATGTCGGGTTCGTGACCGGTGTGACACCACAGACGACACCGACCGGTTCAGCGATATAGGTGATGCCGTTTTGAACATCCTCTTCTAAAATCCCGACTGTTTTTTCATGACGTAGACTGTTGTAGATGTATTCTGTTGCAAACATATTTTTAATCATCTTATCTTCAAAGACACCGCGTCCCGTCTCTTCTGCCGCGAGACGAGCGAGTTCGACGTGCCGTTCGAGTCCGGCAAGTGCCATATCCCGGACGATCGTATCGATTTTTTCTTGATCGAATGTCAGTAATTCTTGTAATGCGCGTTGCCCTTTTTCAACGATTTGTCCAACTGCTTGTTCGACCGGCGTTGCCGTCGATTTTGTTTTTTCTTTCACAGCCATGAGTGGTTTCCTCCCTGTCGTGGAACGAATCTGAGTTTGATTTGCCAACCATTATGTCAGGAATGCCAAGCTGTTTTTCAATAGTTTGTGCTTTCCTTCACAAATCAATCATAACCCCTTTTTCCCGTTTTGTGCATGACCATCCTGTGAATTCCCTCACACCTTTGATAGCGTTTACAACTGTTGTGAAATCTTCTTTTTCATCATTTTGCTTCATGTACATGGATGTGTGCGATTTGTCACACCTCGCATTTTCGTGACTTGATAGCCGTTTCATCATCTTGTATTCTGATATGGGGTACATATTAAGAGCTACCACTAAAGGAGGACACTTGAATGTCAGTTGTACAGGAAATGCTAGCCTTCAACGAGCGATTCGTCGCCGAAAAACAGTATGAACAGTTCGTCTCGGATAAGTTCCCAGACAAAAAGGTCGTCATCCTGACGTGTATGGATGCCCGCTTGACGGAACTCCTCCCACACGCACTTGGTCTTAAGAACGGGGATGCGAAGATCATCAAAAATGCCGGTGCTATCCTATCGCACCCATTCGGTTCCGTCATGCGCTCGATTCTCGTCGCGTTGTATGCTCTTGGTGCTGAAGAAGTCGTCGTCATCGGTCACCACGACTGCGGCATGAGCACGATTGATCCTAACCACATGATCAACGAGATGAAAGATCGGGGCATCGACCAACAGATTCTTCACACGCTCGAAGTATCTGGCGTTGATTTGAATCAATGGTTGCGTGGTTTCACGTCAGTTCAAGAAAGCGTCGCTCACTCGGTCAGCCTCGTGAAGAACCACCCATTACTACCACCTGGGACGAACGTTCACGGACTCGTCATCGATCCAGGGACTGGTAAACTTGACGTCGTCGATTGCTGATCACTCTCTATAGAAGAAACGCAAATAGAATTGGATGATTTACTCCGCTTTAAACTAAAGATAACGTGCCATTTTCTCTTACCGGAGAAGGATGGCACGTTTTTTCGTATGAATCATTTTCAGTGATCAAAACGCTTCTCACTTTAAGCTTCAGGGTATAACAGAATGTAACTTCTTGTGGAGAGCTAAAAAGCGTATCATTCATCTTTTGATTACGAGGTCAGACTTTTACTCTTGACAGCATTCCAACATGGCTGTAAGATACTTTAGTATAGTACAGTGATAACAAAAGAAAGTGTGGTTTTACTGAATGATAAACGCCGTATTGTTTGCCGTCTTTTTACTATTTATATTAGCGATCTTCCGCGTCCACATCGTGCTCGCGATGGTCATCAGTGCGTTTGCCGGTGGTCTCATCGGTGGTCTTGACCTGACTGCGACGACAAAAGCATTCTCCGGTGGTCTTGGTGACGGGGCCGAAATCGCCCTGAGCTACGCGATGCTCGGTGCGTTCGCTGTCGCCCTCTCGAAAACAGGTTTACCGGATGCACTCGCGCACTCTTTGATTGCGCGTTCGCGTGGTAACGCAAGTGCCGCTTCCGTCAAAAAATTAAAAGGATTCATCTTGTTCGCGATTCTCTTGCTTGCGATCAGTTCACAAAACGTGTTGCCGATCCACATCGCGTTCATTCCAATCATCATTCCGCCGCTTCTTGGTCTCTTCAATCAATTGAAGATGGACCGTCGCCGGATTGCGATCATCATGACGTTCGGTCTTGTGACACCGTACATGTTCTTACCAGTCGGTTTCGGAGATATTTACCTCAACCAGATTCTACTAAAGAACTTGAAGGCAAATGGTCTCGATACTGCTGGAGCTTCCGTCATCGAAGCGATGGCGATTCCTGCACTCGGAATGGTCGTTGGTCTCTTGATCGGTTTGTACACGTACCGGAAAGAGCGCACGTATGAGATGCGCGACATCGCACCGGACGATTATGAAATCCCGGTCATCACGAAAACGAAGCTTGTATTAAGTGGAGTCGTCGTTATCGCGACCTTGATCGTACAACTACAGACCGGATCAATGATTCTCGCTGCGACGACAGGGTTGATTCTCTTCTTGTTGCTTCGTCTTGTTCGCTTCAGTGAAGCCGATGACGTCATTACACGCGGTATGCGCATGATGTCATTCATCGGTTTCGTCATGATTTCAGCGAACGGTTTCTCAAACGTCTTGCGTAAGACGGGCGATATCGAGCCACTCGTCGAGAATTCGAAAGCGTTGATGGGCGATTCACAACTCGTTGCCGCCTTCGTCATGCTCTTGATTGGTCTTCTCGTCACGATGGGGATCGGCTCGAGTTTCTCGACCGTTCCGATCATCGCTGCCATCTTCGTTCCACTTTGTATCCAGTACGGATTCAGCTTAGAAGCGACGATTGCCATCATCGGAACATCCGGTGCTCTCGGTGACGCGGGTAGCCCGGCGTCTGACTCGACACTCGGACCAACGAGTGGTTTGAATGCTGATGGTCAGCACGATCACATGCGAGAAACGGTCATTCCGACGTTCCTGCACTACAACATTCCATTACTCATCTTCGGTACGATCGCTGCGGTCGTATTATAAAAACAAGACGGATTCGCTGTCATCGCGAATCCGTCTTTTGAATTGTCTCCGTTTTTTTCCTTTTCATTTCGTCCTCGGTTCTCTAAAATAAAGGAATGAACTGATACAAAGGAGTTGTCTAACGTGTTATCTCAAGTCGTCAACCAGATTTTACTTTCGCTTGCCGATCTCGGATATTTCGGCATCGCCCTCGGGTTGATGATTGAAATCATACCGAGTGAAATCGTCCTCTCTTACGGTGGATTCATGATTTCCCAAGGAACGATCGGCTGGCCGCTTGCTATCGTCGCTGCCGTCATCGGTGGATTATTCTCGCAATTATTCTTATATTGGTTCGCTCGCTACGGCGGTCGTCCCCTTATCCTGAAATACGGGAAGTATGTTTTGATTTCAGAACATCATCTCGATCTAGCCGAGCGTTGGTTCTTAAAGTACGGACAAGGCGTCATCTTTGGAGCCCGTTTCATCCCGGTCGTCCGTCATGCCATCTCGATTCCGGCAGGTCTTGCCAAGATGGATCAAACGAAGTTTTCTCTTTATACGGTGCTTGCGATCATTCCGTGGTCGATCTTGTTCCTGTATCTTGGTGAAACGCTCGGAACGAACTGGCGCTCGATCAAGGAAGTGGCTGCACCGTACACGAACGGTGTCCTAATCGCTGCCGTCGTCTTGATCATCTTCTACGTCATCTACAAACGCCGTCAACGAACGGTTTGAACAACTAGCAGTCTGTCTGACGACGGACTGTTTTTTTAAACAAACAGGAGGTCCTGCCATGCTCACATCCCCACTTGCTCATTTTCCGTTACGTCGTTTGACTGCATCCTATCGGGCGGGTCATCCTGTCGCAACCGGGATCACCGTCGACGGACATATTTTAATCGTCGAAGAAACCCTCGACGAAGCACGCAATGAACACGTCCTTTCCATTCATCAATTGAAGGATGATTGGCGTAAGACGACGATCGTTAAAAAAAGCGAAATTGATTTTTCGCTCGTCGATCGATTTCCGGATGGACGTTTGTTACTCGTCGCTTCCCGTTGCGATGATGACGTAGACGGAACGTGGTTGCCGAATGCCTTTATTTATGATGTTCAGGGAAATCTAGTCAATCAATTTTGTTTAGATGATGGGATTCAAAACATGCAAATCGATGAACGAGGGTGGATTTGGGTCAGTTATTTTGACGAAGGTGTCTATGCTGACGCCGTAACCAGTTCAAATGGTGCCTTTGGACTCGTCGCTTTTGACGATACGGGCGAAGTACAGTATAAAAACCGTCAATATCCGATTGATGATTGTTACGCCTTAAACGTCTGTTCATCAAAAGAAATCTGGTTCTTCTACTACTCTGATTACCGTTTCATTCGTATCGATCAAGAGGAAGATCTCGTCTGCGAGGCACCTACGATCGCCTTTTCTCAGTTCGCTCGGTACGACGATTTTCTGCTTGCCGCAAATTCTGATGAAGCACATTTACTCGAACGGAAAGGTACGCTCTTTGAAAGTGTTCGTTCGATTCGATTCATGACAGAACAGGGAAATACCCTGTCAGGTGACCTTACAATGCGTAATGACTTGATCGTACTAGCGACCTCGGAACACCTATATTTCGGGAGACTCGGTCAGCGACTTGTCTCTCTCTTAGCAGGCAAATGAAAGCCATTACACAGTTGTTTCATAATCTTTTTACTTTTGAAAACCTCTAACCCAAATTTTCAAAAAGACTAGCGAGTTCTATCTGAGGATAGTATACTCAGCGTTATAGTTATTCGGACAAATTGTCTGAACATTATGACGTCACAGAATTTTTTTGGGGGAAATGATGAGTTCGAATTTGAAACGAGATTTAACAGCACGACAGGTACAAATGATTGCACTCGGAGGAACGATCGGGGTCGGTCTTTTCCTTGGAGCATCGAGTACGATTGCTTGGACGGGACCATCCGTCTTACTCGCGTACATGCTAGCAGGAGTCTTTATCTTTTTCATCATGCGGGCACTTGGTGAGATGGTCTACACCCATCCTCACAGTGGTTCGTACGCAAAGTTCGCAAACGACTATATCCATCCAGCAGCTGGTTTCTTGACAGCAAGCAGTAATATCTTCAACTGGGTCGTCGTCGGGATGAGTGAAGTCATCGCTGTCGGGACATACTTACGCTTCTGGTGGCCGGAACTACCGACTTGGATTCCAGGCGTCGTCGTCATCATTCTCTTGACGCTTGCGAACCTTGCTTCCGTCAAGATGTTCGGTGAACTCGAGTTTTGGTTCGCCTCAATCAAGGTAATAACGATTCTTCTAATGATCGTCGCTGGACTTGGAATCATCTTCTTTGGTCTAGGAAATGACGGAAATCCGGTCGGCTTCTCGAATCTTTGGGCGAACGGTGGATTCTTCACAAATGGTTTCACCGGCTTCTTCTTTGCGCTCTCGATCGTCTTCGCCTCTTACATCGGTGTTGAGTTGATCGGCGTGACAGCTGGAGAAACGAAAGATCCAGAGAAGAACATTACGAAGGCGATCAATGGTGTCGTCTGGCGAATCTTGATTTTCTACGTCGGCTCCATCTTCATCATCGTCACGGTGTATCCGTGGAATGAGTTGTCTGATCTCGGCAGTCCGTTCGTTGCGACATTCGCCAAGGTCGGTGTCACGATTGCTGCCGGGATCATCAACTTCGTCGTCATCACGGCCGCTTTATCCGGTTGTAACTCCGGGATCTTCAGCGCAAGCCGGATGATCTATGCATTGGCTGAAAAAGAACAAGTGCCGTCCTTCTTCTTAAAGGTCAACAAACGCGGCATTCCATTCTACACGGTCTTAGCGATTTCAATCGGGATTTTCTTCGGTGTCATTCTCGATATCACCTTGCCACTCGTTCTCGGGAAGGATACGAATATCTTCGTGTATGTCTACAGTGCTTCGGTACTACCAGGGATGGTACCGTGGTTCGCGATTTTAATCAGTCATATCCGGTATCGTAAACTCGAAAGTGAACGGACAGCCTCACATCCGTTCAAGATGCCCGGTGCGCCGGTGACGAACTATCTGTCGATCGTCGCGCTGTTGACAGTGCTCGTCGGGATGTTGTTCAACGATGAGACACGCGTCTCGATCTTAATCGGAGTCGCTTTCTTGATCTTAAGTACGGTCTATTACATCGTAAAAGTACCGAAAATCGAAAAATAAACGTCTGTCTCTCCTCTCATGACCGCATGAGAGGAGTTTTTTGATGGAGATGATTTTCTATATTGACATTGAATAATATTCATGATAGATATTTTTCGCGAACGCTTAAACCCTTAAGACGTCGTAACATCCTTGATTTCAATGCGTAAAGCCGTATTTCATCTACTATTTTTCTAATAAATAGATAAATTTTCAGAATAAATAGTCTTTTCATTCTAAGTGCATTTTCATGTTTCGAGTTCGTTTGAGCGGGAATATTCTCACCATACACATAATATTTCATGTGTAGAACAATCACGTTAAAACAATTTAACGGCAGAAAGGAGAGATGTAACATGAACGGATTCAATCGTTTCCTACTCGTTCTGATCGGCATTCTCGGTTTAGTCAGCGTCGGTCTTCTTGTACTTGGCGTCTATGATGTTCCACGACTCAGTCCTTTGATTGAACAGTGGCAAG
Organism: Exiguobacterium sp. KKBO11; assembly: GCF_001644945.1. Lineage (NCBI taxonomy): Bacteria > Bacillati > Bacillota > Bacilli > Caryophanales > Exiguobacterium > Exiguobacterium sp. KKBO11. The sequence goes on from NZ_LUCU01000022.1 coordinate 221,920, forward strand.
ATCAACAATGGTATAGCTACACGATTTTATCACTTGGTGGCTTCCTAGCATTCGTATTTGTCATTCTATTATTCACTGGACTACTCAGTCGTTCAAAAGGACAACGTCTCCTGATTCAAACGGGTGACGGGAATATCACGATCTCTAAGCAAACAATCGAACGAACGGCACTCGAGTCGATTCGCGGTATCAACGGCGTACGATCTCCACGCGTCAACGCAGACATTCACTCGAAAAAAGAAACCGTCGCGTTAGAAGTTGACTGTTCCGTCTTTGGTCAAGAAGGCTTGCCGTCAATCGGCAAAGACATTCAAGAACGCGCCAAACATGCAGTCGAATCGTTGCTTGAACTACCTGTCACAAAAACACGCGTCCGGATCAGTGACACGAAGACAAAAACGTCTGAACGCGTCGTCTAAGATCCGAGAGGAGGAAGATCATGAAAACGAGCGAAGCACTTCGTCCGTATCGCTACCGTCTACTTGGCGGGCTAGTCGGACTGATCCTCGCCATCTTGTTCTTGACGATCGGTTTTGGACCGACGTTGTTGATCATCGTATTCGCAACAATCGGTTACCTGATCGGTCAGTGGCGGGATAATGCGCTCGATGTTGAAGGATGGATTCAGTTCTTTCAGCGGGATTGAGCATAGACAGAAAATAAAAATCACTTAACTCACACTAAAAGGAGAGGTTTCTCATGGCTAACGAAATCAACACTAAACAAAACGAAAACGAAGTAGTACGCGAAAACAAACTCACATTCGAAGATCAAGTCATAAAAAAAATCGCCGGTATCGCATCAAATGATGTCAAAGGCATCCTCTCAATGAGCGGTGGCTTCATGAGTGGATTGACAGATCGTTTCCGGAGCACGGAAGATATCACAAAAGGCATCGACGCGGAAGTCGGCGAACGACAAGTCGCACTCGACTTAAAAGTCATCGTCGAGTACGGCAAAAACATCCCTTCCATCTTCCAAGACGCTGTAACGAAAATCAAAAAATCAGTCCATGATATGACAGGACTCGATGTCATCGAAATCAACATGCATGTCGAAGATGTCATGACACGTTCTGAGTTCGACGCAAAAAGTAAATCGTCGAAAGAAGAGGAAGAAAAACGCGATTTGAAATAAGACAGTCAACTAGATAGCCGCATAAAATGGACCCGCTTAAAAACGGGTCCATTTTTTACTTTTTCAATGCCCCGCGTGCGTTCAACGCAGCAAAGATCACCATCGCAATACTGAGAACAGCAGCGACGATCAAACCTTGCCAGTAGACTGACCAATCGATTTCAGGACGGGTCAACACACTACGCATCCCTTCCATGATATAGGTCGTCGGATTGATCGTCGCAGCAATCTTGAGCCATTCGGCTTCAATCAAGTCTTTCGGGACAAACGTCGTCGACAAGAAAATCAGCGGGAAGAATAAGAGCGTTCCAGCTTGAGCGGCTTGCGCATTCCGTGTCTTCAAAGCGACACCGACCGAGTAACCGGCAAAGGCGAGTCCAAATCCGAGCGCGAGTAAGATCGTCAAGAAAAAGCCGCTGACACCGACTGGAATCGATAGACCAAGCAAGAATGCCATCCCGAAGATCAGTAACGTTTGAACGAATAACTGCAGCATCCCGGCAAGCATCGGTCCGAGGACGATTGCGGTCCGGGAGACCGGTGTCAATAAGAGTCGAGCGAAATAACCACTCTCGATGTCCTTGACGAGTGCTTGCCCCGCTCCCCCTGCTCCGCCGACAGCACCCGAGACGATCGAAACAGGCAAAATGAAGTTCAAATAATCGACGCCGTCGAACTGCGGTAAATTCGAGATTCCGGACAAACCACTCGTGTAGACGAGCAGGAAAAAGACACTGATGATCAAGTTCGGAATGAAGGAAAACGGATTACGTAACGTCACGAGGAGACTCCGCCGCATCAGAAACCATGTTTCTCGAATCATGTCACGATTCCTCCTTATAAGCTTGTCCAGTTAAACGAATGAAGACATCATCAAGCGACGGTTGTTTGACGACCAGTGACGTAGCGACCATTTTTCGTTCATCAAGAAAACGGACGACCGCGCGCAGTGTCTCCGTTCCCCGCGAAGGAATGACGAGGCGATCTTTTTCCTGACGACCGGAAAACGTCTCTAAGACGATTCGTTCGTTCTCTTTTTCAGCTAGCGTCAATTCGATCCGCTCTTCTCCATTTGCTGCTTTCAGCTCAGCTGCCGTTCCTTCGGCAATCAATTGTCCCTCATTGATGATCGCGATTCGGTCGGCTAGCTGATCGGCTTCTTCCAAGTACTGTGTCGTCAAAAAGATCGTTGTTCCGAACTCTTCGTTTAATCGTCGGACCTCGTTCCAGATTTGTACACGGCTCGCGGGGTCGAGTCCTGTCGTTGGTTCGTCAAGGAACAAAACAGTCGGTTGATGGACGAGCGTCAAAGCAAGGTCAAGCCGACGTTTCATCCCGCCGGAGTAAGTACCCGATCTGCGCTTGCCGTCTTGATCGAGTCCGACGAGCTGCAACAATTCCTCTGCCCGTGTTTTTGCTTCCGTCTGACTTAATCCAAATAATTTTCCCTGTAAGACGAGTAATTCAAGCCCGGTCAAATCTTCATCGATGCCGGTATCTTGCAAGGCGACCCCGATTTGCAATCGGACCTGTTTTTCCTGTTTGACGACATCAAATTCCTGAATCGTCGCCCGACCTCCGGAAATTGGAATCAACGTCGTCAGCATCTGGACGGTCGTCGACTTTCCCGCCCCGTTCGGTCCTAGAAAAGCAAAGATCTCTCCTGCCTCTACATCAAATGAGATGCCTTTGACGACATTCTTCCCATCGTACGTCTTCGTCAAGTTCTCGACATGAATCATCTTCATTCCTTCTTTCCTTGAATTCAAAGTCATGTCCAAGATTTTCCCGTTTTTTCTGTTCTCGAATCAAAAAAAAGACACCTGATTCGGTGCCTTGATTCACTCTATAACTATTACGCAACAATCTGATACACACCATACAAGACGCTGGCAGATACCACGAGCGTTGTGACGATCGAAACCAGCATCATCGTTAATCCGATTCCTGTTAATCGAACGACTCGTGCCATCGCGAGACTAAATGAGAGCACTGCACCACTTGTAAATATAAGCGCCCCTCCGAATAACAACGTAGGATTAATCCATGACTCTCCGATGACAATCCATGTGTAAGTGATACCAGCAAAAAGAACGGTCATGATGAGCCATTGTCTCGCTGACACGTTTTTCAACATATTGATTCCTCCTAATTTGCTTCTACCTACTTGTTCGCCCTTTCCCACTAGATTCCTGTTACGAAAAAATCGTGCCTCCTGCTGTCAGGAGACACGATCCACTTAAGACGCCACTTGCCATTTTTCTTTTAATTGCTCCATCTCTTCTTGACCTTCGTGCGATTGCATCCACAGATTGAAGACATCAACAACGTCCCCTTCCGACTCTCGAACGAGGTAACTCTTCTCCGCCGGAATCCATTTTTCTTGAATTCTTGGTGCTGCGAGTCGCTTGTCGAGCGCTTCATAATGAATCGCCTCGACCGTGTCGGTGATCATGACATCGACTTCACCTGAGGCAACCGCGTGCGGGATATCGAGGTTTTGTTCATACATGACGATGTTCGCCTTTGTGAACGTCTTACGGACGAATTGTTCATTCGTTCCACCTGGATTTAGACCAATCGTCACGTCTGGACGATTGATTTGTTCGATCGAAGCAAGACGTTTAGCATCTTCTTTTCGGACGAGCGGTGTCTTTTGGAACGACAGATAACTCGACGTGAAGTCACCGATGATCTCTCGCTCGATGTTTTTCGTCACACCACCGACGACCATATCGAATTTCCCGCTAGCAAGATCAGCAGATAGCGTGGGCCATGTCGTCGGGACGAATTCGACATCGATACCGGTCGTCTTCGCGAAAGAACGGATCACTTCGATATCGAATCCTTCGTACTCGTTCGTCTTCCGGTTCAAGTACGTGAATGGTTTGTAATCCCCAGTCGTTCCGACGACGATTTTTTTCGTTGCAAAGACGTTCTTCGCTTGTACTCGTCGAGGTTGCTCCGTTTGCCACAGCGTCAGTAAGCTCGCAAATAAGACGCCACCTCCGACGACGATCCATCCCCACTTACTCATGTGCTCCCGCTCCTTTCGCTCCGACCGTCTCACGCGTTGAGACGATGTTCCATTTTTTCTTTAGTTGTTCAACCTGTTCTTGCCCCTCTGCACTTTCAATCCAGACCCGGAAAACGTCTCCAAGCTGTTTTTGGTCCGGTTTCATCAAATACGCCATCTCAGCTGGTTCCCATGCCTCTGTCAGTTTCGGCACCGCAAGATCGAGTTCTGTCGCGTAATGCAACGCCTCGATGTCGTCCGTCACCATGACATCGACTTGTCCGCTTTTTACGGCTTTCGGAATGTCCAAGTTGTTCTCAAAGACGGTCACATCTGCTTTCGGAAAATGCTTCTTCACGAACGCTTCGTTCGTGCCACCCGGGTTGACGCCGATTTTGACTGCTGGATCATTGATTGCAGCGAGCGAATTCAAGCGTTCGACATCTTTCTTCTTTACGAGCGGTGCTTTTTGAAAGGAGAAATACGACGATGTAAAGTCTCCGACGACCTCGCGCTCGACTTTCTTCGTGATGCCACCGACAGCGATATCAAACTTGCCTGATTTCGTATCCTCCGATAATGTCGGCCATGTCGTCTTGACGAACGTCACGTCAAGATTTGCTGCTTTTGCGAACGCTTGGATGACATCGATATCAAAGCCTTGATAACGATTCCGTTCCTCGTTCCAGTATGTAAAGGGCTTATAATCCCCCGTCGTCCCGACGACCAGCTTGTGGTCTTCGAAGATGACATGTGCTTTGGCATCCGTCTGTTGATTCCAGATCATCCAAGCGGCAACGCCTGTCAAAACAAGTCCTGCCAGTAGCCATGGTTTCTTTCTCATCGTATCTCTCCTTTCTGTTTCGTCGTTGCCCATTCACCGAATATTGCTACAATTTAACCCAAATGATTTTCGGTGTGGGTAATAGTCATTATCCTACCACACTTACACGTGATTTCAAGATAATTTGATGATTTTATGCATAAAAGCGTTAAAAAGATGTTTTGATGACGGTTACAGTTCTACAAGTCGTCTCTCTTTACAGAAACCCTTCGTCTTTTCCATACTGAAACAGAATCATCAAATCGTGAAATGGAGGAATGGAACATGAGTCAGATTTTCATCATTGGTGCAAATGGTAAAGTAGGTCGTCACGCTGCTCGCTTACTGCAGGATTCGGAGCACGATGTCAAAGTAGGATTACGTTCCAAGGACCAGTTCAGTGATTTTGAGAAATTAGGTCATACCCCGGTCCATCTCGATCTTGAAGCGGACGTCGCGACGATCACTGATGCATTACAAGGATCAGATGTCGTCATCTTTACGGCAGGGTCCGGCGGTCACACGGGGGCGGACAAGACGATGCTGATCGACTTCGACGGTGCCGTCAAATCGATCGAAGCAGCGGAAGCAATCCATGCAAAACAGTTCATCATGGTCAGTGCCTTGAATGCCGATTCGCCGGAAACATGGTCCGACAGCATGAAACCGTATTACATTGCAAAACGCTACGCGGATCGTGTCCTGAAGGAATCGTCACTTAATTACACGATTCTTCGCCCAGGCGGACTATCAGATGAAGCCGGCACAGGAAACGTCACGACGGATCCGTCCGAGCAAGCAACTAAAAAGATTCCGCGTGAGGATGTCGCACGCGTCATTCTAGCTGCAATCGGTCACGACAAGGCGTCGAAGCAAGTCGTCACGCTACTCGAAGGTGACACACCGATCAACGAATCATTCTAATACAAAAGCTCACGTCTCCATTTCCGAGACGTGAGCTTTTTTTGATGAAATCACTCATTGGTGAAGTTGCAGATACATCGTTCACATCGTTTCAGCAATCGTCGAGAATGAGAGCACGTAATGTTTCCTCGCTAGCTCGGATTCCGATGTTTAATCCTGCTCCGCGATCGTACGCAATCCACGTAACGTTTGAATTTTACGTTCGTGGCGTTGCATCACGAATGAGAGACCCGTCACGATCGCAAGATTGAACCAGATCATCGTGTCGGTAATCGGATTAAATAAATTAATGAGTACTGCGATGATATTCACAAAAAAAATGACTTTATACAACTGTAGAATCCGATGTTCGTGATGGATCTTTGAATCAAAATCCGAGTACAAATGAAAGGGTTCATCTGAAGTCCGTTTTCTTAAGAAGACCCAGCGGAACGATGTATCGACGACTTCAATGTCCATCTCTTCTAAAAACGCAAAGTAATCCTGCGACTTCGGATGCTTTGGCATGTTTTCTAACAACTCAATTCGATACGTGTACATACCAGGTTCACCTTTGATGAATACATAACGTCCGAGTCGAAACTGCTGTAAGTACCAGCCGTTGTTTGCCATCTCGTTTAACCACACTTCTTCTTTCGCATAATCAGCGTAAAAGCGATAGACCGTTTTACTGCTCACCTTGATCCACTCCCATCGTTTCTTGTCCATGTCGCACGAGTTCTTTTAATCGATCTAGCTCTACCTGTAATCTCTCCCGCCCCTGATTCGTCATGATGTACTCTTTCTTTCGCCCTGCTTCTTGCTCGATCGCTTCAATCCACCCTTTATCGACCAGACTGCTGAGTGCGCCGTACAACGTACCAGCAGCTAACTTGACCTGGTTGTTGCTCAATTCCTGGACGAATTGCATGATGCCATAGCCATGACGGGGTTGTTGAAGTGACAGTAAAATATAATAGACAGCCTCTGTTAATGCTGTCTCTTGGATTGTCCGTGCCATTTTCCCACTTCCTTATTACGCCTTCCGTTATATCGTCTCCCGATATACTAAAAATATCCTATTTCTAACGATTTGACAACAAAAAACGTGATGATTTCTAAGTGAATAGGATCATCACGCTACATGGATCAACATTATGACAAACATTTTTTGATATGTTGATAGTTCTTATTGCCACCTGATAAGTTGCATACATCCGTAAATCCAAGATTTTTCAAGACGTTTTGCGCAGCATTCCCCGTCACGCCTTTGTTGCAGTAGACGATCGTCGGTAACGTCGGATCCAGTTCCTTTGCGCGTGTCCGTAGTTCACCGAGCGGAATATGGATTGCTCCATCGACATGGTTTTTTTCAAATTGTGCTTTTGAGCGTGTATCGATGATTTGGAACGACTTCCCACTCGCGACTTGGTCGATCAATTCATTCGGCGTCATCAAACGCGCTGTTTTTTTGATGGCATTATCGAGCGCCATTCCCGTATAGAGAACGGGATCCTTCGTCGTCGCAAACGGTGGTGCGTAGGCTAAATCGAGATGGAATAAATCCTCTGCCTTTGCTTTAAAGGTGATCGCCGTCGCTAGGACATCAATCCGTTTATCGACACCTTGCGGACCCACGATCTGGGCTCCGAGAACTCGCCCTGTTGCCCGATCGGCAATCGCTTTGATCGTCATCTCTTTCCCACCCATGTATTCCGGACGATCTGGTTTGATGTTATGCAAGACTTCGATGTCATAGCCTGACTCACGCGCTTCTTTTTCCGTCAAACCTGTTTGAGCGACCGTCAAATCGAATGCCTTGAAGATACCGGTCCCTAAGATCCCACGGTGCTCCGCTTCTTCTCCGGTAATGACCATGCCGGCAATCCGTCCCATCTTGTTCGCTGTTGAACCAAGCGGACGATAAAGTGCTTCACCCGTGATGACGGAGAAACTCTCCGCGACGTCACCGACTGCGTAAACATCAGCTACATTCGTCTGCATGTGACGGTTGACTGCAATCGCCCCTGTTTTACCAAGCACTACACTGATCTGCTTCGCAAGACCCGTGTTCGGCTTGACGCCAACCGATAAAATGACGAGATCGGTCTCGATCGTTTTTCCACTCTCAAGCGCGACCTCAGAAACACGTTCTTCTCCGTTGAACGCTGTCACGGATTCGCCAAGCAAGAGCGATACCCCTTTATCTTTTAAATGATCCGCTACGCGTTCTGCCATATCGCGATCAAGTGGCGGCATGACTTGCGGCAAGCGTTCGACGAGCGTGACTTGAATGCCCCGATACGTCAATTGCTCTGCCATCTCGAGTCCGATGAATCCTCCGCCGACAATCGTTGCTGTCTTCGGATCGTGAGCATCAATGTAGGACCGGATCGCGTCGGCATTGCGGACATTTCGAACCGTAAAGACATTCTCATGTTCAACGCCTGGAAGTGGTGGAATGATACTAGAAGCACCGGTTGCCAGCACTAACGTATCATACGTGTCCGTGAAACGATTCCCCGTCAGGAGATTGACGATCGTCGCCGTTTTTGTCGCATGATCAATCGATTCGACTTCGTGTTGTGTATGAATATCGATGTTATATCGTTTTTTAAAGAAAGCGGCATCGCGCGGTGTCAATTCGTCGATGTCAGCGATCTCCCCACCGACGAAGTAGGGAATCCCACAACCTGAATACGAGATGTCCTGATCCCGATCATAAATCGTGATTTGCAACTCTTCACTGTTACGACGTGCTTTTGCTCCTACTGATGTTCCCGCAGCAACTGAACCAATAATCATCAATTTCATCTCTAGTTCCTCCTTAAAAATCAATAAAGTATCAAGCTGATATACAAGCCAAGCAATGTGATGGCAAGTGTCGGGATCGTCAGAATCGTTCCGATCTTAAAGTATTGACCCCAACCAATCTTCACGCCTTTCGTCCGAAGCACGTGTAACCAAAGTAATGTCGCTAAACTACCAATCGGCGTGATCTTCGGTCCAAGATCAGATCCGATGACGTTCGCATAGATGAGCGCTTCTCGAATCGTTCCAGTCGCCTGGCTCAGGTCGATTGCAAGGGCATCGATCATGACGGTCGGCATGTTATTCATGATGGACGACAAGATGGCAGCCAAGAAGCCCATACCAAATGTCGCGGCTGCTAAATTCGTCGCAAAGCCATCAATGATGTCAGCGAGAACTTGTGTCAATCCGGCATTTTGAAGTCCGTAGACGACGATGTACATGCCAAGTGAGAAGAAGACGATCGCCCACGGTGCACCACCGATGACCTTTTTCGTCGGTACGCTCGGTGAACGACGTGCCATCAATAAGAAGAACAAGGCGATGATACCAGCGACAAGACTGACTGGAATGCCGATGACGTCACTCGTAAAGTATCCGACGACAAGCAAGATGAGTACGAACCAAGATAACTTGAACATCCGTTGATCCTTGATCGCTGTCGCGGGTGCGACGAGTTGCGCTACATCGTAATTTTTTGGGATACTCTTTCGGAAATAGAGATACAAGACAATCAGACTGCCTACGACAGAAAATAGATTGACGAATACCATCCGTGACGCATACTCCGTAAACCCGATGTTAAAAAAGTCTGCTGAGACGATGTTGACGAGGTTCGAGACGACGAACGGTAAACTGGCCGTATCGGCAATGAATCCGGAAGCGAATACGTAGGCTAACACGACATAATCCGGAAGTTTCAAGTGACGAACCATCGCGAGTACGATTGGTGTCAGGATCAATGCTGCCCCATCGTTCGCGAATAAAGCCGCAACGACAGCACCAAGTAATGTCATATACACGAATAGTTTGACACCACCACCTCGCGCGATGCGTGCCATGTGGAGTGCCGCCCATTCGAAGAATCCGATCTCATCAAGAATCAATGAGATGATGATCAGGGCGATGAACGTAAAGGTAGCATTCCAGATGATACCCCAGACAGTCGAAACATCATCGAGGTTGACGACTCCCGTCAATAGCGCAACGAGTGCCATCCCCATCGCTGAGTAACCGATGCCGAGTCCTTTCGGTTGTTTAATGATTAAGAATAAGGTGATCAGAAAAATTCCGATCGCTAGTAAATGTGTACCGGTCAATGCGTTCACTTCATTTCTGTATTAAATTTCGAGTGGCTTTGTTAACGATTCGCCAATCTTGAACGTGTCATCAAGAATGGAATATCGTCTCGATTCCAATGCCTTGCTCGTGCTAATCCATTTCATCCACGGTGTGTGTCCTTAGCAACTTCTGTCCGGGATGTCCGGAGTGTCCATTTCTTCTAAAATCGTCAATAACAACTTGTGTTGCGGGTGATCTGGATTGATTCGAAAATAAATCCATTGTCGTTCACGTCGTTCCAAGATGAGATGGGACTGACGCAATAATTTTAGATGACGACTGACTGCAGGTTGCGAAATATCAAACATTTCGACGAAATCACAGACACAATGTTCCCGAACGTGTAGTCCTCGCAAAATTTCAAGACGTGTTCCATCGCTCAGTAGCTTTAAGAACTGACTCATCTCTTCTACCCGTTTTGCTGTCTCGATCACTGGAGAGTCCTCCTTTCTCTTAAACGTATAATCCATGCCTGATACAGGAGCGAAGTTATCAATTTCGCTTTTCACATAACCATATTATTATATAACGTTTTTGTTATGCAATGATTTTTTCATAAATCGATCTCAAATAAAAAAATCGCCATCCCATTCGATGACGATTCTTCTTATATTCTTCATGCAACAACATGTTGTGCTTGTCGTTGCTCCCTCCAACTCAGCACTAAGCACGTTATGATAAAACTACCGAAACAAAGCAGGGATAAATGCAACACTTGCGTACCGATGGATCCATTCATGAATAACAATCGACTGAATCCAGCCACGGCATTCGGAACAGGTAAGAACGTTCCGAGGGATTGATAAAACGGTGCCAGCATCTTCGCCGGCACGATGTTTCCGGCAGTCATCAACTGGAACGGAATCAACGCAACATTGACGAGTGGAGCAATCGGTCCAAATATCGCAAAGTTCATCTGCGTGACGGCGATACAGGTCGCTACGACGAGGAGCTCGAACGCCCACAGTTTGATGAATGGTGTCGTGATGTCCGTTAATACATGTGCCATGGAAACGAGCAGTAATGGAACGACCAAAAGAACGATCCCGTGCAACAGTTGGCGACTCCAAAATAGCGACCAGATCGAATGACGCTTACTTAAGATCGTACTGACAAGATTGAATTGAATCCCCATCGTCATCGTCGCGATATAGATGACGAACCCGAGGACGAGTGGCAGCATCGACAAGGCAAAATCCGAGACGGCATGCTCCGTGACGATCGATGTCGTAAACGTTGGCTCACCATTCAACTGTTTGCCGATCGTTTCCGTTGCCCGCTCGAGAATCGCATTCGCGAATTCGGCATTCGTCTGGCTGACGTGTGCCGTCAGTTGACGCGTTGCATCATCCTTTTGTAGAACGAGATCGACTTCATTGGCATCGAGTGCTTCCAATCCTTTCACTTCGGTCGAAAGTGCTTGGACCGTGAACGGTGCTTCCTTTAGTGATTTGACGAACGGGTCATTCACTTCGCCAACGACACCGACGTTCAATTGATCGAGCCGTTCCGTCGTTCCTTCGTAACCAGTCATCCAAACGACGAGGAACAAGAGCGGGACGACGATTGCGAAGACGAGCCCCACTTTCGTTTGTGTCATTGACCAGACATCTTTCCATGCTTTCATATTAAAATCTCCTTTTACATGCATTACTTATAATATCATGTGCAACTATATATCCGAAGGAAAACCATTCACGTCACATTCCGGTGAATGGTCTCAAGTGTATCTTTTAATTGCTCGATTTGCTCTCGCGATAGTCCACGGAACGCTTCGAGTTGTAGCTGATCGAGCTCTGGCCCGAGGCGATCGACGATGTCGCGTCCTTCTCGTGTCATCAAGAGCAGAACCGCTCGTCGGTCCCGGGGGTCCGGTGTCCGAACGATTAGTTCTTTTTTACCGAGCTTATCCAGAATCTTACCGATCGTCGTTTGATCACGTTCTGTCACAAATGCCAGCTGCTTTTGCGAAACACCATCTTGTTTAGCGAGTTCGCTCAGGACAGAAAACTGCTCCGGTGTCAGACCGAACGCTTCCATCCGTTTAGCAGCAGCACGTTTGAACGCATAATAACTACGGGATAATTGCATTCCAAGCGACCATTCCGATTCTTTCATCCCATCATCTCCATATAGTTGCACTACTTATTATTTATTCACTATACCTGAAGGAGAACAAGTCCGTCAACGGTCACATTTTGCCTGGCGTTGACGAATCCCATCGATATGCGCTTGTTGCGTGGCACGATCGACTTGTGAATGAACCCCGAGTTTCCCTGCAATCGTATCGACTTGACTTGGTGTCAACGGCTTACCTGTCGCGAGTTGCTCGATCGTCTTACGTAAGACGTTTCGTTTCAAGACACGGACATGCGCCGAATCGACCGTGATTTTTTTGAGTTCACAGCGTTCGCTGAAGACGATTAATGAATGGAAAAGCGCAGGATCCGTTCCTTCTAAGAAGCGTTGCATGCTTTTGAGATGCCCTTCATTTTGTTTGATCGGATTATAAAACCGTTGCTTGAAACGATTCTGGAACTGCTGCGTCCACTGACGGTCCTGCTCGCGTCCGAAAATCCACCCGCTGTAGTTTTTCGATTCGAGTACATAGATGCCACTTTCATGAATGAACGTCACATCAATCTCCGTCGTTCCTTCTCCACGCGCACGTGGTAAGTATGTATTAAAGACATAAGTGCCGTATCCGGAAACTTGATCGAGTTGACGTGTCGTCAAGTACTCACCCCATTTCCCTTTATCACGAACGATTCGCAAAAACGGTTCGCGCGTTAAACGATAATAACGACTACTGTGATACGAACTGCGCTTTACAAAGAAAAACAGACCAAACGTTCCGAAGAAGAATAGCACCATGATCAGTCCGATTTGAATCAAGAATGGTAAAAATGTCACTAATACATTGTCCACTAGATTTATCTCCTTTCCATATTAACCCTTTATTTTCCACTATATCAGCATAATCAATTTCCACCTCATTTTCCACTATTTGTTATGGAGACTGTCCTATGGTACGGTGAAACAAAGGAAGGTGTTCACTATGGATTCTGTCGTCACGTTCGCACCACTGATCGTCTTATTCTTCATCTGGATGTCCTTATCACAAAAAGCAGACGAAGCGAAACGCCGCCAACAAACGATTCTGAAGAAGCTACAACGGATCGAGGAGCACCTCGGTCTGAATGAGGTGTCACTAGAAGAAGCAGCGTTACAAGTCGAATTAGTTCAGTTGCTTCATGAAGGAAAGACGGTTGAAGCTGTCAAACGCGTTCGAGAGACTCTCGGATCGTCTTTGCTCGAGGCAAAACAATACGTCGATCAACTGAAAAGCGAGCACGGACTATGATCAAAAAGACCATCTGACAGCGAAGTTCAGATGGTCTTTCTATTCATTCCGTTACTTCATATTGTTCGTCCGAAACTGCCTCGAGCCAGAGTGGTGTCCCAGCAGTGATCGCAATGTGCGAAAACCAGGAAGACCGTGTTGCCCCGTGCCAATGCTTCACACCATCATGCGTGACGACGACATCTCCTGCTTGCAAATGTCGAGCGGGTCTCCCTTCTTCTTGATACCAGCCTTCCCCTTCCGTGACGAGTAGAATTTGATATCCCCCATCATGCATGTGCCAATGATTCCGCGTCTCCGGCTCGAACGTCACATGTGATACGGAAACGGGCAACGATTCGTCGACGAGTGGTGCTAAATAACTGATACCTGTGAATACCTCTTGATACGCTTCGTTCTTTTCGCCTCGTGGAAACATTAATACTCCTCCTTTTTACCACGGTTGAGTCGTTGGACCGACCGTAAATTCGCTCACGTTCGTATCCTCTGGTTGATCGATCGCAAAGGCGACGATCCGCGCGATACTCTCTGGTGAGATACCGTATTGGTCATATAGTGCCGTCATTCCTTCAAGCGACTCTCCGTGTGAGATCGTCTCGAGCAATTCGGTATGAATCGCTGCCGGATAAATCGTCGCCGTTCGGATGTTCGTTCCTTCTTGCGCCGATTCCATCCGTAAGACTTCCATTAAGTTACGTACTGCCCATTTCGTTGCGCCATATACAGCTCCACCCGGATACGCCTTAAGACCTGCTACGGATGAGGTCGTCAGAATATGCCCCGCACGTTGGGAGGTGAATGTCGGCATGACAGCTGCAATCCCGTTCAAGACACCTTTGAGATTGACGTCAATCATTTGATTCCACTCGTCTACTTGTAAAGCAGATAGTGGAGAACTCGGCATCAGCCCCGCGTTGAGGAAAATTGCATCAATTCGACCATACGCCGTCAATGCTGCTTCGATAAGTCGTTGATTATCTTCCAGTTTCACGACGTCTGTCTCTTGGTATATTGCTTCCCCACCGTCCGCTTGAATCGAATCGACGAGTTTCGCCAGTCGATCATTGCGACGTGATCCTAACACTAGCTTTGCCCCCTGCTTTGCAAGTAAGCGTGCTGTTGCTTCTCCAATACCTGAACTTGCTCCTGTGATGATAATGACTTTTCCTTGAATGGCCATGATGATGACGTCCTCTCTTGTTTTCTTATTGTTGCGTGCTCATTTGAACACGTACTGTATCAGCTGATAATAGTTCAGATAATCGATTCGGTTCGACCCAACCAATTCGCGTGTATTGAATATCTGTTTGAAACGACTCGTAAAATAGGACGAGACAATCTGATCCATACAGCATGAGATCTCCCGCTTGCACCGTTCCGACATACTTTGGATTCGTCGGTAACGAGAATGGAACGTAATGATACTTTTCATTCCCATTCAACTCTTTCATCTGCATCGTCAGCGGCAATCTTTTTTGCAATGCCATCGCTGTCTCATTGTCCGCAAAACGAATCGGGACGGTTGTTTCATCGATTTGAAGCAAGACGGATTTCAGCTCCTTTTGTTCTAGATCACTCGGTCGTGACGATTCTTTCGTATCGGTACATCCACTCAACAGAAAAAATGTAAGCAGACAACAGTACCATCTATTCATCCGACACCTCGACCGTTCGAATGATTCTCGCTGGAGTGCCTGCGACGATCGTACGGGGCGGAACATCGCGTGTCACTGTTGCGTTCGCTGCGACGATCGCATCCTCACCAATCGTCACGCCAGGCAAAATCGTCGCCCCGGCACCAATCCAAGCATTACGCCCGACATGAATCGGCGCTGTCTCAACGCCACCTCTTTTCGTCGGTGATTCCGGATGGTTGACAGTCAGCAACCGTGCGAACGGACCAATTAAGACATGATCGTCTAGCCGAATCGACCCAAGATCCGTAAACATGACACCTCGATTGAGGAAAACGTGTTTGCCGATGGATAAATGCCGTCCGAAATCCGTAAATAGAGGCGTTAAGACTCTAACAGACGAATCGATGTCTTGCCCTGTGATCACGGCAAGCGCCTGTCTCCTCTCTTCTTGTGAGACCACTTGATTCAATCGCTGTAATTCCGGTTCGATTTCATCTTGAATGGCATGAATGCGCTCAAGGACCGGATCCGCTGGAAGAATCGTATGTTCTCTTACATAGGTTTGCAGTTCAGTCATTGTACATCCTCCTTTCTTTTGATCGCTTGGTCTCATCTTACGGCTGACAACCATTCATGTCTAATGCTAATATTAAGTAATAAATCATACGTTTTTTGCATGGATAGAGGTGGAATGATGGAATTACAACAATTACGCTATTTTTTAGCTTTAGTCGAAGAAAAAAATATTACAAAGGCGGCACGGATCCTTCGTTTGTCGCAACCGGCATTATCGCGTCAGCTGCAACAACTAGAAGAGACGATTGGGGTCGAATTGTTCGAACGCTCGAAGCAAGGGCTTCGTTTGACTGAAAAGGGACGATTCTTTGAAGAGCGCGCACGCGAGATGGTTACACTAGCAGATAAGGTATTGGTCGACTTGAACACAAAAGAAGTATTGACGGGTGAAATTCATATCGGTGGTGGCGAAACTCAACAATTGACGACGGTGTTGCAAGCGTTTAGAGAGTTACACACCATTCATCCTGATGTAACGATTCGTATGTACAGCGGCAATGGGAATGATGTACTCGACCGGCTCGAAAAGGGATTGCTCGATTTCGGACTTGTCATTGCTCCGTTCGATCTATCCGCATTTCATTCCTTACGGTTGCCCGGTCAGGACCGTTGGGGGATCTTAACACGTCGTGATGCCTCGATCGCACAGTCTAAGACGATTTCACGAGAACAACTTGTCACCCTCCCGTTACTCTTATCCGAGCAGACACAACTCGATACGTATTTCCGTGAACAGAGTGGTCTAACGCTTGAGGATTGTCAGATCATCGGAACATATAATCTGTTGTTCAATGCGTCCTTACTCGTACGCCAAGGAGTGGGTCACGCTCTAGCAATCGATGGCATCATCGATACGACCGCTTCCGATCTAATCTTTCTTACCCTTGATCCTCCCGTCGTCTCGGACGTCCATTTGATTTGGAAAAAGGAGGCGACTTTATCGCCCAGTGCGCGTGTGTTACTGCGAACGATCAAGGAAGGATTTCATTCATAAGAAAACGGTGAGCACCTATTTGGGCGCTCACCGTTATTTGTCATTTCGATTTGATTGCATCAAGAATCAACGAAGGAAATCTCATCTGTTCTGCATTCCGGGGATCATATCGCTTCGAACGGAAAATGACACCGTCTGCGCCATCCCAGTCCGCTTGATGGAAGATTCCATCCTGATCGAAATATTCGAGAAGACGCACCTGAAATCCAGCCTCTTTAAATACTTGTCGTAATGTTTCGTGCGTATAAACGATTTTGTGACTCGCCGCTGGATGGTCATTTGGACCGGGTCCACCGACTTGAACAATCGATTGGTATGCGTCATCCCGAAAATAACCGTCCGGCACAGCACAACGGACGTATCCCCCTGGTGCAAGGTATGTATAACAATGACGTGCCGCGTCAATTCCTTCTTCGAACGTCAAGTGCTCCCAGACATGTTCCGCAAGAATCGCTTGCAACGTGTCGTTCGAACACAATCGTTCCCAATCGGACCGATTGAGTAGATTCAGCTCATCTTCCTGTGTATGATACCAACCGGGATTGTTGTGGTACGGTCCTGCTCCAATGACGATACGTTCTTTCATATGGGATCCTCCTTCTCGTTTCACCACTCTTTTATTTCTCATTTCACATAATTATCCCTTCTTGCGACAAAAAACGAGGCTGACTCAACAAAAAGAATGACGCGTCTTTTCACGCCCTTTCCTCAGGCGAGACACAAGCCAGTTTTCCTGCCTTATTCAAGCAGGAAAGCGGGTCTTGATTGTCTCTGACAGCGCAAAGATGCGCTTTTTCCTGTAGGAGTTGCGTGAAACGCGTCATTCTTTTTATTATGAGAAAAGGGTGGCAGATCATCATTCTGCCACCCCTATCTTTGTAGAGACTGACTTTTGAGTCAGCCCCGTTGCTGTTAATCCCGCGCCGCGAGGCGATATAAGAGATCGAGTAATTCGATATAGAGCCAGATGATCGTCACGATCAATCCGAATGCTGCAACCCACTCCATCGATTTTGGAGCACCGGCGCGAACTTGTTGCGAGATAAAATCGAAGTCCATCACGAGTGACAGGGATGCCACGATGACGATGACGAATTGAATACCAATCGCAAGCGGTGAGCTACCTGTCATGAATGGGAGATCGACACCGAATAACGAGAGAATCAAGTTGACTGCGTACAAGACGAAGATCGAGAGAATCGCTGCTGTTACCGCAGAACGGAAACGTTGCGTCACTTTAATCATGCCTGTCGAGTAGACAAACCACATCGCGAACGCAACGACGAAAGTCGCAAGAACCGCTTTCCCGACGATACCTGGGTACATGCTTTCAAAGACGAGCGACAATGCTCCGACGGCGACACCTTCTGCCAACGCATAGACCGGTGAAAGGACCGGTGCTGTTGCTGGTTTGAATGTGATGATCAAGGCAAGGATCAGACCGATGACGAATCCACCGATTAATGCCGGGAATAGGAACGCTTGGTTTTCTGCGAGGAAGAACCAACTTCCCCCTGCTGCTGCCGTGACGAGAGCGAGCATCAAGAAAATCTTGCTCATCGTCCCGCTTTTTGTCATTGGTCGTTCTCCGACACGTGCCGTATCGAATCCGCGACGCAATGCCGGGTTTACTTTAAAACGTGAAGCCATTGCTTTCACTCCTTTTTATGATTCTGTTTTCTACTACGAAGGTTTCCCGAAAAAGTTTCAAAATAACCATTGATCGAGCGCTTTTAATTGCAACATGACGACTGGGATCGAGGCTTTGGCATCGATGCGGTAAGATTTCGCTTGTCCGATCAGACCGGACGTGACGAAATCGGCACTTTCCAACGCTTCGCCAATCGGTCCAAACGCGTCACTATCGATTTGACGATGTCGGTAGTGAATGAATCGTTCCGTCGTTCCTTCTTTGACTTTACAACCATCCTCGACGTCCGGACGATTCAACCCGTATTCTGCGTAATGCCAGACGGTCGTCGTATCCCAAGGAGAACCGATATGCAGAATTTGGCCGTCCGCCTCGATGAAGCGTTCGATTGGTGAACCGGGACCGAAGCCATTTTCTAATGTATGATTGGCAACGAATGTCGCCGCATCTTTCCCCCAGGCGGTCACGGACCACATCGGATGGTTGCTTCGAACGACACCCGGATACGTTCGGAAGACTTCCGGGACGCGACCGATGCCGCGTGTGACCGTTTTTGCCGGGTCATATGCCGGCATTTCCCGGCGGATCGTTTCCCACCATTCTTCAGGCACAGCCGGTTGGCTCCAGTTCTTCGGATCTGAATTATCGGTACTTTGCGCCGGCATCATGATTAACCCATCCGTCGTGACAACTTCCTGTAAGGCCTCAATCAATGCTTGTACGCCACCGGGAATCCAGCCGATTTGTTTGAGAGACGAATGGACGAACAGCTTCATGCCGGGAGCCACACCTAATTCGCGTAACGCCTCTTTGATTTGTGATTTTGTGACCATGTTTCGTGTTTCCATCGATCTTAGCTCCTTACTCGACGACTAGTGTAATCGTCGACCCCGTTTTTCCTTGTTTGACCTCGATTTTTGCGTCAACTCGTGACTTCAGTTCCTGGACGTGACTGATGATCCCGACCATGCGACCGCTCGCTTGAATCGAGAGCAACGTCTCGATCGCTTGTTCGAGTGATTCCGGATCAAGTGTTCCAAATCCTTCATCGATAAACATCGTTTCAAGTGACACGCCACCACTTGCTTCTTGAACGACTTCCGACAATCCGAGCGCAAGCGCAAGTGATGCTTTGAAGCTTTCTCCACCAGATAACGTCTTGACGTGACGTGTTTGCGACGTGTACGCGTCAAAGACATTTAAATCAAGCCCATATTTCTTGAGTCCTTTTCCCGCCTCCGTTTTCCGTTCAAGCTGGAAACGACCAGAGGTCATCTCGTGCAGATGCCGGTTTGCGGCGAACAAGATCTCATCGAAGTATGCCGTCTGGACGTACGTCTCGAATGTCATCCGTTGCGCATTCTCCCCGACACCAACGCGAGCGAGTTCGCCGATGACTCCGTATCTCGCATCCTCGTCCTCAATCTGGCGTTGCAAGCTTTCCCAAGCCGCCATCAATTGATCGATGTGTGCGCGTTCCTTCTCAAACCCGACACGTCGGTCGGTCCGCTCCGTCAGTTCGAGCGACGACGTCTTCACATCCATCCGCAACTGTTCGAGATCCGGACGCACTTGACCTTCTGTCTTCAAACGGGCTTGTTCCTGCTTCAGCTTCAATTCCTGCCGCGCTAGACGATCTTGTTCCAAACGTTCTTGGAGGTGACGGAGTTCGTCACGAGACCGTCTCGCATCGCGGAAGGCTTCAATCGTCGGAAACGCTTCTTCTGCCAGGACTGCGTGTAATTCGTTTTCGCGTTTCGTTAATCGGTCGCTTTGTTCAGCAGATGCCTCAGTCAATTGACGGAATCGACCTTGGTGTTCCGCGAAGTCACGATCGAGCTGTTCCTTCTCGCGTAGCTGTTGCTGTTTGTCTTGCTTGAACTGCTCGATACGTGTTTCTGCCTGTTGTTGCTCCTCACGGAGTGCTGGTAGCGATTTCGCGGACTCTCCTGATTGACTTAGGCGACCAGACAAGTGTGCCATTTCCGATTCGATGACGGTCCGGTCTTTAATCATTGCATCGATCTTCAGTTGTAGCTGGTCCATGGATTGCTCGAGTTGTTGCAGGCGAGTCTCAAGACGCGCTTTTTCCGTCTGTGCTGACGCTAATCGGGCTTCCGTCTGTTCGACTTCCCGAAGCTGTGCTGAAACATCCGCATGAGATGACTCGTTTTCACTCATCTTTTGAATCTCGGTCGTCAGTTGTCCGAGACGTTCGGCTACCGTTCGGTACGAGGCTTGTAACTCTTGATGCGCTTGTTGAGCTTCTAGGAACCGCTGTTGCGCTACATCGACGGATAGTTCCTTTGCGACGGCGACAGCATGCTGTGGATGCGACGTACTGCCGCAGACTGGGCAAGCCGTCCCGTCTGTCAATCCTTTGGCAAGTTCAGCAGCCAGTTGTTCCCGTTCGTATCTACGCGCTTCTTCGTATTGGCGCGCTGCTGCCTCTTTTTGGTCCCGGACGCTTGTGCCGCGAACGATCAGCTGTTGCCGTTCTGCTTCCAATTTGTCATGTTCCGCCATCTTCGTCGCCAGCTGTTGCAGGATGAAGCGCCGTTCTTGCACCTTTAAGCGCTCTGCTCCGATGTTTTGCAATGGATGCAGTTGTTCTTGAACAGTCTTACGCTCCGTCCGTGCTTGTTCGAGTTGCTTCCGTAATGGCTCTGGGTCCAGAAGCTTCGAACGTTCGATTAGTTGTTGCTGTTGTTGTCGTAAAGCCGTTTCTGCTTCCAACCGTTCGCGTTCTTCTTGAATCTTTTCGAGGCGACGACTGAGTTGCTCGATCTGTGGTTCCTCCGCTAGCAATCGATCCACTTTTGCTTGAACGACCTCTTGTTGCTCTTTCAAGCGAGCGATGTGCTGTTCAGTTTCCTGTTTTCGATGCGTGAGTTGCGTCAATTGTTCTTGATCCTGTTGCCACTGGTCATAGATCGGTGCGACGATTTGAGCGCGTTCAGCTGCCAATGCTTCTTGTTGCATCCGCTTGATTTCCGGTAAGCGGTCCACTAGCAACTGTTCCGTTCGTTGAAGTCGCTCCTGCTCTTGGAAAACCGCTTCGAGTTGCTCGCCTTGTTGCAATTGTGTCGTTTTCTTCTCGACGATCGCACGGGTCTCTATTTCAGCTTGACGAGCAGCCGTTAACCATTCGTCCCGTTCCGTCGTCAACGCCTCCATCCGTAACCGGATGTCGCCTTCCGTTAGTTCACTCCAGTTCGCTTGCAGAGGTAGTTCCTCAAGCTTTGCCCATTGTTTCGTCTTCGTTTCCTTGATGCGTGCCGCAAGATCGAGCGCTTGTCGGTGTAAACGTTGCTGGAACTCACCATAGTGTTCCGTCTTAAACAGCTGCTTGAGAATCTGGAGTTTGTCTTTTGACTCTGCCATCAACAGTTCGCGGAACTTATTTTGCGGCAACAGGAGAATTTGTGAAAATTGTTTATGGTCGAGCTGAATCAACTCTTGAACGCGTTGTTTGATTTCTGGAATCTTGACCGCAAGCGGCTTCCATGTCGTTCCGTCGAACCGAGCGAGCTCGGCTTCATGCGAGTAACCGGTTTTATTGACTGGATGCGGTTGACTCGGTTGGCGGATGATCCGGTACCGTTCTCCTTTCAGCGTAAACTCCAGTTCAACTTCCGTCTTTTGCTCAGGCACGGCAAAATGACTTCGCAGTTCGCTCATTTCCCGTTCGCCACCTGACGTTTCGCCATACAGGGCGAACGTCAATGCGTCAAAGATCGTCGTTTTCCCTGCTCCGGTATTCCCGGAGATGACGAACATCGTCCGTCCGGCAAGTGCCGTGAAATCAATCGTCTCTTCACCAGCAAACGGTCCAAAGGCGCGTAATGTCAGTCGTTCTGGGCGCATGTCGCTTCCTCCTTCAGGACGGCTTGCATCGCTTCCGTCGGTTTCTTCTCACGGACTGCTTCATAAAACTCACTGAATAGATCCGCAACGGATGCATCCTTGACTTGCTCCCGCGACGCCTTGACCGCCCGTGTACTCTCGCGGACGAATCCAATTCGCTCAAGGTGCAGGATGTTCGGATAGATTTTTTTCAGCTTGCCCATCGGATCCATCAAAGCTTCGCCGTCCGTTAGATTGATCTTTAGGTAATCGTCCGTGTCTTGTGTCGCGACGAACGCCGGGTCTGTCAGCTCCGCGAGACTTCCGGTCAATTCCCGCAAGTCACGTTTAGGTGCAAGTGGTTCGAATCGGCGATCGAACGTACCCGCTTCGTTCAACGTCAACACATCGACCCCTTTGACATGATGTACTTCCGAAAAGGAATATTTCAAGAGAGATCCGCTGTAGCGAACCGTCTCGGATTGAATCGCAAGTGGATTATGCAAATGACCGAGTGCCGTATACGTAAACGGTGCAAACTGGCTTGCGCTAACTTGCCCTGCCGTTCCGACGGACAATTGCCGCTCCGAATCCGTCTCGAGTCCACCAATCACAAAGGCATGACCGACGAGGACACTCGGTCCGTCCGGACTACATCCGGCAAGAATCGTCCGCATCGCATCATCATGTGTCTTGATCGTTTCGTCCTTGTGCACGTACCGAACGGTCGCCGGATCCGCAAATGGCACCGGATAAAATGACACCCCTTTAATCGTGACCGGAGTAATGACCGGCGTTAGTTTTCCGACGAGGTGCAAACCAGCCCGTTGGAGTAACGTCGTTCCGAAACTTAACCGTTCGGCCGAATCGTGATTTCCGCTGATCGCAACGACCGGGATGTCTCGATCGAGAATCAAAGCAGCGAGCGTCTCGTCAAGCAGTTCGACGGCTTCCGTTGGTGGTACGGCGCGGTCGTATAAGTCACCCGCAATGACGATTGCATCCGGTTGTTCGCGGTCGACGAGTGTCAAAAAGTCCGCTAAGACCGCCCGCTGGTTCTCGAGCATCGACTCGCCATGAACGATTTTGCCGAGATGCCAATCGGCAGTATGTATCCATTTCATCTTCATCACACTCACTTTTTGAATATAGTAGCTTAAGTGTAGCATGCAAGCGGTCGTTCTGCGACGAACATCCGTTTGGAACACAAAAAGCAGAAGGCGAATGCCTCCTGCTTTTTTCACTCTTGCGACGAATGTGTTATTTCGTCCGTTGTTTTCTAAAGCGTTGAACGGAACGAATCACAGAAACCGATCCGCCGATGATCGCACCGACACCGACGACGATGCCTGTCTTGAATTTTTTGCCCGATTGTTCTGATTTATGCGTTGCTTGATTGTGTTCAAAAAGTTGTTGGAGGGGCGACGACGTCTCGACTTCGAGAATTTTCGATGCATCCTGATGCACGTCTTCTCTACGTTCGACACTACAAGGTGACAGATAGAATGGGTTCAAGTTCGTCCGGTACCGATCCGGATTCCAGTTGGCTTGCTGAACAACTGCTTGGGCGTCTTCCGTCTGTGCTTGATCCTTGATTGGATCGAATTCTTGTTTCATCTGAATCACTCCTCTTCACGTTCAAAACCTGTAGACCGATTTACGTCTGAAGTCTTATTTACCTGTTTTTCAAACGTTTAAAACATATATATTTAAAATTAGTTTTACTGTTTTGTGAACGTTAGCTGAAATAGGCATGATAGAGCCGTTTCGCTTTGACGAGATCCGCCTCGCCATGAATCAGAACACGTCCATCTCGGAAAGCGACCATCCGATGTTCGTCCGTCGTAAACGCCAGCAAATATGGATTATGGGCGGAAATCGCAGCGACCGGCTGGAGACGTTGTTTCAACTGTTCCAGGTCCCGCTGTCCGTCTCCGCGGATTTGAACGGCATCCCGACCGCACAGTGCCGTGAAACGAACCGTTTGATCCGATAAGTAAGGATAGGACGGTTCGATGCCGCACGACGGGCACTCCGTTTGCTTCAGTGACTGGACGTTAATTTGTTGAAACGTATTCGACCAGACATCAAACGCAAGCAAGCGCGTCCGCATGGCGTCCGTCTTTCCGCTCAACCACTTCAACGCTTCCGTCACCTGTAAGGAAGCGACCATCTGTACAGCTGGTCCGATGATTCCCGCTGTATCACACGTCTCCTGATCCCGCGGTAATTGATCGAGCAGACAATGCAGACACGGCGTCTCCCCGGGACGGACGGTAAACGTGATCCCATAACTGCCGACGCATCCACCGTAAATCCACGGAATCGAACGCATCAACGCCATGTCGTTCATCAGCAAGCGAATATCGAAGTTGTCCGTTGCGTCGATGATCAGATCGATATCATCGAGAAGCCACGTCAGCGCTGCCCGGTCGACGTCTACTACATGCGCTTCGATCGTCACTGTCGAATTAATCGCTTCAAGCCGTGCTTTTGCGGCAATCGCTTTTGGTACGATGTGACGCGCATCGTCCTCGG
The DNA here is from genome assembly GCF_001644945.1 of Exiguobacterium sp. KKBO11. NCBI lineage: Bacteria > Bacillati > Bacillota > Bacilli > Caryophanales > Exiguobacterium > Exiguobacterium sp. KKBO11. The sequence continues at coordinate 246,557 of NZ_LUCU01000022.1, forward strand.
TATAAAGCTGTTGGCGTTGTAGATTACTCCACTCGACATAGTCGCGGTCGACGATTCGGACGACGCCGACACCGGCGCGGACGAGTTGCTCTGCCGATGCCGTTCCGAGCGCTCCCATGCCGATGATCAGCACCTTCGCTGATGCCAAGCGTGCTTGTCCCGCTTCCCCGATCGGTTGAAATCGAGTTTGCCGTGAGTAACGGTTCATCGAATCAATCCACTCGTTGGACTACTCGCGACCGCATACTGTTTCTTCTCGATACGTCCCGCTTCGTATCCGAAGCGACCTGCTTCGACAGCTAGTCGCATTGCGTGCGCCATCTTGACCGGATCTTGAGCATGGGCAACGGCGGAGTTTAATAAGACACCATCCGCTCCCAGTTCCATCGCATAGGCGACGTCGGTCGGTGAACCGATCCCGGCGTCGACGATAACAGGAACCGTCGTCTGCTCGATGATGAATCGTAGATGAAGTGGATTGAGAATGCCTTGCCCGGAACCGATCGGTGACGCTGCCGGCATGATGGCGTGACAACCGAGTTCCTCGAGTCGCCGTGCAAGGACGACATCGTCCGACGTATACGGTAAGACGATGAAACCTTCTTTGAGTAATTCTTCAGAAGCCCGTAACGTCTCGATCGGATCAGGTAGTAACGTCTTGTCGCAACCGATCACTTCAACCTTGACCATGTCACACATACCGGATGCCCGCGCAAGCTTCGCAAGCCGAACAGCTTCCTCCGCCGTCTTCGCACCGGCCGTGTTCGGCAGTAAATCGTACTTCGCTAAATCAAGCGACTCCAAGAAATTCGCTTGTTGTTTGTCGAAGATATCGAGCCGACGGACGGCGAATGTCAAAATTTGTGAAGCAGACGCATCGATTGCTTTCTGCTGTACCGTAGCATCCGTATATTTCCCTGTTCCGAGTAACAAGCGTGATTCAAATGTCTTTTCTCCAATTTTCAGCATATTTATCCTCCTCCTACGAAATGAACGATTTCAAATGTGTCATTGTCCCGAACGACCGTCTGACCATATGCCACGCGATCGATTATTTGTCGATTCTGTTCAACGATGACGAGCTTTTCCCCTAAGCCAAGTTGCGTGAGCATGTCCTCAATTGTTTTAATCTGTTCGATCGTGTGGTCATTGCCGTTAATCGTAATGTTCATCGGACTTCCTCCTTCTGAATCAACCGTAATGTATTTACCAAGACTTCCGCTGTCGCCGGTGCGAGTAATATGCCATGCCGATGATGCCCCGTCGCTAGGAAGATCCGACGGGATGAATCGGCGACTCCGATATATGGCAAGCCGGACGCCGTTTGTGGTCGTACACCGGACCAGACTTCTTCGATGACCGCGTCACGAATCGGTGGATACAGTCGTTCTGCTGCTTGAAGCAATGACGTGACCCCTGCGACACTGACACCGACCGTCTCGTCGTGCGGCAGTTCGGTCGCACCGATCAAAATCCGACCGTCTGCTTTTGGCACAAGGTAGACAGCGTCGTCAAACAGGATCGAGCGTAACGGCTGACCCGCGAGACGGACGGCGAGACATTCCCCTTTGACCCCATATGTCGCGATCGAAATGCCGGCTGTATCGAGCAAAGCTTGCGAACCCCGTCCGGCAGCGACCGTCACTGTTTGTCCGGTCCAGATTCCCGCATTCGATTCGATCCTAATGAAGTCATCGTTCTCTTCGATGCGTGTGACTTCCACCTGTTCTTCAATCGATATGCCACGTGCGTGTAAGGCATACATCAATGCAGTCGTCAGTCGTCGTGGATCGATTTGACCGACCGCCGGAAACAAATTCTCGCGTCCTTTACGTTTCAACAAAAACGGTTGTTCCCGGTACCCACAATCGATACCAGTCTCTCGCTCGAGTCGACGTGCAAGCAACGGATACAGACGACGACTTCGTGCGGCAAGTGCATGTAATTCCGCTCTCAGCTCGATGTCCGTCGCAAGCATCCCGGCAGCCGCGCGACTCGTTCCTTGTCCACCTGCTCCGCGTTCTAAGACGACGACGGATTCATTCTGAAAGGCGAGACCGTAAGCAAGCGTCAAACCGATGACTCCACCGCCGATGATGATGTGATTCGTCATACCCGTACCCCCTGATAATGCTTGACGGCGGCGAGCGGATCCGAATGACCGAGAATACCCGATAAGACGGCGATTCCGGTTACACCGGTCGCTACGATTTCAGGCATGCGTTCTGGTGTAATCCCGCCAATTGCAATGACTGGTTTCGTCGTGAAGGTGACGACTTGCTTCAAGGCGTCAATCCCTCGTGGTGGCACGTCCGGCTTCGACGCTGTCGGATAAATATGACCGTACAGCAGGCGGTCGGCTCCTTCCGCTTCTGCTGCCAGTGCCTCTGCTAGCGAATGGACTGATTTCCCGATGACGAGATTCGGAAAATGACGTCGCACATCGCGGACACGTAAGGACCGGCGCGTCAGCTGCACACCGATGCCGGCGACATGGGCGACGTCGACCCGATCATGAACCGTTAACTGATCAGGCGAATAACCATGCGCAAGGAGCGCTTCAATTAGATCAAGTAATTCTGCCGCCGATAAGTTCGGTTCTCGTAGATGCAGCTGATCCGTATAAGGTTGAAGCGATTGAAAGGTCTTTATTTCGTCAAGCGGATTAATGGATCCCGTCGAAATCAGATGTAAACGCATCATGTTCTTCCTTTCCATACGAAAAAGGACCACTCCCGATGTTGAAGGGAGTGGTCCGAAAATGCGCTGAAGCGCTAAGGATATCTAAGGTTTCGAGCCACTTCCCTCCGCTAGTACGAACTAGATCAGGTTCAAAGGGTCCGGATACTTCCGTCTCAGTCTGCTGGGAGACTCCCCTAGTGTCTTTTCGTGTTTAATTGGCTTGCCCCATTAGTCTAGCATGAGTCGCTTTGCTTCGCTAGTCCTAGTTGAGCGCTTCCACTTGCTGAATCAGTTCCGATTTCGTTGGTCGCTGTTGCTCTTGGCTGTCGGCATACGTCTGCTTCAGCTTCAGGATGCGCATTACTTTGGCATCGAGCATCTCCGGCGTCAGCGTTTTTTCTTTGACGGCTTGCATCACTTCAGCATGGACCTTTGTGTAAGCACCTGCCTCTGAAAACATCGCCATATCAGCTCCATTGACGAGCGACTGACGTGCCGCTTCTGCGAGACCATATTGTTTCGTGATCGCCCCCATGACGAGATCATCTGTGATGATGACACCGTTGAATCCGAGTTGTTGACGCAAGAGGTCAGTCAAGATCGGCTTTGAGAGCGAGGACGGATTCGTATCGTCATACGCGGGATAGAGAATATGGGCGACCATCACCATCTCGGCGCCCTCTTGAATCGCTTCTTTAAACGGTAACAGTTCCGTCCGCTTCAATTCTTCCTTTGATGCCGTCACTTTCGGTAGCCCGACATGGGAATCGACACTCGTATTGCCGTGACCGGGAAAATGTTTGACGACCGGAATCGTTCCCGTCTCCTGCATCCCGTGCATCAGGGCCGTACCAAGCGTCGCGACGGTCTTCGGATCAGCACTTAACGCACGGTCGCCGATGATCGGATTGTTCGGATTACTGTTGACGTCAAGGACCGGCGCGAAGTCCATTTTGAAGCCATAAAAACGTGACAAATGTCCGAGCGTACGTCCGACGTCTTCCATTTTCACTTCATCTGCTCCTTGCGCTATCCGTTGACTCGTCGGTAACCGTAATCGTTGATCCGGTACCCGGCTGACGCGTCCGCCTTCTTCATCAATCCCGACGAAGGCATACGGTTTTTGGTTCGTCTCTTGAATCGCACGCGTGAACGTCAAGAGTTGCTCTTCTGACGTGATGTTTCCACCGAGCAATAAGACCCCGCCAATCGCATGCGTCTGTAATAATTTTCGGTCAGCTGCTGAAAGTTCCGTGCCGGCGACTCCGATATAGAGCAGTTGATCGATCTTCTCGGACGTCGACATCGCTTTAAGTTGCTGCTTTAATCGTGCTTGTTGTCGTTCCTCTTTCGTTGGTTCAGGTTTCGGTTTCTTTTCTTCTGTCGGTTGCTTCGTTTCCGGTTGTGATGGTTTCGTTGGTTCCGTCGTCTCCTGCGCACACCCTGCAAGCAACAGACAACCGATCAGTACGGTTTTCTTCACAAAGGATCCTCGCTTCGCACACCATTGATCGAATAATAAACGGAAATCTCAGCGTTCAGGGATTGCGAGACCGAACAATATTTATCCTTTGATAACGAGATGGCGCGACGGACCTTATCTTCCGGGAGATCACCTTCGAGCCGGTAATGAATCGAGATCGACGTAAAACGCCGCGGATGGTCCTCTGCCCGTTCTCCTTCGATATCCATTTCGAAATGGGTGATCGTCAAGCGCATCTTCTCTAAAATCGAGACGATATCAATTCCTGTACAGCCGGCAACGGCATGTAGCAAGAGTTCAGTCGGTCGTGGCGCTTGGTTTTCACCCCCGTTTTCGGGTGCTGCATCCATCGCCAGGTGATGCCCTGATTCCGTCTGTCCACTAAACCCCATCTGTTTGTTCCATGTCACTGTCGCTTGCATCGTTTCCACTCCTTTATAAGTAGTCTTCTTCTGTAGTATACGCAAAAAACAGTACTCCTGGAAATTCACACGCTATTTCGAATAATGGTTCTTTTCCCGAAATCTCGCTTTGCGATACCCGACGAAATCGTTTCATGCTATCCTGTTACTCATAGTTTCGCGCGCAAGCGCTAGAATTGAGGAATTATCCATGTCACCTACTACTCGTTTAAGTCGACGCGATTGGCTCTTGATCGCCACGTTGTCGCTCCTGACGTTCGTTCTCGGAACAAGCGAATTCGTCATCGTCGGGATCCTCGCTGAAATCTCCTCAGCCCTTGATATCACGATCGCAACAGCTGGTACGCTCGTTTCAGCCTTTGCCATCTCCTTTGCAATCGGTACACCGATCGTCATGTCGCTGACCGGTCACCTGGAACGGTGTCGTCTGATCCTACGTCTCTTACTCGCCTGGGTCTTATTGAATCTTGCCAGTAGTTTTGCCCCAAGTTATGAAGTATTGCTTGCCACCCGTATTCTGACAGCGATCCTGACCGGCGTCTTGATTTCACTCGCGATGGTCGTCGCCAGTGACGGTGTACCTGTCTCAAAACGTGGTGTCGCCGTCTCGTTCATTTTCGGTGGTTTTACACTTGCGAACGTCCTTGGTGTCCCGATTGGAACGTTCATCGGTCAACACGCTGGATTCGAAGCCACGTTTTGGCTGACAACAGTCATGGGATTGATCGCGTTTCTCGCCGTATGGAAGATCGTTCCGGTCCAACAATCGACGGGTTCCGGTTCAATCAAGGAGCAGCTTGGACTGCTCGCCAACCCACGGATCCTGATCGCTTTCTTTATTCCATCGTTCGGATTCGGGGCAACCTACGTCGTCTACACGTACCTTGTACCGATTCTGCAAACGGAACTCGGGATTGCGAAGACGTGGATCAGTCCGATCTTGCTCGCTTACGGCGTCGTCTCGATCTTTAGTAACATCCTTGCCGGTAAAATCGCCAGTAAAAATCCGATGGGACGCTTACGGTTTGTCTTCGTCGTACAAGCAATCGTCCTTGCTGCGTTATACTTCACGACAGCATCCCTTCCGCTTGGTCTGTTCAACATCGCCTTGATGTCGTTGATGTCGATTTTACTAACGACTTCGACACAAATCTACTTGATTGACCTCGCTGAAAAGTTCAACCCGGAAGCAAAAGGACTCGCCGCTTCATTGATGCCGGTTGCGAGTAACGTCGGGATTGCTTTTGGTTCGGCACTCGGTGGCATCGTCTATGCGAACGGTCCGATGATGAACACGGCACTCGTCGGTGGACTAGTCGCGCTTGTTGCTGCTTTATTAACTGCAATCAGTCATCGCCTCGATCAACGGTCATGAAACCGTTACCTTACCCTTTTTTGTAACAGGTCGATGACGGTTCGATGACGTTATGATGATAGTCCCCATCTCGCTGATGATTTTTCAGTATGATGGGGACTATGTTGTAGTAGAGGAGTGTCTGAAAGTGAAAGCATTACACATCATCGGTCTCGGTCTATTGACGGTCATCCGACTCTGGCTCGGAATCCAGTGGTTCATCGCTGGAATCGGTAAGTACATCAATGGCTTCGATGCAAAACCGTTTCTCGAAGGAGCGCTCGCGAAGTCAACGGGCGAAGAAGCACTCGTCAGTTCCTGGTATGCGACGTGGATCGAACAACTCGCCTTACCGAACGTCGGGCTGATCAACGCCTTGATTCCGTTCGCGGAACTCGTCGTCGGGATCCTGTTGATTCTTAGTCTGTTGACAGTTCCTGCACTCGTTGTCGGAAGCATCATGAATCTCAATTACTTACTCGCTGGGACGATTGCCTTGAACCCAGTGTTCTTAGCAGCGTCAATTGCCTTACTGGCTGCAGGACGCTTTGCGTATCAAATTGGCATCGATCACTGGATCATCCGCTGGTATCGTTCGTCACAGCAACCGCATCCCCTGGACCGGATTCCGGTCTAACGAAAAAACTCTCCCGCACGTGGGAGAGTTATTTTTTTTGTTGCTCAAGAATTGTCTGTTGTGTCGGGGTCCCACCGACTGAGACCGTCCGCTCGAGGAACAGATAGGGTTTGCCATCGACTTCAAAGCGACGGTCACCGAGATAACGGGCCGAGTGCCCATCCGTTGCGAGCTTTTGTTCGATGGCTGCAACATGTTCGTCGAGTGAATAAAACCGATCGTCGAACGTCATTGTGATGTTTTTCTTACGGTACCCGAGTAAGAAATTGTAGTAGAACCAATACATGGCACCTGCAAAGACGACAAAAATCAAGAATTGCATGTCAGTTCCCCCTTTGTATAGTCTTTATACGTTGGAAGAAAACGGGAGGTTTCAAATTAAGAGTGGAAATTAGTTAATTTTATTAATTTGTTATGATGCTATTTAAGAGTAGTTCATTTTTTGATCCTTTTTTATGAATGTCAGCTTCATAAACAATCTCAGATGTCAGTGGATTGATCACTAATGATTTGACTTCATCTTTTTTCGTTCGGTAAGCGAAGTAAATATAATCACGATCTACCGTAACGCTTCTATTTGAGAACGCTTCATCCGTCGCAATCGAATCAAGCTGAATCGAGTGCGAAGAGGACTGGTGTGATTCGAAATCGTAGATTTGCCATTCAAATCTTTTCTTATCTGATACTTGTGCAGATGATTCATCAAGACCTAAGAAATATTTTCCACCGTTTATAGCGTATGAGGAGTACACTTCCTCGAATTCTTTTAATATTTTCGTTTGTTTACCATCCTTCACGACGGTTTCAGATAAAAAATCCTCAGAACCTTCTACTTCTTTTACTTGGTCAACAATCATTTTCCCATCATAAAACGATCGAATCGCATCATCTTTTCCTAAAGCGTCAGGTAATTTAATTTTTGTCATCGATTTCTTTGTTAAGTCGATTTGATAGATATGTTCTCTTTCAATTTCTTTGTTAAGAGTAGACGAATCAATCAATAACATATCTTCTGTTCGTTGAAACGGAGAAAAACGTAACTTTTCATTCATTTGTGTTTCAGGGAATTTAATTGTCATGCTTGACAATTTGTTATTCAAAGCATTCCAATACTGTAGCTCCAGCTCGTCATTATTCAACTTATTTATACCATATGTAACCGAATCTTGTGAAAATACATGTGTATCATTTTTCCAAATGAATTGCTGGAACGAACGTGGGGCATCCTTCCAACTAGATTCATCATTAAATAGATACGACAGTATTGATTTATTGTACTGCTTAACGTCCCCGTTCATCGAAATATTATATTCGTTCGGATTTTGACCCCACTCACTGAGACGAAGTTGCATATTTTGAACGACATCTTCGTTCGGATCGCCTTTTTTCGTTTCGACGATAAATTTCACCTTATCGAACGAGAGGACCTGCCCAACATAAAATCCTAAAGACACAATACAGATGACACCTAAAAGTAATACATATTTGATTGAACGCATAGTGTCCTCCTTAAACAGCAATTTTCCATTTTAATAAACGAAGGCTTCTCCAAATCACATAAACAAAATAGATAACAAACAAGCTCATCAATACATATGCCTTTTCCGAGTTCAATAACAGCTTAGTCTGATCTAAGAAATACATACTTGCTACTAAGCAAATGACCATAATAAAAATCTCAATTCCCACTCGAATGAATCCACTCCATTTACGATAGGAGCGTTCAATTAAGACAAGCAAAAACATAAAACTTACAATGAACAATGATAATGCAAGAATTACAAATAAATTCGTCAAATTCAGCGAAAATAATTCACCTAATGTACTTCCGACAGTTCGTAAGCTATTTTTATCCATATAATCCTCTCGAACAACCAACCGGAAGAGACGGTTACCAATTTGAATCAAACACCATTGGATACCAAGAAAACTCATGATGATTAAAAAAACTGTTGTCAATTTCGAGAAGAAAATACTTGCACGATTCCCTGGAAGCATCAATAAACGATAGATATACTTCGTTTCACCTATCCAATCGCGGTACCAAATCTGAATAGAATAAATAACGACTAATGCTACACCAAGCAATGTCATGTAACTGAAAAAGGAAGTTGTATCAATGAATGAAATTTTTCCGATGTCATTGAATGCTTCATACAATGTAGCTGTATTTGACTTCAAGTAATCTTCAATTCTGCGCTCATGTAGTTTGACGTTTACAACGACCGACACTAACTCAATCGCTGCCATCACAAGCACGGCGATTACATAAAGCTTAAAACTCCGCTTAATCTCTTCGTTCGTCAATTGTATGTATTGTTTCATCGCAAATAGACCTCCCGCATCCGGTCCTGAACCGATTTCCCGTACAGTTCCCGCATCTCTTCCGTCTCATGTTCATCGATGATTCGACCGTCCTGTAAGAAGACGACCCGGTCGATCAAGTGCTCGATTTCCTGAATTTCGTGTGTCGTCATCAGGATGCCGCGTCCTTCCATGAAGTGACTCGAGAATAGTCCTGCAATCTGTTCCTTCGTAAACAGATCGATCCCAGCGAATGGTTCATCGAGTAATAAGTACGGACGATCGAGAGCGAAACCGAGGATCAAGCTGACCTTCGCCTGGTTCCCTTTTGATAAGTCCGTGATCTTATCTGTCGATAACAGCTGGAAGATCCGCATCAGTTCATCCGCTGTCGCCTGGTTCCAGTCGGAGTAATAATCCGCCATATACGTCAGCGCATCACCGACCGTCATGTAGCCGGGCATCGTCTGGATATCCGGAACGAAGGCAATCTTGTTTCGATTGACCTCGCCATCGACGAGAACCGTTCCCGCGTTAACTGGGACAAGGCCTGCGATTGCCTTCAGGATCGTTGATTTCCCCTCACCGTTAAGTCCAATCAGACACGTCAATTGATCCATCGGAACGGAAAACGAGACGCCTTGAAGAACTGGCTTTTTACCGTATTTCTTTTGTAACCCATGGACTTCAAGCATCGATCTTCCTCCGTTCCGTTTCCTGATACACCGTCTCGATTTTTGAGACGACCTCATCGAGTGGGATTTGAATCGCTTTGACGGCATCGATGAATTCAGAGACGGCTTCTTCTAGCATCTCGGCACGTACTTTTTGGACGACTTGTGGATCACGTGTAATCTTACTCGGGACATTCCGTTCTGTCGTAATCAATTGTTGCTCCTCCATCTCTTTGTATGCTTTTTGTGCGGTATTCGGATTGATTCCGAGCTGTGCGGCGATTTCGCGGCGGGACGGGATCTCTTGCCCGCTTTGCAATTCCTCGGTCGCGATTCGTTGTTTGAACCAACGGACGACCTGCAGGTACACCGGGCTTCTTTGGTCGAACTGCATCGGTAGACCTCCCTTTCCTGTGTAATGTATTAAAACAATAATACACTTCTCTTCTGTATCATACTCACCATACAGTTTGACTGTCAAGATAGTTTGTCTTCTTTATCACGAAAAAACCACCATCCAATTTTGGATGGTGGTCACTTCACTCATTAATAGGGATTCGGATCCTCCTGCGGTGTATCCGGAATCTCGGTCGGTTCTGGGAACGTATCCGGTTCCGGCTGACGGACCGGGTCTTCCTGTGGCGTATCTGGCACCTCGCTCGGTGGTGTCTGTGGTATCTCGTCCGGTTGATGATCCGGTTCGCGTTCAGGCACTTCATTCGGATTCTTCTTCATCTTGATCTCCCCCTTAAGACGTGATGTAATCGCCGCCGTTGATATGAATCGTCTGACCTGTGACGTAACTTGAATCACGGGAGGCGAGATAGACATAAGCCGCTGCATTCTCCGACGGCTGTCCCCGACGTTTCATTAACGTGTTTTCCCCATGTGCCTCCACTTTTTCCTTCGTGAACGTCGCTGGAATGAGCGGCGTCCAGATCGGACCGGGCGCGACGGCATTGACCCGAATCCCCTGTTTGATCAAGTTTGATGCAAGCGAACGTGTCAGTGTCGCAATTGCTCCCTTCGTCGCCGAATAATCGATCAACGTTGGTGCACCGGCATATGCTGTCACGGACGAGGTATTGATGATCGTGTCTTCTTTTTTCAAATGAGGTAATGCGGCTTGCGTCAGATAGACAATCGAGAATACATTCGTCTCGAACGTTTCTCGGAGTTGATCTGGTGTGATGGCTAGAAAGTCATCTTGCGGAAACTGCTTGCCGGCATTATTGACGAGAATATTCAATTGACCGAATTCCGCGAGGACGGTATCGATAATTGGTTGTGCGTGTTCCGGTCGACTAATATCCTTCGCAATCTTTAACGCCTTGACGCCGTATGATTCGATGGTTGCCACCGTTTTTTCAGCGTCTTTCCCCTCATTTAAGTAAACGATCGCGACATTCGCTCCTTCTTTGGCGAAAGCGACTGCAACAGCACGCCCGATTCCACTATCCCCACCGGTAATCAAAGCGACTTTCCCTTTTAACTTACCTGAACCGACATAATCTGGATCATCGTAGATCGGCTCCGGTTTCATGACGTACTCGATTCCCGGCTGTCGCTCCTGCGTCTGCCCTCGTGCTTCTTGATGCATCGCTTCGAACTGCTCTTCTCTCATGAACGGTCAGCTCCCTTAGCTAACGTAATGAACTACATATTCAACGATTCCCTTGCGATACATCTATAAACGTTTTTCCGGAAAAGTCAGATGTCATTCGTCAATAGTATCGGAAACATATTTGTTTGAAGCATTTTTGATAATTCGCCTGGATACAACGTATACTGATCCAGTTTGTCGAACGGAACGAAGCGATACGTCAATCCGTCGCCTTCTGGACCGTAAAAGTCTTCCGTCGAGAGTGGCATTGGCTCTTGGCAAACGACTTCATAAAACATTCCTAGTTCATGAAACTGGTGATCAGCGTACTCAAAGAAATTTTCATGGAGGAAACGGAAGACCGGTGGCTCGATCAACTGACCTAGTTCTTCTACCAATTCACGTGCAATCGCTTTGGCACCACTTTCACCGAACTGAACACGCCCTCCCGGTAATGACCAAAAATCATCTTCTCCTTGGCGATGAATCAACAGATGTCCATCTTGAATCAACAGCGCCACTGCGCGAATGTTAAGCTTTTTTTGATTTACTGTAAACGTCAAATCCATTCCATTACCTACTCTCATCTTATTAGACTCCCATACTTTCTCATCATTTCCCACGATTGCGTTTTGTCATCAAATTCATCTCGTTGTAACACGGATTCATCTTGATTTTAAGGGATTTTGAGATTGAATATGTATTCAATATTACAACAATTGTTATTAGAATATATTTAAGCAATCAAATTGAAACACAACCGTCTGATGTTTGAATGCTATACTCTCGTTAGTCAAATGACCGCATCACTCACTTCAACACACACTAAACGCATCCACTTCTATAGATGTCATTCCGACGACAACACTAGATATTCAACTTAGGAGGAACATTCATGAAACGAACAATCACGACGTTAGCAATGAGCGCCCTCGTTGTTTCAGGTTTTGCAGCTACGGGTACAGGTAAGGTTGAAGCCTCTTCTGGCTCATCGTATAAAGTTAAAATCAAGGCAGACGGACTCCGCGTCCGGACTGGTCCATCGTTAAAACACCGCATCGTCGACGGCGTCAATGCGGGTCAAACATTCAAATACCTCGGTCGGACAGGAAACTGGACGAAGATCATGCATAAAGGCGAAAAACGCTTCGTTTATTCTGGTTACGTCAAGAAGTACAGTGTTTCTGGAAAATCAGCGAAAAAAGCATCATTCTCTTCGTCGACTGGATTCATGCGTCCGACAAGCGGATCGATCACACAAGGGTATGGGAATGCTAGCGGGAAATACGGCTACACGTTCCATAACGGAATCGACTTCGGTGCACCTACTGGAACACCAGTTAAAGCAGCCGCTGCCGGAAAAGTCATTAAGTCGTCATATCAGGGAGCTTATGGTAACCATGTCATGGTCGAACATAAAGTGAACGGTATTTCGTACACAACGGTGTATGCTCACTTGAGCAAACGTTCTGTCTTCGTCGGTCAATCGATCCCGAAAGGCGCGAACATCGGAGCTGTCGGTAGTACAGGGAACTCGTCTGGATCACACTTACACTTCGAGATTCATCGTGGAAACTACGTCTACAGCGGTTCTTCTGCAGCAAGCAGTGTCAACCCACTCGCTTTCTTATAAGCATTTCCAGGTACCTCATCTGAGGTACCTTTTTTGATTTTCAGTGGGCATTTCATCTTATCCAATTCCATCCAATCTTGTCAAAGGATTTTATGATTATTGGAAAATGAATAAAATTAAGTCCGTTTAATATAATTTATTGAAATAATATCGAAATGTGAATGTAACATTTAAACAAATTCGTAAATGTTATACTCATCTATGAAATTTACATAACGGTTTAGTCACACAGATTACATATTCAGGAGGAATGAATCATGCATGGTTTTTGGAAAGGTGTCTCGGCGACAGCCATCGCTGTCGCAAGTTTTGCATCATTTGCCATCCCGCGTGCGGATGCTGCAACGACGTTCTATAAGGTGAAGGTCATGGAGGACGGCTTACGCGCTCGGACGGGTCCTTCGACATCTTACGGTACGGTCACGAGCTTTGAAAAAGGTGACACATACAAGTATCTCGGACGGACAGGGAACTGGACGAAAATCCTCTATGGTTCAAAAAAAGTCTACGTCTCTTCTACATATGTTAAGAAATATTCTGTAACACGTATCTATAAGATTAAAATCAACGTCGACAATCTTCGCGTTCGTAGCAGCAACTCGACGAGCAGTGCAGTCGTCGGAAGTGTCGATAAAGGCGAAACATTCCGCTACCTCGGTCGGACAGGTGACTGGATCAAGTTCCTATACGGTGGCGACAAACGATTCGTACACGCTGACTACGTCTCGAAATATGCTGTCTTGACACTGACAAACAGCAGTGGCGCATCAAAAGCCTCGACGTCGACGTCAAAAAGCTTCGCGACACCAACGAGTGGCCCGATCACGCAAGGATATGGTAAGGCAAGCGGTGCTTACGGCTACACGTTCCATAATGGTATCGATTATGGCGCAGCAAAAGGTACTCCAGTCTATGCGACAGCAAGCGGTAAGGTCATTACGTCTCAGTTCAAAGGCGCATACGGCAACTACGTTATGGTCTCACACACTGTCAACGGATCGCCGTTCATCAGTCTGTATGCACATATGAATAGCCGCTCCGTCTCGGTCGGTCAAACCGTCGCCCAAGGTCAAAAAGTCGGTACAGTCGGTGAGACAGGTAACGCTTTCGGAACACACTTACATTTTGAACTTCATAAGGGATCGTACGTCTACAGCGCAACATCAGCTGGTAGCAGCGTCAACCCACTCGATTACCTCTAAAAAAAGCCCCGACCGCATGACGTCATTGATAAGTCATGTGGTCGGGGCTTTTCCTATTCTTTTAAACGGAAACAAGCGTAGTCTGTTTCTCTTGAATCGTCGAGACAATCGCACGTGCTGCAGCTTGTCCCCCGTAAATCGACCGAGCGAACGGTCCAACCGTCAAGTCAGCAAGACTGCCAGTCGCGAATAAGTTCTCTCCCCATTCAAAGGTTTCTTCATCTAATAACGGCGTCCGGCAAGGAGACAATGGCAGATTCAACTCTTGCTGTACCGCTTCTAGCCAAGATCCTTCGACGACCATCGGACGGATACCCGTTGCGCAAATAATCGATTCAGCGGTGATGATGCGACCATCCTTAAGCTTTACTCCACTTCCGATTTCCTGCTCGACTTCACCAATCACATGACTGATGATTCCTTCTCGAATCAGATGACGGACACGTTGAATCAAGTCCTGTGTTGCCGTTCCCGGGCGACGCTCCTGTACGATCAACGCTCGTTTTTCACTAGCCGACAAGGACTTGAATGGTGTCAATCCTTTTGGTCCCATGAACTTCCGATCGGCATCGAATGCACTTTTTTCGAGCGGACGTCGTGAAAGGAGGGTCACCTGTCCAGGATAGCGCTCGGCACATTGAATCGTATGATGCAGGGCGCTGATCCCACCTCCGATGATGACGACCGGAGGTGTATCGTGCTTCGATAAGAAAACGTGACGCGCCGATTTCGCCCACTCTGGCATGACGTGATGCTCCGATTGCCCGAGGGCGAGAACGACACGTTTTGCCCGTAACTCGCTTTCGTCTGTCGAGACGATCCACGTCCCGCTTTCTCGTCTTAGTCCTGTGACTTCCCCTTGGACCCAGCTCGTCTCCACTTCATTTCGTTGCGCCAATTGAAGGGCATGGTCGTTGAATAATTCCAAGGATGGTCGCCCGTATGTATCCTTGAAGGCTTGATGTGTATAATCCTGTTCTTCAGCATGATGCCTGAGACTCGTCGGATTCGTCGAAGTGTGGTGAACCCGAGTTGAACGTAGGTAAGGCATGCCAATCCGTTCGGTTTGTTTACGCCAGTTCATCAATGGTTGCTGGTGACGATCGATGATCCGTATCATCTCCCGATCGATTCCTTTTTCACGTAAGGCATTGAATACCGTCATTCCATGAATTCCTCCGCCAACAATCACCCATCATATCGATCCGTCATCACAAAAACTCCTTCACCTGAATTAAATCGTAATCATTACGTTTTATAAAGATAGCGTGTTTTTAAGAAGAATTCAAGCGTCATTCGACGAAAGCCCATAAAAAATCCGCTTCCTCTCGGTAGAGGAAGCGGATTTAAACGCATCAATCAGGAAGAAGCATGTTTCGCTAGATACGCTTTCGAATAGCGGTCAGCTGCGATGATCGCATCCGCGACTTCGTCCGCTGTGACGTTGAAACCGCTGTGGATCGTCTCGCCTTCAGCAGTCGCTGCCTCGCCGACCTTGACGATGTCTTCACGCGACGCATCTTTTAGCTTGACGTCTTCGAGCGTCACCGGTAAGCCAAGATCCGTGTAGAGCGCGATGTACCGCTCGATTTCTTCTTGTGGATGTTCTTCGAGCGCCAGTTGAACGAGTGTACCAAAGGCAACTTTCTCACCGTGCGTTAAGTGGTGAATCTCACCGTCAAGCGCTGTGAACCCGTTATGGATCGCATGCGCTGCAGCTAGCCCACCACTCTCGAAACCGAGTCCACTTAAGAGCGTATTCGCCTCGACGACGGCTTCAAGTGCCGGTGTGACGACTTGCGCTTGAACGGATTCATACGCCAAGCGACCATGCTCGAACAAGACTTCCTCACACCGTTTGGCGATCGCTTGTGCCGCAATCGTCGGTCGTCCCCCTGCCATCGTTTGTCCACCAAAAGCGACGACACTCCGGACCTCAACCCACGTCGCGAGCGCATCGGCGATTCCGGACGCGAAGAAACGCGCTGGTGCTTGGGCGATCAGTTTCGTGTCGACGAGAACGAGATCGGGATTCTTCTTATAGAAGCGATAACTTTCGAAAATCCCTTCGTCGGAATAGATGACGGACAGGGCACTCGTCGGGGCATCGGTCGAAGCAAGCGTCGGAACGATGACGACGGACACGTTCAGCTCATCCGAGACGGCTTTTGCCGTATCGAGCGTCTTTCCGCCCCCAACACCCATGACGAACCGAACATCTGCTGCTTGTGCTTGCTCAGCGATTCGTTTCACTTCATGCCGTGAGGCTTCGCCACTGAAATCCGCTTTCTCGATGCCGACATTTTCGCCGGACAACGAGTGTTCGACACGTTCCTTGACGATTTTCCAGACGACATCATCCGCGATGACGAGCGCTTTTTCACCGAACGGGCTCACATATGTACCGAGCCGGTCAATGACATCCTTTCCTTGGACATACTTTGAGGGACTAATGAAGACACGTTCTGACATGTTTCAACATCCTTTCTGTAAGGGACACGATAGTCAATGACATACAGTAGAGGAATTGCCTTTTCTGCTGACGTTTAAACCCCATCAAGTCGAATCATCTTGACAAAACGGGTACTCTTTCAAGTGCTTGAACAATAAGACGTCGATCTTCGCTTAATCGCTTGTCCGGATCAGGACCGAACCATTCAAGGCTTGCCGTCAAGTGATCGAGATGAGCCGATACGTCTTCAAAGAACCGTTTATAATCGACGATACCTTCGAATAATGGAACCATCCCTTCCCGTGATCCGCTTGCTGCATATACATTCGTTGGTTCAAATACTGCGAACTGTTCAGCATTCGCCACTGTTTTTAAATGAAGGTGATCCACACACGATGCAAGTCTGAAGTATGCTTCGACGGGATCTGCCTTTGATTCGATGACATGCAAGACGTCAAAGTTGATCCGACATGCCGGATGGTTGATCGCTTGTAGCAAACGAACCGTTGCCTCTACCGTATCTGTTGCCGTGTTCGGATGAAATTCAAGTAATAATCGCTGTCCTGCAGGATCAAGGACACGGCAAATCCCGTTCAATCGATAAACGAGTTGATCCCATTTGGCATCGGATAAGGTATGGCTCGCCTCATTACCAGCAAAGATGCGGATGCGCTGCGTTCCGATTCGTGTCGCTAATCGCGAGAGTCGTTTCGTCTCCGCAAGTAGTTTTGACATCGGTGCGTTTAAATTTAAATAATGACTCAACATACTGACGTTCAGATGGGACGACTTCAGCCGATCGACTTCTTCCGTTCTTAAATGTTCAGCATGAACTCCCCAAATATCAATGGCGTCAAAGTGTTCTTCTGAAGCAAAATCGATCAAATCATTAAATGAACGCAGATGATGCCGATAGCTGATCGTACAGAGTGCGAGTTTCATGTTCAATCCCCTCCTGTCGTTGATATGCATGGAACGTGTCGACGAGTTGTCGTTTAATGGCACTCTCCCGTGCCCATTGTTCTTCGATCAATCGTTCGATTTCTAAGTACACTTCCGGTTGACGCGTTACAGCGTATTTGACAGCCCGATGCTGGATGACAGAGTATTGATTGACTAATGTTTCAACCTCATCCGTCCATTCTTCAAAATCAGATGTCTGCAAGTCGCGTCCAATCGCTTCATATAAATAAGCAAATGCATGCTCATAGGCATATTTTCGAATGGCAATCACAGGTAACTGCTTTAAGGCATTCGGTAATCCCTCAGGTTGTTCACGATAGTGATGCACAACACGTTTGACCGACTCAGTCAATGGATGATGTACGTTTAGACAACTCATGAAATACGCACTTACCGTCGTCGCATTCGGTATTCGAACATCCGTACTTCGAAACGCAAACCCACCAGCGACAGCACGATGGCGTACTGCTGCAAGAATACGTTCTCTTTCTATTTCACCTTCATACCGGAAATCAGGATCAAGCATGTGCCATATTTCCGGATCTTCTGTCGCCTCTAACATGACGTAGTGGGGAAACACATCATGGTGAAATTTATTTTCGCGCTCAGGTAGACTAGCTAAATCCAACATGACGATCACTGACTCGTCCTCGTTTTTCTGTTCGATTCGTTGAATCAGCTGAGCGATGTTTTCGTCTTTTGACTGTTCGTGGTCGTACCATTCTTCGACTGGGATTCCGTAAAGACGTTCATACCAATCAAGCATCTCCTGATGGTTGATCTTCTCATCATGATGTGAGAGGACATAATCGGCTGACAAGGAAAACGAAGAATCCCATACGCCAAAGTAATAGGGACGATGGTCAGCGGCCGATCGTTTGATCGTCTCGCAGACGCAACTGACGAGACAGTGTACTTTAATCATGTATGACCTCCTGTAAAACAGACATTAACTCTTCTACTCGCATTTTGGGGAGGGCTGACATGTGCTCATCTGGAATCACTAACCCGTGTTCCAATTCAAGGTGAAGCAACAGATGAATCAAACGCATCGAATCCAGTCCTAGATCATCTCGTAGAGAGTCTGTTGTCGAGACAGGGACAGATGATGACCATTCGAGCTGTTCGGTCAGTATATCTTCGAATTGCGCAATCGTTAAACGGGACATGTTTGTTCCCCCAATCGTTTTCTACTCACTTTCCCATTCGCAGACAGCTCGATTTGCTCAACGATTTGCCACTCCGTCGGTCGTTGATGAGGTGCGAGATGCTTCATACAATGTTGTTTCAGTTCTTCCTCCGATGCCGTCGTCACGAGTTGAGCGCAGACGCGCTCTCCTTGGAACGCATCCATTCGTTTAAAGACGACGACAGCCTCGACGGTTGGAAGCTGATACAAGACATCTTCGACTTCCCCGGGATAGACGGATAAGCCAGACACATTGATCATCTCATCGAGTCGGCTAAGAAAGTGCAGCCCGTCTTCAACGTACATTAAATCCTTCGTACCAATCCGTACGCCTTGTTGCGAAACGACTAATTCTGCTGGTTTCCCCTTCGTTCCAGTTTCAATTTCAAGGTGTTCTAACGGAAATCCGATCGCTTGCGGACTCGGCGGATTCGGATGTAGTGCGATACAACCGATTTCTGAACAGCCATATTGTTGAAGCAAATGATGTGTCTTCCGTTCAATCGAACGGAACCATTTTTCTGGTAATGTCATCCCGGAAATCATCACTGCGTGAACTGTTTCCGGGAACAAACTCATCGCATACGCCAGTCCCGGTGCCATATAGATGATAGCGTCCGGATGCAAACGATGAATTGCTAGCACATGACGTGGTGAGAAGTCTTGTAGGATGACTGGTGTTGCTCCGCGTCTTAAAGTCGCAAACACTCCACACAGTAATCCGAATGAGTGCGTCGTCGGACAAGCAATGATCGTCGCTTTGGTCGTCAGCGGAAAACTGTTCGTATAAGCAGTCAGTTCCGTCTCGATCGACTCCCATGTCCGGTGAATGATTTTGGGTTGCCCCGTCGTACCGGAACTGAATTGAATCAATCCACCCGCACGTTTTTCCGCTTCCGGAAGCGGAATGATGGTCTCTTGATAAATCAAATAGCCACATCCGGCTTGTATCGCTAGACGCTCAGCACCAGAAACAGGCGTCTCCGGATGAATGGGAAGGATTGTTCCATTCATACGTCGCATCGCAAGACAGAGGGCTAACCATGCTTTTGTATCTAACGTACAGATGGCTACGGTCTTCCCTTCCGTTATGAACGATTGCTTCACCAGTTCGTGTGTCGTCAATTCTTCTTCTGTCACCCATTCTTTCTCAATCCATAGCATGATCGTCTTCCTCTCCTCGTTGAACTAGTGAATTTTTTACATCGATTTGATTCGTCAAACCAAACCGTGGTGCCAGTAAGGCTTCTGCCGTTACTCTTTGTTCGTACCATCCGATTCGTTCTAGTCGGTCTCGATCAATCGGCAACCCCTCGATCGTCTGATGCATCCAATCAAAGAACGTCGCTTCATTCAAGTTCTCCGTCAGTTCAAGTTGATACGCTAGTTCCGTCAAATGATAGACGAATAATGTATCGTACAGCAGCTCGCGTAAGGCAAGCGGGTGTGACATTTCATAATAGGTATTGAGCGGTGCATCAAAATCAGGATGTAGCCTCTTAAAATCGGGTACATCCGATGGATCATCGAGCAACTCGGTGACGAACTCGACGCTATCATGAAAATCGCGGAGAATGATCCGTTCCGGCCATCCATCCCGTAAGACAAGTAACGTATTTTGTGCGTGAGCTTCCACACCGATTCCTTTCTCGGTCACAAGTCGGATGACTGGTTCGAGATAGACGCCGAAGAATCGACGGAGCCACCGTTCATGACCATATCGTTCCAACCACGGACCTAGAAAATGTCTTCCGTCGACCTCGATTTGAGCAAGTGCCGTCAAAGGCATGACTTGCTCGCCCGGTTGAGCATACGTCAAGACATTTTCTCGAAAGACACAGCCGACCCGACCCGCAAGTGGACCGCTCGAAACGACAGATGAAGCAAATTCAGATAACAGCGTCACCGGCAATTCACTCGCCTGTTTTTTCAACCAATCCGATACCGCAGGAGCTGCCACGACATTCGGAACGGAAAAAGTCCGAACGGCTGACGTTTGCTTCAAGTCTAGCGGCAATTTGATATGCGGTAGTTCGGGGTGACCTGGACAAAAAACGGTTCGAATCGACTGCGTCGCTTGTACGAAGACACCACCTTCTCCTAAGTCGACACCTCCGACTTGTGCCACTTCCTGTTGGATACGTGACCACTGCCACGGATGGACCGGAAGAATCTGATAATCGGTTTGATTGAGCTCTTCCAGTTTGACTAAAAACATATGTAGAAGCGATTCTCCAAGAATCAGTGGAATAGGTAAGATTCCATTCCCTTGAACGAGCGTAGAAGGTAAGGCAATCCAATGTAACTGGAAGCGATTGCCCGCTTCAGGTCCATATGCCTCGTGATCAGCTCGCGAAAAACCAATCCTTGATTTATAACAAGGATGATAGGGATGCCCTTCGATGATGGTCTGCTCCAACTCTTCATAATCCAAGCCTGCTCGGTGGATTGGTAGACGATGTTGCTGCGACAAGTCATCAAAATCATGTGTACGTCGCAACTCTTCCTGAAAGTCGTCCGAGATCGGCAACTGCGTCAAAAGATGCTCAAACCAGTCGTTGACGCCAGATGACTTCGATGAGCGTAACGTCTTGATGTCGAGCCGAATCCGGTCGAACGGACCGCGTTTGCCCTCGACTGTCACTTCACTATCTTTTATGTGGAATGTAAAACGATGCTTCATTCCGACAATCATTTCAGTAAAAGGAAGAATCCGTTCGAATAACAAACTCTCAAGAAGTTGTTTGCAGATACGTGTTTTGCTGTCGTAAAGCATAGTTGTCCTCCCGTAACGGATTATCCAACTCGACGAAACAAACTCGTTCTCCCTCGACTTCGAGTTCATCGAGTCCTTGTAGGCGTGTTAGTAAATTCGCCTTATATGGAAGTGTCGGCGATTCTAACAACATCAAAAGCCAAGCTCTGCCTCGCCCTTCTAGACTTTCAACTCGTACCTGACACCATTCGTGCAGTAACGCGATAGCAACTTCTTCGTTCAATAATGTGTCTGCTGCAAATCGGTCGATGACACTCGCCAGATGGTTCCAAATCATGTAGTACGTCAAACGCTCAGCAATGACTTCTTCTGGGTAGAACAACGTCGTATGCTTCAATTCCGGTTCCAGCAGGATGAAGGAATCTCGATTCGTGTCTGCTAAGTAATAGCCTTGATTATCCCGGACGTGATATTGAACCGGCCATCCGTCTTCGAATGTGATGAGACTATTTTGCTGATGTGCCTCGAGACCGATTCCTTGTTCCTCATACAGTGTAACGATCGCTCCTAACGTCAACTCTAAGTACTGTTTCCACCACCGAGTGACGTGTTCCGGTTCGATTAATCCTGACTGCCGAATGAGCCGCAGCAGGAGAGATTCCGAATTCGGTAATGCCGGTTGGACGAGTGCTGCAACATTTACCGCGTGGGGTGCAGGGTCTCGCAGGATGACTTCGAATCCGGTCTCTTCTTTAGTCCGGATCGCTAAATACGCAGGATCGTGAATGAGGTCAAACGTATCAGGAAGAGACAGATGACAAAACAATCGATGCATCAAATAACCGGCCTCTAATTCGTGCCGCTTGTTGACGCGTCTTGAGTTCGTCACTTGGACAGGTATGGATAACTTCAACATATGACTTCGGTCGAGTGCTTCGACGGTCCGTATCGACGAAGTCGCGTTATAGAGTGGTCCAGTTGCGCCATGATAACGGAGAATACTTTGCTCGATCCATTGCTTGATTGTCGGCTGACGTAACAAATACTCGGCTTGAAGCGGATGAATTGGAATGACTCGCTCTTGCGCCGTCGCTTGGATTGAGTTATCCAGTTGATTTTTCATCAGCTGAGTAATCGTCTCGTTGCTACCTGAACGTTCTTCGAGCAATGTCTCATGTACTGTGAAATAGTGAAGTTGAAACGGCTGACGGAATTCAGGCGCATACGCTTTTTGTTGCCAGTCGGTCATACCGACTCTACTTTTCGGGGTCGGATGGAACCAATGACCACACCACAAGCGTTGTTCATAATCGATGAACGTCTGTTGCTCTTGTGCGTTCAGTTGTTCCTCCAAAATCAATTGCACAGTCCGGTGACTGTCAAGAACGCGAAAGAGTAAGTCCGTTTGATCCGGATGTTGATCTTGAAGCTTGATGCAACAGGTGATGATACAAGACATGGCTGAAACTTCCCGCCATCCGTTCTTTGTCTCTTCACGGATCATTCCAATCTCGTGGCGTCCGATGATGGAACGACGTTTGATTTCAATGAGATATGGCTTCATCCAATAAAAAGAGGATGTCTCGGATGCATCAAACGGTCTCTCGTTGACCCATTCGCCCGGGTTCACTTCTCTGATGTAGCTGTTCATGAACGATTGAAGCGTCACCTCGGTCGCTAATCGCTCGATTTGTTCTTCGCATGTTCGCACGCTCTGTTCCTCCCCTTATTGAAAATCATTCTCATTCCATATCAATAGAAAAACGGGTTTCCCCGTTTTTGATGGTGCGTATACGCACTTATTTTAAGTAAAACGTTTTCAAGTTTCTTCAATCCGTTTTCACAATCGATTAAATGCCAGAAGTCACATATCGTCGTGAGATTTAACACAAATCAAACAAACGATCCTCCCTAACATTCGTACGACAAGGTGACGACTTTTTAGGTTCATTTATCAGCCTTCTCTGCCTCATTGTGAACTCCATCTGTAATGATAATCATTATCAATGACGAATGACATGGATTTTCTTTTCATTCTTCATGGACAAACAAAACAGTTACTATCGCTGATATATGTATGCAATTGACGTAACATATGCATCCTCCCAAGTGGTCCCCACGGATCCCAATCTACACTGTCTGGGTGAAATATACGCCCCGTCCTAACGGCACGAAGCGTTTTCCACTCCTTCGTTCCTCGAATTCGTTCCACATCTGCAGGTTGACTCCACAGTATGAACAGACCATCCGGATCTAACTGCTGTAATGTTTCTAGGCTGATCGTCATGTAGACGGTATGCGGAAGTCCTTCCACTGCTCGTAGACCGATTTCATTGAACAGAAAATCCAACATCGTATGCCCTGTTCGTCCGTACAGTCTGATTTCTGAGTCTCTGATCCAGATGACTGCCCATGTCACATTCCGATTGAATTCGAATTGTTGCTTCACAACTGATTCAAACGTCTCGACTTCGTTGATGATATCAGTCGCTTGCTCAAGCATATCGGTTGCCGTAGCAACAGCATACAAGTAATCCTTCCAGCAAGTTTGTTTCGAAATATCGATGACCGGACAAGAAGTCAACATAGGTGGTAGTTCACCTCGTATCGGTGTCCGTAAAACGAGATCAAGATTTGATGTCTCAAACCATTCCGGTAAAATCGTTGCTGACGCGTCGTATAGTCGCGTACCTTCGATTTCACTTAAATAGTCTGGCACACCGTTCGAACGATATTGTGTCGGAAAAGACGGTGCGATGACCGGTTGAATGCCAAGTGCCAATAAGTGATCTTGTAACAACGCTTGACTCCAGATTCCGACCCGTGGAATCAACCGTTTCCGGTACTGACTTGGTGATAGTCCCTCACGCTTTTTAAAGAGACGGCTGAAATAAAATTCATCATTGATTGATACACGTTCTGCGATCTCGGCAATCGTCCAATCTGGATGTGCAATCATCCACTCCTTCGCCCGTTGCATCCGCAATTGATGAAGCAGTTCCTTTGGTGATTGATCGTAGTGCTTTTTGAATTGACGAGAAAACGTCGGCAGTGACATGTTTAACTCACTTGCCAAGTCACTGACTGTTCTTGATTTTCCGAGTTCTTTTAACCACTCTAACGTCACTTCCTCAAACGTCTGCTCATGACGACGTTCACTTAATTGCTCCAGTAGTTGATACAAATAGCGATGTTGTCTAAGAGAACCGGTCATTGTTTCTGGACACCCTTGCATTCGTTCTAAGCACTCCTCTAGTTCATTCGTTGGTTGTCGGAAGATTGGAAATGGCGTCAGTTCAACCTCTACCTGATACAAGAGACAATGTCCCTCCTGAACGATGAATCGTTCACCTGATTTCTTGACGAAACAGGCTTCTCCCGCCTCTAGACGTTTTCTTTCCGTGTAGGTAATGCCAGCACCTTGTATGACGATGATCAAACTCGGACGTAACGTCAATTGTCCTCCTGTTTGTAACGCGTGTTTTCTCACTCGAAATGTATTCAATGCTTCTGTCATTTTCAACTCACTCCTAAAAAACATTTGCTATCTAATGCTTTTCCGTATATCAAATTTGAATGATTTTAATTGGATAAACATCATTTATCACCCCTTCTAATTGATAATGAATATCATTTTCGTTAACACTATAGCATCATGCTACCGCTTTTTGTCAACAACTGTTGCTAGAATACGTTTCATCGTTACAATAAAAAAATCCCTTCACCCAGTGTAATCTGAGTGAAAGGATTTAATTTAAGCTACACGCGACGACGATTGTGTCTGTGCTGTTTTCTTACCAACGATTGCTCCAATCGCTCCACCAATGATGGCTGGAACGACCCATCCGAGACTGACGGAAGCAAACGGTAATACCGCGTCGAACACTTTCGTGACAGCTGAGACGTTAATCCCTGCTGTCTTCAATCCATCAAACAAACTGACAACGAATGTCATCCACAGCGCCCCTTGATAGACGGCTGGTTTGCCTTTAAAGAGTGGATGCAAGAATGTCAGGAAAATGAGACAGATTGCCAGTGGATAAAGTGTCATCAAGACTGGCTTTGAGACGGCAAGTAATTGATTCAGACCGATGTTCGCGACGAGTGCGCTGAAGACTGATAGACCAATCGTCCATTTGACGTACGAGATTTTTGGCACGAGTGCCGAGAAGAACGACGCACAGGCCGTGATCAAGCCGACACTTGTCGTCATACAGGCGACTGTGATCATCAGACCGAGTAAAATCGCACCGTATTCACCAAAGTAATAATCGGACACAGCAGACAAGATCTCTGCTCCGTTCGCCAGTTGTCCGATTTCAGAGACACTCGAAGCACCCATGAAGGCAAGCGCCGAGTATGTGATTGCAAGCAAGGCTGCTGCGATCAATGACGCTTTCGTACAAATCAAGAGTAACTGTCGCTTCGATGTGACACCTTTTTCCTTGATCGCTGCGATGATGATGATCCCGAAAACGAAAGCACCAAGTGCATCGAGCGTCATATATCCTTCCTGGAAACCGTTAAAGAAGGCATTCGACTGATATGTCTTCAAAGGATTCTGAAAACTTCCGATCGGATGCAGGACAGCGACGACGATCAACAGACCGATGAACGTGATCTTAATCGGTGTCAGGACTTTCCCGACGACATCGACGATTTTCGTCGGATTCAATGATAAGAGACACGCAACCGTGTAGAACAAGACCGTGAAGATGAGCAGCGGCCAGTGGCTCGTCGATTCACTGAAGAACGGCTTGATTCCAATCTCATACGAGACCGTTCCGGCACGAGGAATCGCGAAGAATGGCCCGATCGCAAGATACAGAATGACCGAGAACCCGATCCCGAACGCAGGATGAACGCGTGACGCCATCGCTTGTAGATCGCGTTCCCCTGAAAACGCGAATGCGAGAATCGCAAGCAATGGTAGACCGACACCGGTGACGAGGAATCCGGCATTGGCGACCCAGACATGCTCCCCTGCGAGCTGTCCGAGCATCGGCGGAAAGATGAGATTTCCTGCCCCGAAGAATAAGGCGAAGAGCATCATGCCGATGACGATGATAAATGATGTTGGAACAGTTTTAGACATAATAAACCCCCACTGATGATGATCGACTTCATCTCGCTCCCTAAGCAGATGAAGTACTTCGTTCGAAAGGATACCATACGTTTAAGAGCTCGTGCTAGGAGTTTATCTGGAGAATATTCTGAAAATTGCGCAGAAAGTTTGGTAGAACTACGGTCTATAGAATTTGTTACGTCTGTGCGTCGAAGCATGAAATCGGATTCATAAGTTCATATGACGTAGTAGGATTAAAAGGTTTCATGAAGAAAGTAAATATATGGATAATTAAACAGGAGGTTTTTCTATGAAATCGATCTATCTTCTTAGCGCCACCCTTTTACTTGCCAGTTGTTCCCCCGCTGCCGAAAAACCAAAGACGTATGACATCTCGTTTACGCATGAGAAACAAGAGATTCAAATCGTTCCTTTGTACAAGGCGTATGACGATTACATTCAAGCGGCTTCGAAACATCCAGAGGACAATGAGGCACTATTTAAAAAATATGTATTGGGCGCTAAAAATAGCGTCATCAAACAAGAACAGCTCCAAGCGATGCCCGTTCCTAGCCTCTATGAACAGCCATCGGAGAACATCAAGGACTTAAAGCAGATGAATACATATTTGAAAAAACACCATCAGCGCATCATGAAACAGATCAAGTCCAGTCTCCTGACTTCGATGAAACAACTTCCACGGGATGAGAAGCTCGTCGTCTTCGTCTCCCCGACGACACCAATCGAGCATGATGATGCCAAGCGTTATGGTGGTGTCAGCGGTGTCGCGCAAGGAAACAATTCGATGAGTCTGTTCTTCTTGAAGGATTTTTCGGAAACATCATTACGCAACACAACGGCGCATGAGTACCATCATACCGTTGCCCTCGATGAACCGAATCGTGCGACGATGCTCGATTACATCATCCTCGAAGGAAAAGCAGAATTCTTTGCCCACAAGCTTTATCCTGTGGAATCATCGGAAGCTATTGCTCCTTTACTTGACCACACCTTAGAGCATGTGATTTCGGAGCTGAATGCGGAACGATTGACGACGGATGATCTGTTCTTTGGAAATTACGAAAAACAAATTCCAGCGTTCGTGAAATACAGACTCGGCTACATGATAGTCTCCGACTTCGTAAAACAACATCCCGAGATTTCCTTGAAGGAATGGTCACGGATGTCATCTGTACAAATTCTCGAAAAAAGCAGTTATAAGAAGAGGTTAACGATTCGCTAAAAACATCAAAAAAGCACGAGACAACGGGAGCATGCATCTCCTTCGTCTCGTGCTTTATTAGTTAATCTTCGTATTTTTTGACGATCGTCGCTACCCCTTGACCGCCCCCGACGCATAACGTCGCAAGACCATGCGTCTCACCGGTCCGCTCGAGTTCATGGATCAACGTAACGAGAATCCGCGCCCCACTCGCACCGATCGGATGACCGAGCGCGATCGCACCGCCGTTGCGGTTGAGTTTCTCATGCGGGAACTGTAGCTCCGCATCGACCGCGAGAGATTGTGCCGCGAACGCTTCGTTCGCTTCGATGACATCGATCTCGTCAAGCGTCAGTCCCGCTTTATCGAGTGCCTTTTGGACCGCTTGGACGGGACCGATTCCCATGATGCTCGGGTCGACACCGGACGTTCCGTTCGCAACGATCTCAACGAGTGGTGTCACGCCGAGTTCTTTTGCCTTTGTCGCGGACATGATGACGAGCGCCGCAGCCCCGTCATTGATGCCAGATGCATTGCCTGCCGTGACCGTTCCGTCCTTTTTGAATGCCGGGCGCAAACGACTGAGTGTTTCGACAGATGTTCCGGCACGCGGAAACTCATCTTGATCAAAACGGATCGGGTCGCCTTTTCGTTGTGGAATCAACACTGGCGTGATTTCCGAGACGAACCGTTCTTCCGCTAATGCCGTCTGCGCTTTTTGCTGACTCGTCGCCGCGAACTGATCCTGGGCTTCGCGGGAAAGTTCATAGGCGTCGGCTAAATTCTCTGCCGTGATTCCCATGTGATAGTCATTAAACGCACACTCAAGTCCATCCTGGATGATCGTATCGACGAGCGGTTGGTCACCCATCTTCAGCCCAGACCGTGCGCCCGATAGGACATACGGCGCTTGGCTCATGTTCTCCATCCCACCGGCAACGATGACATCGGCTTCGCCCGACTTGATCGCCTGATACGCGAGATGGACGGCCGAGAGACCGGATCCGCAGACCTTGTTAACGGTCATCGCTGGACATGTCTCCGGTAATCCGGCAGCGAGTGCCGCTTGCCGTGCTGGATTTTGACCAAGTCCTGCTGAGAGAACGTTACCGAAAAAGACTTCGTCGACGTGATTCCCAGCGACACCTGCTTTTTCAAGTGCTGCGCGGATGACTGTCGCTCCGAGTTCCGTTGCTTTGACGTCCTTCAAACTCCCATTAAAATTTCCGATCGCCGTGCGCGTCGCACTGACGATGACGACTGCTTCACTCATCTGCTCCATCTCCTTATTGAATCGTATATCCTCCATCGAGTACGTTCGCTTGTCCCGTGATCCCTTTTGCTTTACGGCTCGCGAGGAACAATGCATAATCCGCGATTTCCTCGACGGCGAGCAACCGTTTTTGTGGAACGAGCGGATAGATGACTTCCTCGAGTACCTTCTCAAGCTCGACGTGACGCGTCTTCGCTAAGTCTTCCATCTGATTGCGGACAAGTGGTGTATCGACGTACCCCGGGCAAATCGCGTTGACGGTGATTCCGTGTTCTGCTCCTTCAAGGGCTGCGACCTTCGTCAAGCCGAGCAACCCATGCTTCGCCGAGTTATACGCCGCCTTCCCGGCAAAACCGATCAAACCATTGATCGATGCCATGTTAAGAATCCGTCCGTAGCCTTGTTCCTTCATGATCGGAAAGGCATGTTTGATAGCGATGAACGGCGCCGTCAACATGATCTTGATCATCAATTCGAACTTCTCCGTCGGAAACTCTTCAATTGGTGAGACGTGTTGAAGACCCGCGTTATTGATCAAGACATCGAGTCGACCAAACTGTTCGACCGTCTGCTTCAAGACGGCTTCGACCTGTGCTTCATCGGTGACGTTGAGTGTCATACCGACCGCTTCATGACCAGCTGCGCGAATCGCTGCCGCCGCCACTTCTGCTGCTTCCGCGCGAACGTCCGTTACGACGACCTTCGCTCCTGCCGCAGCAAACGCCTTTGAGATTTCTAGACCAATTCCGCTTCCTGCACCTGTGACGAGTACGATATCTCCTTGAACCATCTGCTTCACTCCCCTACCGTCACGCGCTCGAGTTCCGGACTGACCGTGAATCGTGCTTCCGTGACTTGTTTGACGTCTTCGACCGTATGACCATTCAGCGTCTCGATCAAGACCATTCCGTCCGGTGTGAAATCAAAGACGGCCCGGTCCGTAATCAAACGGTTGACGACAGCGCGTCCTGTCAACGGCAAAGTACACGCCTGTTTGACTTTCGATTCGCCGTGTTTGTTGACATGCTCCATGATGATGACGACGCGTTTCGCTCCGTTGACGAGATCCATCGCTCCCCCCATGCCTTTGACCATCTTGCCCGGAATCATCCAGTTCGCGAGGTCACCGTTCTGATCGACTTCCATCCCGCCGAGGATCGCGAGGTCGATGTGCCCACCGCGAATCATCGCGAACGATTCGGCACTGTCGAAGTAAGATGCACCGGATTGTGCCGTGACCGTTTCTTTGCCGGCATTGATTTCATCGGCATCGACTTCATGATCAAGCGGATACGGTCCGATCCCAAGCAGTCCGTTTTCGGATTGGAGCATCACATGCATATCGTCCGGAATCGCATTGGCGATCAATGTCGGAATTCCGATCCCGAGGTTGACGTACATCCCGTCTTCGATTTCCTGAAGTGCGCGTTCAATGATGATCTCTCGTGTCGTTTTCATATCCGTCTCCTCCTCAAGCTTCCCGGACAGTCCGGCGTTCGATGCGTTTTTCATAATCCGTTCCGACGACGATGCGCTGGACGTAGACAGCAGGTGTATGAATCTCATTCGGATCGAGTTCACCGACTTCGACCAGTTCTTCGACTTCAACGATTGTTACTTTTCCGGCTGTCGCAACGATCGGATTAAAGTTGCGTGATGTCTTTCGGAAGACGAGATTTCCGAGACGATCTGCTTTCCATGCCTTGACGATCGCAAAATCGCCGACGATTCCTTCTTCGAGCAGATACGTTTTTCCATCGAACTCTTTTTGTTCCTTCCCTTCAGCAATCGGTGTGCCGACGCCTGTTGGTGTATAGAAACCGGGAATACCAGCTCCACCGGCACGGATACGTTCCGCAAGTGTACCTTGTGGGACGAGATCGACTTCGATCTCGCCACTGAGGTATTGTTGCTCGAACGTCTTGTTTTCCCCGACATACGACGAAATCATCTTCTTGATTTGTCGCGTCTGCAAGAGGAGACCGAGTCCGAAGTCATCGACGCCACAGTTGTTACTGACGACCGTCAAATCCTTGACGCCCTTCTCTTGCAACGCAGTAATTGATTTTTCCGGGATTCCGCAGAGTCCGAAGCCCCCTACGACTAGCGTCGCCCCGTCAAAGATGTCTGCTGTTGCTTCCGCGAATGATGCGTATACTTTCCCCTGTTTCATCTAATGATGCCCCCTTTAAAAATCCTTAGTACAAGCCAGTCAAACTATACAATCCGATCATCAAGAAGACCGTCACTGTCTTGAGAATCGTAATCATGAAGATGTCCTTATACGACTGACGATGCGTCAGCCCCGTAACGGCAAGTAACGTGATGACGGCACCGTTATGCGGTAACGTATCCATCCCACCGGACGCCATCGAGATGACGCGATGCATGACTTCCGGTGGCACGCCGCCTGATGTGATGGCTTGCGTATATTTATCCGACATCGCACTTAACGCAATCCCCATTCCACCCGATGCGGAACCCGTGACGCCGGCAAGCGTTGTCGTCGTGACAGCTCCGTTGACAAGCGGATTCGTAAATGTCTCTGAGATCCCGCTTGAGACGGATTTGAATCCTGGCAATGCTGCGATGACGCCTCCGAAACCATACTCAGCACCTGTATTCATGACCGCTAGGAGCGCGCCACCGATACTGACGTTCAGACCAGCTTGGAAATTCGTCTTGATCTTCGGGAAGTCATACAGCATCGCTGCGAGAATTCCGATCAATAACGCCATTTGGACGGACCAGATTGCAAGAACGGCCGGCGTCTCGATCTTTCCGAATGCTTCTAGACCAATTGCTGAAAAATCGAACCCTTCTGGATACCATTTCGGAATCGAGAGTGTGAAGACTTTGTTCATGACGGCAACGAGGACCAGTGGGACGAAGGCAAGGACTTGCCGATAGACCGGTTGACGATCCGTCTCGAGCGTCATTTCTGGTTCGTTCTTCAACTCCATCTGCGGTGCGGCACTTGCAGCTGTTGCTTCAAATCCAGCGTATCCTTCCCCCGCTTGATGGGCTTTTTTCTTGCGTGACTCGAGGTACCACATGCCGACGACTAGGATGAACAATCCACCGACCGTTCCCATGATCGGTGCAGCGTAGATATCCGTTTTGAAGAACGTCGTTGGGATGACGTTTTGAATCTGTGGTGTTCCTGGTAAGGCATCCATCGTGAACGTGAATGCACCAAGAGCGATTGTTCCCGGTATGAGGCGCTTCGGGATGTTCGCTTCGCGGAACAAGTTCGCTGCGAACGGATAAACAGCGAAGACGACAACGAACAGGCTGACACCGCTATATGTAAGAATGGCGCCGAGTAAGACGATGGCAAGAATGGCGCGTTTCGCACCGATCATGCGGATGATCGTCTTTGCGATCGATTCTGCGATACCAGACATCTCAACGACTTTTCCGAAAATCGCTCCGAGGAGGAAGACCGGGAAGTACGCCTTGATGAAGCCGACCATCTTTTCCATGAAGATATTCGAGAAGAAGGGTAACACCCAATCCGGGTTCGTCAGTAGGACGGCGAACAAGGCACAGATTGGCGCAAATAGGATGACCGAAAAACCACGATAGGCAACGAACATCAATAAGGATAAGGCAAGAAGAATGATGACAAGTTCCATAAGTAGATCTCCTTCGATTTTAGTAAGCGCTTTCATATCGCTTCTTCATCATTTAACAACGCAGTGTCGAGGAGGTCAATTAAATTCCGTCAAACTATAAGTACAGCTTATAGAAATCATAAGTTCACATTATAGACACAATTGCATCAGATAGATTATTTTTTCAAGGAACAGGAGTTAGTCCTTTTATGGCGTATGTCTTTTAAGTAACGTACTTTTTATTTGAAAGGATGGACATTTCATGAAAAGCATCCTTTTTGATGTCTTGCATAACGTGACGCTATTAATGGCTGGTTTCTATCTGCTAGGAAAATTATCACCGCTCCCGATCACCCGTGACTCCCCACGTCCGACGCGCGTGTTGTATGGTCTTGCCCTAAGTGTCATCTCTTTATTACTCATGCAGATGACGATTGAAGCAGCACCTGGCGTCATGGTTGATTTGCGTCATATTCCGGTCGTCGTCGCTGCCTACTTTGGTGGCGCCATCCCGACAACGATCGTGACGATCGCGATCATCATCTATCGTTTCAGTTTAGGAACGAATCTAGCAGCCTTCACCGCATTCGGTTTCATCGTCGCCGTTGCCTTAGGAACAAGCTTAATCGTTCGCGAGATGCCACCCTATGCAAAACGAACATTCACACTCGTGACAATCTATGCGACGGCTTTACACGCTCTTGTCTTATGGATTGTCTTACCGAAACAGATTCTTCTAATTGAAGTGATGGCAGTCGTCATTCCTGCTTCTTTCGTCAGTAGTTGGCTCGCCCTAGTGATCATCCGTGATATTCGGTTGACCAAACAATCAATACGGATGCTTCGGCAAAAAGCGCAACTCGACTTTTTGACAGGATTAAATAATTCACGCGCCTTCAATGAATACTTCACGGATGTCAAACAGCGATTGATTCTAACCAAACAGTCGGTCGTGTTGTTGACGATCGATATTGATCATTTTAAACAGGTCAACGATACGTATGGACATGAGGCGGGCGATGAGGTGCTACGGCAGTTCGCCAATCGACTGCGCGATGGAGTGGCAGAAAGCGGGTATTTATCCCGTAACGGTGGTGAGGAGTTTTCAGTCCTGTTCGAGGGTGTTCCGCTTGCTGAAGTCTTGCCTTTAGCAGAGCAATTACGTGAACGGATTGCTTCTAGTCCGTTCCGACTAGCGACGACAGAGCTATCGCTCACAGCATCGTTTGGTTTAGCCGCGTACGATGAGACGACACTGCAAATCGACGATCTTCTACTGGATGCGGATGCTGCCCTCTATCAGGCAAAACAACAAGGACGGAATCAAGTCGTCCTGTTTTCTCCTAATGCAGAATCTGCCGTCAGCTTTCAAGAATAACGATGGACGCCACCTCTGAAATCCGCTACCTTTAAAGAAGAGGTAGGTGATTGGCATGAAGTTAGCAAAAGGTCCCTATATCCTGATCGGCCTCATTTTAGGTCTCTTGTTCGGATTCATTGGTGACAACTTCTATTTGTATGTATCAGCAGGTATTCTCGTCGGAGCACTGCTTGAATTGTATGTTGCATACGAACAACGCAAAAAAAATAAAAAATCATGATGGAGGTACCAGCATGACATTCAGTGATCTATTCCTTTCAACGCTCTCGTATATCGGTGTCGCGACCGTACTACTAGCAATCGGTGTCGTCTTGTTCGAGGTGACGACGAAATCGAAGGAGCTCGAACTCATCCGTAACGGAAAGAAAGCGGCCGTCTACGCTTTCGGTGGACGTATTCTTGGTCTTGCCATCGTCCTCTATTCGAGTATCTCGAACTCTGTCAGCATTCTCGATATGGTGTTATGGGGCGCACTCGCGATCGTCTTACAAATCGTCTTATTCTATCTCGCGGATTTACTAATCCCACGTTTGAGCATGACGAAAGAGATTGATGCGAACAACGAAGCAGTCGGCTTGCTGCTCCTCTTCTTATCGATTTCGATCGGTTTGATCATCGCTGGGTCGCTTACATATTAAGACACACGAAAACAGCCCTGGATCATTAGGATTCAGGGCTATTTAGATTAAAACTCCACTTCGTAATAAGGTATCGCTAGCTATTACGATTACTTCAAGAACGAAGCCAAAATGATCATATGATGTATAGCATAAATATCCAAATTACTTTTCCTTTTCTTCTCAACAACTACTCTCCGAATCTGTCGTATTATCTTTAAATTCGTGTTATTCATCTCTTTTTATTTTTGAGTTACGAGCTTTTCTTTAGTCAAAATCTGATCCCTGTCGATTCTTTGATTAAAGCTCTTTGTTTGTAGTGTTACGCACTATTTCGAAAATGTCTTTTTGTAATTCCAATTTATTACGTTCAATTTAGTGTGGATAGATTTGATGACTAAGACTGAAGGGACTATGAACTCCGCTTCTTCTTTACCTAAAGTAATGGATGGTTTAAAAATACACTCAAATACGTGTCAACCTTGAAAAGGACAGACTTATTTCTTTGCAAAGCTGTAGAATTGTCTCTCTCATTTAGTATTAGTTTGAGAGAATAATGGTTTTCCCCATTATTCTTAGTTTTTTGTTGATGAACTACAAAGAAGATAGTAGCACTACTATTAAAAACTTACTTGTGATAATAGGTAACTATCACAAGTAAAATAAAGAGGTGAAAAAAGTGCAGAAAATCATTGTAAAAGATCTACTAAAATTTTACGGATTACAGATGATTAAAAGTTATTTTTACGTATTCTCCTTACTTCTGTTTCCTTTTAGTATTGGAATGAAGATCATCGCCGACATCCGGGAGGAGTATGTGTACATGGATTATGCAAGCCTCTTGAATGGGTTTGTTATTCCTGTACAAGGAATGATGTTACTAGTCGCCGTCTATATGTATCGACTTGTCTCTGAAGAAGTTCAGTATCGACAAAGCATACTCTTCCCGGATATCGTCACCATACAATATCAGCGAATTTTTTCAATCCTTCTCAATCATGTCATTTTTGTAGGGACAACTCTCTTGATAGGTATATTAGGTTTGTTCATCTACTATCAGAATCAAGAGATTCCATGGTCTACGTTTCAACTTGATATTTTAGAGCATGCTGTGATTTTTTACTTATTACCGCTCATTCTAACAGCATTATGGGGAATCAACTGTGCACTGATATTTGGAAAGAAAAAGACTGGCATGTTGGCACTCTTTCTCGTATGGGTATTGATTGGTCCATTAAATACCGAATTCTTCTCTGACTATTTCTACAAAGGTGGATTCGAGGGAATACGTAGTCTATTGTTTATTGGTCCTATTCAACCAGGGCATATCCATGCACAACTCAGTGGGTTTCTCGGAAATGAAGCTCTTTTTATAAAAAATATTCTTCATATATCACTGCAATGCGTCTTGTTATTTCTTTTAGTTGGACAATGGCACTTGAGAGCTTCTAAAAGAATTTTGACAGTAGTTTTCTCCATACTTGGATTAGGAGTCCTTGTTTTTGTATCTCCCTTTGCACTCGCGAACAATCAATTGAGTTTTGATCGCAGTTTTGATTCTGATTTATCGAAGCACTATAAACCCCCGTATACCTTTGTTCCTGAAAAGGGTGCTCTTGATTATATGATTCAAAAGATGAACTTAAATATGGTACAAGAAACCAACGCATTAAAAGTAGAAGCTGATATGTTAATGAAAGTTTCTCAGAAACAATCTATCAGTCTTTCTTTGTGGCATGAATACGACGTAAACGCTGTAATAGTAAACAACAGGAAAGTTAAATTTAAGCGTCAAGGCGACTTTATCTCTTTTCCGATTTCGTCAGATGGTTCTACTACGAATGTTAAAGTTCGTTACGACATAAAAAATAGCCCATATTTTGCTCTTACAAAAGATACATGGTATTTGCCTGCTACATTAAACTGGTATCCTGTTCGACAGTCTCAGCCAATCAATCGTTTAGGTGTTGGAACGTTAGATCTTATCGGAGATCGACAAAAAATGAGTGATATTAAAATCTCGGGAGATATCCCGAAAGATATCACAACGAACTTAAAAAGACAGGGAGAGCGATCTTTAATAGGTCGTGTAGCTGGTGTAACGATGATGCAAGGACATCTTGCAGTTTTTGAGTATAAAGATCATGAACTCGTTACAGATGACTCGTGGTCAATGCCACAAACTTACTGGCAATCGGTCCAAAAAACATTAGAACAAACTAACGCTGTATTGCAGCGAACATTTGATAAACAAACGGTAGTACCTAAAAAAATTATCCTTGTTTCTCCAAACGAAGAACGAAACAGTTATCTTGATGATGCGCATCTCTTGTTGCAGATTGGAACGACACTTCGTTTGGATCAAAGCTTAAGTGAAGTAGTGGCAACTTATGTGCCAGGAATTCTTTGGTCAAATAGTTCAAGTGAAGTGAAGGTACAACCCAAATGGAAAGTATTCAACGCTGCCTTCTCTTATTGGATTCAAACAGAATTAAAACTAGAGCCAATAGAGGTGGATCCATTTTTCCTCCAACAATCTAACTTAGATATGAAGAAAGTAGAGCGTTGGATTAAAGAATTTATGGACTATGACCATAAGCAACAATTAATATTTAATATTGTTGAAAAAATGGTACTCAGAATTAAACGAGACGGAAAAATAGAGTGCAAAGGAGTATGGAGTCATGATCCAGTTACAACATCTCTCAAAATCCTATCGAAAGAAACAAATTTTACACCATGTTTCGCTTGAAATCGAAGGGATTTTTGGTCTATTAGGTCCAAACGGAGCAGGGAAAACGACTTTGATGAAAGTACTATGTGGACTGACTTCCGTTTCTGGAGGACAAATTAGTATCGACGGAAAGTCCGTTGTGAAGAGAAAATATGCGGATGTTTCGAGAGAAGTCGGATTTTTACCACAAGACTTTAATATCTATCCTAGTCTCAAAGTGGAAGATGTACTTCTTCATCTTGCTTTATTACAAGGTATTACTACAGAATCAGAGCGTCAAGAAAAAGTAGACGAAGCCCTTCACCGCGTGAATCTTCAAGATAAGAGAGACATGCGAATGAATGATTTATCTGGTGGAATGCGTCGGCGTGTGGGTATCGCACAGCTTTTATTACGCAAGCCTAAAATCCTTGTGTTTGATGAACCAACAGCTGGACTAGATATCGAAGAACGAATTCGTTTCAGAAATTTACTACGTGAATTAGGCGAAGATCACACTATCATCATTTCTTCGCATATTGTCGAAGACATTGAGTTTTTGTGTACTAAAATCGGAATTCTACAAAATGGAATCGTTCGATTTGAAGGAACACCGTTAGAACTGAAGAATTTAGCTAGAGGTCATCTTTCGAGCGTAAAGGTCTCCCTTGAGGAACTTGGTGGATGGATGCAGGACGAACGAGTCGTTGATCTTAATGAACACGGTGAGCAAATCGAGGTTCGCTATTTAGAAGAAGCCGCAGCCTCTTCGTCGGACATTGAACCCAAACTGATGGACGGTTACTTGATGGTAATGCGAGGTTCGAAATGAAAAGAAGCCTAGCGTTCAAAAGATTATTTTGGTTTGATTGGAGACTTCATGGAATCGCAATGCTTCTTCCTCTAATTATGTTTGTTGCACTAGAATCATATGTTTTGTTCAATCCGATGCAATATGGCATTCAAGTTATCCAGACAGCATTTATTCCTTGGATTGCTTGGACGGTCATCTTACATTTTCAGCCGATTTTTGATGAAGGTGCATACGATACATTAGTTCCCTACTACCGTAAGTGGCTTGTAATGGATATTCTTCGCTTTCTATTACTCTATTTCGTTGGTTATTTAGTTTTAACCGGGACACTATTGTTCAATGATGTCGATATACCAACAATCGTTTTTCTACACCATATAGAGTTGATATTGCTCTTTCTATTTTTCGGTATGACACTTATACTTTGGACAAAACGGTTTGAATATGCACTCTCCCTTCTACTTATGTACACCTTGCTCGAGGTCGTCACAAAAGGACAGTTCATGCCCTGGCCACACGTGTTTCAATTCGAAACAAATTATTTTGATCCTCTTTATCATGTAAAGGTGCAATTTGTTGGCATTTTAGTAATTTTGTTTAGCTTTATGTCGATAGCAAAGATTAGTAAGCGTAACTAAATGCTCAGTTCTAATATGATTCAGGATAAGATTTCAAATTGGCATGGTGAGCTTCTCCTCTTTTCAATTACCTCTAAGTCAAACAGCCTTGATTCATTGAATTCAAGGCTGTTTTCAAGTTCTTTTATTTTTCAAGCTCCTCTAGCTCCGTCCGCGAACGCGGGAACCCGTTCGCTTGCCACTCCGACCGATAGATCGAATCCAGTTTCGTCAATCCGACTTCATCCGGGTCTTTCGCAGCATCGGGACTCGGATCCTGATCGAGATGCGCTAAATAGTCACGTAGCGCATCGGTCTGTGTGCCCTGTTCCCGCTTCCTGAACAACAGTAGACTCGCACCGGCAATGACACCTGCTCCGAATAAATACCGTTTTTTCAAGCCCATACGGTTTCCTTCTTTCTTTCTTAAACCAATCCACCACCATCACGCAGTCGTGGATGCGCGATACGTTTGACCTTTCCCTCTTCGACCGTCAGGACATGATCGGGCTGTCGCTCGAAGTAACCGGTCTCGAGTACACCCGACCAACTCTTTACTTCTTTTGCGAATACTCGGACGTCCGAGATGGCTGATACATCCACGTCAAGAATCACGTGACCTCCATCTGTAACGAAGGGACGATCGTCTTTCAGCCGCAACGTTGCGGAGACATGCTTATCACGCAACCGTTGTCGTACATACGGTAAGGCAAACGGATCCAGTTCAACCGGTAACGGTCCGCTTAAATGATGGACGAACTTCGAGGAATCGGTCAGATAGAGCAATTCTCGACTCATCAGTGCGACAATTTTCTCGCGAAATAGTGCACCGCCACCACCTTTGATTGTTTGGAAGTGTCCGTCAATTTGATCGATCCCATCGATCGTCACATCGATTTCCATTCCCTCTTCCAAGTCGATCAACGGAATGTGTAACTGTTCCGCGAGTCGGACCGTCGCAAGTGACGTCGCCACACCTTGAATTTGTAGTCCCGCCTGCACAAGTGGACCGAGCGCCTCGATGAACCGTTCCGTCGTCGAACCCGTCCCAAGACCCACTATCATCCCATCTTTCACGTAAGTTAGTGCTGCCTCAGCGACTAATTGTTTCTCCTGTTCATACATCCGCATCCCTCCCTACATTTCTGTTCCCGTTTCGATTCGTCTTCAATCGACGGAGAGAGATGATTCCGTTAACGTCAGGTACTGCTCAATTGCCTGGACGAGCGGTTGCTGAGCTTCCATCCAAAACGCGACAGATGTCGGATCAGCGTCGAGATGACGTGTAACGATCTCATCAATCGTCGCTTGACCGGAATCATGCATGACGGCTTCAAAGACTGCCGAAAATTGACTCGGATTCGCTTGAACCGTCTGATACAGACTATTGCTGAGCAGATAACCGATCGTGTAGGGAATGTTGTAGAACGCAAGATTCGGATTGAACAAGTGACTGATGTACATCCATTTATAGCGCGCCGGTTCAGGCAATACTGGACCATAGGCTAACCGTTCTTCCTCTTGCAGGAGTTCACTTAACCGTTCGGCACTGACCGTCCCTTGCTGACGTTCCGCATAAAAACGTTGCTCGAAACGGAACATGCCGGGAACGATGCTGGCATATTTCAGCCCTTCTCGGATCTTGACCTCTAGAAGAGCGAGCACTTCCTCCCGTTCCGTCGTCTCTTTGATGGCAGCATCGAGGACGAGATTCTCCATGAACGTCGAAGCCGTCTCCGCGATGCTCGTTCCTTTGACTTGATTTAAATACGGTTCGTCTTGCAGTAAATAATTATGATAAGCATGACCGAATTCATGAGCGAGCGTCGCGACGTCCGGATAACTATCACGGTACGTCATGAAAATTCGACTCTCTTTTGCAATCGGAAAGGCAGCGCAGAATCCACCTTCCGCTTTTCCAGGACGATTCTCTGCATCGACCCAACCCTCACTAAACACGTTTTCCGCGAAGGCGCCGAGCTGCGGATTCAATCGTTTGAATTGTGTCGTGACGATTGTCTCTGCCATCTCAAACGGAACGTGACGCGCGGAGCGATAGGTGTTCGTCTCAAAATCATGCCATTCTCCCGTCACCCGCTCCGCCTGGGCAATCTTCCGAGCGTAATAGGCGTGAAAGAGGTCGCGGTGTTGATCGAGTGCTTCCATCATCGCTTTTAGGCTCGCTTCCGAGATCCGGTTCTGCTCAAGCAACTCGGTCAACGGTTGCTCCCAGTTCCGCATCTTGTAGGATTGCAGTCTGAAGCCAGCAATCCGGTTCAGAATCGTCGCAAACAAGTCAGCTTCTTGTGCACAAGCGGTGTCAACTGCTGTCGCTGCCGCTAAACGAGCCGAACGGTCAGGTGCGAACATCGCTTCGTGTAGCCCTTGACCAATCGTGACCTGCTTTTTGTCCAAGTCGACGCGCAATGCCATGAAGCGCTGTTTGTAGAGCTGCCCCCAGCCTTGGAACCCGTCCACACCGAGATCCTGCAACAATTGTTCCTGAACTAGTGGTGCACGACGGGACTGGATGTCACGGCGTTCGTTCAAGAAAAAGGCGTATGGTGAACCCGTGACGAGCTCCGCCCACTCTTCTTGTGACAGTGCAGCGATCTTCGTATCGAGTGCTGCTGCCTC
The DNA here is from genome assembly GCF_001644945.1 of Exiguobacterium sp. KKBO11. Taxonomy (NCBI): domain Bacteria; kingdom Bacillati; phylum Bacillota; class Bacilli; order Caryophanales; genus Exiguobacterium; species Exiguobacterium sp. KKBO11. Next base: position 287,827 of record NZ_LUCU01000022.1, read on the forward strand.
ACTGCGCACCATCGCTTGCACAATTTCGATCTCTTCGAGCAATGGATGGACTTCTGAGCGCGTGACATCTTCAGCGTACAGACAATAAATGAAGTCGCTCCATTCCTCGACGTCGCGCGCGACTTGCTGATAACGTTCGACCTGTTCTGCCACATTAGTCGGACGTTTTGTCAACGCCGCTTGTATCGTAGTAATTCCTGCTTTGACGTCATCTATCGTGTAGAGTGTCTCTAACTGCCATCGTGTGTGTTTCATGTTTTTCCCCCTATGCGTGATCTATTCGTTCTTTCATTCGTGAGGACACTCGACTTCTCCTGTATTTTCCATCAGACACAAAAAAACTCCTTCAGCCATTGACTGAAGGAGGACATCCTCACAAGACGAAGAAGTAGACACATAGGAAATGCGCTAGGCTACCCAGTAGTACGAAGATATGGAAGATTTCATGGAATCCAAGATGTTTGAACGATAAGATACGTGGCTTCAGCCCATAGATGATGCCACCAATCGTATAGAAGATACCACCAAGGAACAACAATCCGATGCCGAGCGGTGATAAGACTTGCGCGAGTGGCGTGATCGCAAATACCATGATCCAGCCCATTCCGATGTAGAGCGTCGTTGATAACCAACGTGGACTGTTGAACCAAACCAATTTAAAGGTGATTCCAGAGACTGCAATCAACATGACGATGCTGAACAAGACCCAACCGGTCGGACCGTTCAGACTGACGAGACAAAACGGTGCGTAAGACCCGGCAATCAACAGATAAATCATCGAATGATCCAACCGACGCCAGATCGCGATCGCCCGGTCGCTCGCAAGCACCATATGATACGTTGCCGAAACAGCATAAAGCGCCATCATACTGACACCAAAAATAATCGCTGCAACGATCGCAAGTGATGCCCCCCGTTCTAACGATGCCTTGATGACAAGTGCCAGTAACCCGACAAAAGCAAAGACAGCCCCTCCAAGATGCGTTAATCCATTAATCGGTTCTCTCATATAAGCTTTCACTTTCGTTCCTCCTCTGATATGTAGTTTTGAATACTACATGGCGTTATATACGTATTCTATCATATGATGGAGAAGTAGAAAGTCCTATTTTAGCGATTTTGGAGGTTTTTTTATGACACATTCTGACGACACGAGACACGATCGTCAATTACAGCTCGAAGATATCCCGAATATCGATCTCTATATGGATCAAGTCATCCAACTGTTCGAGCGGACATTCGAGGAAACGACGCGAAGTGCAGACGAGACGATTTTGACGAAGACGATGATCAACAATTATGCCAAAAAGAAATTATTCTTTCCGGTCACGAATAAAAAGTATACGAAGGAACACTTGATTCTGATCAGCTTGATTTATCAATTGAAAAGTTCGTTTTCGATTAATGATATCAAGACGATTCTCTCGCCCTTGAACGCAGGGATCGAACAGGACCAACTCGATCTTGAAGGGTTTTATCGTAATTACCTCGAACTGACGGAACGAAATACAGCGCGCTTCGTAACGGAACAAGACGCTCTGACCGCCTCGACGACCGATCCACTGGAACAGATTCTCGCTATGGCTCACATGAGTAACTTGTACCGGCGCGCAGCAGAACGATTGATTGACACCCAACTGAAAAAATAAGAGAACGCTTTCACTGCGTGATACACTATAAGAAAAGGCAGAGGAGGAACAGTCATGGAGATCGCGACGACTTTCTTGCGACAGCTGGATCACATTGGACCAGAATTCAGAACCTATCAGGATGGCATTCTGATCGAACTGGCATTCGACCGGACGATTGGAACGGAGCAGGTTTCCGCAAGTGTGTTGCTTGAGACAGCAGACGATTTGAAAATACGGTTGCGTACACAAACGACCCAGGCATTATTACTTGCTTCGAAGATTCATGCCTTTGACGCCCACACACCGAGTCGGATTGCTGAGATGATGTCGATTCATGGCTATTTAAAATCGCATCGCTTGTCGCATCCCTTGAATGCCTACTCTACTGCCCTGTTCATCAGCCGTCTAACTCCACAGGACGCGGTACTCGAACGAACGGTACAATTATATACACGCCTCAAAAAACAACATCGGTTCATCGTGTCACCGCTATTGATCTCTTTCGTCTACTTTCACGCTACGACACGCGGTGAGTTAGACGAACTCGCCTCGCGTATCGAGATGGTTTATCAACGACTCAAACGACGATTCGGACGCGCTCAACAGACGTATGTCGTCGCCTTGATATTCGCTTTATTGCCTGAAGACGATTGGGATCGCTATATCGCACAAGTGGAGTCATCCCGTAAGATACATCGTAAACACCATGTTCCGCTGTCGTTCCACGGCATGCTTGCGTTACTCGGTGACCCAAACGTTCACGCTTCGTCACTCGAACGAATGGCAGAGGCGTTACGCTCCGATTTACATTTTAAGTACCGGAAAGACTTAGTCTATTTGACAGCGATCCGATTGTATTTAAGTCAACAAACGATCTTGCAACAACTCTTCCCATCTTCGATTCTCCCACCGGACGGCGCCGACGCGATTCCGTTCTTACTCTTCCCTGTTGATTTGACCGACACGTCCCATGCGACAGACGGCGGGATCGACGGAGGATTTGATGGTGGGGGTGACGGCGGTGGGGGTGGCGAGTAACCATTCAATAACAATACAGCAAAAAGGGCAATCGACGCGTGGCATTACTGCCGAACGTCGATTGCCCTTATTTTAGTCATTCTTTATCTTGTTGGTTGTCATCATCAGACGGCTGGACATCCCCATCTTCATCTGAAGCATGGGACAAATCGGGAGCCTCTTCACTTGAAGCTTCTTCACTTGATTTGTCTGCTTCTTGATCTGGATGCTTCGATTCTTTTTCATCCTTCGATTTTTCCGGAACCTCCGCATGGTTCTGCGGATCACGCCCCGCAATCTCATCCTTCGTCATTCGGTTACCTGAAGTAATTGGATCCGTTTCTTTATCGTGTTGATCAGCCATTTGGCATCCCCCTTAAAATGTACTTGTTCCACCTTTTAAGGTATTCCCGACTGAAGAACGGTTAAACCTCAGCACGTCCTCGCATGATGTCTTCGACGAGCAGTTGATCGATGGGCTGAGGATGATGGACCTCGTATCCTTGCACATACAATAACTCATCTAACGTTTGAATGTGTTGCAGCTGTGACGGTGTTTCGACTTCCTGAATCACGAGCGCGATGTTCAACGTCGACGTCAAGGAATGGACAGAGCGAATCATCGAGCGCTCCAACTGATTTTGAACGAGTCGACGTGTAAAAATCGGATCGAGTTTGACCGCTTGAACAGGTAAGCGTAACAACGAATTGAGCGACGCATAATGACTGCCGAAATGATCGACGGTCAGACGATAGCCTGCTTGGCGTAACTGTTCCAAGCGTTTGATGGCAAAACGACGACGTGTTTGCAGTACTTCCTCACGAATTTCAAGTATGAGACGCTCATTCGGGAAGTAAGACTCTTCTGTTAGTCGAATTAACTCGGAAAATAGTTGATCCGACTCGAACTGATTTGCCGATAGATTGACGGCGACGGAAATCTTACGACCAAACGTTTCTTCTAACCGGCGTTGATCCAAGATTGCCTGACAGATCGTAAATCGACCAATGTCCGGAAAAATCTCCATCTTCTCAGCAATCGGAATGAAATCCGTCGGACTGACGAAGCCAAGCACTGGGTGGTTCCAGCGCAAAAGTGCTTCAACCGCGACATAATGTTCTTGTTTCGCATCGACGATCCATTGGTAATAAAGTTCGAACTGCCCCCGTTCCAGTGCATGCGACAGCTCTGATTCAAGGACCGATGCAAACGGGTGCTGTTCCGCATGCCGGTTTGGATTGACGAACGAGGTCCGTCGTTTTCCGTCGTGTTTGACTTGTTGCATCAAAGCTTCCGCTGCATAAATCTGCGTCTGACGACTCGCCATGTCACCCGTCAAGAGACTGACACCAGACGATGCCGTCACGTGAATCGGTTCGTCCGCGACACCAACGATTGGTTGCTCGATCGCTTCCGTGACGATGCGGGCATAGTCTATTGCATGCTGTTCGAATTCTTGCTCTTGCTCAAGTTCTGCCAATACGACGAACTCATTACCATCCATCCGTCCGACGACATGATTCGGTAACGGTACATATTTTAGACGACTTGCAATTTCACGCAACACTTCATTCCCTATCCGGTAACCGTGCGTAGCATTGATCGCATGAAAACGGTCGAGGTTCAAGACCATCAAGAAAGCTGGATGAATCGTCACACTCGAAATTAAACGATTCATATAGCGTTCGTTATAGACATCTGTCAAAGCGTCTTTGATGACATACGTTTCAACGTTGATTGATTTACTAATGATGTCAGCGTAATGTTCCACAAGTGCAATATCCTGCTCCTTGAAGTCGAATGGTTGATCGTCGAAGGCGCACAACGTCCCGATCTTCTCATTCTCAGCATTCTTGATTGCCACTCCCATGAAACTTCCGTTCCCCAGCGCTTTCGTGACCGGATGATTGACCGTCAACGGATCGTTGAGCAATTCACTGATTGAAACCTTTCCATCCGTTTCATCGACGACCAGCTTACAGAGAACGTGTTGGAAGACATGGGTCGAGCCTTCTTCGATCAACCGTCGCTCTTGATTGATCGCCTTGACGACAAAGTTGCTATATGAATCATTTAATGCAAAAAACAACGTGTTGACGCCAATCCGTTCACTCAGTTTTTCAAGAATCTCTTCGACGAGCGGATGCAATGCTTCATAACGAATGTGTGAATTATTCACCGTGTCTTCCTCCTTTCTCAGTCGATTGTCGGTCATGCTTCGAGCGGGAGTTGAATGATGAATGTACTGCCCTCTCCTTCCGTTGATTGGACGGAAATCGCTCCCCCATGGTCAAGCACGATCATCCGGCAAATCGCGAGTCCTAAGCCGGTTCCACCGATTTTACGTGTATCCGAGTTATCTGCTCGGTAAAACTTATCAAAGATATAAGGTAGGGCTTTCTCTGGTATACCGAGCCCTTCGTCCGAAATCTCAATCCGTAATTGATCCGACTGGTTTGACCCTTTGATCCGGATTGCGCCACCTTCAGGTGAATATTTAATCGCGTTCATGATCAAGTTCGTGAACAGCTGTTTCATCTTTTCACTGCTTGCTGAAATCGTATAGGTGCCTGGATCGAACTGGACACTGATGCGATGCGCGCGACTCGCGAGATCAAACATCGGTTTCATCTCGAACATCAATTGTTTCACATCAAGTGGTTCTTTTTGCGTCCCATGCGTCGAATCTTCTCCTTTTTGAATTTCCAGAATGTCATTAATCAATTCCGCCAAACGAACGGTTTCTGAATGAATCGTCTGCAAATATCGCTTTTGGCGCTTCGGATCCACTTCTCGTTTCATCAATAATTCCGTGAAGCCCATGATGGAAGAGAGCGGTGTCCGCAACTCGTGCGACACGATCGAGACGAATTCTGCCTGCTTGAGATCAAGTTCCTTATCTTTCGTCACGTCCCGTAAGACGAGCATCATGCCCCACTCGACGTTTGCGATCGCAATCCGCTCGGCGTAAGCACTGAGTAGCAAGTTCCCCCGAAACGCTGATAGTTCGATCGTTTCTCCCGGAATATCTCCATTCATCAGTTGACCGATGTAGTCATGGAGTGCGTCTGGCTGATCGACATGTTCAAACAGCGACGTCGCCCGTTCGTAGGCGTGGCGGAATCCTTGCGCTTGATTGACGAGCTTCGGTGGAAACATGTTCAACAAAGCTTGGTTCGCATAGATCTGTTCCCCACTACTCTCGATGTATAGGACAGCTTCCCGAATCGAGTCGAGGAGCTGATACGTCTTGATCTTTTCATGCTCCATCTGATGGAATAATAGATGGCGCTCAAGCGTCATTCCGAGTTTTCGTGATAGATCAAGTAAGTCCCCGACTTGCTCTAGATTGAACTGAGGAAAAGCATGACGAATATAAAGTAACCCGACGACTTGTCCATTACTTGGAGATTGGACGGGAATCGCCGATTCGAACTGATCGCCAATCGGTAATTGAACCGATTTACGCATGACGAACGCCCGACGTAAGACAGAATATTGATCGAGATCTTTTTCGATCAGCTCCATCTCGTCGATGCCTTGCGCGACGAAATGATTCAACTGTTCACGACGGTACAAGAGGATGGCACCTTCTTTTACATCGAGCAGTTGCAACAGGATCGTCAGGACGGTCTCACAGGCCGCTTCGACATTTTGCGTCGCTAACGCTTCCATGATTTCATTGCGTTGCTTCAATTTCAGTTCGACTTCTCGTAAATTCTGTTGTAATCGATTGATTTCACGTTGATCGAGTGATGTGAGTCGTGCCTCAGCTGATGCTGGAACCGTTCCTTGGCGCAATCGGTAAGGACGGTCCTTCGAGTGGTCGCGTAAGATTCGTTTCAACGTGTATCCTCCTTTCAAAATTCATTCCTGTTACAAATTATAGCATGGTCCCTATTTGATCGACAGTTCGAGTACTGTCTTCCTTATATGCTGCTTTGCACTAATGCACGAAATGCCTCTTCAAAGGCCCGGTCCGCATCGCGCGTCCGTTTTTTCGGTCCTTTCGTCCGTCCACCCGCTCGTCGGATTTGTTGTCCGACATGGCGTGTATGAAGCAATAGATCGATATTCTCGTTCGTAAACTGACGACCATTTTGGTCCATCGCGAAGCCTCCTCGCGCTAAGACGAGTGCTGCTAAACCGTAGTCTTGGGTCACGACGAGATCGCCACGTTTCATCCGATTGACGATCGCGTAATCGACGGCATCTGGTCCTTGTCCGACCGTGATCGTCGTCGCCCCCTCCCGCATCATCTGGTGTGCTGTATCACAAACTAAAAAGACGTCACGTCCCTGTCGGTGTCGAACGACGAGATCGACAACGGGACATCCGTCTGCATCTACGAAAATAGACATCTGAATCCTCCCTTGTTGTTTCCACTATCAGTGTCACAAACCAAAAGATTTCTTGTCAAGTCGCGTTTCCCATTTGACCGTTTCTTCGTTCTTTCGGACAATGGAAAAGAGAGGATGTGTTGAAATGAACGCTGCGACGTTCCAATCTTTTTACCTGTTATTGAAAAAAACGAAACCCCCGGTCGGATTATTATCCGCTGCCGTTTCCGTCTCCGTCATCCAAGCGCTGGCAGCACTCGCCATCCCTTGGTTCTTAAAGACGTTGATTGACGGTTTTACAGTCGATCGACTGACTCCGCAGCTGATCAGTTTGTTCGTGATCGTCTTCGTCGTCCAAGTCGTCGCGAACGCCTTGTCCATCTATTGGTTACAGATCGTTGGTCAACGGATCGTCGCCAATTTGCGGACGCTCTTATGGAAACACCTGTTGACCTTATCGATTCCGTTCTATGATGAGACGAAATCAGGTGAGCTTGTCTCTCGGCTCAATAGTGACGCTACGACACTCCAGCAATTGCTGTCGGAGCAACTCGTCCGCCTGCTGACATCACTCGTCTCGATCATCGGAGCGATCACGATCCTGTTCTTCCTCGACTGGCAGATGACACTCGTCATGGTCATCGCTGTACCCGTGACGCTATTGATCATCATTCCACTCGTGCGGAAGCTTCATAAGATATCTCGTGAGACTCAGAAGGAACTCGCAGGATTATCCGGTTTTTTTGCCGAGATGCTCGGCGAAGTCCGACTCGTCAAATCGCAAGCGACAGAACCCTATGAGTTGGACCGTGGGAAAACTCGCATTGAGAATCTTTATGGCTATGGCGTCAAGGAAGGACGAATCCAAGCCCTCTTGTTGCCAATATTCAACGTCACCTTAACGACGATGTTGATCTTGATCATCGGCTTTGGTGCCTACCGCGTCGCGACGAACCAGATCACGGCGGGTGAACTCGTCGCCTTCTCACTCTATTTGTTCCAAATCATGACGCCGCTCGTGACGATGACTGAATTCATCACGAAGTTGCAGAAAGCACGTGGGGCGACAGAGCGAATCATCGAGCTGCTCGATGAGACACCGGAAGCACCTGGAGCGCTTGTTGCGCCGCGTCCGTTTACGGACGTCACGGTCGATCACCTGTCATTCGGATACAATGAGACGCCCATCCTCCTGGATGTCAGCTTTACGTTACCACGCGGCAAGACGACAGCGATCGTTGGTCCGAGTGGATCCGGGAAGACGACATTATTCGCGATACTTGAGCGGTTCTATCAACCGACGTCCGGTCAGATCCGACTCGGAGATCAATCCATCACTGATTTGACGTTATCATCTTGGCGCCAAGCGATTGGTTATGTTGCGCAAGACTCACCTGTTTTATCGGGAACGATACGCGACAATCTCATCTACGGTCTTGCGGAAGACGTCAGTGAAGACAAAATCCGTGAGGCTGCACGAATGGCGAATGCCGATACGTTCATTGAACGTTTTCCGGAGGGGTATGCAACTGAAATCGGAGAACGGGGTGTCAAGTTGTCCGGTGGTCAACGCCAACGGATTGCAATCGCACGTGCACTCCTCCGTGATCCGGAAATTCTATTGCTGGATGAAGCCACGTCAAGCCTCGATTCCGAGTCAGAGCGGGTCGTTCAGGAAGCACTCGAGCGATTGATGGTCGGACGGACGACGTTCGTCATCGCCCATCGTCTCGCGACAGTTCGTCATGCCGATCAAATCATCGTCCTTGAAGATGGTCGGATTTCCGGCATCGGGACACATGATCGTCTTGTCGTCGACAATCCATTGTATAATAAGCTCGTAACGCAACAATTCATCGGCACGGAACGTGCAAGGGGGAATCACGTATGAAGACAGTCGGTTTCATCGGATTAGGTGTCATGGGACAAGGCATGGTCCGCAATCTGCGCAAGGCAGGTTTTACAGTCAAAGGATATAATCGCACGAAAGAAAAAGGACTCGTCCTTGAAGCAGATGGTGTCAAGATCGTCGATACGATTCAAGACGTCGTCACCGATGTCGACGTCGTCATCTCGATCGTCGGTTATCCGCAAGACGTCGAGCAGATCTACTTCGAAGACGGAATCCTCGATCATGCGGCACCAGGAACGATTCTGATTGACATGACGACATCCAGTCCGGCTCTTGCAGAACGAATCGCGAAGGAAGCGGCAGCACGCGGTCTTCAGGCACTTGACGCACCTGTCACAGGTGGTGACCTCGGTGCGAAGAACGGGACACTCGCCATTCTCGTCGGTGGTGAAGAAGCAGCGTTCGCGCAAGCGAAGCCATTATTCGAAGCGATGGGAAAATCGATTTCACTCTTCGGTGGTCCTGGTAAAGGACAATCGGCGAAACTCGCGAACCAAATCGCAATTGCCGGCTCGATGATTGGAACAGCGGAGATGCTGTTGTTCGTCACGCGGTCCGGGATTGATCCGACACAATTCATCGAGACGATCAAATCTGGTTCTGCCGGTAGCTGGAGTCTTGAGAACTTGATTCCGCGCGTCATCGCTGAAAACTACTCACCTGGTTTCTTCGTCAAACACTTCATCAAGGATATGCGCCTTGCCCTTGAGCGAGGAGCTGAGATGGGCATCGCGACACCTGGTCTCGCACTGACGAAGGATTTATATGAACAACTTGCTGAGCTGGGTCACGCCGATTCCGGTACACAAGCGCTTTATCTGTTGCTCGCCGAACGTTCACGCGCTTCGGTAGAATAAGCAAAAGCCTGTACGCTACGTCTACTGACGTAATGTACAGGCTTTTTTCGTTCATCCCTCGACGGATGATTGACGTGTTGGTTTCAAGCGTTCATAGAAGTGTGCCATCGTCGTATCGAAATACGGCGTCAAGAAGATGACACCCACAGTACTAAGTAGTGCGAGGATACCCCAGCCGATGAAACTCAAGTAAAGCATGACCAATTCACGCTTATGCCCTTTCATCATCCGACGACTCTCACCGAGGACTTGCCAAAACGACAATTCCGGTCGGTCGACCAAAATGTACGGGACGAGGCGATACGCTAGATAAAAGTACAATGCCGGTAAGATCAAAAATGATCCGACATAGACCAATATCGTCACGATTGCATACGCAGCAATCGTTCGAAAAGCACGTCGAAACGAAGAAAATCCTTCGAATAACGTTCCGATACCGGCAGACTCCCCGCGTGTGAAGCGTAAGTAAGCAATCGTTCGTCCAACCGTCACCGGAGCAAGCACGATCGTTACGACCATGTTCAGTCCGATGAAACGGACCATGCTGTCGATGTCATCTTGGTCAAAGGACATCCGGCTTGCTGCAAGCGCAAAGATAAGGAAGTAGATGATCGAGATGCTTAGCCCGACCAGCCAACGTCCTTTTAGTGTACCAAGGGCGTCTTGTTTTAATTGTTTAGGGTTCATGTCGTACTCCTTCATTTCCACTATTTCCATCTTTGATTCTAGCGTAGTCCCGTTGAAAAACCTAGTTATCCCGCTCTGCTTTTCAAACGCGTCACGGAATCGTCGAAAATCCGTCACGAACACATACAAAAAAATCCATTTCTCTCATCTCATAAGATTTGAAAAATGGATTCGTGCGGTATAGGATTAGCGCAGAAGTCGCGTCAATGCCTCAACACGTTCTTTTTGAATGATACCGTCTTGTAAGACAGCGGAACCCACATGTAGTTCCGATGCCTTCGTCGCTTTGAGAAGCGTTTCCGCATTCTCAAGCGTAATCCCGGAACCTGGTAAGATAATCAAGTCCGGATGGTCCTCGATCAAGCGCGCGATTGTCTCTTTTCCTTCTAACGCCGTCGCTTGACCACCCGACGTCAAGATCCGGTCGACTTCTGGAAAATCAGCGAGCACTTCTGCCGCTTCGAGAATATCGCGACTACTGTCGATTGCTCGGTGGAACGTCAATGACAGTTCCCCTTTATGTTTGATGATTCGACCAAGGAAGCCTTCGTCGACGCGACCGTCTGCGGTCAATGAGCCGACGACGATCCCGGCAGCACCGAGTTCTCGGATCAAGTCGATATCCGTGATGATCGTCTCTTCGTCTGATTTCGAATAGACGAACGACTTACTATGTGGTCGAACGAGGACGTGAACTGGAATCTCGACCGTCGAGACGACTTGACGAATCAGTCCATAGCTCGGCGTCAACCCACCTTCGGATAATGCGGAAACGAGCTCGATCCGGTCCGCTCCGGCTTGTTCTGCTGCGACCGCTTCTTCTACGGTCGATGCGATGATTTCTAACATGATACATCCCTCCCGCATCAGTGTATCATGAGACGACCATCCAGTTCACGCGTTCGTTGAACAGTTTCATCTCCCACGATGGTGGATAGGAAGCTGGACTGAGGACGATCTTCGCACGTCGGAACTCTGCCACCTTATATTTACGATTGCCTTGGAATTCATCATTCGCCAAGAAGGCATAAACGTCTTTCGTACAACTGATGACGGCTTTTTGAATCAGCGAGGATTCAATATCATCGCTGACGAAGCCACGCTCGATTTCGGCACCGTCAAACGATAGAAAACAAGCATCAAAAGCGTAGGCATCGAGCGCCTGCAAGACTTCGACTCCGACCGTCTGCCCATAGGCATCGACCGTCCCACCAAGTAACCGAATTTCACCTTTGAACGGTCCCGTCTTGCGGCACTGCTCCAAGTGACTAGCGACCACTAGTGAGTTCGTGACGATCGTCGCGTTCCCCGTTAAATACGGCAACAGATGCTCGACCGGCTCGCCTCGACCAAGAAAGATACAGGAATAATCGCTGAGCCATCCTTTCGCATAACGCGCTAAACGGCGAGACAACTGATCCGTCCGACGCGAGATCGGTGTTTCTCGTTTTCCTCCTTGATAGATGGCACCGCCATAGACGCGCTTCAACTGCCGTTCCCGTTCGAGCTCCTCTAAGTAGCGTCGTACCGTTTCTCCCGAGACATCGAGACGTTCGATCAAATCCTTCGTCATGACTTTCCCTTCCTCTTCCAGCCATTCCATGATGCGTGATTTCCGCTCTTCTCCTAACAACGACACGTGCGCTTCCCCCTTCACAGACAAGTTCTAGTTCTAGTGTATCGAACGTCTGTAAAGGTCTTGTAAATCCGATGTAAATAAACGTGTAGTTCCTATGAAATGTCGTTGAATTCGTCCGTTATCCGACTTTTTCCACAAACAAAAGACGCATCCGCATCTCAATGAACGAGATGTAGATGCGTCTTAACGACTCATTCAGACGGTTTCTTTGCAAAGAGTGGAATCTTAGACTCTGTACCTTGGCGAATCCGTTGGATGTTCTCGCGGTGCTTGAAGATGACGAACAAGGCAAGAACCGTAAAAAACGTCGGAACGATCCAGTCGTTCGTCAAGACACCAATCGTGATGGAAACAACGATTCCGACACTTGCTGCCACGATTGAACTGAGCGACACCATCCGGCTCAGACGAAGTGTCGTCAAAAAGGAAACGAGCAGGAAGATGAACAGAACAGGGCTCGTCACGAGCAACATCCCTCCGGACGTCGCAACTGCCTTTCCGCCTTTGAACTTCGCGAAGATCGGATAGATGTGACCGATGACAGCTGCTAGTCCAGCAAACAACGGATGTATATCTGCTCCCATCAAGATTGGAACGAGACTTGCGACGGCTCCTTTTCCGAAATCACCGATCAATACGATGATTCCCGCCTTTTTCCCCAAGACACGGAACGTATTCGTCGTTCCGAGATTCCCGCTACCGTGTTGGCGAATATCCATCCCATGTCCCCACTTCCCGACAAGAAGTGCGAACGGTATCGAACCAAGCAGATAGCCAAGAACTAAAATCCCTATGATTTCAATCATAGTCAACCTCCAACCTCTTAGTGACCGACTTTCATATATTCCTCAAGAGTCTGTCCGTTATTTTTAATTTGTGTCGCGGCATCGACACCGACATAACGAATGTGCCATGGCTCATACGTATAGCCTGTCCGTGATTGGAAGCCACGATCGTAGCGCACGATGAAACCATATTTCGCTGCGTTATTCGCGATCCATTTTCCTTCTTTCGTATCACCAAGGGCAGCTGTCAATCCGTTACCAACGCTTGGTGCCGAAATATCGAAAGTGAGACCCGTCTGGTGCTCACTATGACCAGGACGTGCTGAATATTGGTCAGCAGCCGCCTTGCCATCACGTGCGACATAATTATTATACAATACTTTTTGACGTTCGCCTGAACGGAATCCACTGACAGCGTTCAATGTCACGCCTTCTTTTTTAGCAGCGGCAAACATCTTCTCCATCTGTTTCGCAGCTGGCGCCCGCATGTAGCTCTGCTCAAGTACACCTGAGTATGAGAAGCTGACATTCGGTACGACGAGATCCGATGGTTTGTAGTCGATCGGCAAGCTGTATTTCTTATTGACGACGACGAGATTACCAAGTGATAGATCCGCTTTAGCTTCTGCTGATTTATCGACGTCCGGTGTCTCATCTTCTGGTTTCGACGGTTTCTCTTGTTCTGGATCCTGAGATGAACTGTCCGGTTTATCCGTCGATTCGTCTTTTTTGTCCTCCGTCTTGTTCTCTGAAGCTGGTGTATCGTCTTTTTGTTCTTCTTCTTTCTTCGTCTCATCCGAAGATTCTTGATCTTCTTGCGTTGCTGCATCAGACGAATTGTCTTCTTGTTTTGCTTCTTCTGACGTATCGTCTTTTGTTGTTTCATCTGTTTTGTTTGTTTCTTCTTTGTTCGTGTCTTTTGCTGTGTCTTCTTTTTTCGTTTCGTCGTTTGATTGTTTTGTCTCATCTGATTTCTGTTCCGTTTTCGTTGTATCATCCGCTTGTTGATCCCCAGGATTACATCCTGCAAGGAGAAGCGCTAACGTACTGACGGTTACGATTTTTTTCATGAGTAAGACCCCTCTTCTTTTTATGCTTCTCTATGTTACCGCTAATCGTCCCATCCGTCGAGTCTACTTCCGACAGATGGAGTAAGTCCCTACCTTACTTCAGCTTCTTTATTTTCGCAAATGATCCTGACTTTGTCATCGGTCGTTAGTACCAAGTGCTAACTTTTACTGTTCAGACTGAAAAAAATGAAAAAAGCGAAACCGATTCAAAAATCGATCCCGCTTTTGATAAATCTCTTTACGCTTCCGTTAAGAGTGCTGCGTCCGTCTCGCTCATCTTCTCATAAATTTCGTGCCAGTTCGGGAACACCTTCGGCAAGCGAATCGGTCGGAAGTTTTCTTTCTTGACGACGACGTGTGTCGTCTTCGCAGAGACCGCAAGCTTCCCGTCCGGATGTTTGACCGTATAGCCATAAATCGTCCGCAATCCATCGTAATGATCAATCCAGACCGTGACGACCGCTGTATCACCGTACGTCAACGAGCGTTTGTAATCGAGATTGACATTCGTGACCGGGGAGACATAACCCGCATCTTCCATTTCCTTATAGTCAAGACCTAAGGACTGGATCAATTCCGTCCGCGCCAGTTCCAAATAGACGAGATAATTCGAATGATAGACGATGCCCATCATGTCCGTCTCAGCGTAGCGGACAGGTATTTCAATCGTGTGCATGTAGCTTCCCCCTTAAAAATCCTCTTTTTCAAGATAGGACCATTCTGAACCGGATAAGCTAACTTTGTCAATTAATCGCATCGACTGCTTCGCGATCGCCTGTTCGACGATCGTGATCGCTGCTCGTGCGTTTCCGTTCGGAACGACATCAATCTTCTCGGTAAGCGTCAATCGTGCGTCCTCCGTCAGCTCGTATCCGAACCGTGCCGCGTATCCTTCAATGATTTGAATCAACTCGTCTGGCGAGTAATTCGGGAAGTGGAATGACCGTTTGAAGCGTGATTTCAGTCCTGGGTTACTTGCGAGCAAGGCGTTCATCTGTTGCTCGTAACCAGCAAGGACGACGACGAGATTGTCTTGATGTTTCGTCATCTCATCCACGAGCGTATCAATTGCTTCCTTTCCGAAGTCGTTCGCTCCACCATTTAATGCATACGCCTCATCGATGAATAAGACACCACCCAGCGCGTCGCGAATCGCGTCACGCGTCTTTTGCGCTGTTTGTCCGACGTAACCGGAGACAAGATCTGCCCGGCTGACAACTTTCAGATGTCCGCGTTTCAAATAACCGCATTGTCGTAACACATCAGCATAAAGCTGCGCGACAGTCGTCTTTCCGGTCCCGCTATTGCCGCTAAAGACCGCATGCAGTTCAACCGGCAAGACTTTATAGCCTGCTTCTCTTCGACGTTTTTGCATCGACAATAAGGCTTCAATCTGCTTGAGTTCATCTTTGAGATCGGATAATCCGACGAGCGAAGCGATCCGCTCCTCAACGGTTGCGTCCGGTTCTTGTACCATCTCGAAATCTTCTTGTTCGAGTAAGGCAAAGTCTTCATGACTGGCACTCTCTCCAAGGCTCGCACCCTTCTTGAAGATGGCATCGAGCACGATATTGCGAACAGCGCGTCCGTTTCCGAAACTGGCGTCGACGCGTTCCCGCTCAAGCCGTCCGAGTAACGCCCGCTCTGCTTGTTCCGTCAAGACATAATCGTTCGCGTTTGCGATCGAGCGTCCGATGGCGAGCAGCTCCTGATCCGTATAGTCGGCGAGTAGATAATGATTCGATTCCGGAAAACGACTCCGCAGTCCAGGGTTCGCCTTCAGGAAATCACGCATCTCTTCTGGATAACCAGCAAGCACGACCGCAAATCGCCCTGCATATTCCCCACTCGTCATTGCTGCGACGAGCGTATCGATCGCGGCCTGACCATAATCGTTCCCACTTTGTCCGGCACGTTTTAAGGCATAGGCTTCATCGATGAAGAGCACCCCTCCGACGGCTTCGCGGACTTTACTCATGACCTGTTCTTCCGTCTGACCGACGAACGCACCGACAAGCGATGAACGATCCGTCTCGACGACTTCTGGTCGTTCGAGAAGTCCGAGCTCGTGATAGATTTTTGCCATCAGACGGGCAAGCGTCGTCTTCCCGGTTCCGGGATTACCCATGAAAATCATGTGTAGCGATGGTTGATCGCTTGAACGGTAGCCATCTTCCGATCGTTTTTGTTGATACTTCAAGAAGCGATACATATGATGGACCCGTTGTTTGATGTCTTCGAGACCAATCATCGCGTCGAGTTCTTCGAGTGCTGAGCGTTCGACTTGTTTGCTTTCGACGGGAAGCAAAGCGACGACACGTTTGAGATCCTGGATCGTGGTCGCTTTCAGTTCCGTCATCTCGCGAAACGCTTCCCGGGAATAGAAACGCTCTTGTAGGCTGTCGACGAATGTCTGCGCTGTCTGTTCAAGCGTGGCACTCGAACGTAGTAATGCCGTTCCAGCCTCGAACAGTTCCGTCCAGCGTCCAGCATCCAATCGACGCAACCGTTCCGTCAGTTCGACGATTTGTTCCGTCTCCTCAACGATTTGACTTGCTTGGAGAATTAGTTCTTTCGTCGCTGATCGTTTGGCGTTCGCATTGTCCGTCTCGCGAATCGTCGGAAACGTATGCGCGACAAGGCGCTGATACGTACTTTGTAATTGTTGTTCCGTCAACAATTGCTCAAGACGAGCTGGCAATCGACCATGCTGACGGATTTCTTGCATCCAGCTCTCAGCTAAGGCATCCAGTCGTCCCGTCATGATATAGCGATGTTCGACGAGTAACGCCAAGATGCGGACGAGTGCTTCCGTCTCTCCAAGCAACCGGCTACTTTGAGCATACCGTAAGGCGAGCACCTCCTCGACCTTCGCGCCCTCTTCCCACGCTTTGATTTGATTGAACATCTCCTCTTTCGAGAATGCTTCCATGTTGAACCTCCTGCGTCTCGAAAAAACCGACTTTGTCCGCTACCGTTTCGTAGCGTCATCGCCGGTCGTTTCTTGTTTATTTTGCTTTTAACCAATCCGGATCGAACGTATCGATCGTTTCAAAACTCTTCATCTTGACAGAGTAGAACAATTTACCGTTATTGCGTGACTCCGCACCGAGTACTTTCGAACGGTCGGAAGCGACATAATACGTTGCTTGTTCTTGGTTGTTTTCTTTATCGAAGATCGATGGATATTGTTTGATCCATTCTTCTGGTACAGTGCTTGATGGTTCTTTTTTCACGTACACGTCTGCTGCCATTCCAGCGATGTCCGCTTCTCCCTCGACTTGTCCGAAGTCACCCTTGTTGATGAAGGCGAGGATCTGTTCGTTGAAGCCACGTGAGAGGAACGGGCGCGGCGCACTGACACTTTTGCCAGCTTTCGTCTCATTGACTAACTTCCCTGTCGCATCATACTCACGGAACATCGTCCCGTTCCAGATCGCAAGCGATCCTTTTGACGGACCGTCTACGACTTCTGTCCGGAAATGACCTTTGTCATTAAAGACGACTTCATACGTGCGTGATTCAAGTTCATCTTTTTTCGTCGCGAGCTTCTTCTCAACATATTGGATGCGTGTCATCGTATAAAACGGTTTGACCGTCGCGGCTTTTTCATCGCTTGCGGTCTGCGTCTTGTTCAAGAGATAAAAATTGTAGGCAAGGAGGATCGCCATTGCCACGATTGCTACTGCAATCCACGTGCTCGTTCGTTTCGTCATGCCATGTACACCTTCCTAGCTCAAGTCTCTATTCCTTATCATCGTATCGGTTTTATAAGGAGAATACAAAGGGTTTGTCCGAGATTTCACGATTTCTGACTAAATTCGTCAGACTTTTGAACAAATCTGAAAACGGTCAGGACGACAAAAAAAGGCGAACCGAATGAATTCGGTCCACCCTTGATTACGTTTATGCTTCCTTCGGCGTCAGCGAGACGATCATCGACTCATCGACCAAGTAATAGCTATGATGCGGCATTTCACGCAAATAGCCATCCTGAAACAACATCGCGCAGTCGACTTGGAACGTTTTGCTATACGGTTTCAACGGGAGTTTCTTCACCCGGTCAAAATAGCGATCGACGGCAACCTGGACATGATCCATCTCATAGACGAGTTCTCGGTCTTTTGCCTCCATGATGGTGAATGTCTCACGCGACATGTAAAACACTTGTGTCGAACGTGCTTTCAAATACGGCTCCAGCTGCTTTAAGTCGATGCGTTGCTCATTATCTAGCAGCACTGTCCGATTCGTCCCTTTCGGTAGTTCGGATTCAAAGGCATGCGTCGCTTGTTTGACTTCATCAAGCGTCACGTCACGCATCGGCAACGGCTGATCGTCCTTCGGTTGAAACCACTTCTTGAATCGGTTCACCTTTTTCCTCCTCTCGTCAAAAAAAGGTGGGGTTTCCCCCACCTTTGATTAGACAACTTATGCTTGTTGGAGACGCTCACGAAGGACCATTGGAAGGATCCCGCCGTGACGGTAGTAATCGATGTCGACTTCTGAATCGAAACGAGCGATCGCTTCAAACTCAGTAACTTTTCCGTCTGCCGCTGTCGCTGTGACTTTAACGATGTCACGTGGACGAACAGACTCATCGATTGCGATGCTGATTGCTTCTTCACCTGTTAAACCAAGTGTTTCAGCTGTCGTGCCTGCCACGTATTGCAGTGGAAGAACACCCATCATGACGAGGTTTGAACGGTGAATCCGCTCGAAGCTTTCCGCGATGACGGCTTTGACGCCGAGCAAGTTCGTTCCTTTTGCTGCCCAGTCACGTGAAGAACCCATACCATAGTCTTTACCAGCAAGGATGACGAGACCCGTGCCATCTTCTTTGTACTTCATCGCAGCATCGTACATCGCCATCGTTTCGCCTGTTGGCCAGTACGTCGTGAAGCCACCTTCTGTACCTGGTGCTACTTGGTTACGGATGCGGATGTTCGCGAACGTTCCGCGCATCATGATTTCGTGGTTACCACGACGTGAACCGTATGAGTTGAAGTCTTTTGGTGCAACCCCTTTGTTGACGAGGTATTGACCGGCTGGTGTCGTTTTCGAGAATGAACCAGCTGGTGAGATATGGTCCGTCGTGACCGAATCAGCAAACTTACCGAAGACACGGAGTCCGTTGAGGGCTTCGACTTGACCAGCTTCCTTCGCCAAGTTCTCGAAGAACGGTGGGTTTTGGATGTACGTCGACTCACCGTCGAAGTCGTACTGATCCCCTGTTGGCACGTCAAGATTGTTCCAACGTTCGTTTCCTGTGAAGACTGAATCGTATTCTGCACGGAAGCTTTCTGGTGTGACGACCGTGTTGATGATCGTTTGGATCTCATCACGTGACGGCCAGATGTCAGCGAAGAAGACTTCTTGTCCGTCTTTGCCTGTTCCGAGTGACGCGTTCATGATATCGACGTCGACTGTTCCTGCAAGGGCATACGCGACGACGAGTGGCGGTGAAGCCAAGTAGTTCGCTTTAACAAGCGGGTGGACACGACCTTCGAAGTTACGGTTACCGGAGAGGACAGACGAAACGAGTAAGTCTGAACCGAGGATCGCGTCTTCGACAGCGCGGTCGAGCGGACCGGAGTTCCCGATACATGTCGTACAGCCGTAACCGACCGTGTTGAAGCCGAGTTCGTCAAGGTACGTTTGGAGTCCTGATTTCTCTAGGTAATCCGTAACGACCTTCGATCCTGGCGCAAGTGACGTCTTGACGTATTTCGGAACTGAAAGACCGAGTTCGATCGCTTTTTTCGCGACGAGTCCCGCACCGATCATGACGTATGGGTTTGATGTGTTCGTACAGCTCGTGATCGCAGCGATTGCAACGTCACCCGTACGCATTTCAACTGCTTCGTCTTCGAACTGAACGACAGCGACTTTGTCCGCTTCTTCTTCCGCTAAGCCGAATCCAGCGTTTCCTTGTGGAGCCGTCAACGCTTTTTTGAATGATGTATGAACATCCGTCAAATCGATCCGGTCTTGTGGACGTTTTGGTCCAGCAAGGGCAGGAACGATCGTTGAAAGATCAAGTTCAACTGTTTTCGTGAATGTTGGATCTTCGTTTTGTGGCGTGTAGAACAAACCGTTTGCTTTCGAGTAGTTCTCGACTTTTTCGATCAATTCTTCATCGCGACCTGTCAGACGAAGGTACGTCAATGTTTCTGTGTCGACTGGGAAGAATCCACATGTTGCACCGTATTCTGGCGCCATGTTCGCGATTGTTGCCCGGTCAGATAATGACATCAAGTGGAGTGATGGACCGAAGAACTCGACGAATTTACCGACGACGTTCTCTTGACGGAGCATTTCCGTTACACGAAGGGCAACGTCTGTTGCTGTCGTTCCTGGGTGCATCTCACCTGTGATGCGTACACCGATGACTTCTGGTACTGGGAAGAACGATGGCTGTCCGAGCATGCCCGCTTCCGCTTCGATCCCACCGACTCCCCAACCGAGGACGCCAAGACCGTTGATCATCGTCGTGTGTGAGTCCGTTCCGACGAGTGTATCCGGGTACACATCAACTGTACCGTCTGCTGTTTCCTTTTCAAGGACGACAGATGCCAAGTACTCGAGGTTAACTTGGTGGACGATCCCTGTTGCTGGTGGTACAGCACGATAGTTATCGAATGCCGATGTCGCCCAGCGAAGCAATTTGTAACGCTCTTCGTTACGTTCGAATTCAAGATCCATGTTTTCTGCAAGTGCTCCAGCAAAACCGTAAGCATCGACTTGAACCGAGTGGTCAACGACGAGGTCGACTGGTACTTCTGGGTTGATGACCGATGGGTCTCCACCGAGATCTTGCATGGCTTTACGAAGTGACGCGAGGTCAACGACCGTTGGAACACCTGTGAAATCCTGAAGGATAACGCGTGACGGTTTGAACGGAACATCGACATCGTTCGAAACTTGAGCTGTTCCCCATTTCGCCAAGTTCTCGACGTGTTCACGTGTGATCGAACGACCATCTTGTTGACGAAGTACTGACTCGAGTAGGACACGAATCGAGTATGGAAGACGTTTGACTTCCGTCAATCCGAGTTCTTCCAATTTTTCAAGACTATAGTACTGATAATTCTTACCGTTTGCTTCAAACGAACGGCGTGCGCCAAAGACATCTTGCGACACATCTGTTTGCTTCATGGTGATTCCCCCTTTAAGTGTTCACGACATCAAGCCCCTGATACCGCTTACTTGTACAGTTCTATCATAGTATAATATGGATTCCGTTACAATTTGAAAGAACAAAAGACTTTCGATAAGTTTTACTTATTGCCGATATTAGAAAATTATTCTGTTGTCCTGTTTTTCTCATATTTCCAGTCATGCGTTTCCATTTAGAATGTTCAGGGTACTTAAAAAGTGTAGTACGATATCCGATTCTTGTGGAGGCGTTTATTATGGCGAAATATAAAAGCGATGCAACGCACGTCATTACGACAATCATTTTCAGTGATTTAGAAAAAGCAAAAACAGGCTTTGCGATGATTAAGGATCTCGAAGCAATCAAGGAAATCGAGATGGATCAGATGGTTCTCGCAAAACGTGACGAAGCAGAGGGCTTCTCTTTCATCGATGCCATCGACTTCACGCAGCAGGACCAATCCTTCAAAGGCTCATTGATCGGCATGGCAATCGGTGTCGTCGGTGGTCCGTTCGGTATGCTCGTAGGCTCCGTTGCTGGTTACTTGATCGGTGCGAACCGGGATGAAAAGAACGAACGGGAATCGTTTGATTTATTCAACCGGACGCTGAATCAGATCAATCCCAACCATTACGGTGTCATCTTGATCAGTGAAGTCAACGAAGATTCCGAAGCCGTCAATGCGATCGCCGCTGAACTCGGAGCGACGATTCGCCGGACAGGTGAGACATTACCGGATGGTGCAGTCTAATCAAATCAGTGTTGTCTTCTTTACGTTCTCGTTTTAAACGGGAACGTTTTTTAATTCCTGGATTACCTGTTTTGCTGCTTCCTGTGTCGTGTCTGAATCGACTTTCTGTAAAGCATTTTGTTGCACGGTTATGAGGATATTTTTGTAGCTGATGATGAGGAGCTCGCCGTAATCACCGTTTGATTGATACTGAACCAAATCATTGCCTATGTATCGATCCGTATACGCAAAATGAATCGCTAACTGCGTATCTTGTTTTTGGTTTTCAAAATAAAGTGTCTCCTGGGTCGATGGCGTGTCAATCGTTCCGTCAACCGTTAACCATCGTCTCTTCCCAAAACTCAAGGATTGGTCGACAGCCGTGAAGTCTGCACCGATCGTACTTCCCTTCAAATGAAACTGATCCATCTTCAAGTGTTCATTCATATGCTTGAACAGCCTTTCATACTGAACTGGATTTAAGATGGGGTGTTTCGTCTGATTCGTATGCGTAGTAGTTTTGACTTCTACTTTTTTCTGTTCCGTCGTGAACGCCTCATCCGTGCATCCAGCGAATAAAAACACACTTGAAAACAGAATCAGCATAGTTCCCTTATAGTTCATAGAATATCCTCCTCCATTGTTGATACCCTTCCATCATTTCGCCTTAAAGTTGTATAGCGGTTTAATGATCTCGACGACATCGACCGTTTCTTTCGTATTACGGATGATTTCGTCCATCGGTTTGTAGACGAACGGCGACTCGTCACGCGTCGATGCGACGACTGAACTTGACCAGACATCGGTCATCGTCTTTTCGAACGCATCCAGTTCAACTGTTTTGAATGCTTTTGACCGCGACATGATGCGTCCTGCTCCGTGTGGCGCGGAATAGTTCCAATCGGGATTTCCTTTTCCTACGACGATCAAGGAACCATCACGCATGTTCATCGGAATGATTGCCCGCTCGCCGGCTTTTGCAGAGATGGCACCTTTTCGTAGAATCATCGCGTCAAGATCGATGTAGTTGTGAATCGTATCGAACTGATCCGCAGCCGTCCACCCCATCGCTTCAAAAATAACTTCGGTCATCGCCTGACGGTTCAGTGCCGCGTATCGTTGCGCAATCTTGAGATCATGCAGATAGCGCTCCATCGCTTCGCCGGAAACAGATGCTAAATCTTTGTTAAACGTAGACCGCTTTTCCTTCAATTGCTGTAAGGTGGCTTGAATCTCCGACTCGCGCCCCGCTTGCTTTAATTCCCCGATAACTTGATCCGCGTCAAATTGGAAGCGTGTCGTTTCCGCTTCTGCCTGATAATGTTCAGCGATCGTTTTCCCGAGATTTCGGCTTCCGGAATGAATCACAAGATAAAGCTCGCCTGCCGCGTCCTGATTCAGTTCGATGAAGTGATTTCCTCCACCGAGCGTACCAATCGATAATCGTGCCCGTGTCTCGTTGAACGGTGCGAGTACTTGATCAAATGGTACCTGTTCTGATAATGGATGGGCTTTTTGACGTACCGACATGCCACTTGGAACGAGACGCTGAATCGTCGCGTCAAGTTCCGCATAATCGATTGGTTCTTGTTCAGCAAGTCGTGTACATAACATGCCACAACCGATATCAACACCGACGAGGTTCGGTACGACCTCGTCCGTCACATGCATCGTCGTTCCGATGACAGATCCTTTTCCAGCATGGCAATCCGGCATGATCCGGACGCGACTGTCTGTCGCAAATTGTTCCTCTAACATAGCTGTGACTTGCTTAATCGTCAGGTCGTCGACGTTATCCGTGAAAATCTTCGCTTCCCCATACGTGCCTTGAATCGTTTTCATACGATCGTTCCTTTCTTTCCTATCCATTTAATTATTCTGCTGTTTCCTTCATGATTTCAATGAATTGTTTTGTCAGTGTCGTCGGTCCCGTCTCCGTCAACCAGACGAAGGCTGTCGTACTCGCGGCACCGGATAGGTATGTCTGGTGCAGTCCTGTCATATCCAGTTCCCGCAACGTACTCTCCGGCAAAACGGTCACCGCCTGTCCACTGCGGACGAGTCCAATCAGCGTCAAGACATCGGAACACGTCTCTTGCGATACGACGCCGAGCCTTTGACTTAACGTCTGAAAGACACCGAGTCCTTCCTGACTCGGAATGATGAGATCCGCAGTCGGATGATCGGGGTGCCAGACTTGATGAAACGGTTCTTCTTCCATCCATTCAATCGAAATCCCTTGCGCATCAATCGGCAGACGGACGAACGCTGCATCAAGCGACCGCTCTTTCAACCGTTCGATGAGCGCACTCGATTCTCCTTGGTGGACTTGTAAGATAATGCCAGGATGTCGTCGTTTCATCTGTTCAATCCATTCGACGAGCCGACTGGCTGATAATGTGTTGACACCAATGCGCAAGATTCCCGTTCGCCCGGCTTCGATGTCGCTCACTTCCATCCGTGTCTCCTGTTCAAACTGCAGCAAAGAAACCGCTCGTTCATATAAGCGGTTGCCGCTCGAGGTAATCCGGATCCCGCGTCCTGCCCGCTCGATCAGACGAACGCCTAGCTCTTCTTCCATCCGCCGGATTTGCTGCGTCAAGGCAGGTTGTGCCATCCGTAAGCGCTTCGCTGCTCGCGTGACGGATTGTTCCTCGACAACCGCACAAAAATAGCGGTACTGGCGTAAATCCATATTCATCATCTCTTTCATATGTTTTCATGTATAAAGATATATGAATCATAACATCAATCATATGCTATGATGCAGGAATATCTGAAGTTTAAGAAAGGAGCTTTTTCATGAAACAAACGACTTCTACCTTCCAGTGGATCGTCTTTTTACTCGCGAACACGATTGCTTTACCAATCGTCGTCGCCAGTCTGTTCGACCTCTCATCAGTTGAGACTGCTGCCCTTGTCCAACGGTCGTTCTTTGTAGGCGGGATTGCCTGTTTCCTACACGGAGCCTTCGGCCACCGGCTTCCGATCGTATCGGGACCTGCCGGATCATGGGTCAGCATCTTCGTCGTCATCGCCGCACTACCAGTCGATTCAAAAACGGCATTTACGATCGCGATGGCAGCCGTCGTCATTGCCGGCGTCGTTCTCATCATCCTCGGTTTGACAGGATGGACGAAATACTTATTACCCGTCTTCACACCGCTCGTCAGCGGAACGTTTTTGCTCTTATTATGTATTCAATTAACAGGCGTCATGCTCGGTGCCGTTCTTGCCGTCGAGGCAACACGTCTCGCAGGTATCATCACGTTCTTGCTCGTACTCGGACTCAGCCAATTCGGACCGAGTCGCTTACGCCCGTTTGCCTTGATGATCGGAATCATCGTCGGTTGGCTCGTCAGCCGTCCGTCGCTTCCTGCGTCGTCTAGTTTGTTCGCACCACCACAAGCGTTACCGTTCGGATGGCCGCAGTTTGACGGCAGTGCATTCCTTGTCGCGATTCCGTTCGCGATCTTGCTTGTCGTCAATTTGATTGCCGCTTTAAGCGCCGTCGAAGCGACGCTTCAAAAACAAGGACGTCTGCACCAAGGGTTATCCATCGAAGGCTTCATTCATTTACTCGCTGCTACATTCTCGACGCTGGTGCCGGTGCCGTTACCGATCACGAGCGGGTTCATCGCGCAAACGGGAAGCCGAAAACGTCGCCCGTTCTTGATTGCCTCACTCGTCATCGCGTTGATCGGTTTCTTCCCAAGTTTGATCGGGATCATCGCGACATTACCGCGTAGCGTTGCGAGTGCCGCGTTGCTTGCGACATTGCCGCACATGTTCCTGATTGCCTGGCAGTCTGCTGAAAGTAACATGGAGAATAGCCGTCGCCGCCATGCGTTTGCGATCAGTGCTGTCATCGGCATCAGTATCTTGTTGCAATCAACCGTCATCGCGGAAGTCCTGCCTTTGACGCTTCGTCCGTTCCTCAGTAACGGATTACTCGTCGGAACGATGCTTGTGCTCGGTTTCGAAATCATCGAAAAAGTGCGTTCTCGTCGCGCAAAACAAGCGGATCGATTGGCGAGCTAAATTGTATTGTACGACCGGACGATGTCATCATCCTCGCTTTCCTGTAAGAGTCAAGGATGAACATCTCGTCTGTTTATTCACCTAAAAAAGTAGCCTTTTCGATGTGATTCGAAAAGGCTACTTTTTTCTCATTTCATTCGATTAAAATCAAAAAGCTATTTTACTCAACGCACTTCCCGCCACCATTTTCGTGTCGTGCTCTCGGGTGTCACACTTTCCCCGATCATCGGTGTCAGAACCGGAATCTCATCGCGTTTCGCTTCCTTGAGCAACCGTTCGACCGGTTCGAACCAGGCATGAAACGCGAGGATGAAGGCAGACCAGTGAATCGGCATCAGGACACGACCTTTTACATCTCGATGAGCTTGAACTGTTTGTTCCGGTAACATATGCGAATTGGACCACCGGACATCATACTGCCCACATTCCATCATCGTCAGGTCAAACGGACCATATTGTTCGCCGATTGCTTTAAAGTGTGGACCATATCCACTATCGCCACTAAAGAAGACCTTTTGCGAGCCTTCGATGACCCATGACGCCCATAGCGTTGAAAATTGATCAAGACCATTTCGCCCTGAATAATGGCGCGACGGAGCCGCTGTCAGTTTGATGCCACCGACTTGTGTCGATTCATGCCAGTCGAGTTCCGTGATTCGCTCAGCTGAGACGCCCCATCCACGGAGACGACTCCCGACACCGAGCGGCACGATGAAGCGACCGACTCGATTTTTCAAGGCGAGGACGGATGGATAATCCAGATGATCATAATGATCATGCGAATAGACGACGACATCAATCAACGGTAAACGTTCGAGATCAACCGTCTGCGTCGTTTGAAAACGTCCTCCCCCCAGTTTCGGGAACGGTGATGGTGCGCGTCCGAGCATCGGGTCAAAGAAAATCGTTTGTCCATCGAGTTCGAGTAAAAATGCCGAATGTCCGAACCATGTGACACGTGGTGTTTCACTATCGTCTTGACGTCGCTGATACGGAAGCGTCGGTAACGCTTTGACAGGACGCAGATTTGGAATGTTTCGTCCGTAATCCTTTAAGATGCTTTTCATCGAGTCCCATTCCATCTTCAACTGGAAATCCATCTCATTTTTGAACTTCCCGTCGACAAAACGATCTGATCGCTCGAAACTTCGTCGCTCCGCACGGCTTGGTCGTTTCCCGAACACCGGGTATCGGTTGATGAACCAAGCACTCGTAAGACCGATTCCTGCTAAAGCTGTCACTATTTTTTTCATGTCATATCACCTCTTCGATGCTCTCAGTATAGCACCTCGATTCCCCACACATCTCGCTTTGCGACTCCGGACGCGAGAAAAAAAGTGAAGATCACCGATATCGGCGCCTTCACTTCTAGGTATTAGTCGATATCGTCCGCTTTCCACTTCGCCCGGTCGCTCTTCTCACCGTCCCCGCGGTGATTGGATTCATAAGCGTTATTCCCTGGATTTTCGACCTTGTTATCATCGTGCCGATGGTCATGATCATGATCGTGGTCATGGTGATGATCGTGCTCATGGTCGTGGTCATGATTGAGATCTCGATCCTTGACGAACAATGCAAGACCGCCTCGCTCGACTTCCGCGTAATGCCGTTCTGCCTCATCATCCGAATGTCCGACACGTTTTAACGTCTCGCGGAGCGGTGGTTCCTTAGAGAACTTCGATTTGACTTGATCAATCCAACTTGCACCCGATGCTTCGTCTGCCGCGTCATCTCGACCGACGACGGAAAAATCTGAATCGTGATGCCCCTGTTGTTTCAATTCCTCGATTTTTCGTTCCAGACTCGATTGATCCTGATAGATCCCAACAAACCGTTTCGCCATCACATGACACCTTCCTTTTTCATATGAATTCAAACACGCTCTATTTTTACCCTTGTTCGCTTAGCATCAAACGAGATTTCAGGAACGAAAAAACGGACCACTTCGAAAAGTAGTCCGTGAAAAACTTAGAGTTGTTGCGGTGAATCGACCAACGTGATCGTTCCTTCGTTTTTCTGAACGAATCGCTCGTAGACGAAATCATTCGCAAATAACAGAACAGCATTCTCCCAACGGTCGTAGACGAGAACCGTCCGTGAATCCGTCAATTGTTTGACGGCAGCGACTTCAGCCGGCTTGATCCATTTCGCGACTTGGAAGTTCGCTGCGTCCTTCAAGATGTCAACGCCATACTCGCCTTTGAGCCGGTGCTCGAAGACTTCGAATTGGAGTTGTCCGATGGCTCCGAGGATGATTTCGTTGTATTCCGTCTTGTAGACCTGGATCGCTCCTTCTTGCGCGAGCTGTTCGACACCTTTTTGGAACTGTTTCGACTTCAAGGCGTTTTTCGTATAGACCTTCAAGAAAAGTTCTGGTGCGAACGTTGGCAGTGCTTCATATTGCAATGATGGATCACCGTTCGTGATCGTATCACCGATTTGATAGTTACCTGAATCGTATAATCCGATGACATCTCCCGCGAACGCTTCGTTGACCGTTTCACGCTCATCCGCCATGAATTGGGTCGATTGCGATAGCTTCATCTTCTTGCCTGTCCGTGTCAAGACGACGTCCATCCCACGATCAAACTTACCCGTACAAATACGGACGAAAGCAATCCGGTCGCGGTGGTTCGGGTTCATGTTCGCTTGAATCTTGAAGACGAAACCACTGAAGAATTCTTGAGCAGGTTCGACCTTCCCTTTGTTCGACTCACGTGGTGTCGGTGAAGGAGACAGGTTCAAGTAATGCTCGAGGAGCGGTGTGACACCGAAATCAACGAGTGCTGATCCGAAGAAAACTGGAGTCAATTCCCCTTTAGCAATCAATTCTTCATTGTACTCGTTACCTGCACCGTCGAGTAAGTCGACTTCGTCCATTAACGTCTCGTACATTTCCGAGTTGATTGTCGTCGCGAGTTCTTCGTTCGCGAGACCTTCCTCACCGAGTTCGATCGACTTACGATCGTTCTTGAAACAATGGAATTGTCCTTTGACACGGTCGTAAACCCCTTCGAACTGTTGACCTGAACCAGCTGGCCACGTCACAGCAACAGACGGAATACCGAGGACTTCTTCGAGTTCTTCCATCAATTCGAGTGGGTCACGCGCTTGACGGTCCATCTTATTGATGAACGTAAAGATTGGAATACCGCGCATCCGACAAACTTGGAAGAGTTTCTTCGTTTGCGACTCGATCCCTTTCGCTGCATCGATGACCATGATTGCTGAGTCAACAGCTGTCAGGATCCGGTACGTATCTTCACCGAAGTCCGAGTGACCTGGTGTATCCATGATCGAGACGATCTTTTTGTCGTATTCGAATTGCATGACCGAAGACGTAACGGAGATTCCGCGTTGTTTTTCGATTTCCATCCAGTCTGATTTCGCAAATTTCGAGTTTTTCCGTGCTTTGACAGAACCTGCCTCACGGATTGCCCCTCCGTGCAGGAGGAATTTTTCAGTTAATGTCGTCTTACCCGCATCCGGGTGGGAAATGATGCCGAAAATCCGACGTTTTTCGACTTCCGTTTGTAGAATGTTTGTCATGTATGGTAGTTCCTTTCACCGATATATTCAAAAGTCCGATCAATCTTTTTCGCAACTAGTCTATCATACCGAATTTTCAAGGTCTCGTCCATTTCACTTCATTGACTCAATTTTCAGATTTAAAGTTGACAATTCATCACGATCTTCTTTACGATGACTAGGAAGTTCACTATTACAGAAGGAGGAGACGTACAATGGTATTCCATCAAGCCCGGACATCTGTCCACACTGTCTTTGTATCGGCTACAACTGTACGTCACCCAATCGTTTAATTTTTAATTAAGCAGGGTGTGCGTATGCGTATACGTACATGCTGCCCTCTTATATTAGGACGGGTATGCCCATATTTGTGCGTATCCGTCTTTTCTATTGTCTAAAAACGGAATATAAGGGGTTTTCACTATGCTTAACGCACTTAAACAGCTTGATCGCAACATCTGGATCCGGTTCGTTGGGGAAACGATCACGGGGATCATGATGTTCATGATTGCACCATTTTTAGTTCTTTATTATGCGGATCGACTCGATTCCTACTTCTTGGTCGGTGTCATCATGGCGACCGGACCGATCATGTCGCTCGTCGGTGCCGTTCTCGGAGGTCATTTCGCTGATAAATTCGGTCGAAAACCACTGATGGTCCTCTCTATCATCGGGGACGTCATCGCACTAATCGGTTTTTCGTTCGCTGATTCATTCGGACCACTTCTCGCTTTGAACGCGCTGCTCGGTTTATCGAGTTCACTGTTCCATCCGGCGGCAAGCGCGATGGTCGCTGACGTCACACCACCAGAACGCCTGAACGAATCGTTCGGCCTGCTGCGGATGGGACATAACGTCGGGGCCGCATTCGGTCCACTTCTCGGAAGTGCGGTCCTATTCGTCGACCGTTCACTCATCTTCTACTCTGCCGCTTTCGTCTTTTTCCTGTACGGACTCGTTCTCTACTTCTTCATCGAAGAGACAAAACCGGAGTATATCGAAAAGACGGACGAAGTCAAAGTATCACCGCTCACTGTATTGCGGAAGGATCATGTCTTTTTAATCTTCATCGGGGCGGGTGTCTTCATCTCGATGGGATTTGCCCTCGTCGAGAGTATGTTACCGGTCTTCTTGAAGGAAGCACTACCGGGATTACCGACGAAACAAAATCCGTTCCCTTATCTGATGGCTCTGAACGGAATCATGGTTGTCTTGTTCCAGTTCCCGATCGCTGCTCGCTTGTCTGGCAAAGCATTCGGAAAAGTCATGTTGCTCGGGGCCTCGATTTTCGGAATCGGCATGATTTTCCTCGCATTCGTCCCGTCTTACCTGTTCTCACTCGGAACGAGTTATGTCGTGCTCGTGACGGTATTGCTTGCGATTTATGCGTTCTATACGCTCGGTGAGATGATCATGTCTCCTGTGCAGATGACGTTCATCGCTTTGATCGCCCCGGAACACCTCCGCGGAACGTACAACGGTGCTGCGAGTCTCCAGTGGTTGATTGGCGGCGTCACCGCACCGCTTCTCGGATCGTTATTCCTTGATACCGGAAAAGGTGACTTTGCGCTCGGATTCGTCGGACTGCTCTGCTGTGTATCAGGTGGGGTCTATCTCGCACTAGACCGATCGATTCAACGCGCGAAACGCTTAACGAAATCCGCCTAAAAAAAAGCGATGTGTCATGCTCCGACTTCAGTCAGAGCGTTACACATCGCTTTTCTCGTTAAGAGGGTAATTGATTTGCCGCTACGAACGGACCGAACAGGACCGGCAAAGGATCAAGTCGTTGCTGGATTTCTTCAATGAAATTCGTCGATCCACTGACGAAGACAATCGGATCATTTGCCGTGATCATCGTCAAGAATTCGTGCATCTGTTGTTCCCATCCTTCTTGACGAATGTGGTGAACGACCATCCCTTTCGTCGTCAAGGATAGGACATTCGCTAACATTCGTTCTGCCAGTTCCTCAGCTGAGACATGTAACAAGGTCGTTTTTCGACCACTCAGGAGCGCATGCCGGGCTTCGTCGATGACGGCTCCGAGATGATGTTCTTCTGCGATCAACAAAATATCTTGTTGACGCCAATTTTCAGCATGACGGTATTTACAAAAATGGCGGCACGTATCGACGAGTTGATGGTGAACAATTGCCCATGCTTGAAGTAAAGGTGCATCTTCTTTAAGGTCATATTCGATTTGAATAGCTTGAAGAATTTCACGACTGATGATGTCCGGGTACGTCAGCAGAAACGATTTCGTCTGATCGATTTCATTCAGCAAAATCAATTTAAACAGTTCACTCGATTCGTGCTGGTTGGTAATCTGGTTCAGTAATTGACTCAGGCGTAAAATCCGTAATGCGCGAGTTCCGTCCTGAGCTCCTGCTTCTCGAAGCGCGCGCAATTCTTCTTCGTACGTCGCCTCGAGCGAGTCATAGAAGCGCGTCGCGATCCGCAATCCCTTTTGCTCCATCGATGGACCGAGCTGTTGCAAAAGGTGTAATGCCTGATCGAAATGCATAATTTAACCTACCTTTCACCGTCCATTATGCGTGAATCCACTCTCAAAAACAATCTCTAAAATGCATCTTATTTTTTGCACATTGAAAGTTGTAAATGCTTGCGTCCCCCCCTAGTATGTGTGTTAAGTAGGTGATGAAAATGCGCATGACACGTTATACGGATTACGCGATTCGGTCCCTGCTGTTCGCAGCAGCTCATCCCGATCGTTTAGTCCGAATCCAGGAAGTAGCGGATTGTTACGACATTTCTAAGAATCATTTGATGAAAGTAGTCTATCGTTTAGGACAGAGTGGTCTGATTGAATCTGTCCGTGGTCGTGGAGGTGGTTTTCGATTAGCGAGCCCTCCGGATGCAATTCATATCGGTGACGTCGTACAACTGTTTGAACCAACCGTTCATTTTCTCGATCCGCAAGAAGGCATTCACGAGATTCCTTCGCTCAATCCAGCACGTGATGCTTTCGATGATGCCATTGCGGCGTTCCATCAAGTACTCAATGGTTACACAGTACATGATTTGCTACATCCGACAGCTGAAACTCATCCACAAATACTTGAAATGATTCCGAACCGCGATTGAGCGGGTTCGGAATCTTTTTTTATTCCGTCCTCGCTCAATTGCGATTTCTCAAAACGCTCGTGGTATACTTATATAAGAAAGGAGGGGTACAGATGAACCCTCAAGAAGAACTCCATCTCTTATATCTTCGCTTAAAGGAAGAAGAACCCTCCGTTGCACGCGGTGAGGCCTTATGGGCCATCTTTGAGGAAACAGCTGATGATTCACTCCGCTTCCTCTCCTTATGGACATTTTCACAAAATCAATTTGATTTAGGACACTTCCGATCGTTTCTCGTGTCCTTCACGCTCTTGATGGAATGGATCCGAAAAGATGAGATGACACTGACTCCCAAACAAGAACTTGATTTGTACTGGAACTACAAGTCCTACTTGATTTATATGGCAGAACAAGAAGACGTGACGGTCTCGCTTCTCGAAGAAGATCTCGATCGCTTCATCGATTTCTGTGACGCGCATGGCTTTATTCGGACACGTGACTATATCAGCTTCATGGTCTACAGCAAACTCGGTGACGAGGAACAAGCCGATCATTATCTATCGGAATGGGTTGACGCGCCAAGTGACGAACTTAGTGATTGCCCATCCTGTGAAGCATTTAGCCGGATGACGTATGCGATTGAACGTGGCTTCGAAGATCGTGCCTTGCTACTTTATGCAGCACTTCGGCATGAACGCGGTTGTTCACGGATGCCGGATCAGGCACATCCATATATCCTACCGTTGTTCCTTAGTCGCAAAAAAGAACGCTTTGACTGGAGTGAACGCTTGATCGAAGAAGTTAAGCGTGGCGAAACCTTGTTCACAGGTGGCGACGAGCCGTACCACCTATATGCGAAGATGTATTACGATACGAACTATACCTGGTCGATGGAAGAGAAAAAACAATTGATTCCATTCTTAACCGATCGTGGATATCTCCAGTTCCTACTCGCTCACTATGCGTTCGCCCATCGTCAATCTCTTGGTGAGGAAGCGTCGTATCTCGCAGCGCTTCGGACGAATCTATACGAGATCGCACAATCTCTCGATCGCCGGATTGAAGGTGTCTTCTACTTGAACCTCGTCGAACGTGAACTGAAACGGATCACCCAGTTCGTTGCCTGAATCTAATTCGTAAAGGAAGTGTCTTCATGTTAGATCATGTCCAGCTCGCTATGCCAAAAAACGAAGAAGATCGCGCCCGTGCATTTTATGCCGGGCTTTTACATATGAAGGAAGTCGAAAAACCGACTGGTGTTCAAGCCAGTGGTGGTGTCTGGTTCGAAAAACATGGTGCAGCACTTCATCTCGGCATCGAGGATCCCTTCTCCCCTGCTAAAAAAGCGCATCCTGGTTTAACCGTCGCTGCGTTCGAAGCGTTGAGCGATTCTCTTCAAGCTGCCGGTTATCCGGTTGAGCATGACACACGCCTTGCGCCACGTCGTCGTTTCTTCACAGCCGATCCATTCGGTAACCGTTTAGAGATCATCGCTGCCCACCTGCCGACGTTAACGCCAAAGAAGTTGGTAGATGGTTCTCATGTCCGCTTAATCGCACCCGCTTCTAGTCTCTCAACGGTCGAGATGAAGATCATCGATGGTGCGATCCAAACGCTCGAATCGCTCGGATTACGTGTCTCGATCAGTCAACATGCGCGTGCCGTCAATCCATTCGGTTCCAGTGATCCTGAGTTACGGGTTGCTGATCTTCATGCCGCGTTCGCTGATCCGAACGTTGATGCGATCCTGTGCGTTCGCGGTGGGTTCAGTACGAATGAACTTGTCGACTTACTCGACTACGAATTGATTCGGACACATCCGAAGATCCTTTGTGGCTTCTCCGATATCACAGCACTCAGTCATGCCATTCTAACGAATACCGGATTAATCACTTACTCCGGACCGATGTTACGGGCTTTCCATGACCGTGACGCCTATACGATCGATTACTTCAAGCAAGTGTTGTTTGGAACAGAACCCGTTACAATCAAGCCTTCGGTCCATTGGCGCGATACCGATCGCGGACACGTCATCACGTTACCAAACAAAGGTCCACTTCTCTTATCACCGGGTCAAGCAGGCGGTCGACTGCTCGGTGGGAATCTTTGTACGTTGAATCTCCTGCAAGGCACACCGCACTTCCCTGATTTACGGGATACGATTTTATTTCTTGAAGACGATTACGAAGTCCATCCAGCGACATTCGCTCGTGATTTCGCCTCTTTGATGGCGCAACCGGGTGCCGAAACGATTCGCGGGATCGTCTTCGGACGCTTCCAACTCACAACAAAGATGACGGAAGAGCATCTGCGGTATCTGATTTCGCTCTATCCATTCCTAGAGCACGTACCAGTTCTTGCGAATGTCGATTTTGGACATACGAGTCCTCTGTTCACGTTCCCGATCGGTGGACAGGTTGAATTGCATGACGAGGTCATCCGACTATATATTTCTTGAATATCAAAAGAAGGAGACGCGGCAATCCGCATCTCCTTCTTTTTTAATAGTCGAGCAATCTCGAAGCGTCGATTTGACGTTTCGACCCATCCGCGAACATCTCGAGTGTTGCGAAAATCTGGTCATTTGCCCATTCATAGTGAAGTAACGTGAAGTCTTCGAGTGTCGAGACCGTTTTAAACGTTTTCCCGACCGTAAACGCACGCTTCCGGCTCGCATCTTCTGCCGGAACAGTGACGAAGATGACTGTGATCTCCTCACCCTTCGTATCATAATAGAATTCAACGATCCGACCGTCCGCTGTTTCAGGTAAAATACCTTTACGGGGCTGTCCGGTCTCGTCCAATTGTACGTATGGTTGCAGCATTCTTTCGCCTCACTTTCTCCGTCATTCATCATAGCACGTCCACCTGATTTATGCTAATCTATATTTGATGTGAAAGGGGGATGAGTCGCGCATGGAATGGTTCATGAACGGGATTCTGCTCTGGGGCTTTATCATGATTACACTCATGGCGATTGGCGGGTTTTTCATGTTCCGGAAGTTCCTCAAAAAGTTACCGAAAGAAGACGGTAAATCGATGATGGACTGGGAAGATGAGTACATCGACCAAACACGACATCTTTGGACGGATGAGACGATGGAATTGTTGAACGCTCTCGTCATGCCGGTTCCATCGGCATTTCGTGATGTCGCACGCCGCAAGATTGCCGGGCGGATCGGACAGTTCGCACTGGAGGAACAAGCGACAGAGATGACATCTGAACTGGTCGTCAAAGGATATATTTCCGCTACGCCAAAACGCGATCATAAATTCTTGAAAAAAGCACTGACGGAGCACGCCATCGACTGGCGAGACTACGCATTATACTTCCAAAATTGAAGGATGCACGAAAAACCGCCGAAGTCGCCTTCAGCGGTTTTTTTAGTGAGGTAAGTGCGCGACCGGCACGGTGCCCGACTTGACTCGTTTGTATTTCAAATACATCGCGAAGCGCCAAGGGACGATCATTCCAAAAGCGACGAGATAAAAAATGCCGCCCGTTTCGAAAATGTCAATCTGCCCGCCGATGAAGAACTTCGCAACCGTCCGAATGAATAAGATACCGAATAAGACGATGAAAAAAGCTTTCGAACGTTGCAAATAAATCTGCCCTTCTGCTTCATAAAAATTGGATGTCTTGATCAAAAAGATGCTGAAGATGGCTCCAATGAGCAATGCTTCTGCCACTTCCGTCCATGTCAGACGGGATGCTGGGTATAAAAACTGTAGCATCCCCGTCGACATCGCAAAGGGCGGGATCAAGATTTTTTTAGCATTCGTCGGTTTTGCTGATGCCTTCACACGAATGAAGCTGATCAGCAATCCCATGACGAGCGCTACCCCAGTTGATATCCAAATCATCCGATCACTTCCTTGATTAAAATCCAGTGAATCCGACGATGTCACTCATCCATGCTGCGAATTTACTCAAGCCATCAAAATACAGCATGACTCCGAACACCATCATCAAGGCTCCCCCGAATTTCGTTAATTTCAGACTATACTGCACGAACAAGCGCGAACGACCGACGAAGAACGCCATCAATAAGAACGGAATCGAGAAGCCAAGGACATACGCGAGCATGTAGAACATGCCTTGACTCGGATTGGTCGCAGCTAATCCGATGACTCCTGCGAGAATCGGACCTGTACACGGTGTCCAACCGGCTGCAAAACCGATTCCGACGAGTACCGTCCCGACGTATCCCCCTTTTCGTTCCCCGAGATTCAGTTTCTTTTCACGCATCAAGAATGTTGGTTGCCATAATCCGACGAGAACAATCCCAAATACGAAGATGACGAGTGCCCCAATCATCCGTAACGTATCGCGATATGTGATAAAGACATCTGCGAATAACGATGTCGATAACCCGAGCACAACGAATACCATCGCAAAACCAACGAGGAACGCTAACGTATGAAACAAGGATCGCTTTTCTCGTACGCCTCGTTCTTTTAAATCCGTTACCGACACGCCTGTGATGTATGAGAGAAACACAGGATACAGTGGTAGCGTACACGGAGAGACGAAAGATAATAATCCTGCTCCAAACGCTAACCATAACGAGAGCTCCATCATGAGCATCCCCTTTCCTTTACTACTATAGAAGAAGTTCCTCCTCTATTTTGCCAAACTCCTCTGCATTTAGCACCTATTATCTCACAGAAAGTTGCAAAAGATTCGTGTCCGCCAAAATTACAAAAAAATTACATTTCGTCGATTTTACTGAAATCTCGTTGCACCTAGTAAATGGACTTGCTAGAATATGGATACGACACCAATGTAAGGGAGACTGCTATGACGACACAACAACTATTGACGTTAGCGATCGAAGCCAAACGTAGCGAACTATATCATCAAGCTGACCAGTCCAGCTTCACCTCCCCGCGTGTTCTACAACTTAGTCATGAACTCGACGTCTTGCTTTTAGAATATTCACGCATCGTCCAAAACTATACCATTCACGGTTCGAATGAACCGCTCTTATCTTAATGCACGATCTGGTCAGCATTCGAGTGCGAATGCTGACTTTTTTGTGACTTCTTATTTCTGATGGAGGTGCTTTATGTCCGCTCTTACATTCATTGCTAGTTCTCGTCCTCTCTATATGCCTGACGATCTCCCCCAATTATACGTACATGAAGTCGAAGCGATTGAATACGTGTCATTAAGCGAGGAAGATTCACGATGCCTTACCTGTACACGATCGAAGGTGCTGATCAGTGGGAGTTCATGATTTACTTACAGCGTTATATGGAAGAAGGAGATGTCCTCGAGTTGCTTTATATTGAAAATCAAAATGACAGCATGCATGACCATCTACCATCCGCCCCCTTACTAGAGCCGATTGAAATCAATATTCGACAGCGAACGTACCAAACGATTCACGGCACGTTTCAGCTTTATGCTAACGATTGGATGCAGGAATTGTACCATCGTTCTTACCTGACAGCGTTCGGCGTGACGACGATCGTCAAGTATTGATCTGCGTATCCTCCATTTCACTTTTTCATCACTAGACGATAGAAGGATGACATAGTTTCTATTTTTAAGACTTTTTTCTGTTGAATTGTGCGAATCTTTCAGCAAAAAGTAATCCAAAAGACCTATAAACATCCGTTTTTCATAATTAGTATGTCCTATCGATGACAAAAACCGACCTTTTGCAATCTCGTTGTCACAATAGCCCGGTTTGTAACTCGAATGACATTGACCTGTAAACGCACAGGTCAGTTTTGCCGTGTAAAGTAGGAACAGTAAACACAGCATATGTCAGGAGGACATCAATAATGAAAAAAGCAGTTTTCGCTGCCGGTCTTGCAGCAACAGCTCTATCAGTAGGATTTGCCCAAGAGACAGAGGCTGCCTCAGAAACGGTAACAGTAAATACACCAGTACTCAACGTACGCACAGCACCTACAACTGCATCAGCAGACGTAGGCAATGTATATAAAGGTCAAACATTAAATGTCGAAGGACGTTCTGGCGCATGGATCCAAACACACATTAACGGTCAAAAACGTTATGTTCATGGCGCGTATACGTCTGCAGCAGGCTCATTCGACTTTAAAAAAGCGACAGTTACTACGGCAGTACTAAACGTCCGCACACAACCAACGACAAGCTCGAAAGATGTCGGTAACCTCTACAAAGGCGAAAAAGTCAACGTAGAAGGTAAAGTCGGTGCATGGATCAAAACAACAATCGATGGTAAAACACGCTACGTACACAGCGACTACACTTCACTCGCTGGCGTATCGAAAGCACCAGCAGCACAAGCACAACCAGCTGCTAAACCAGCTGCGAAGCCAGCACCAAAAGCAGCTGCTAAACCAGCAACTGCAACAAAACAATCGACACCTGCAAAATCAGGTACGAAAGTGACAATGAACGTCACTGCTTACACGAACGACCCGTCTAACAACGGTAGCCAACTCTACAACGGTCGTGCGTTGACAGCAAGCGGTTATGACGTTACAAATACGATCACGTACAATGGTATGCGTATCGTAGCAGCTTCTTCACAATACCCAATCGGTACACGTATGCACATCGAAGGCATTGGTGAAGCAATCGTACTCGACCGTGGTGGCGCAATCCAAGGTAACAAACTTGACCTTCTCGTTGGTTCACAACAAGAAGCACTTAACTGGGGACGCCAAAACGTCACAGTCACAGTCTACTAATCAGAACAAACAACCTGCCGGGCGAGGCCGCCTGGCAGGCTTTTTTTATGTCTTTTTTTAAGAGACCGTGACATGACCGGATTGCAACTGATACATCTTCTTATACAGACCATCTTGTGCGATTAATTCTTGGTGATTTCCTTGCTCGATTACTTCCCCTTGATGCAACACAAGAATCAAATCTGCATCTTGAATCGTCGATAGACGGTGGGCAATGGCAATCGTCGTCCGCCCTTGACGCATCCGTTCAAGTGCGACTTGCACTTTCTCCTCTGTCTCCGTATCAATCGAACTTGTCGCTTCATCGAGGATCAGGATTTTGGGATCTCGCGCCATCGTGCGTGCGAAGGAGATCAACTGACGTTCCCCAGCTGAGAACGTCGCCCCCCGTTCCGCAACGGGACTGTCATATTGCTGGTCGAGTTGATTGATGAATCCGTCCGCTTGTACGAATTTAGCAGCCGCTTCGACACGATCAAAGGAAATCGAACTGTCGAATAATCGAATGTTGTCAGCGACCGTTCCCGTGAACAAGAATGAATCCTGCAACACGAGTCCGACATGCTGTCGTAGTTCTTCTTCCGATAACTGCTCAAGCGGTTGACCATCAATCAAAATCTGACCCGATTGGTACGCGTAAAAGCGCATCAAGATATTGATGATTGAACTTTTCCCACTTCCCGTATGACCAACGAGCGCAATCGTCTGCCCCTTTTTCGCCTCGAACGAAATCCCTTTCAAGACATCTTTCTCTCCGTCATAACTAAAGCGCACGTCTTCAAAGACGATATGTCCTTCCGATACTCGTGCATCCCCTTCGAGTTGTTTCGTTGGTTCCGGCTCATCCGTATCGAGGACCTTGAATACACGGTCTGCTGAGACGACAGCTTGTTGGAACTCGGACAACCGTTGCATGATTTGCTGAACCGGTTGGAAGATCCGCTCCATGTAGCTGATGAAGGCATAGACGACACCGACTTGGACCGTTTGTGAGAACGATAGGACACCGAAATACGTCACGAGTGTCGCAATTGAAATGGCGAGTAACAATTCAATGATTGGTCGCAGTAACCAACTATCGAGCTTCAAGTTCTTATAACGTCCATTCTGGTGAGCGACGTTCGTCTCCTCGAACTCTGCCATCAAGCGTTTTTCTTGGCGGAATTGTTGAATGATCGCCATGCCGTTGATGGATTCGTTCAGTTGGGCGTTGATTTTCGATAGTAAATCGCGGACTTCCGCGTAATACTTCGTCGAATACTTCCGGTAAATCCAAATGATGAAATAAAACAGCGGTAACAATAGTAACGCGATCGTCGCGAGTCGCGGCTCTAGTAGATAGAGGAAGATATATGTTCCAATCAACTGGACGCCGCTTTGCACGAATGTCGACAAGACACCGATGTAGAGCTCCTTGATCGCTTCCGTATCGTTCGTGATCCGGGACACGAGCACTCCGGCAGGCGTCCGGTCAAAATAAGCTAGCCGTAAGTGCATGACATGCCGGAACACATCAATGCGTAAGCGTTGAATGACTTGCAAGGCAATCTTTTGGAATTCGAACGCTTGCAAGTAATCGACGATGATCCCTGTCGTATGCAGTAACAAGTACGCTGTAAATAAGAGTGCGACTTCCTGTACTGGGTACGTACCCGGTGCGACGTATTCATCAATGAAAATCTTGACGAGATATGGTCCACCGAGTTTTGCCGCTGTCGTAATGAATAGCAGGATGAAGGCGATGCTGACTTGCTTTTTGAACGGTTTGACGAAATCAAGCAATCGCTTCAGGACGGCTTTTTCATTGATATCATGATTCATTAGGAACGCCCTCCTTGTTCGACAAGTGATTCTAGTTGCTGGCGATCGTACGTCTCTTTATACCAACCGTCATGAGCGAGTAATTGCTCATGTGTGCCCCGTTCGATGATCCGACCGTCTTCAAGGACGATGATCTCATCGGTATGCGACACAGCCGATAACCGGTGGGCGACGATGATTTGTGCCTGATCGTGATCCGCCGTGCGGAAGTGGTGGATGATCGCTTCCTCGGTTTTGGCATCGACCGCAGACAAGGCATCATCGAGCACTAAAATCGGACAGTCTGCTAATAATGCCCGGGCAATCGAGATCCGTTGTTTTTGACCACCGGATAACGTCACCCCACGCTCCCCGACCATCGTCGCGTACCCTTCCTTAAAGCCGAGAATGTCCTCATGGACTGCTGCAATACGCGCTGCTTCCATGATGTCTTCCATTGATGCATCCGGTTTTGCAAAGGCAATATTGTCAGCAATCGACGCGGAGAATAAGAAATGATCCTGTGGAACGATCGCCACTTGACGACGGACGGTGTCACGCGTCAATTGTTTGATGTCTCGTCCACCAATCGTGATGGCGCCTTGTTTGACGTCGTATTCGCGAGACAATAAGCGAACGAACGTCGATTTCCCAGCACCTGTCTTCCCGACGATTCCGAGCGATTTACCGGGCTTCAACGTCACATCGATGTCTTGTAAGACCGGTTGCGTATCATAGATGAAACGCTCAATCCCAACGTGGAGTTCCGGTGATGAAACACGCGTCGCTGCTTCCTTCGCATCTTTAATTTCCGGTTCGATCGCAAGCATTCGCTCGATCCGATCGTAGGAAGCACGACCACGTTCGACAATGTTGAACAACCAACCGAAGGCAAGCATTGGCCATGTCAATAAACCAAGATATGTAGTGAATGAGACGATGTCACCAATTCGGATTTCACCTTGTTGTAACAGATACGCACCATATCCGACAGCGATGATGTACGATAGACCGACTAATCCAAAAATCGTCGGATCAAATAATGCATCGATTTTTGCGACACGACGGTTCTTTTGGACGACGTCATCCGATAGATCCGTAAACGTCTGCACGTCAGATTCCACTTCCCCTGTTGCTTTTAAGACGCGGACACCACTAATACTTTCCGCGACCTTGTCATTCAAATCGGAGAATGCTTCCTGCGCGTCATGAAAACGCGAATGTAACATTTTCCCGTAGCGTGACGTCAAGTAGACCATCAGCGGCATCGGTAGAAGTGATACGAGCGTCAATTTCCAACTGATCG
This sequence comes from Exiguobacterium sp. KKBO11, assembly GCF_001644945.1. Taxonomy (NCBI): domain Bacteria; kingdom Bacillati; phylum Bacillota; class Bacilli; order Caryophanales; genus Exiguobacterium; species Exiguobacterium sp. KKBO11. The sequence continues at coordinate 330,101 of NZ_LUCU01000022.1, forward strand.
TCGTGACCATCGTGATGATGACGAAGCTCCCCATCGTCACCGAGTCGACGAGCGTGAGAATACCGGCACCTGCTGTCATCGATACCGCCTGTACGTCGTTCGTCGCATGCGCCATCAAGTCCCCGCTCCGATATTTCTTATAGAACGATTGATCCAAATCTGAAAAATGTCCATACAGTTGGCTGCGCAATAATCGACCGAGACGAATCGATGCCCCAAAGATATAAAAGCGCCAAAAATAACGAATGATATATGTCGCGACCCCGATGAGCAACAACGTACCTGCGAGACGAATCAAATCATCTTTCGTCAAGCTTCCCTCACTCAGACCGTTGACCGTCGTCCCGATGATTTTTGGCGGAATCAACTCTAACGCCGCTACAAAAATCAAACTGACGACCCCAAGACTATATGCTTTCCATTCTCGTCGGAAAAACCAACCGAGTTTCCTGAAGACTCCCATTCAAGTCTCCCCCCTTTTTTAAATCCTATGATTATTTGAAATAGTCTCACATTTTAGATTAGTTCTCTTTCTAAAAAATAGCAAATAAAAAGGAGACCATTTGGTCCCCTTTCGTACAGCTTATTTTTTAGGTGATTTCATTGAACCACTCATTGAACGCATCACTTGGTTGACTTTCTTTTGTGATGGCTTTTGACCCATTTGCATCATCAATGTCTTAATCATATCTTCGTTGATTGGTGGGTTTTGCTCCAAGTAGTTCATCATGTATCGACGAGCGATATAGAAACCAAGGGCGACACCTGCTACCAAGCAAAGAAGGGCAATTAAAATCCAAATCCATGTAGCCAAGTTGCTTCCTCCTCTAACTTAAAACGTCGCTTTTTACTATACTATAATTCCAATTGTTTGCATAGATGATAATAGATGAAAAACGAGCCCGACGTAAGATCGGACCCGTTTTTCCGGAAAAGATTATCCGAGTTGTTTGACTGTCGCTAAAACGTTCTCAACAGACATGCCGTATTCTTTCAAGAGGAAGTCTCCAGGCGCAGATGCACCGAAACGATCGATTCCGATGACTTGTCCTTGTGTTCCTACATATTTGTACCAACCGAGTGAAGCGCCTGCTTCGATCGCAACACGTTTCGTGATGTGTTTTGGAAGAACTGATTCTTTATACTCTGCTGACTGCGCTTCGAATACTTCCCATGATGGAAGCGAAACGACAGCTGCTGATTCACCAAGTTCTTTTTGTGCTTCGACAAGAAGGTGAACTTCTGAACCCGTACCGATCAAGAGCGTATCAGCTTTCGTGACGTCACCAGCGATGACATAACCACCTTTTTCAGCGCCCTCTGTCGTCGTACCTTCCAGTTCAGGAAGACCTTGACGCGTCAAGACGAGAAGTGTCGGTTTGTCTTTTGCTTGAACCGCTGTTTTCCATGCTGCGATCGTCTCTTTTCCGTCTGCTGGACGGTAGATCGTGACGTTCGGCATTGCACGGAAGCTCATCAAGTGCTCGACAGGCTCGTGTGTTGGACCATCTTCCCCGACAGCGATCGAGTCGTGCGTCAAGACGAAGATTGATGGAAGCCCCATTAGCGCAGCAAGGCGAACCGCTGGACGGAGGTAATCCGAGAAGACGAAGAATGTCGCACCGTAAGGAATGACGCCGCCGTGAAGTGCCATACCGTTGACAGCCGCAGCCATTGCGAATTCACGTACACCGAACCAGATGTTACGACCGCTTGGGTCGATATCGAAGTCTGCTTCGCCTTTGAGCATCGTGTTGTTCGATCCTGCAAGGTCAGCTGAACCACCGAACAATGTCGGAACGTTCTTCGCAAGACCGTTCAAGACTTCACCACTCGTTTGACGTGTCGCTTTTTTCGATGACAAGTCGTACGTCGGAAGATCTGCTTCCCAGTTGCTTGGCAATTCGTTTGCGATCGCGCGAACGAGTTCCGCATGCAATTCTGGATGAGCTGATTCGTATTGTTTCATCGTTTCGTTCCATGCGTCTTCCGCAGAAGCACCACGTTGGACGATCCGCTCGTCAAACAATGATTTGACTTCTTCAGGAACGTAGAACTCTTCGTGATCCCAAATGTAGCTTGCTTTCGTCAATTTGATTTCCGCTTCACCGAGTGGTGCACCGTGAGAAGCCGATTTCCCTGATTTGTTCGGTGAACCGAAACCGATGACTGTCTTGACTTCGATCAATGTCGGTTTTGTCGTCTCTGCTTGTGCCACCGCGATTGCTTTCGAAATCGAATCGATATCCGTTCCGTCTTCTACGCGAATGACTTGCCAGTTGTACGCTTCGAAGCGCTTCTGGACGTTTTCAGAGAATGATTTATCGAGATCGCCATCAAGTGAGATATCGTTTGAATCGTACAATACGACCAATTTACCAAGACCAAGGTGACCTGCGAGTGAAGCCGCTTCAGCTGAGACACCTTCCATTAAGTCTCCATCTCCACAAATTCCGTATGTGAAGTGATCGACGACGTTGAGATCGTCACGGTTGTATTTTGCTTCAAGATGACGTTCTGCCATCGCCATACCAACTGCCATTGCGATCCCTTGACCAAGTGGACCTGTCGTCGCATCTACACCAGCCGTGTGACGGTATTCCGGGTGACCTGGTGTTTTTGATCCCCATTGACGGAATGATTTAAGATCATCCATTGATAGATCATATCCCGATAGGTGGAGGAGTGAGTAGAGAAGCATCGAACCGTGTCCGGCTGAAAGTACAAAACGGTCGCGGTTGAACCATTCTGGATTTTTAGGGTTGTGGTTCATATGATCCGCCCAAAGCGAGAATGCCATCGGCGCTGCTCCCATTGGCATACCTGGGTGACCCGAGTTCGCCTTTTGTACGGCATCAATCGATAAGGTACGAATCGTATTAATTGCTAATTGTTCTACTGTCGTCATGTTCGTCAAAACAATCATCCTCTCTCTTTTTCACAAATTCCTACTCATTTTAGCACAACCATAAATGTGATACAACTTTATCTAAATAGTATGTCACATTAAAATGAATGCGTTCTCTATTACTGTCCTTCCATCCCTTTCAGGATGTATCATTTCAGATTTGGTTCTAAAATTTTATTTTTATGATGCTAAGATTCCTGCAAAAAGAGATATATATGAGACGAAGTAACATAATGTCCATCCTATTATTTTGAAATATATTTTTCGGAATCAAAAAATAGTAGATTAATTTTTAGGTACTATTTCCTTTAGACTCCTTTCATTCAAAAATAAAAAACTTTGCTATACTGAACATAAAATAAGTGAATACAGGTGATGATATGGCAAATATAAGTGATGTCGCAAAATTATCCGGCTTTTCTAAAACAACGGTATCACGGGTAATCAACGGTTCTCCTCTCGTCAAACCTGAAAAGCGGGCACGTATCTTGCAAGCAATGGAAGAACTCGGATACACTCCAAATCCCTCAGCACGAAAACTTCGAGGTTCCGTGACAACAACAATCGGTGTTCTAGTTCCTAGACTTGTTAATCCATTTTTTGCAGAACTAGTCGATAAAATCGAACAAGAAGCACAACGACATGGATACAACGTTTTAATTTCTCAAAGTAATGAAGAACCTGGAAAAGAACTATCTTTCTTAAATCTTTTAAAAACCAAACAAGTAGATGGCTTGATTTTAACGGCTGTAGTCAATGAATGGGAAAATATACTGCCCTATTTAAAATATGGACCAATCGTTGTATGTAACGAACAAATTGATCAAACGGACGTTGCAGTCGTTCGCCCGGATCAAGCAAAAGGAACTTCTTTAGGCGTTCAACATTTGATTGAACAAGGTCATTCTCAAATCGGCTATTGTACAGGTGGAGATTTTTCTGAAAAAAGTAAAGGTCGTGACAGAAATATTGCTTTCTTGAAAATACTGAAGAAGGCACATCTTCCATTCCACGAGGATTGGATCTTCACTCATCGTCACACTATTTCAGATGGAAAAGATGTTTTTAAAGAATGGTTCAAGCTATCTAATCGACCAACTGCTCTTTTCGCGAACAGCGATGAAGTAGCTTGTGGGATTATCCTTGCTGCTAAAGAACACGGGATTAATATCCCAAAGGAATTGGCGGTGGTTGGATTTGATGATCAACCGATTGCTGAAATCATTACGCCTTCTTTGACGACTATTCATCAGCCTATTCAACAAATGGGGAAACAAGCCGTGCACTGTCTTTTGCAACAATTATCTCCAGAAGATTTCAGTCTAGAAAAAATGGATTCCCTTGATATGAAGTTAATCATTCGTCAATCAACTTAAGCTTTTCAAGAGGAGCTACAGTAATGTACGCTCCTCAAAGAGGAGGAGTTAAAAAAATAGGATTGACAACTAAAATATATATCGCTTATTCTTGATACAAGAAAACGGTTTCATATTTTTTTAAATCAAATTGGAACCGATACCAATTTTTTTGAGTGTTTATGGTATCGGTTCCAATAAAATTAAAAGCAAAATTGGTATCGATACCAATAAGGAGGTAGTTTATATGAGCTGGTGGAAAGAGGAAGTCGTGTATCAAATCTATCCTAAAAGTTTTAAGGATCATAACGGAGATGGCATTGGCGATTTAAGAGGTATCACGACTCAATTGGATTACCTCAGCAAACTCGGCATTACGATGATTTGGATTTGTCCCATCTATCAGTCTCCAATGGATGATAACGGATATGATATTTCCGATTACTATACGATTCATCCTGATTTCGGAACAATGAGTGATTTGGACGAATTATTGGCAACAGCAAAAGAATATAACATTAAAATCGTATTGGATTTAGTCGTAAATCATACTTCTGACGAACATGCTTGGTTTCAAGATGTATTAAAGCAGCCTGAGACTAGTCCCTATCGAGATTATTACGTGTTAAAGAAAGGAACAACCGGACAGCCCCCGACCAATTGGCGTTCTGTTTTTGGCGGAAGTGTGTGGGAACCTATTCAAGGAAGCGACCTTTATTACTTCCATTCTTTTGGTGTCAAACAACCTGATTTGAATTGGGAAAACCCGACTCTGCGTGAAGAAATCTACGAAATGATTGAATTTTGGTTACAAAAAGGTCTTTCAGGATTTCGTGTCGATGCTATCACCTTTATAAAAAAAGATCAGACTTTCAGTAACTTACCCGCCGACGGTGTCGATGGTCTCGTCAAATGTACTAAAAAAACACGTAATCAACCTGGAATCGAAATTTTTCTACATGAACTGAAGGAACGTACCTTTGATCGCTATAACTGTGTCACGATTGGTGAGGCGCCTGGTGTTCCTTACGAACAATATGATGATTTCATAGGAGAAAACGGATACTTTTCTATGATTTTCGATTTTCGTTATGCTGATCTCGATGTTGAATCGGGCAGCGAGTGGTTCAAGCGTGTTGATTGGAATGTTAACGATTTTAAACAGATGTTATTCCGTAGCCAAAATAAGTTACAAGAAAGCGGTTGGGCAGCTAACTTTCTCGAGAATCATGATCAAAATCGTTCTATTAGTAAATACATTAAAAATCCGGAAGAGCGTCATTTCTATTCAGCATCTATGCTAGGAGCAATGTACTTTTTCTTACGAGGCACTCCCTTTATTTATCAAGGGCAAGAAATAGGCATGACCAATTTCACCCGTGAATCTATTCATGATTTTGATGATATTTCAAGCATTGATCAATATTACCGCTCCATGCAAGAAGGGCATAGCGAGCAAGAAGCGCTTCACTTTATAAATTTACGTAGCCGAGACAATTCTCGCACTCCGTTTCACTGGACACATCATGAACATGCTGGATTTTCAGATGCGACACCTTGGTTAAAAATGAATGAGAATTATCGTGATATAAATGTTGCTCTGCAAGAACATAGTGCTACGTCTTTACTCAATTTTTATCGTTTTATGATTTCGATTCGTCAGCATAGTGAAGCTAGTGATACGTTGGTTTATGGGGACTTTCTACCACTCTATGAAACGCATCCACACCTTGTCGCATACGAACGAAAACTCGGTGAAGAAGCCGTGATTTGTTATTTTAACTTTTCTAATCAATATATCGACTTGCCTAACGAACCAAAAGGTACTGTGCTACTCGATAATTATCATTTCGTTGATGGTGTCTCAGAAACTCCATCTATCCTACGCCCTTATCATGCTCTCTTACTTCATCGGAAAGAAGGCTAAACCATGAAGAAATCAGACCAATATCAAACCATTGCCGAGCAAATTCTTCAAGAAATCGGATTAGAAAACATCGAATCTTACACGCATTGTGCTACACGTCTTCGATTTTCTGTAAAGGACCGTTCCCTCATCCATGATGAAAGAATCGAGCAAATTGCAGAGGTAAAGGGTGTGTTCTATAATGCTGGACAGTATCAAGTCATCCTTGGTACCGGCATCGTCAATAAAGTTTATGCCGCTTTAAGTGAATTAAACATTGAAACCCTTGCATCAGATGAAGAATCCTCTTCATCTGATAAGGGACTTCGACGTGCTGTCCGTACACTCGCAGATATCTTTATCCCGATTATTCCTATCATTGCCGCTACAGGACTCTTTTTAGGATTAAAAGGAGTAATGTTCAGTGATATCGTATTAGGTTGGTTCGATTTAACATTAAAAGAAATTCCAAGCTATGTACCGACCCTCTTATCTGTTTTGACTGATACTGCTTTTGCATTCTTACCTGCTTTAATTTGTTGGTCCGCTTTTAAAAAATTTGGTGGAATGCCGATTATTGGATTTATTGTTGGTTTAATGCTCGTATCACCTGCTTTACCAAATGCCTATGCTGTTGCAGATGTCAATAGCGGTGTGGATCCAATTCTTGCATTCGGCGTTATTCCAGTCGTTGGTTATCAAGGAAGCGTCTTAACTGCTTTGGTCATTGGTATATTAGGAGCAAAATTTGAAAAATGGTTACGGCGAATCATGCCAAATGCACTTGATTTGATATTTACTCCGTTTTTTGTATTATTAGGTTCAATGATATTGGGATTACTTGTACTAGGTCCTCTTTTGCATATTCTAGAGAATGGTCTGATTACTCTCGTGACGATGTTAATTAGAATGCCTTTTGGTCTTGGAGGCTTGCTGATTGGTTTTATGTATCCGCTTGCAGTCATGACTGGAATGCATCATTTATTCATTGCTATCGAAACGACGCTACTTGCAAATACAGGATTTAACCCACTAATCACTTTATGCGCCATGTATGGATTTTCAAATGCTGGTACGGCGCTCGGTATTACATTACGCGCAACAAAAAGTACAGTACGGGTTGCTGGTATGAGTGCCACACTCACGCAATTATTAGGAGTTAGTGAACCTGCATTGTTTGGGATTGTCATGCGATATAGTATGAAACCTTTATATGTTATGATTGCGTGTTCTGCTTTGGGTGGTGCTCTTCTTTCGCTCTTACAGATTAAGGCCAACTCTTACGGTCTAGCTGTTATTTTATCTCCTTTAATGTACATTTATGAATGGAATCAACTTTTAGCTTATTTAATCGTATCGGTCTTAACCTTTGTTGCTGCACTCACCATCACTTACTTTTTCGCAGTTCCTAAATCAGTTTTGGTTGCGGAACCACAAAAAGTAACTTCCAAGATATCTTGATATCAGCTGAAAACAATAAAATAGCCTTCTATATTAGACACCTACTTCTCGGGTGGTCCTATAGAAGGCTATTTTTTATTGTTTATTCCGTTCTTCTTCTTGTGCTTGTTTCAATTTCTCTGGTGTTACGTCCGTTCCTTCTTCATCGACGATTTTCATGCCCATGAGTTGGTTTTTGAACGATCCACGGAATGCTGCGAGATATGCTGCACGTAGCTCTTTTTGCTCAGCTGTTTCTGCTTCTGATAACGGCTCGACTTTTGATTTATTCGCTAATGCATTGATTCGATCTAATTGTTCTTGTGATAACATGGAATCCCTCTTTCTCTATGACTCAAACTTGAGTAGTTCAATTGTATTCTTACTGTAAAAGAGCTTACTAAAAAAAGCAAGTTAACCGCGTCAGTCGACGGGTTACTTGCTTCTCATTCCGGGCTAGGTGTCAGTTCGCGGTATTCAAGATATCGACGATTGACCGTTGCCTTTGAAATATCATGTCCCATCCCGCGAAGCGTAATGGCGATATCTGAAAACGTCAGTCCGAGTTCACGGAGACGTACGATTTCTTCGATCGGTACGTCCTTTCGACTACGCCCAGCGTTCTCTCCTTGGCGATTCAGATTTCGTTCCGGGCGAAAGCCTTGTTCGACAGCTCGCCGCATGCCGCGCGCGATTTTTGCGTTATGCAGTTTCCGTTGATATTCTTCCACTAGTGAGACGATCTCAAGGACCATCGCTTCTGCATCCGCAAGCTGGTATTCTCCATCAGAATCAAGTGTCATCAACCGAACACCGTGCTTCTTAAACGTGTGCAAAATAGCGATTTTCGCATTCCCTCGACCAATCCGTGTGTCATCTGTCACGAGGACCGCATCTACCGCATCACGTGTTACATGATCAAGAACCGTCAGCATCCCTTCCCGATCGACGTCATATCCACTCTCTTTTTCAGAGACGACATCCACGACATCAAAACCCTTTTGAGACGCGACCTTCGAAAGCTCCAGCCGTTGGCGTTCAATCGAACTATCTTGTGCTTCTTTTTCGGTCGACACCCGACAATAAATCACGACCTTCATCGTACCTCACATCCCTGTTCGTTCTTTCACAACTTTTCCATTTTGTCATTGTTGTGCGATTGGTACAACGATTTTGCTTTTTGAGATGACGTGTTTTGTTTCAACATCATTATTTTTAATCAACCAATTGACGTACTCTTCATCTGACATCGAACCATCATTGTAGACTTCAGCGATTTGTTCGACTGTAGCGTTCTCATCGACCGTAACGGAAGCTGTCATCAGTTGCGCCACTTTTTCATCCGGGCGTGGTGTGAGTAAAAAGATCACGAAGGCAATACTTAATGCATAGAAGAGAATTGAAAAAGCATGAGTACGAATCGTATGAATCATCATGAATCCCTCCAAATATGAAATGAATGAGTTAGAATAAATGTTCGCGGAACAATTGTTCGCATAACTCATAATAAACACAGAACCCGTGTTCGGTCAACACAAAATGTCGAACAATTGTTTGTACGCTCATTTGTTCTATGTTATAGTGAATCTAGAAACATATATTCTTACATTTCAAACTTCAATCCAGAAAGAGGTGGCAATTCGTATGCGGAAAATGTCTAAGCGCCAACAAGAGATTCTCGACTACATCGTCTCTGAAGTGAAACTGAAGGGGTATCCACCATCAGTTCGTGAAATCGGAGAAGCAGTCGGACTCGCGTCTAGCTCGACGGTACACGGTCATTTGGATCGACTCGAGAAACGGGGAATGATTCGCCGTGACCCGACGAAACCACGTGCGATTGAGATATTGCTTGATAAGCCTGAAGAAATCACGGAAGCCATCGTCCATGTTCCCGTCATCGGGAAAGTCACAGCGGGTCTTCCGATTACAGCGATTGAAAACATCGAAGAACAGTTCCCGCTCCCTGCACATTATGTAGGAAATGAGACGGTCTTCATGTTGACGATCGATGGTGAATCGATGATTAACGCAGGTATTCTTGACGGCGATCGTGTCATCGTGCGCCAACAAAACACAGCAGAAAACGGAGAAATCGTCGTAGCTATGACCGAAGATAGCGAAGCGACGGTGAAACGGTTCTTCTTAGAAGATCAACAGGTACGTCTACAACCAGAAAATGACTCGATGGATCCGATGTATTTCGATAATGTCTCCATTCTTGGTAAGGTAATCGGCGTGTATCGGACGATTCATTGACGGAGGGACCAGTTACGACTGGTCTTTTTTCATGCCTTCAGGAAATGTACATGATACCGTCAATACCGTCGCACTGACGGGTTACGTTGCGTATTCGGTCGCAACGCAACAAACCGATTGGTTACCAACCGCCATCGGTATCGCTGTCGGTACCCTTTGGTTGTCACCCGACCTCGATTTAAAGTCAGAACCGTATTATCGCTTTGGACCATTTCGAGTCCTTTGGATGCCGTACGTCAAAATCATGCCCCATCGCTCGATCTGGTCACATGGACTGATCATCGGAGACATTATCCGGCTTCTTTATAGTGCTGCGATTCTGATTCCGCTACTATTTTTAAGTCTATATTTTCAGGTTCTTGATTCTGCTACGATTGATTCGTGGTTCGCTTCCTTGCCTGCATTCGTCGTCGGTATCATGGTGGCAAGTACGATTCATATCCTACTAGATTATTCCAGCAGTTGGTTTCGACCTAAAAAAAGAAAAAAACGTCGTCGGTAACACCTCTTTTGCTTGCTCGCAGGCAGGAAGAGGTGTTTTCTTATCCACTTTTTCGTATCTTTAAACATCAAAATAAAAAATTTCCATTCCTATATTTCAATTATATGTATTGAAAACGTTCTCAATTCGGAGTAATTTAAAGTAGAAAGGCCATTATCTGCTTTAATCCAAAGGGAGGGTTTTTGCATGAATAACTTTGTATTGGAAATGATCGGTACGATGATCCTCATCCTGCTCGGGGATGGAGTCGTCGCCGGTGTCGTCTTGAAAAAGACGAAATCGGAAAACAGCGGATGGATCGTCATCACGTTCGCTTGGGGTCTTGCCGTCATGACAGCAGCATTCGTCGCTGCTGAAAGTGGAGCACACTTGAACCCCGCATTGACGATCGCACTTGCTTTGAACTCTGACCTACCGTGGGCAGACGTTCCGATCTACATTGCCGGACAACTTGTCGGAGCTTTCATCGGCGCCATTCTCGTTTGGCTTCATTACATGAAACATTTTGAAGCGACTGATGATCAAGCTGCAAAACTCGGTGTATTCGCAACAGGTCCAGCGATTCGTCATACGCCGTCGAACTTGATTTCTGAGATCATCGGGACATTTGTTCTCGTCTTCGGTATCTTGGCACTCGGTTTAACAACGTTCGGAGATGGCTTAAAACCACTCATCGTCGGTTTACTCGTCGTCGTCATCGGTCTCTCGCTCGGTGGTACAACAGGGTATGCCATCAACCCGGCTCGTGACCTTGGACCGCGTATCGCGCACGCTATCCTACCGATTCCGAATAAAGGTTCATCTGACTGGGGCTATTCATGGATTCCTGTCGTCGGTCCGATCATCGGTGGAGCGATTGCCGTGTTCATCTATCAATTGATCTACTAAGATCACGTCTCACTAACACATACCGCTCAAGGGGGATTTCGAAATGGAAAACAAGTATATCCTAGCACTCGACCAAGGTACGACAAGCTCACGTGCAATCATCTTCGATCACGATGGGAAAATCGTCAACTCGGCACAACGGGAATTCAAACAGTACTTCCCACAACCAGGCTGGGTCGAGCATGATGCAAACGAAATCTGGGGTTCGATTCTTGCTGTCATGGCCGAAGCACTCGGGACAGCAGATATCAAACCTGAGCAAATCGCTGGAATCGGCATCACGAACCAACGTGAAACGACGGTCGTCTGGAACAAAGAAACAGGTAAACCGGTCTATCACGCACTCGTTTGGCAATCGCGTCAAACGTCTGGTATCTGTGACGACTTAAAAGAACAAGGTTTGAACCAGAAGTTCCGCGATAAAACAGGACTTCTGATTGATGCCTACTTCTCTGGCACAAAAGTTAAATGGATCCTCGACAATGTCGAAGGTGCACGTGAGCAAGCAGAGAACGGTGAATTGCTCTTCGGTACGATCGATACGTGGCTCGTTTGGAAACTGTCTGGTGGAAAAACGCACATCACGGACTACACGAACGCTTCACGAACATTGATGTATAACATCTACGAACAAAAATGGGATGAAGAGTTACTCGATATCCTAGGTGTTCCTGCTTCCATGTTGCCAGAAGTTCGTCAGTCGAGTGAAGTCTACGACAAAACGGTACCGTATCACTTCTTCGGTTACGAAGTGCCAATCGCTGGTATTGCGGGTGACCAACAAGCAGCACTCTTCGGTCAAACGTGCTTCGAAGCGGGTGAAGGGAAAAACACATACGGAACAGGGTGCTTCATGCTCATGAACACAGGTGAGAAAGCCGTTTCTTCTGATCATGGACTCTTGACGACGATCGCTTGGGGCGTCGATGGAAAAGTGGAATATGCGCTGGAAGGTTCTATCTTCGTCGCTGGTTCTGCGATCCAGTGGCTCCGTGATGGACTCCGGATGCTGAAAAATGCGAAAGATTCAGAAGGTTACGCAACGAAAGTCGACTCAACAGACGGTGTTTATGTCGTTCCTGCCTTCGTTGGTCTTGGTGCGCCATACTGGGATTCAGATGTACGCGGGGCAATCTTCGGATTAACACGCGGAACAGATAAGGAACACTTCGTTCGTGCAACGCTTGAATCACTCGCTTATCAAACACGCGATGTGTTGACAGCGATGGAACAAGATTCTGGTATCGAACTGAAGACACTTCGTGTCGACGGTGGTGCAGTAGCGAACAACTTCTTGATGCAGTTCCAATCGGACATCCTCGGCGTTCCTGTCGATCGTCCAGAAATCAACGAAACGACAGCACTTGGTGCAGCCTACCTTGCTGGATTAGCTGTTGGTTACTGGAAAGATAAAGCGGAGATCAAAAAACAATGGAAGCTGGATCACCAGTTCAAACCAGAGATGAAAGAAGACGATCGTGAACAACGCTATGCCGGATGGCAAAAAGCAGTGGAAGCGACAATGGTCTTCAAACCATCAAAATAAAACAATTGACCCGGTCCCTTTTGCAGAGGGACCGGGTTTTCACTATTCTATACAAACATAATGCGGGGTGTATCATGAATCTTACCTATTCGGATCAACAACTAAAAGCATGCATTCAGGACGCGCTGGATGGCAACATCACACATGAAGAACTGGCGGATTGGTGTTACCGCTACATGACCGACGTGTACCATAACAATCATTACCATATCGCAACCGACGGACGTGGGAGCTATCCGTTAAGTGAGCAAGCGACTGAAGTAGCGAACGATATCGATGCACAATGGGATCTTTATCTTGCTAACAGTTATTCTCTAAATGAATTACAAACCATTGATTTAACTACAATTCGCTTACCTAGAGAGTGGTTAGAAAAATGGCTCTCATCGTTTTAAGTCGTCACGCATGAGATCGACGATCATCTTTCATTAAAAAAATCCCCCTTCGCCTAATCGCAAAGGGGAATCTGTTCCTTATTTGCTAAATTCTTTTTTCAATCCATCTTCAATCTCATCAACGGATTTCGACTGTCCGCTTAAGACTGCCGCTAAAAACGCGCCTTCGACGAGTGGTACGTCGATAAACCGAACCGTCCGTTCGCCACTATATAGTTCAAGGGCCAGTTCCGTGTTCATCGTCGCAGAACCGATATCCGTTAAGACGACTCCATCGTCGTCCAGTGTATTCAATGTTTCTTCGATGCGCGTCGCGTCCGTTCCGATGCTACCGTCCTCAAGACCTGCTGCTATTAAGACTGGTGTATCCGGCGCCATCTCTGCCAGCAGTTCCTTTAGTCCAGTCGCGAGCTTTTCACTATGGGAAACGAGTACAAGATTAACCATGAAGCACCTCCGCGATTTCGCCAAGTAACAACGCACTCGATAGACTTCCTGGGTCCTGGACGCCTTCCGTCGCTTCACCGAAATAAGACGCACGCCCTTTCGTTGCGATACGCGCTTTCGTATCAGCAAGCGCTTGATCGATTGCCGCTTTCAAATCCCCTTCTTGCGAGAGCGCCTCTTGGAACGGTGTCCAGATATCGACCATCGTCTTTTGACCGAATTCCGATTTCCCACGCGATTTGATGCCTTCCGTCGCTTCATGGAAAGCATCCGCGAGTTCTGCACCTTCGACTTCTGTTTTCCCTTTGAACGCACCAGCGAACTTAACGAATGCCGTACCGTACAAAGGACCGGATGCCCCACCGACCGTCTTGATCAGCGTCATCCCGACCTCTTTCGATAAAGCTCCTAAGTCCTCATACTCGCCGTGTTCTTCTAACGTCTTTTGGACTGCTTGGAAGCCACGTGACATATTGATCCCGTGGTCCCCGTCCCCGATTTCCCGGTCAAGGTCCGTCAATTCATCCTTGTGCTGTTCAATCTGTTCCGCTGCTTTGATGAGCGCGCTTCGTAACTGTTCCGTCGTCAACTTCATCTTTGTACACCCCGTTTATCTAAATTAGAATCCAATCGCTTTCGTTTCTGCATCGAGATAGCCGAGCAGTTCATCATCCACTGGTAAGAGCGTGATTGAGAATCCGTGCATCTCGAGCGACGTCATATAGTTTCCAACGAACGAACGGGCAATCTCGTAACCGTGTGCCTGAAGTTCTTCCGCGACGTATTTATACGTGATATACAGTTCGGATTCTGGCGTTCCACCCATCCCATTCACCATGACGGCGACTTTTTTGTCTGGTACCTCTTTCGTCAGACGATCGAGCAACTCTTTGACGATCGCATCCACGGAAGCGACCGCTTTTCGTTCAAGTCCTTTTTCACCGTGGATCCCGATTCCGATCTCCATCTCGTCATCATGCAACTCAAAGCCTGGCTTGCCACTCTCCGGCATGTAACATGGTGAGAGTGCCATTCCGATCGAACGAACGCCCTGGATGACTTTTTCCGCAACTGCTTTGACTTCACTCAGTGATTTCCCTTCTGCAGCCGCAGCTCCGGCAATCTTATGGACGAAGACCGTTCCCGCAACCCCACGACGATCCTCTTCCTTTTTGATCGCGATGTCATCATTGACGACGACCGTGTCGACTTCGATGTCCTCGAGTTCAGCGAGTTCCTTTGCCATATCGAAGTTCATGACATCACCCGAGTAGTTCTTGACGACGAGTAAGACACCTTTTCCACCATGAGCTGCCTTGATGCCTTCGAGCACCATGTCCGGTGTCGGTGACGTGAAGACTTCCCCACAAACAGCCGCAGCAAGCATACCGTCCCCAACGAATCCAGCATGTGCGGGTTCGTGACCACTTCCTCCACCAGAGACAAGACCGACTTTTCCATCGAGCGGTATTTTCCGTGCGACGACATTAACACCTTCGACCTTCTTATACAAATCAGGGTGAGCTAGTACGAGTCCGTCGACCATGTCTGACACGAACCGGTTTGAATCTTTCATTAATTTGTGCATGAAAAACGCTCCTTTACCAATCTGATTTTTGCCGTACCACTTACTCTTTACCACTAAATCAAGCCGAGTATGTCGAAAAAAACGATGAAAATATTGACCAGTTGGTGACGATATTCCGCATGAGTGCTATGCTCTTAAAAAAGAGGAGGAATCGAATGTCATCAGCCTTTCAAGCAGGCGTCCGTGCCTGTCTACCCACTGTCCTCGGATATATCGGCATCGGTTTTTCAGCTGGGATCGTCGGTCGTGCCTCCGGCTTATCCCCTCTTGAAGTCGGATTCATGTCCGTCTTCATCTATGCCGGCGCCGCTCAGTTCATCATCACGAGTCTCTTACTCTTAAATGGTCCTGCTTCTGCCATCATTCTGACGACGTTCATCGTCAATCTCAGGCACTTGTTAATGAGTCTGACGCTTGCGCCACATGTTGAGACACGTCATCTCCGCGACCGCCTCGGTACCGGAACGCTACTGACGGATGAGTCGTTCGCTGTCGCGATGAACACTGCCCAAAAAGGGAAGCTCTCCCCGTCCTTCATGCATGGCTTGAATCTGACTGCTTACTTCAGCTGGATCGTCGCAACCGTTCTCGGCGCCCTTGTCGGCAGCTGGTTCCCTGATCCCGAGCGCTTCGGTCTCGATTTTGCCCTGACAGCGATGTTCATCGGCTTATTGTACTTACAGTTTGAAGGGGAACGTTCCCGTATTGCCGTGAATAGTTGCCTTTTACTGATTGTCTTACTATTGCTTTACATAACCATGCGCTACTTTTCTCCAGAAGTCGCCGTTCTTTGCGCGACGCTCGGTGGTGCAAGTATAGGAGTCGTGATCACACGATGGAAATCCGCCCGGAATTAATTGCTCTTTTTTTAGCTTGTGGACTCGTTACATGGATTCCACGCGTCTTACCGTTTCTCGTCCTTCATGGACTGACGTTACCGCGCCTCGTAACAGAATGGCTCTCGTTCATTCCGGTCTGCCTGCTTGGTGCCCTCTTTTTTCAGAATCTCCTCATCGCTCAAGATGAGGCGTTTCCGACGGTTTCGACGCTTCATGTCTTCGCTGCCCTCCCGACCATGGCGGTCGCGATTTTCAGTAAAAGTTTATCCTGGACGGTCGTGACTGGTGTTATCACGATGGCGTTTCTACGATTGTATCTATAAGCAAGTCATTCATCTTTAGCCTATTTCGATGCATATCTTGTGTTATCCTTATAATAGAAATAAATGGATAGTGAAGGAGGTCCTGATATGCCAAATAAGCAGTTCATACCCTATTTGATATTGCTGTGCGCCATTTTTCTGATCGCGAGTCAAATGGATCTACCTTATCTGCTAAAACAAGGATTGATTGTGTTGTACGCCATCGCCTATTTCGGCACGCTGATGGTTTCTCGCAAAATGAAAGTTAGGGATCATAAACAATGACTCGAAAAAATCTCCTCTGGTCTTGAGAGACTAGAGGAGATTTTTGTGTTCACGTATTTGCTTGTACGTCCTGATAATCGGATTGATGTTCAAACTCTTTTTTCGCAAACGGACATAGCGGTAGCAGTTTGACGTTTGCTTCCCGGGCCCAGTTGACGATCTCGGCAACGAGTTGTTCCCCAATCTGTTGATTGCGGTGCGCGGGATCGACGTATGTGTGATCAATGACCCACATGCCGTTGTTCGTATCGCTGTAAGTGATTTCCCCAATCACTTCACCTTCCTGATGGGCTTCGATTTTACGTTCCGCTCGTTTCAGCTCCATTTGCTTCCCTCCGTTCGTAAGATAAGGCGCCGCTCGGACAACCGTCGACGACCCGCATGATATCTTCCACCGGTGCCCCGTCCGCTTCAATCCACGGACGCCGCTTGACATCAAAGACAGTTGGTAGACTTTGTACACAATGACCAGAGTGAATGCAGACTTCCGAATCAAAATAGACCGTGATCTCTTTGCCTTCATATCCTTTTTTCATGATGTATCGTCTCCCTTTCTTTGTACTCTTGTATCTTTCCACATCCTTGACTCAATCCCTGTCTGCGCTATGAAAAAAGCACTTCCGGACAGAAGTCCGAAAGTGCTTGAGTTGGATTAGAACAAGACCATGTACTGATCGCGTTCCCATTCCGTGACTTGCGTCCGGAACATATCCCATTCGATTTCTTTCAATTCAACGAAGTGCTCTGCGATGTGATCGCCGAGAGCGTGCATGACGACGTCATCCGCTTTCAAGACTTCGAGTGCGTGGCTGAGTGTTGATGGAAGATCATCAATTCCGTTTGCAACGCGTTCCGGTTTGTCCATGACGTAGATGTTGCGGTCGATTGGAGCCGGTGCTTTCAAGTTATTCTTGATTCCGTCAAGACCTGAAGCGAGCAATGTTGCAAGCGCAAGGTACGGGTTCGCTGCTGGGTCGACTGAACGAACTTCGATCCGAGTCGAGAGTCCACGTGCTGCAGGAACACGGACGAGTGGTGAACGGTTACGTGCTGACCATGCGACGTAGCAAGGTGCTTCGTAGCCAGGAACAAGACGTTTGTATGAGTTGACTGTTGGGTTACAAACCGCTGTGAACGCACGAGCGTGTTTGAGGATACCTGCCGTGAAGGCACGTGCATCATCCGACAATTGCATGTCTTCGTTGCCTTCATCGAAGAAGACGTTCTCGTTGCCTTTGAAGAGCGACATGTTCGCGTGCATGCCTGATCCGTTGACACCGAAGAGTGGTTTCGGCATGAATGTCGCGTGCAAGTTGTGCTTCGCAGCAATCGTCTTGACGACGAGTTTGAACGTTTGGATGTTATCCGCTGTCGTGATCGCATCCGCATATTTGAAGTCGATTTCGTGTTGACCTGGAGCAACTTCATGGTGTGATGCTTCGATTTCAAAGCCCATGTTCTCGAGCTCGATGACGATCTCTTTACGGCAGTTTTCGCCGAGGTCGACTGGTGCGAGGTCGAAGTATCCACCTTGGTCGTTCAATTCAAGTGTTGGACGACCTTTTTCATCTTTCTTGAAGAGGAAGAATTCTGGCTCTGGTCCAACGTTGAATGATGAGAAACCGAGCTCTTCCATCTCTTTAAGTACCCGTTTGAGCTGACCACGTGGGTCTCCTGCGAACGGCGTGCCATCCGGATTGTGGATGTCACAGATTAAACGTGCAACTTTCCCTGTTCCATCTTCTGTCCATGGGAAGACGACCCATGTGTTCAAGTCTGGGAAGAGATACATATCTGATTCTTCGATTCGAACGAATCCTTCGATCGATGAACCATCGAACATCATTTTGTTATCAAGTGCTTTTTCCAATTGGCTTACTGGAATCTCAACGTTCTTGATCGTTCCGAGGATATCTGTGAACTGTAAGCGAATAAAGCGTACATCCTCAGCTTTAGCGATTTTCAAAATGTCTTCTCGTGTAATGTTGCGACGTGTCATGTGACAAATCCCCTCTCCGATTCGTTTTTATATGGTTACAGGTCCTTACTTGAAGAAACGCCCGAGCTCACCTTGGATGAGCGACGTCTTTCCATGTCGTCCTGCTTCCTTCAATTCATTTTTCAGGAGTTTATACAATTCGCCGTCAGATAGTTCCGGGCGCGTCTCGACGACGCTCTCCGCAACGCGTTCGCGTTTGACGAGATCGTTTTCAAAAATCAATTTGATCCCTGCGATATTCAGTCCCTGATCCAGGTATTCCTTGATCGACAACAAGCGATCGACATCGTTGAACGAATAGAGGCGACGCTTCGTCTCTGTCCGCTCCGGTTTGATCAGTCCTTGTTCTTCGTAGTATCGGATCTGGCGGGCAGATAACGCGGTCAACTCTTGAACGACTCCGATGGGAAATAGTGGCTTGGACTGGCGTGATGAGTCTGCCATGTGGTTCCTCCTTTTTCCTTACTCCATGAGAATAAACCTCTGTCAGGCAACTTGTCAAGCGATGTAAGAAAAGTTAACACAACTTTTTTAATCACTTTACATGAAGTCGTTCAGAGGTCTTTTCACGAGATATTCTAGTATTAAACGTTTTTTTCTGGAATTAATTGTTTTTCCATCAAGTGATTGACGGCTGAGATGATGGCAATCTTAACGTGGCTATACGTCAAACCACCTTGGACGTACGCGGTATAGGGCGCACGGATCGGACCATCCGCTGACAACTCAATCGATGATCCTTGTACGAATGTTCCTGCTGCCATGATGACATCGTCCGCATATCCCGGCATATAATCCGGAATCGGTAACGCATGTGCATTGACGGGTGAAGCAGCTTGAATCGCTTGACAGAAGGCAATCATCGGCTCCGGCGCATGGAACGAAACCGATTGAATCAAATCCGTCCGTTCTGCCGTATGATGCGGTGCCGTATCAAAGCCGAACTGACCGAGCATGCTCGACGTGAACATCGCACCCATCAACGCTTGGCTCACCGTATGTGGTGCCATATAGAAACCTTGATACATATCCGGAAGTGCGGATAACGATGGACCGGCTTCGGCGCCAATCCCTGGCGTCGTCATCCGGAACGATGCCCGTTCGATCAAGTCCGTTCGACCGACGAGATAACCGCCAGTCTTCGCAAGACCACCACCCGGATTCTTAATCAACGACCCTGCCATCAAGTCTGCCCCGACGTGCGTCGGTTCGATTGTCTCGACGAATTCACCGTAGCAGTTATCGACGAAGATCAGTACGTGCGGATGGACAGCTTTGATGGTGGCAATCGCTTCTCCGATCTCGTTGACCGGCAGACTGCGTCGCGTCGCATACCCTTTTGAACGCTGAATCCCGACGACCTTCGTCTGCGGTGTGATCCGTTCGAGAACGGCCGGTACGTCGATCGTCTCGGCGTTTTTCATCTCGACGACATCATACTGGACGCCCAGTTCCTTTAATGAACCGCGTCCGTCACCACGAATTCCGACGATCTCTTCAAGCGTGTCGTATGGTTTTCCTGTGATATAAAGCAATTCATCGCCAGGCAATAACAAACCGAACAACGCGATACCGATTGCATGGGTTCCGCTGATGATTTGCGGACGACAAAGACCGGCTTCCGCACCGAAGACATCAGCATAGATCCGTTCGAGCGTATCGCGTCCTTCATCGTTGTAGCCGTAACCTGTTGACGGCATGAAGTGAAAATCACTGACCTTGTGACGTCGGAACGCATCGAGGACACGGAATTGATTGTATTCCGCGACCTCTTGCGCTTTCTTGACGTACGGGGCGATCTGTTCCTCCGCCCGGTCAATGAGCGGACGGAGCGTTTCGTAATGGGTTAATTCTGAAAACATGTTTACACCTCGTATTGTTTCAATGTCGCGTATAGACGCGTATCTTTACGCAAGTAACCTTTTAAGATGACAGAGCCATCTTCTTCGAACGATTCCTTCAAGTTCATCATGACTTCCTTCGCCGGATTGTAGTGGGCAAAGCCGTCAACCGGAATGCGAATCTCGAGATACTCGAGGATTTCGCTGATCGAACGTTCGATCTCTTCGATCAAGCGCTCGATATCTTGCGGATCAAGCGCAGAAATCAACAGCTTTCCACCGGTGAACAAGCGGTTCAGTTGATCCTTTTTGTTGTAGACTTCGAGCTGCGGAATGTCACCGGCACCGAGTTCATCGAGGACATCGTTCGTCGTCTGCATCTGATTCAAGTAATGCTCACTCGACGCATCAACAACGTGAAGGATCAAGTCTGCTTCCAACACTTCCTCGAGTGTCGAACGGAACGCCGCGATCAACTTCGTCGGGAGATCTTGAATGAAACCGACCGTATCCGTCAGGAGGATTTGACCACCTTCCGGCAAATCAACTTGACGTGTCAACGGATCGAGCGTCGCGAACAACTCATCCTTCTCGTATGTGTCGGCCTGTGTCAACCGGTTGAAGATCGTTGATTTGCCGGCATTCGTATAACCGACGAGCGCGATTTGGAATGTCTGGTTCTCTTTGCGACGTTCCCGGTAACGGGCACGGTGGGCGACGGATGTCTCGAGTTGTTTCGAGATCTCATCAACCCGACGCCGGATATGACGGCGGTCCGTCTCGAGTTTCGATTCACCTGGTCCACGCGTCCCGATTCCGCCACCAAGACGTGACAGTTGTGTTCCCTGCCCGGCAAGACGTGGTAAGAGATAACTCATCTGTGCCAGTTCGACCTGCAATTTCCCTTCGCGTGACTGGGCACGTCCAGCGAAGATATCGAGGATCAACTGTGTCCGGTCGATCAATTTGATCGCTTCCGGGTCCGACAAGGCGATCCGGATATTCTTCATCTGACCGGGCGTGACCTCGGCATTGAATATGATTAAATCAGGTTCAAGTTCGTCTGCTAAGGCAACGAGTTCTTCAACCTTTCCTTTTCCGATGAACGTACGGCGATCAATCGCTTGTCGTTTTTGATCCAGACGACCGACGACGACACCATGCGCAGTCGTTACGAGTGCTTCAAGCTCCGCGACCGATTCTTCATAGACATGGTCCGGGACACCGGGGAGCTGGCAACCAACGACGATAACGCGTTCTGACATAATATCATTCCTTTCACGAGTAAAGACGTACTGCGCCCCTTATCATACCACAGGCACCGGTTCGTCTGAACTTTTTTGGACAGGAAACATCCGTTCGGTTTATGATGGAAGAAAGATTACGATAAGGGGAGGAAAACCATGGCACGCGAACAGTCGTATACGCTTCCAGAGTTCATTGAACGCTATTTGTTTTATCTAACGACAAGTGGACGGCAACTTTCGACCGTCCGCCGCTATCGGTATGATTTAATCGAAGTCCATCGTTACATGACGGATGTCGACCAGCCGCTCGAGACGATCGATGATTTCAAGGCGATTTCAATCGAGACATGGAAGACGTTCATCAATGAGTACTTGATCGAAGAGAAACTCTACCAGCAAGCGACGGTTGCCCGAATCGTCACCGTCATCAATCAAGTCAATTACCAGATCCGGCAAACGAAGGCGAAGCTGATCGAATACGCACAACCGACGCACGAATTGACGGCAAAACACGTCGCTTCCTTCAAAGAATACGAACAGTTGGTCCGGACGAATCAATCCGATCGCGGCTTGACGGAACATCAATTGAAGGCACGTCCGTATTTGATCGATCGAAACGAATTGATTCTTCGTCTGTTTTATCTTTACGGCTTACGTGTTCATCACATCATTGGTTTGAAGATGCACGACCTCAATTTCGCCCAGCAAGAGATGACCGTTCATGACCGACTCGGCAACCGTTACCTGCTTCACCTCGAGCGGGAGGATCAAGATATCATGTTGCGATACTTGAAGACGATCCCGGAGCCGGTCCGCCCCCGTTATAACAGTACCGATCCCTTTTTCGTCGCCTTCGACTTCGCTCGGATGACATTCCGCTGGGTCTACAGCAAAAATGCACCGAAGCAATTGTCGATCGTCATGATTACGAAGATGATGCGTCAGCTGAATGAACGGTCGGATAATAAACGGATCTTGACGCCGTCGATGTTACGCAACAGTTTTATCCTGAAAACATATCAGGACGAGATGACGAAGGAAGAACGCCTACAGAAGACATGCCTCTATAAGGATGTCTCGCTCCGACGTTATGAAGAAGCAGTCGAGGAACTGACACCATTACTGTAACGACACGTTTACGATGGAGTGAAGCAACTGTCATTTTTCGCTTCACTTACGAAGCGCCACACCTGAATGAAACCTAAAAAAAAGACGACCCCCCGGTCGTCTTTTTGCTTAGCGAGAGACTTCTTGTGTCTCTTCTTGCTCATATAACGTCACGTTGCGCGCTGGTGCGAACGTCGAGATCGCGTGTTTGTAGATCAATTGCTGTTTGCCTTCCGACTCCAAGATGACTGTGAAGTTATCGAATGACTTGATCAGCCCCCGTAATTGATACCCACTGATTAAGAAAACCGTTGTCGGGACTGCATCTTTCCGTAATTGATTTAAAAAGACGTCCTGAATGTTGTATGTCGCTTTCATGATTCCCCGTGCCCCCTCTTTTTATCTGTTTCTGTCTTCGGGCAACTCTTATTTAACCGCTTTCAGAAACTCTACAGTTCTATCATAGATAATTTTGAACGTTTCTTCAAATGAAAACTTTCCCATATCCACCCAAACGCCATCAAATTGGTGCCGGAACCACGTCAATTGACGTTTAGCGAAGCGTCGCGTGTTCCGTTTCAGCATGTCGACGGCAGGATCGAGTGGTGCCCCGTCAAGGACCGGTAACATCTCTTTATAACCAATCGCTTGCAACGCCTTCGTTTGTCGGTACCCGGCAGCGTCAAGACGCGCCACTTCTTCAAGAAGCCCACTTTCGACCATCATATCTACCCGCTGATCGATTCGATCATACAAGCGATCCCGGTCTTCCATGTGTAGGACGAACAGTAGACTCTCGTAAAGTGCAGGCTTACTACCGGTCGTTTGTGTCTGACCCGTCCGCGCGACCTCAATCGCCCGCACGACCCGCTGAATGTTATTCGGATGAATCGCTTCGGCACGCACCGGATCAAGTTCCTTCAACTGATCATGTAGCGCATTCGCTCCATGTGTCGCTGCATACGCTTCGAGTTCAGCCCTTAAGGCTGGATCTTCTGCCTGCTCGGTGAACTGATAATCATATAAAATCGAACGGATATAAAGCCCTGTTCCACCAACGATGATCGGTAACTTCCCCCGACTTGCGATCTCATCGATCGTCGCTCGGGCAACCGTCTGGAAACGCGCTACACTCATCTCATCATCCGGTGTAACGAGATCAAGCAGATGATGCGGCACCCCTTCCATCTCTTCGGTCGTCACTTTTGCCGATCCGATATCCATCCCTTGATAGACTTGGACAGAGTCTCCAGATAAGACTTCTCCGTTTAATCGTTTGGCTAGTTCAATGCCCGTCTTCGTTTTTCCGACTGCCGTCGGTCCGACGATGACGATGACTGGTTGTTTCTTCATTTTTCTTCACCCATTCTCTATCTTTTCATTCTGATTCGAGTGTACCACAGCCACTTACTCGGATTAAAAAAATCAACAAAAAAACCGCCCTCCTTGGACGGTTCACGTTTGCTCGTCTTATACGCGACGGATGAAATCGTCATAGATGGCACTAAAGATGCACCACCCACAAATGACGACGCCTGTCAGCATGATGCCCCAATCTGCCATGGTCGTTCCTCCTCTAGTCATCGTTATTCTCTCTTTTGACGGTTTGAACGGTTTGTAAACCCTTTCGAGCAGGTTTGACACCAATTCTTGGAATCAGTATGATAAAAGTACGATTGGTACGTAGCGCGGAGGCTGACCTGCATCGGCTTCCTATTTAGAGGCACTGCCTCTCGATTCCATGTCTTATGCTTGCATAAGGCGACATAGGGAGAATTCGTTCTTCCAAGCGACAGGTCCGGCATCAAGCCCGGGCCTGTTCTGCGTGCCGATACATTATTTCGAAAGGAGCCGATTGTCGTGCGTATTCAAATCATTGGTGGATCAGGTACCGGAAAAAGTACACTGGGCGCCTTCATCGGGCAAGCTGAACAGATTCCCTGGATTGATACCGACCATTATCTTTGGAAAGATACGACGTTCACTGAAAAGCGAGACGTCTCCGAGCGATTTTCCATGTATGAAGCAGATCTTATGTCTTACAACGATTACATCGTCTCCGGTTCTGTCTTCGCCTGGCATCCGGACGGTTTCATCAATAGGGACTTGCTTGTCTTCCTGTCGCTCGACGAATCGGTTCGGATGGAACGTCTCATCGCACGCGAAGCAGCACGATACCCAGATTTTACAGGCTCCAATGAATTCCTTGACTGGTGCCGGACGTATCACACGGCGACGGACCCATCGATGATCGGTACGTTCGCAGAACACCAGTATCAAATGGACCGGTCAATTTCCCCGATTCTCATAGTAGATGCTTCGTTATCGACACAACTTCAGTATCAAAAAATAATCGAGACATACGATCGTTTGTCGCTTCATCCATGAAAAAACGGGTCCCCCTCTATAGGTGGACCCGTTCGTCTTAATACATATCTTTTTGTGTGAAGTTCCAGAACGCAACGACTAGTGCCGCGACCGTCCAACAACCGAGGACGGCAAGGGAGAACGGAAGCGTCATCCCCTCGATCGGTGGCGCTTGTCCATCGAGGTAATTGATCAGTCCGAAGTTGACGTTGACGAGATATTTCGAGCTCGTCCAACTTGAACCGAGCGTCGTCAGTAACGTACCGGAAATCAAAACTGCCATCATGATCCCGATCCCTGTCGCTGTATTTTTGACGAGAACAGAGACCATCAAGGCGATCGTTCCGACGACAGCTGTGACGATCCATGCTAGACCGACGGCCATCAAGAGGTACTCCCACATCGGTAACGTATGCACGAACTCCGTCGAGAACGTACCGCTCGGTGAAGCTTGGAAACCGGTCAAGATCGGTGCGGTCCAGCCGTCATAGCCGAGGACGATCCCGGATATCGCGTAACAGACGGCGACGGTCAATGCCATCAGCATCGACGTATAGAGCAACACCGTCAACCATTTCGCCATCAGGATCTTCCAGCGCCGGACTGGTCGCGACAGTAGCGTCTTGATTGTTCCGTCATTTTGCTCCCCACTGACGATATCCGCCATGATGACGATGATGAACAGCGGTAAGATCAGCGTCAATCCTTGCGAGAAGAAGATCCGGATGAACGTCGGGGCTCCCGGATAGTTCGGGTTGATGTCATTGTCGAGATAGTATTGATTTTGTTTTAGGTCAAACTCAAGGAACTGACGGAACTCATCTTGAATACTGCTGGAAGCAAGACGGTTCTGCGTGTCGACGATGTCTTGTTGTAACTCAACCCGCCAATCGAGCGTTCCCTGCTTTTTGATTTGTTCTTGGATGTCTCGGTACTGTGCGTACGTAAACATCGAGACAAGGACGATCAAAATGATCGCAACGACAGCAAAACGACGTTTTGAAGCGATTTTCGTCACTTCATTTCGAACGAGACCGATCATGTTCGGATTACGCAATGTGATCGCCTCCCGTTAACGTGATGAACAGATCTTCGAGCGTTTGGACTTTCCGTTCAATCGTCCAGACTTCGACACCTGCTTCGAGCAACTGTTTGTTGAGCGCTGGTGTCTTGCTTGCATCCATCAAAGTATGAACCGTATTCGCATCGACGACTTCGGACACTTGGACTTGATCCGATGCTGATAAAATCTCATTTGCCTTAAAGGCATCATCGACACGCCAGTCAACGCCTGGTGCGAGCGACTCGACCAGTTCCTTGACCGTTCCGACTTGAACGATTTTGCCATAACTCATGATCGCAACTCGATCGGCAAGCATTTCGATCTCAGCCAAGATATGACTCGAGACGAGGACCGACAGTCCCGTTTCCTCGACGAGCCGGCGGATGAATTGACGTAAATCCCGAATCCCCATCGGATCGAGACCATTCGTCGGTTCGTCGAGAATCAAGACGCTTGGTCGTCCGAGTAATGCTTGTGCGATTCCGAGACGCTGCCGCATCCCGAGCGAGTATGTCCGGACTTGATCATCAACACGCGCCGTCAAATCGACGAGATCGATGACTTCCTGAATCCGGGCATCATCGACATTCGGTAACATCCGGGCAAAGACTTGTAGATTTTCGCGACCCGTCAAATACTTATACAACTCTGGATTTTCAACGATCGAGCCAATCCGCTCCATCGCTTGGACGAACTGTTTGCGGACGTCGAAGTCACAGACCGTGATTTTACCGGACGTCGGTTTGATCAAGCCGACAAGCATCCGAATCGTCGTCGTTTTTCCTGCCCCGTTCGGTCCAAGGAAGCCAAAGACTTCACCTGGTTGGATCTCAAACGAGATATTATCAATGATCGTCTTTTTTCCGATCACCTTTGTTACACCTTCTAATTTCACTGTTGGTTTCACGTCTCTCACCTCTTATTGTCTATTCTAGCGGAATAATGAATCATTTGACTTGTCAGAACACTTCATTTCCGCACATTCTTTCAACTTTTGCTACAATCAGGTTAGAACCTAGAAGGAGGAACGTTCATGAAGCGATTACGCTGGCCCCTGTTTTTAACCGTCTCACTCGTTTTGACGGCAATCTTTGGATACGGCTTCGTCAGTGCCTATAGTGACGTCGTCAACCCACCAAAACGTGCCGTCCTGACACCTACGAAGGAAGAGCCTGTCAAAAAAGGCGGGACGTACGTCGCGCTTGGTGATTCCTTGACACGTGGTGTCGGAGCATCAAACGGCAATAGTTACGCCGCGATCGTCGGACGCGATCTTGTCAAAGATAACACTGTCGAGCGCTTCCAGAATCTTGCCGTCAGTGGTGCCCGGACGGAAGATTTACTGAAACAACTAGAACAAAAAGAAGTCTTACGTTCAATCAAACAAGCAAAAGTCATCTCGGTGACGATTGGCGGAAATGACTTATTCAACCGTGGTGAAGGCGTCGCGAACTTCAATGCGAAGAAGACAGCCGAAACCGTCACGACGGCACAAGCGAACTTGAAAAAGACGTTCAGTATCCTACGAGAACAAAATCCGGATGCTGTCATTTTCTACGTCGGGCTCTATAATCCTTTCCGTGCAACGGAAAACGGTGAAGCATTCGATGCCATCGTACAAGATTGGAATGCAAAATCACGGACGCTCGGTATCGAGTACGATGTCGAAATTATCGACACATTCAATCTCGTGCGTGACGTCAAACGTGATTTATCGAGTGACCAATTCCACCCGAACGATTCTACCTACGAAGAGATTGCAAAAGCTTCCTTACTTGCTGTCAACAAACGTTTCTAACAATAAAAGCCGCCATTTAGGCGGCTTTTTGTTCCGATTCATTTCAGACGTTTCGCAAGAGAGACGAGCCCCCATTGGAGCGGCAACCGTGTCCAAAGCAACCAAGACGGAAGACGTTTCCCATTAATCGGCTTTGGATTGACTGCCATGTTGACGTTTGCGGGTAAGACAGCATATAAGAAGGCAGGAAGAGTCTTACGAACGAGGTGAACCCCTTTTCCTGTCAACAACATGACACCGTAAGCGATTTCGATGACCCCTGTCACTTGGACGAAGAAGCGCTTGAACGGAATGAACGACGGCATGATGCTGACGAACCCTTTTTCATTGCGGAAATGACCAACTCCCGCAAACAGTAATCCTGCTCCATAGACTAGACGCAATAGCATTATGTTCCACACTCTCTTTCTGTTAATGAAATATATGTTCGAGACAGCTTCAGTGTATCGAAATGACCTGATTATCTCAACTTTTAGAAATTGTCGTCGAATTATGGGGAATGATGAGTCATTTCGGAATGTCTCCCGTAATCAGAGAAGAGGTTGCTTCATTTGCTATGATGAAGTCAGAAATCATACAGAGAGGAATGATGACTTATGGCTGGAAAAACGAAAGCACTTTTACCTGGATTGACTGGAGGCATCATCGGCGCGGTCTTGACGGCTACGGTTGCCTTTCCGATCCTACTCGATCAAGAACAACAAGTCGCTGATACACCACTATCAAATGGTATGCCAAAACAAGTCTCAACGACGACGAATGATCCGGTGACGAACGCAGTCGCTACGGCTCAAAAATCCGTCGTGACCGTAACGAACTATCAAGCGGGCAACTCGATGTCCCAACAAGAAGCAGCGGCTGGTTCAGGGTCCGGTGTCATCTATAAGAAAGAGGACGGCAAAGCATACATCATTACGAACCATCACGTCGTCGACGGGGCATCAAAACTCGATGTAACGTTGAATGACGGCAAGACACTCTCAGCCAAGTTGCTTGGTAGCGACGAAACCTATGACTTAGCTGTGCTTGAAGTGGACGCAAGCGATGTTCCGGGTGTCATCACACTTGGGAAATCAGCGGACTTAAAAGCCGGACAAACGGTCCTCGCAATCGGTAACCCGCTTGGTGAGTTCCAAAACTCCGTCACACGCGGAATCGTCAGTTCGAAAGACCGGACCGTACCGGTCGATACGAACAGTGACGGACAAGACGACTTCAATACGACGGTCATTCAAACGGATGCTGCCATTAACCCCGGGAACTCGGGTGGTGCCTTGATCAATGAACAAGGACAACTCGTCGGAATCAACTCGATGAAAATCGCTGAGTCTGGTGTCGAAGGTGTCGGCTTCAGTATCCCGATCGATGATGCATTACCAATCCTCAAACAGCTTGAAACAAACGGTAAAGTCGAGCATCCGACGCTCGGTGTATCCTTACAAGACGTTGCGGCGTTCCCTGCCGGTTATCTTAAAGATCAGGTCAAACTACCAGACAGTCAAAAAACAGGTGTCGTCGTCATGTCAGTCGAACCGAACAGTCCAGCTGCTGCGGCTAAACTGAAAACAGGTGATGTCATCACGAAAATCAATGATTCCGAAATCAAAGCATTCGTTGACATCAAAACGGCACTGATTAAATCAGATGGACCGCTCTCCTTGACGATCATCCGTGATGGGAAAACGATGACGGTCGAAACCAAAACAACGACGACCGACCAGCTGTAAAGCTTCAGCCTGACGTTTCGTCCGCCTTCCTTTTCGGGTATTGTTTTAGAACAATATCGAATTGGGAGGCTTTTTCTATGTATGACTTAATCGGCATTGGCATTGGTCCGATGAATTTAGGATTGAGCGCACTTGCGCATCCGACAGATTTAAAGACGTTATTTTTTGACGAAAGCGAACAATTTTCCTGGCATCCCGGCATGATGATCCAGGACTCGATGATGCAGACGAGCTTCATCTCCGATCTCGTCACACTCGCCGATCCGACAAGTTCGTTTTCCTATCTCAATTACTTACGATCGATTCACCGTCTCCACACGTTTTACTTCTATGAAAAACTTCTGATTTCAAGACAAGGTTACAACGATTACTTACGTTGGGTCGCAACACAGCTTGAAGATCTCCACTTTTCGACGCGTGTCATCGACGTGCAAGACACCGGTGATAGTTTTGAAGTCCTCGTCGAAGATGTCTCGACCGGTAAACGCGAAACGTTCGAAGCACGAAACGTCGTCATCGGCACTGGTTCAAAACCTGCCATCCCGGATACGTTTGATGAACGCGTCATCCACAATACGCAATATGTCATGAATAAGGCAGATTTACTTCAGCGCAACAAAATCAGCATCGTCGGCTCTGGTCAAAGTGCCGCCGAGATTTTCCTTGATCTCTTGACGACGCCTGCTCCAGAGCGTCCTGAACTCGAATGGATCGCGCGTTCGACACTGTTTGAGACACTTGAGACCGGCAAACTCGGAGAAGAAATTTTTTCACCGAGCTACGTCACGTACTTCAACCAGCTTCCACTCGAAGTACGACAAGAATCGGTTAAGAAGTTCGCCCGCTCTCAGAACGGTATCAGTCCGGAGACACTTCAATCAATCTATGCCCATCTCTATGATTTGACGGAAGAGGAACAACGACAGGTCGCGATCCGCGCGAATCTCGAAGTAAAAGAGATTACGTACGATGAGCGGTTCACGATTGCGATGCAACATCAAGAACTTGAGGATGAACGTATGTCCGTAACAGATGCCGTCATCGCGGCAACTGGTTTTTCGCCATCCCTTCCGAGCTTCATCGACCGACTTGATATCGTGTTCGAAGCACCGAATGCCTGGAAAGTCGATGCCGACTACCAAATCGTGCGTTCGGTCGAGACAGCCCATCATCTTTACGCAACTGCTAATTTAGAGCTGTCACACGGTCCGGCTGCGGATAATCTCGGGATGTCCGTCTCGCGGAACCAGTTGATCTTGAACGCTGTCGCCGGTACGGAACTGTATCCGGTCGAACGACATGCGACGTTTACGACGTTCGATTAAATTAAAGGATGACACTTTAAAAGAACTGACTCAAAAAAAAGAATGACGCGTCTTTTCACGCCCTTTCCTCAGGCGAGACACATGCCAGTTTTCCTGCTTCATTTAGCAGGAAAACTGGTCTTATTTGTCTCTGACAGCGCAAGAATGCGCTTTTTCCTGTAGGAGTGGCGTGTGACGTGTCATTCTTTTTTTACAAGATAAGGGTGGCAGATCATCATTCTGCCACCCTTATCTTGCGGAGATCGACTTTTGAGTCAGCCTCTTTGTCTATTTCATTTCAAGGCTTTTTCGTCAACTCTAGTGCAGCCAGCAATAGCAACGTGGCTTGAACTCGTGTCACACCTGTTTTAGCGAGCAACAAATGAAAGGCAATCAACCAGTTGACTTCG
Source organism: Exiguobacterium sp. KKBO11 (assembly GCF_001644945.1). Classification (NCBI taxonomy): domain Bacteria; kingdom Bacillati; phylum Bacillota; class Bacilli; order Caryophanales; genus Exiguobacterium; species Exiguobacterium sp. KKBO11. The sequence goes on from NZ_LUCU01000022.1 coordinate 361,624, forward strand.
TCTGAAAATCGATTCCGTGCCCGCTCCCGGTCGACGATTCGGGTCACATAAATCCAGTCGACACGTTCCATTGTAGGCAGTAACGCAAGAATCGGCATTAAACGATCCCAGATGATGATTTCTCTCCGCTCTAACAGTTCCCGCCACGCAATGATTCGTTCCTGTTGCGCTGAAGGATCTGGATGCGCCGCTAAGATTTGCGCCGTAATGACACGTTCACTCGTCCGTTCCATATATTGCGCGAGCCATTCTTCCGATGTATCGACACGCTCTAAAAATTCCTCTGGTAATGGCTGCTGTTCAAGCAAGGTCGATGTCACGACGTACTGTTTCGCGGCATTCAAATGAGGTCGTGTCGCATGTAATCGTTCCATATAAGGGAACGCATCAATTCCTTGTCGACGGTTCAGCACTTCGTTGAGTGCAAAAAATGGGCGAACTCCTTTATCACGAATCAAGCGATGTTTAATCTTCTTTTCCGCAACGATGATTTCTTCGATGAGAACATCGGGATCCGTGCTATTTAATTGAACATGGGCAACGAGCAACGGTGTATAGCGGCTCCGAAGTGCTGAAAAACGCGACGTCTTATGTTTGATCGTCCGCATCAGCCGTTCGTAGACAGTTTGTTCAAAAACGGTATCATGAATCGTGTAGGACAGCGCAAAAAAACGATGGAAATCATGTGACGATTCCTCCCGCAAGACGGGATAACTCTCATCATAGTTCTCACAGAATTGACCGTACATCCTTCCACCTCGCCTTCTTTTCTATAAATCGTTTTCCCTAAAATTGGCTTGTACAACCTTATTTTTAGACGAACAAAAAAAGGCGACAGAACATGTCCGTCGCCTCTCATTCTTTCAATTCGATTCAAACTCGTTGTCTCTCTAACAGACGGGAGAAGTAACCACCTTGATCCATTAGTTCATCATGCGAGCCTTCTTCGACGATGCCGTCCTTCGTGACGACGAAAATCTTATCGGCATTTCGAATCGTTGCTAAACGGTGGGCGATAACGAGCGTCATCCGGTTCTCAGACAGCTCGGCAAGCGATTCTTGAATCAGTGCTTCCGTTTCCGTATCAAGCGCAGACGTCGCTTCATCAAGAATCAGAATCGGTGGGTTCTTCAGGAACATCCGCGCAATCGCGAGTCGTTGCTTTTGTCCACCCGACAATTTGAGTCCCCGTTCGCCGATTTGTGTCGCGTAGCCATCAGGTAGATCCGCGATCATCGGGCCGAGATGGGCACGTTCTGCCGCTTGTACGATGTCTTCTTGCGTCGCATTCAGATCACCGTAGGCGATGTTTTCAGCGATCGTCCCTGAGAACAAAAAGACATCTTGCTGGACGATCCCGATTTGTTGTCGCAGAGACTCCTTCGTCATCTGCCGGATATCGATTCCGTCAATCGTGATTGCGCCATCTAGAACATCGTAAAAACGTGGAATCAACGAACAGATCGTCGTCTTCCCTGCCCCTGATGTTCCGACGAACGCGACGGTCTGTCCCGGATCGACCGTCAAATTGATATTCTCTAGAATGAGACGATCGGCTTCATAACCGAACGCGACATCCTTGAATGTGATACCACCGTTCAACCGATCAACGACGAGTGCGTCTGGCGCATCCGGAATCGATGCATCCTCATCAATCATCGAGAGGAAGCGTTTGAAGCCAGCCATCCCTTTTGGATACATCTCAAGTAATGCCGTAATCTTATCAATCGGCTTCAGCAAGATGTTCATATAAAGAATGAATCCAACGAGCTCTCCGGCCGTTAAAGTGCCACGATACGTCAAGTACGCACCGACGACTAAGACGGCGAGCGTCATCAAACGGGTCGTCAAGTAAATGCCAGATAGACTCTTACTCATGACTTTGTAAGCATTGATTTTCGACTGCCGGAACGTCGCGTTGTCTTTTTCAAAACGCTCGATTTCGTAAGCTTCGTTCGTGAATGACTGAACGACACGGACACCAGAGACACTGTCCTCGACGCGTGAATTAACTTCCGCGATGTTACCATACATCCGGTCCCACGATTTATTCATCCGGACGTTCGCATAGCTGATCAACCAGATTAGGAATGGTACAGCGATGATCGTCACGAGCGCGAGTGGCACGTTGATCGTCAACATGATCGAGAATGCACCCAGCAATGTCATGACGGCAATGAAGGCATCTTCCGGACCGTGATGGGCAAGTTCCCCGATATCAAACAAATCATTCGTGATCCGACTCATGATATGCCCCGTCTTCGTATTGTCGAAGAAACGGAACGACTGTTTCTGCACATGGCTGAACAGTTGACGACGCATATCGGTCTCGATATTGATCCCGAGCTTATGTCCAAAATAGTTGACGACGAATTGCATCAACGTACTGATGATGTAGAGCGCTAATAATCCGACGCTGACGAGGATGATCCAGTTCATCTCACCGTTTGGCAACAAGGAGTCGATGAACCACTGGACAGCGAGTGGAAAAGCAAGTTCTAAAACCCCGACGAATAAAGCAGATATGAAATCGAGCCAGAATAATCGTTTGTGCGGGATATAATACTGATAAAAACGGCGTAACATGTGTAACCTCCTTCCGAGTACTTCTAGTGTACTTGAACTTTTTTGAAAATACTCATTCTACCTATTCGTTTTTTTGAAAAACGGTATTACAGTTTTCCAGACAAAAATTATATTTTTAAATCAGGGGAATCAGCGCTTTTTATGACAAAATGGTAACAACGATTTTTACCTATCTATTGGAAGGAGCTATGTCACGTGAAAAAGACTGTTCTCGCCCTCACGACGCTCGCTTTGATCGGTACCACGGTTCCGGTTTCAGCCGCGTCAACGACACTGACTTTGACGGATAACGTCAACATTCGCACGGCTGCCTCGACTTCCGCGAAGGTCATCACGACGCTCAAAAAAGGTACGAAGCTGACAGCTGTCAAGAAAGTCAACAGCTGGTATGAAATCCGCTATCAGTCCAAACCAGCCTTCATCACTTCAGCATATGTCAAAGCGACGACGGAAAAGGCTCCAACAACTACGACTTACATAACGAATACCGATGCCGTCAACATTCGCCAAAAAGCAACGACGAGTTCGAAATCACTCGGAAAACTAGCAAAGAATACAATCTTATCTGTTAAGAAAAAAACAGGAGATTGGTACCAAATCACTTATAAAAAACAAACGGCTTACGTCCATGCGACGTTAGTCAGCAAAAAGACGTCGAACGTCACGACGGATTCAAAACCACCCGCAACGACTCCCGTCAAAAAAGTCGTTAAAGCGGTTGATCGATCGAAAGTCTACACGGTCAATGCGAAGGAAGGCTTGAACGCACGGACTGCTGCAGCGACGAACGCAAAAATCTACAAGACATTACCGCATCAGACGGTGCTCGATGTCACAGGTGCCGTTGATTCGTGGTACCAAGTCAAGCTTGACGGAAAAGAAGCATATGTCGCTTCGACCTATGTCAAAGCTTCAACAAAAGCATCACCACCAACAACACCGACGACTCCCGGAGTCTCTTTGACGCCAGTTGATGCTTCGAAGACGTATCGCGTCAATGCCCCAACCGGTCTGAATGTCCGTACGTTGCCTTCGACGTCGTCTAAAGTCTTCACACAAGTCGGACACGGTTCGACAGTCAATGTCACAGGTGAAACGACAGGTAAAGATAGCGGCTGGTACCAGATCAAGATCGGAACGGGTCTCTACTATGTCGCGAAGAGTTACATCACGACGGGATCCGTCACGACGACGCCTCCGGTCACTCCGACGACACCTCCTGTGACGACCGTTCCTGGTTCAACATTGATGGAACGTGCGATCTCGATTGGTCAACAATATCTCGGTACACCATACGTCTGGGGATCAAGCAGCCCCGTTAATGGTGGATTCGACTGTTCTGGATTCGTTAACTATACCTTGAATGCCGCTGGCTATGCAGTCGGACGAACGAACGTCAACGGCTACTGGAACGATGATCGGTACCTCGGAGCGAAGTTATCAAAATTACGTCAACCGAAGCGTGGCGATATCATCTTCTTCGAAAACACATATGCTGCTGGTCCGACGCATATCGGGATCATGCTGAACAACGATCAGTTCATCCATGCCAACACACCGGCACTCGGCATCAGCCGTGTATCGGAACGCTACTGGACACAAAAACTATTAGGCTTTAAATCACTTTAAACTTTCCTCATCCATCCCTCTGGGGTGGATGTTTTTTTGTCTTATCACTTCACTTTGGGATATACTGGATATGGAAAGGATGTGTCTGCATGTCTTACAAATCACTTTATGTCCGGCTTCTCTTTCTTGCCTTATTGATTTTTGGTGGCTCGATGCTCTTGCATTACATCCAGACGGGAGATGTCTATATCGGACACTTGATCGTTTCCGTCCTTGCATGCGTCTTGTTGATCTTCAGAAGAACGACATCCTCACACGAACAGGCATGAAGCGAACTCGCTTCATGCCTGTTTTTTCGTCATTGAACATTAACCAACGCTTGTATCTCTCGCTCAAGATCGCCTTTGAGGCGTTCACTTTGAAGGTCATCCTTCAATCGAATGACATCCTCCAGCCGTTCTTGACCAATTCCTCGTTGCATCGCTAGTACGAGCGTCTGTAACATCATCGCTTGGTCGAATCCACTCGCAGCAAGCCACGCATCTTGCATCTCCCATATCTTATCGACGCTCTGCTGAAGCGTCTGATTCGGTAATTCGATGCCATTGACAAGGAGATGGACTTCAAGTTGTCCGATGTAATGCTTCGCGTCATCGATCGCTACAGTGACGAGTTTTTCCCACGCCATCTGCATGCCGTCCGTATCGTTTTCAAAAATCGCGATGAGTCCTTTCGTCAAATCGACTTCGATTCGTCCGACGGCAGTCGTTTCACTAAATGCAAAAAACTGCTCCAATCGATCAAACTCTTGCTGTGATTTTTCGATTTCCCCTTCTAGATATAAAAACAGTCCGAGAAAACGTTGAAACGAAATGACATGATAATAGACATCTTGCTCCCGCATATACTGAACCCCTTCACGCAATAAAGCGATCGCTTCTGTGTAGTGATCATCGAACAAACTTGCTCGAAGTGCACGCAAGATTTGGAAATTTAAATAGGTTTTCGGTGCAAGTGGAATCTCGCGTGGTACATCCATTGCTTCGATCAGCTCGTATGCTTCCTTTGTCCGTTTGAGATTGAATAAAAAATAGACTTTCGAGATCTGAACGAGCAACTGCTCATCTTGACGACCGAGCTGTCGAAAAATCCGCTCTGCTTTCTCATAATATATCAAACCAAGCTCCGGGTCAGACGCTCGGAGGGCATCGCCGTATTTATGATAGACCTGCCCTTGCCAATAGGAAGTCGTTTCCGGAACCAAGTAAGGTTCTAGAAGTTCCTGAATTTTTTCGTCTGAAAAATATGGGGTATGCCGCGAACGGATTGTTTCGATGAGTTCCCGCATCTGAACATCTCGCGGATCGAGCATTAATTCTTCGACTGTCACCTGTAATCGCCTAGCAATCGCCTGTAATGCGGGCACAGACGGTGTCGCTTTCCCGTTCTCGACCATACTGAGCATTGACTTCGTGATGATGCCGGTCGCAACATCCGTTTGCGTCATTTTTTTCTGTTTTCGGATCTGTTTGATACGTTCCCCTAACACACTGGTCACTCCTTTTATCATAAAAGTTAAATTATATTGAACTTTATCTTTACATTTTTCTTCCACTCCTTTATTCTACACTAAAGTTCAATAATATTTAACTCTGAAGGAGTGAACAGGATGTCATTTAATTTAAAGCGTGTCTTATTCGGAAAGTTTTGTTCATTATTCGCAGCTAGTCTCTTTACGTTCGTCGCCGGACTGACCGTCTTACGGGAAACGTCGTCTGGTTTTCAGTTTGCGCTCGTCCTGCTTGCAGGATCAGTGCCACGGATTTTGCTCTCACCGGTTGCTGGTGTCCTCGCTGATTGTTGGAACCGGAAACAAATCATCGTCATGACCGAAAGCTTAAGTGCACTCGTCTTGTTTGGACTTTTGCTCTATTCGTTACAAGCCCCTCTACATACCGTTCATTACATCATCGCTAGTGTCCTTTTGACGAGCCTGTCGACGTTCCTGTCCGTTACCTTATCAAGCTCGTTACCGCGACTCGTAGAAGAAGAGGAGTTACAACGCGGAAACGCGCTCTTCTCGACGATTCAATCGACCTCAACGATCACTGCTCCACTCGTTGCGGGATTGCTCATCGCCACTGTCTCCATCACGCAATTCTTGATCTTACCGTTTCTCTTGTTTGCCTCTGCTGCCTGGTGGAATAGCCGCCTCCGCTTTCTTGCAGTGGATACCTCTCCTCCGGCTACTACCGATACTCCGTCTTTCGTCTCGGAGTTTAAAGAGGGCTACCGCTATCTGTTCCGTCAACCAGTATTGACGACACTCGTCCTGATGGCGATCGTCCTGAACTTCTTTTTTGTCGCTTTCGAAATCTTGTTACCGATCATTTTGCTCGATCGACTACAATTCACACCATTTCGGTTTGGAGTGGTCGAGTCCGCACTAGGTGCCGGTCTTCTTGTCGCTTCGTTGCTTCTTGCCTTACCTCGCTTTACGGTGAAACGTCCGTTACGAACGATATTCGAGTCGCTCTTTTTAATCGCCTCTTGTTACGCACTTCCTGCACTTGCTCTACTCGGCTATGTTCCATCTGCTCTACTACTACCTTTTTTCATGATTCTATTGTTCATCGACGGCATGCTCGTCTTACGGATGAACATTCCACTACAGCTCATCGTTCAAAAACAAACCGATCCGACTTACCTCGGACGTGTCATCGGTGTTCTGGAATCGGTCGCAATGGCGATGATGCCGATTGGTACCCTATTGTTTGGTTTACTCAGTGATCATGTGTCTATCATCGTGCTACTTGGAGTCGGTACAGTCGGCTTATTCGGTGCGGCATCATTCGGATTCCTCCGACTTCGTAAAGACATCTTGTCCGAGAGCATTCCTGTAGCAGACGTAAAAAACACGTCCTCCCTCACTTCGTGAGAAAGGACGTGCGAATCGGTCAGACCGTCGCTTTGACGGCATCCATGATTAATTTTAATGATTGTTGTTTTGCTTCCTTGTCTGCGATCATCGAAGCGATCATCACTTCGTCTGTGCCGTAGGAATCGGCGAGCTCTTGCAATTGTTTTGCAACGGATTCCGGATTACCGACGATCATCCGCTTCCGGTTTTCAGCAATCCGGAATTGGTCTTGGAACGTATACGGATACGCCGCTGCCTCTTCCGGAGTTGGCGTTCCTGTCGACGAGACCCCTTTTTCCAGTAAGAGTAGTGACAGATCCAGACTTGAAGCTAACCGTTCTGCTTCTTCTGTCGTTTCAGCACACGTAACGAAGATCGAGACGAGCGTTTGTGGTGTCTCATTGAATGACGTCGCCATGAAGTTATGACGGTAGTAATCCATCACTTCTTGTCCACCTTGTCCATTGATGAAGTGAGCAAAGGCAAATCCGAATCCGCGTTGTGCGGCGTTCAAGGCACTACCCCCACTTGATCCAAGTAACCAGCCCTCTGGTGTCGTATCGACTTCTGGTGTTGCGACGAGTCCCGCGAACCGGTGTCCGGCAGGCGCCCCGTCTTTCAAGTAATCGACGAGATCATCGAGTTGTTCGCCGTAATCGGCTCCACCAAAACGTGGCGACGATCCTTCTTGCAACGCACGTGTCGCAAGCGGCATACCGCCCGGTGCCCGACCGAGTCCAAGGTCGATCCGGTTTGGTGCAAGCCCTTCAAGGACACGGAAGTTCTCTGCGACTTTATAGGCACTGTAATGCGGCAGCATGACACCGCCTGAACCGAGGCGAATCTGTTTCGTCACTGCCGCCATGTAAGCAATCAGGACTTCCGGGCTTGAACCAGCCAGTGTTTTGGCGAAGTGGTGTTCGGATACCCACAGGCGATGATAGCCGAGTTCGTCCGCGATTTTCGCGAGCTCGACCGTTTCGTGTAAGGCATCAGATGGGGATTGTCCTTTAGAGACCGGGGATTGGTCTAAAATACTAAGTTTCATGTATGTCTCTCCTTTTTCTTTCGAATACGTACCTACACTGTACGCCTCCTCGTTGTACCGTGCAACGAAACTGCTTCTTTCCATCATGGGGACGTTTTCATTTTGAGATTCAGGGAACAATGCCTAAGTGAGCATAAAAATCTAACGAATGAGGTGGAGTTACATGTCAACACATACTACGAATCAAGAAGCAGTCGAAACGGTCAAGAAACTGATTGATAAAATCGAAACAGCGATGCTGACGACGATTTCAGCAGAAGGACTCGTATCGCGTCCGATGCAAACACAGGATATCGAATTTGATGGCGACCTCTGGTTCCTCACTTCAAAAGAAACAGACAAATATCAAGAACTACTTAAGAATCCGAGCGTCAATGTCGCATATGTTGACAAATCATATGTCTCGATCCGCGGGACAGCGGAACTCGTTGAAGACATCGAACGGAAGAAAGAGCTCTGGAGCCCACGCTATGAAGCCTATCTCGGAACGACATATGAAGATCCGAAAGTCGTCTTGATTAAAGTCAACACTGAAGCTGCTGAATACTGGGAAACGGGAAACACGACGAAGTCCGTCAAACAAGTATTGAAGAAAGTCGTCGGCAAAGACGATGAGAACGAAATCAATAAAACAGTCGACTTGTCTTGACCAGTTAAACCCGCGCATCTTGCGCGGGTTTTTTCGTGTGAAGATAGTCGTTTTTCTCAAAATGATGTAACATAATAAAGTGAACTAATACGTAACTTAACTAAAAGGAGTACAATCATGGGAGAATTTTTTACATTATTACGCCGGGGAAACCGGTCGGCGCTGACGGCAGGCATCGTTAACTCCGTCATCGCTATCATCAAGGCAATTGCCTACGTCCTGACGGGAAATGTCGCGATGTTCGCGGAGATGATGCATACGCTCGGGGACGCTGCCAACCAATTTTTCGTCTTCATCGGTTCTGCCCTCAGTAAAAAGGCACCAACGAAACGATTCCCGAACGGCTTCGGTCGTCTCGTCAATCTCGTGTTGCTCGGCGCCATCCTCTTCGTCGGCATCATGGCGTACGAAACGATTCATGAAGGGATCGCCCACATCATCGAACCGACGGAATCAACTGGCTTTTGGATCACGTTGTCTGTCTTGTTCGTCGGTGTCGTCTTAGAGAGTGGCGTATTTGTTAAAGCGATGCAAGAGATCGCACACGATGCGAAGTTAGACTCGAAAGGACCACGCTTGATTCTTGACAGCTTCCGCTCACTCAAACAAGCAAAACCAGCCACACGCCTTGTGTTTCTAGAAGATTTGGTCGCAACGGCCGGTGGCGTCGTCGCGATGATCGCCGTCATTATCTCGCATGTGACACCGTTCCATCAGGCAGAAGGAATTGCTTCGATCCTTATCGGACTGATGATGTTTTACGTCGTCGGGAATGTCTTCCTACAAAACGCAGCTGGTGCACTGGGTGAAGCCGATGAGACGATGGCAGCACGTCTCGGTGGACTAATCATGAAGGACCCTGACGTCAAAGACATCAGTAAACTCGAAGTCATTAAGGAAGGCGATCATTTCCACGTCGAAGTCGAGATTGAAGTCGACCCGACGTTGACGATCGCACAAGCGGACGATATCAAGGACCGTCTCGAGCTCCAGATTCGCCTGCAACAAGGCATCATCGATGTGACGATCGGCTTTGATGAAGACGATAAGATTCAACAGTATGTCGTTGCTACGGACGAAACATGACACCATTCACGCAAGATGTCCTGACTATCATTCGTTCGATCCCTGCTGGTCGAGTCATGACTTACGGGCAAGTCGCTCGACTCGCCGGTCATCCGCGTAGCGCACGACAAGTAGCGCGGATTCTTCACAGCATGAGTAAGACGGAACGTCTACCGTGGCACCGCGTGCTTGCTGCTGGCGGAAAACTATCGCTTGAAGGCGATGAACAGCGACTGGCGCTTGAAGCAGAAGATGTCGAATTCCTCACCGCCCGTCAACTCGATTTATCGCGTTATCAAGTCAAAAGTGAATAGATACAACAAGAGAGGGATGACCGGTTCGCAGACCAGTCATCCCTCTCTTTTTATCGTCATGAATCACGCTTTCGACGTACTCGAAGCTACAGCGATTTGCCGACGTACTTCTGCTTCCAGTTGTGGTTCCGGTGGTTGCCAGCCTTCCGGTTTCATGACCTTTTGGTCCGATTCCCGGAAGATTGGTTTTCCGTCCGGTCCAAGCTTCGCCATGTTCGCACGCTGGACGATCTCGAACAATGGAGCCGGATCAAGCCCGATCTCAACGAAGCTTCCCATGATGAAGTAGAGGGCGTCCGTCAAGGCATCCCCTTGTCCGACGAGCCGTTCGACATCTGTTTCGGGTTGTTTCATCTGGAGCGATTTTTCAACCGCTGTATCAAGTCCTGACTTGAAACGTTCGATCGCTTCAAGAAATTCTGCTTCACTCGTCGCCGATTGATGCAGGAACTCAACGACTGCTTCTTCCGCCGTCCAGGTCGAGCGTTTGATTCCACGATCGACCGTCATAGGTGTTGGCGTCGTTGCGCCAGGGTGTGAAAATACACGGTGAAATTCCTTTACGTCTTGATAATAATTTGTCATAACCGATCATCCCCTTTTACCGAATGTCTCCATTCTAACAGGTTCAGAACCGGAGTTCGACTCATTGATGAACGACGTCGAGTAAGGCCATCCCACGCGTGATCAATTCATCTCGCTGCTCAGATGTCGCTTTTAAGCGCTCGAGATCTGCAATCAGACGTGGTTGATCGACTTCATCCGCTAACTCGAGTAATTCAAGACGGAGTAACCAAGCGTCCGGTAACTGGACGAGTGTCTGATCGATCAGTTGCGGTAACCGTTCTCGTCCGGCACGACCTTCGCGAATCTCGCGGACGACTTCGAAGATCGGATCAGCCGCTGTCAACGGACGTTCGATTCGTTCGAACTCGACCGTTTCCGGAATCGGCTTCAGTGCTTCAACTTCCGTTCCCGGGAATGCTGACGTAATGTCACCGACGATCAATTCCATCCGGTCCATCGTCATCGTTTTCCCGTCGTTTGCAAGCGTCGCTGCTTCTAAGACGACGAGCGCCCGATTTCCATTGACGTTTTGAATCGCTGTGATGTCTCCTGTGACATGAACATTTCCTTCCGCCCAGTCGAGACGTTCACCGACTTTGACTTGCATCAATACTTCGTTCAATTCCTTGCCGTGAAGGAGTGTAAAGCCTTCCGGATGATCTGCAAGTCCTTGACCTGTCAACACTTCACCGTTCGCAGCAAGCGCTGTCGGGCCTGTTAGTTTGACGAGATGTAGCGAATCGTGGATCTCTTGCGTTTCAGGAACACCGACGAGCGAGAGACCACTGTCGAAGACGAGCGTCGATAGGTTACCCGATTCGACCGCTTTCGTCAGTCCGTGAATACCACCGCGGATGTAAGACATCGACTGTGCGAATTCTTCAAGTGCATCGCGAAGCTGTTCGAACGATTCACAAACGAAGAGTTCTTTTTGCATGCTCGTCACGTCATGTTTCGTCGCAAGTGCTTTCTCAAGCGAGAATGGATGTTTAACGACCGCGTCCGTTAAGCAGTGACGGCTTTCACCGACTGATGATAGAAGACCTGCACCGTAGATTTGTGGATTGTCGATATCACCAATCAGACCGAATTCAACCGTCCACCAGAACAGACGTGAGATTTCGTTCGCTTCCGAAATCCCTTTGACGTGTGTCCGTGTCTCCGCGAGCTCAATTTCAGCTTGTTCGATATCGGCTGGCGTCGAGAATGGGCTCTCTTTGACGATCGTCAATTTCTTTAGTGCCTTGAACACGTCATGCTCGGCTTTATGGTTAAAGGCATGTGCCCCGATCTCACCGAAGCGACGAACGAATTCCGCGTAAACCGGATTCATCAAGATTGGTGCGTGCCCCGCTGCTTCATGCAAGATATCTGGCGCTGGTGTGTAAAGAATGTTATCGACCTTCCGGATGTCGGTCGCGATCGGCAAGAGTCCGTGCCCTTGGAAATCGAAGAAGGCGACGCCAGGAATGAGACCATCAACAGCGACTGTTCCCCAGCCTCCACGGCTTAGGTTCGCTGTCATTTCACGCACGTTTGGAATCCGTTCCGGGCTGATGCCCGATTCAGCAAGCCCTTCGAGGTATGCCGGGTGTGCTGTATCTTGTAACGTATTTAGATTCAGTCGCATGACGTATCTCCAAACGGCATGATCCGTTGGCGTGTAGTCTTCGTAGTGCTGTGGTGCGACGTGTGGACGTAAGTGACTTGGAATGATTGGTGTAGACATATGAGTTCCCCCTTGAATGAATGTGAGATAACAAAAAAGCCCCTGCCGAACGTATCGTTCGACAGGGGCGACGAAAGCCGCGGTACCACCCTGATTACCCAGTCATTGACTGAGTCACTCATGATCGGGATAACGGTTTGCTCCGCTCGCTTACGCAAGAAGCTCAGAAACTGTAATTCAACACCATCTGTGTACACGTTCGCAGCGCCACGTGCTCTCTGAAACAGGGAGATGGTCTTTACTTCGGTTTCATCATCGCTTAATCTTTCGTTCTGTTATGCTGTTATACTGTTATGCTTTTAGCAAGTAAAGTATCGTTAAGGAGGACTATACGCTTACTTTTTACTTTCGTCAATGGCTTTTTTACGTTTAAATCGATTAAATGTTTTATCGCGGACTGATTTTTGTTCGATCGTCAGTGATGTGATATGACGACGAAGCGCACCGTTGAGCCGTTTTTCGAATGCTTCAAGCTCTTGGATCCACTCATTCATCGAGACGACGATCGGTAAGATTTCCATGATGACTTCTTCCTCGAGTTCATCGCGGTCAAGGAAAGAGTGCTTGACGAAGGCGATGTTCTCTTTGACGAGATCCTCCATCGCGAGTGGTTCTTCCGTCAACAAGAGATCATATGTCAGCAAGACCTTCTCTTGTCGCTGTGCGATATGCATCAAGTGATAAAACAATTCACTCCGAAGATCGTCCGCAATCGAGTCAAGGGCCTTCTCTCGCTCTCTGAAGCGCTCTGCCGTCGCGACACCACGTTCGAGGCACGATTGCATATGTTTGAGAATCAACAGGTTCCGTAAGAGCGAGGCGTGCTTTTGACGCGTTCCTCGAATCTCTTCCTTGTGTAGGTTGAACAGATTTTGTGTCTCAAGGAGCGAATTTGACATTTTATCAATCGCTGCCCGATATGGGGCGACCTTTCCTTCGAAGGCAATCGCTCGCGTGACGACGAGCAGTTTCTCGAAAAGTTTCGTCGCTTTCTGGTAATAGACATTGCCGTAACGCGGCGGGAAGATCAACGCATTGATGCCGAGCGCACAGCCGATCCCGAGCATGACGAGCAAGTAACGAATCAAGACGACTTGCCAAAGTGGTTCGGTCGCTGTCGCCACACTTTCGAGAATGACAATGATCATCAAGACGACGTGTGGAATCGTCCGCCCGAAACCAAAGGCTAGCAAAATCGAGATTGCTGCCATGATGACGATTCCGATTGCAAGCGGATTCGCCGGATTATCCCCTAAAATCCAAAGTGCGAGTAACGTCAAAAAGGCACCAATCAAGTTGGCCTCTGCTTCCTCGAGAAATTGTTTCCATGTCTGATAGACCGAAGGCAGGAGTGTCGTCGCTGCCGAGATCGCAGGCAGGATTGGGCTAAGGTTGAACAGATTACTGATCAACAGCGCCAAGATGACCGCAAGACCTGTCTTGATGGTCCGTGGTCCGATTTGTAAGGATTGTCCACCCATGTCCATCCCTCCTTCTTATTCAGTATGCCCTCTATTCTTCACCGTTAGCCGTCAAAATTCAACAAAAAATCCCCTCCGCTTGAAAACGGAGAGGATTTAGGTGAATTATGATGCTTTCGTACCTGTTCCTTCTGTCATTTCCGCTTTCGCGACCGATTGGTCAACAAGCGGTTTTTTGAGGAAGGATAGGATTGCCGCACCAACGAGTGAACCGATGAGGATCGCACCCGCGTAACCGACGATTGCCATGACCGTACCTGATGGACCATCAAGTAACGGGAAGACGAAGATACCGCCATGTGGTGCTGGGAGCAAGACGCCGAAGACGATCGTCAATGCACCAGCGATAGCTGAACCGATGACGCTTGACGGAATGACGCGGAGTGGATCGGCTGCTGCGAATGGAATCGCACCTTCTGTGACGAACGATGCACCCATTGCGTAAGCAGCGATACCTGCTTCACGTTCTTGCGGTGTGAATTTCTTACGTGCGAACAATGTTGATGAGAAAGCCACGATGAGTGGTGGAACCATCCCACCTGCCATGACGGCTGCCATGACTTCCGTGTTACCTGCTGTAAGAGCAGCTGTACCGAAAACGTATGCTGTTTTGTTGATCGGACCACCCATGTCGATTGCCATCATACCTGCGACGAGCATACCGAGGAGGATTGCGTTCCCACCACTGAGTCCGTTCAGTGAATCCGTGAGCCATGTCATGAACTTCGCGATCGGCTCATTGATGACGAGTAACATGATCATCCCTGTGATGAATGAACCAAACAGTGGATAGAGCAAGACTGGTTTGATTCCTTCAAGAGCTGCCGGGAGACCTTTGAAGACTTTAACGAGTAAGAGAACGACGTAACCAGCAAGGAAACCGGCAATCAATCCACCGAGGAAACCAGCGTTACCACTGCTTGCAAGGAACCCAGCGATCAGACCAGGAGCAAGACCTGGTTTATCAGCGATCGACATCGCGATGAATCCAGCGAGGATTGGAATCAAGAGACCGAATGCAGCTTTCCCGATCGACATTAACTGAGCAGCGAACTCGTTGTATGACGGATCATCCGGATTCGCAGAGTTGATTCCCCAGAAGAAGCTGATCGCGATCAAGAGACCACCAGCGACGACGAGTGGCAACATTGCGGATACCCCACTCATTAAGTGTTTGTAGAATCCACCACGCGCTGGTTTTGAACTTTCGCTTGAACCGCTCGCTTTGTAGACAGGTGCGTCTTGTTTGACGGCACGGTTAATTAATTCTTGTGGTTTACGAATTCCTTGTGCGACCGGTACTTCAACGACGTGTTTCCCGTTGAAGCGATCCATCTCAACCGCTTTATCCGCAGCGACGATGATCGCTGTCGCATCGTTGATGTCTTGTTGTGTCAAACCGTTCTTGACGCCTGTCGATCCGTTCGTCTCGACTTTGATGCGGACACCCATCTCTTCTGCTTTTTGGCGAAGGGCATCAGCCGCCATATACGTGTGTGCAATCCCTGTCGGACAAGCTGTGACAGCGAGGATATACGGTGCGTCTTGGTCGACGTTGTCGCTTGAGACGTCAACTGGACCTTCTTCTTCGCGTTCCTTCGCTTCGATTGCTGCGATGACTTCGTCTTTCGTTTTAGCCGCAAGAATCGTATCGCGGAAGTTCATATCCATCAGATAAACGGATAGTTTCGAAAGTGTTTCAAGGTGCGCATTATCTGCGTTCTCACCTGCTGCGATCATGAAGAACAACCGACTTGGTTGACCGTCGAGTGCTTCGTAGTCAACACCTGTCGAACGACCGAAGGCGATCGCTGGTGTTTTGACTGCTGCTGTTTTTGCGTGTGGAATGGCAATGCCTTCCCCTAAACCTGTCGTACTTTGCGCTTCCCGTGCGAGAATCGCTTCTTTATATGCCGAGCGATCGTTCAGTTTTCCTGCCCGATCGAGGACGTTTACGAGTTCGTCGATGACAGCGGCTTTAGATGACGCTTGTAAATCGAGCTGAATCGTATCACGTGTCAAGAGATCAGTAATTTTCATGAGTAGTCACACTCCTTTTAGGATTGAATGAGTTCAACGACGTTGACGTCTTTGATGAGACGATCGATATCTTCCTTCGTACAAAGACCGAAGGAATAAGCAGACGCGCTACCAGTCGTGACCGCATAGCGGAACGCTTCTTCTGGTGATTTGCCGAGCGCATGGCTGGCAACGAATCCAGCGACGAGTGAATCTCCGGCACCGACAGAATTGACGAGCTTTCCTGCCGGTGTGTTTGCCGTGTAGGCACCTTGACGATTGACGAGCAGTGCTCCGTCTCCTGCAAATGAGATGACGACGTTCTCGGCACCACGCTCGACGAGCTGTTGGGCGTATGGAACGGCCATCTCCTTCGACGTAATCTCGACGTCGAAAATTTCACCGAGTTCATGGTGATTCGGCTTGATTAAAAATGGACTGAGCGGTAAGACTTCAAGCATCGCTTCCTTCGTCGTATCAACGGCGAAGCGGACGTTCCGTTCATTCAAGATCGTCGCGATATGACGATAGAGATCATGCGGTAGACTGCTTGGGATACTGCCTGCGAAGACGACGATGTCACCGGCTTGCATCGTCTTGAATCGGGATAATAAATGCTCCAGCTCTTCCGGTTGAATCTTCGGTCCCGCTGCATTCAGCTCAGATTCTTGATCGGCACGAATCTTCACGTTGATCCGCGTCTCATCTTGAATCGGTGTGAAGTCCGTTAACACGCCTCGTTTCTCGAGTTCTGCCCGGATGAATTGTCCGGTACTTCCCCCAAGGAATCCGAGTGCTTGTGTTTCTACCTCATAGTTTTTTAGGACGAGAGAGACGTTGATTCCTTTCCCTCCGGCCACTTTTTCCGCCTGTTCGACACGATTGACTTGTCCTGCCTCAAATACCGGTAACGTGACATAATAGTCGATGGATGGATTGAGTGTCAGTGTATAAATCATTTCGCGTTCACCACCTCTGTGTATTGACTGTATTTCGCTTCTTGCTCGCTGGATGTCGTCGTGATGATCGTCGCCGCTTGCAAGGACGCCACCCGACTGAAGCTGATTGCATCCAGTTTCGTCTCATCGACGAGTACATACGATTGTTTTGCTAACTCGATCGCTGTCTTCTTTACGAGTGCCTCTTCCGGATCTGGTGTCGTGAAGCCTTGTGTCGGATGAACACCGTTCATCCCAAGGAACGCGACATCAAAATGGTAAATCAACATTCCTTCACGTGCGTTGTAACCGACGAGTGCTTGCGTTGAATGCTTCAGTTGACCTCCGACGACGAACGTCGGGATACGGTGATAGAGTAACGTGTTCGCTAGAGGAAGACTGTTCGTCACGACCGTAATCGCCTTCTCTTCGAGATACGGAACGATGGCAAGCGTCGTCGTTCCGGCATCGAGGTAGACATACATGCCGTCTTCGATCAGGTCAGCGGCCGCTCGTGCGATCCGTTCCTTTTCTTCGACATGTTTGTCACTCTTTTCGAAGTAACTCGGTTCCTCAATTTGCAAATGGTTCGCTGTCGCGCCCCCGTGCACCCGACGCAGATGACCTGCTGTCTCAAGCTGTGATAAATCCCGACGAATCGTAGACTCACTGGCACCGGTTTGCTCGACGATTTTTTGCATCTTGACGACTTCTTCTCGAGCTAGTAATTCGAGAATGAGTTGATGGCGTTTTTTCGTTAACATAAGGTTTCCCTCCACATCTATAATATAAAGCGTTTACATTCAAAAATCAATCAAAAACGTTCAAAAATTATATAATTTCTCTATAAAACGTTCAAAATACGACTTTTTTCGACATTAAACCGTCCTTATAGTTTCATTATACATCAAAAACGGTCATATGATGACTGTTTTATCGAATAAAATCAATCATTTTTCAAATTATCTATGTATTTCGCAAAATAAAAAACCGCTTTCCAAAGTAATGTGGAAAGCGGTGAATGAAATTCAATCATTTCGGTCATCTTCGTTCACTGGACTTCATTTTGCAGGCGACCGATTCCTTCAATCGATACCTCGACGACATCCCCTGTCTGAAGGTAGACCGGTGGTTTCATGCCGTGACCCACACCAGCTGGAGTTCCTGTCGCAATGATGTCCCCTGCTTCAAGCGTCATTCCGCGCGACACTTCAACTAAAATCGTCACGACATCACGCAACATCAAGGCCGTTGATCCCGACTGTCGGAGTTGCCCGTTCACGCGCGTCTCGACGAGGACGTCACTTGGATCAAAGCTGTCCGCTGAGACGATGACCGGTCCGAACGGACAGAACCCATCAAGCGATTTACCACGGAAGAACTGGACGTGTTCTTTTTGTAAATCCCGCGCTGTCACGTCATTGACGATACTATAGCCGAACACGTGATCAAGTGCATTCTCAGGTGTCAGATCACGCCCCGTCGTGCCGATGATGATGGCGAGTTCACCTTCATAATCCAGTTGCTGTGTCAAATCCGCATGCCGTTCGATCGGTTCGAACGGTCCGACGATCGACGTCGGTGCTTTCGTGAACAAGACGAATTTCCCCGCTCCCGCCGTATCCATCTCTTTGATGTGATCGGCATAGTTTTTGCCGACACAGATGACGTTTCGTGCTGGAACATACGGTGCCAGTTTTCGAACATCTCCATTAAGTAGTGGCGCGATATCTAAATCAAGGTCAACATCGAACTCACGTGAAATCACTTCAAACAATGAATCCGTATAGACTTGTGCCGTCACATCATATGTAGCCCCATCCTGCTCAACTCCGATGCCTACTTTTCCTTCTTGCTCAAATCGAAACCATTTCATCTTAACTGCCCCCTTTTGTTTTTAGTATA
Source organism: Exiguobacterium sp. KKBO11 (assembly GCF_001644945.1). Lineage (NCBI taxonomy): Bacteria > Bacillati > Bacillota > Bacilli > Caryophanales > Exiguobacterium > Exiguobacterium sp. KKBO11. Next base: position 380,414 of record NZ_LUCU01000022.1, read on the forward strand.
GCGAAACCAATCAATGGGCGCACTTCTCATCGTCAATCAGAAGAAAACAAAAAAGCAGTCGACACGATGCCGACCGCTTCCTCATATTTTCTTCCTGTTCTCTTATGCAATCCGTTGAGCTAGTCGATCGACAAGAGCCTGCGACTCTTCATTCAATCCAACGAGTTCAACTTTTTTTCCAAGTCGTTCGTATTTCAAGACGACGTTCTCGATCGCTTCGATGGCAGAATCATCAAACAAGTGACACGCCGAGAAATCGAGCGTGATGACGGACGATGGATCAGTTTCGAGCTGGAACTGTTCTGCAAATGCTGTCGTCGATGCAAAGAACAACGGTCCACGAATCGTATAACGGACTCGATCTGTTTGCTCCTTTCGCTCGACTTGAATACGAGAAATTTTTGACGCAAATAATAACGCAGCAAGCAAGATTCCGACAAGAACGCCCATTGATAAATCGTTCGTCAATACGGTGACGAGAACGGTTGCGAGCATGACAGCAGAATCACTCTTCGGTGACGTCTTGAGCATCTTAAATGAGCCCCAGTCAAACGTCGCATACGAGACGAAGAACATGACACCGACGAGTGCTCCCATCGGAATTGTCATCAATAGATCATTCATCGTAAACATCAACAGCATTAAAAACACACCTGCTGTCAACGTCGACAAGCGACCACGCCCACCAGACGTGACATTGATGACCGATTGACCGATCATCGCACAACCCGGCATGCCACCGAACATACCAGCGATGATGTTCGCAATTCCTTGTCCGCGTGATTCCATTGCTTTGTTTGACGTCGTATCCGTCATCTCATCGACGATTCGTGCTGTCAGCAACGATTCGATCAAACCGACGAATGCAAGTGACAAAGCATACGGGAAGATGATTTGGAGCGTCTCAAGTGAGAACGGGACGTCCGGCAAGAAGAAGCTTGGTAACGCCGCTTCGATTTGTCCCATGTCTCCAATGACTCGTGTATCGAGTGAGAAGACGACCGTCAACACCGTCATGATCGTGATCGCAACGAGTGGTGCCGGAATCGCTTTCGTCACGCGTGGGAATAACAAGATGATGGCGAGTGATGCGGCGACCATTGCGTACATGATCCAGTTCTGACCTTCAAACTGCGGCAGTTGTGCCGAGAAAATCAAAATCGCTAAAGCATTGACGAATCCGACCATGACGGATCGAGGAATGAATCGTAATAACTTAGCAATCCCTAAAAATCCGAACGCGATTTGTAGAATTCCGGCAAGGATACCGGCAGCTAGTAAATAGTCGACACCATGGTCTTTGACGAGCTGGACGACGACGAGTGCCATCGCACCGGTCGCAGCTGAAATCATTCCGGGACGACCGCCGGCAATCGAGATGACGATCGCAATGATGACGGAAGCGTATAACCCGACCATCGGATTAACGCCAGCGATCAGCGAAAACGCGATTGCTTCCGGAACGAGTGCCAAGGCAACGACGATTCCGGATAGCAAATCCGCTTTTGGTTGCAGGAACCACTCTTTTTTCCATTGAGTAAACATATGATGATTGAGACCCCTTTTCTAACATGAATGGTCTCAGTGTAATCCGATTAGTTTCAAAAAGCAACCTTTTTAGGAAGTTTTGGTCCGCACACGGGCAATCTCATCGACCATCGCCTTATAGGTCGCCATGATTTCCTGACCCGCAAAGACCGGATCTTCGTCCATCGTCTCGAGTGCACGGCGTAGAAGATGAATTTTCGGTTTCTTACGTTCGAGTAGTTCTTCATAGATGAAATCAAGAACCTCTTCATGGGCTTCCTTCGATTCATCGGAAATCGATGACAAGGTAATCAAGCGCTTCATATGCGCACTCGTCTTCTCGAACAAATCCTTCCGAATGACGACTTCATCTTGTGGACGATCGAGCCAAACGGATAGGAAACGCGGGGGAATCAACTGTTCTTCTGTCCGACTGACGTCTTCGACGAGATGCGTCAATCGATTGAATACATAACGGACGACCCGTTCCGGTTGTGTGTTCGGTTCGGATTGACGGAAGAAGTACATCGCATATTGCAACATCCCTGTATAAATGACCGCTAAATCTAGAAGATACGGTTCCTTCGTCTGACCGAATAAATCACGTAATCGTTCAAACGTCCATTCGATTTCAAGAAGACGGTTATTCTCCATGAACGTCTTCAGTTCTTTTTCATTCGAAGCAATCGCCTCTTCGAACAACGTATACAATTTATATTTTTGCATCAGTTCCAAGTAACAGTTACCTTGTTGGATGAACGTCTCATAATCCGAGACATCTCGTCCGACGAGAATTTCTTTGCGCGCCGTCCGCATCTTTTCAAAGACGGTATTAAATACATCGATGAATAATTCATTTTTAGAGGAGAAATAGTTATAGAACGTTCCCTTGGAAACGTTACTGTGCTCAAGAATGTCCTGGATGGACGTCGATTGATAACCTTTTTCGACGAATAGCTGATAGGCAGCATCTAGTAGTTGTTTCTTTTTTGGATTCATGGTCTTGTCCTTTTCTGTTCAAATGATTGCAATGGTTTAACAATCACTTATTTTAGTGTATGAAGCAAATAATTTGAATTCATTCGACTTGGACTGGTAAGATAGCCAAGTTAGTTATAGAATTCAAGTCTAACATTTTAGACTCATAGTACAAAAGGAGCATAACGAAATGCAATCAAGCAAGCAATCATCACGACTTTATTTAATTTTAACTGTCCTTATGGCAGGTGCGTTCGTTGCGGTCCTGAACTCAACGTTACTTAATATCGCCTTACCGTCGATCATGGGATCATTCGGTATTCAGGCAAGCACCGCCCAGTGGTTGACGACGGGCTATATGCTCGTCAACGGAATCATGATTCCGACGTCAGCATTCCTTGTCCAGAAGTTTTCGACACGTCAACTGTTCTTGACGGCGATGACGCTGTTCTCACTCGGTACGATCATCGCTGGACAAGCACACGTCTTCCCGCTTCTACTCGGTGCGCGGATGATGCAGGCATCTGGTTCTGCGATCATGATGCCACTGCTAATGAACGTTCTTTTGACCGGTTTCCCGATCGAGAAACGCGGACAAGCAATGGGAATCTTCGGACTTGTCATCACGTTCGCCCCAGCCATCGGACCGACATTGTCCGGCTGGATTCTTGAACATTATGAGTGGCGGATGCTGTTCCATCTCGTCACTCCGATCGCATTACTCGTGCTCTTCACGGGTGCCTTCTTGTTGAAGAAAGAGACGGTTCGTAGCACATTGAAACTCGATTTATTTTCACTCGTTCTCTCAAGCTTTGGTTTCGGTGGATTGCTGTATGGATTTAGTTCCGCTGGTTCTGCCGGATGGGGGTCTTGGACGGTCATCGGATCGTTGATCATCGGTGTAATCAGTCTGACTTCCTTCATTATACGTCAATTCATGCTCGAAGAACCGATGCTTGAGTTCGGGATTTTCCGTTATCCGATGTTCGCTTTATCGCAAGGAATTTCGATGGTCCTGAACATGTCGATGTTCTCCGCCATGATCTTGATGCCGATCTATATCCAGACGATTCGCGGTATCTCACCGTTTCACTCTGGTCTCTTGATGTTACCGGGGGCAATCGTCATGGCGATCATGTCACCGATCACGGGTCGTCTGTTCGACCGTTTCGGCGCCCGGATCCTTGCCATCATCGGCTTATCACTGACGGTCTTGACGACGTTCTCGTTTAGTCAATTAGCGGCGGATACGTCATACGCGTTCCTCGTCATCATGTATACGTTACGTTTCCTTGGAATCTCGATGGTCATGATGCCGGTCATGACGAACGGATTGAACCATATTCCGCAACACTTGACGCCCCATGGTACGGCATTGAACAATACGTTGTCACAAGTATCGGGTGCGATCGGTTCAGGTCTGCTCGTGACGATCATGACGTCGCGGACGAAGCATCACGTCCCGGAATTCGCTTCACAACCAGAAGCTGCTAATCCGGAATGGTTACAGATGCAAGCGATGATCGAAGGGATCAATGATACGTTCTTCATCGCGACGTTACTTGCACTCGCGGCATTGATCTTATCGTTCTTCATCAAAAAACGACGGACGACGACACTCGCAGTCGTCGAATCCGTCGATCAAGAACAAAAATATGCATGATCTGATTCTCCCCTGTCTGATGAGACGGGGGAGTTTTTGTTTTTGTGTAACACTCTTTTTTGCAGTTGCTGTCGATCATAAATTCGTTGATTCGTGCTGCCCCGAAAACGTGTCGTTCGGTCGAGTTTCGACAGGATGAACGGACCATCGATGAGTCCGTCTAGTCGCAGTATTAGTGGATGCCACCGTCGACGCTGTAAGATTTCCTCTAGTACATAGCCAGTATATAAAATGACGTCATAATCTGGTCCAAGTTGTTCGAGAAGTTGCACAAGTGCTGCCGCTTGAAGCATCGGCTCGCCGCCGGATAATGTCAAACGACGATTTCCGATCGCCTGAATCCGTTCCACTGTTTCTTTAATCGTCCAATCCACTCCACCTGCCGGATCCCAGGAGGACGGATTATGACAGCCGACACAGTGGTGTGGACAACCGGCAAGAAACAGGACCGTTCGCAAACCGGGTCCATCAACGACAGAATCAGGATGAAGGGAGAGAACGCGTAACATCGTGCTTCACCCGATTCTGCTCTTCAGCCCGTTTTGCCTCATTCCAACGGTCCAGTGTACCGACGAGATATCCTGTGATGCGTCGAATCCGTTCGATTGATCTACTTCCGCAAACCGGACACTGATCCTCGAGTGTCTGCTCCGTTCTGCAATCAAGACAACGATCGACGGGATGATTGATTGACCCATAGCCGATTCCAGCTTCCGCCATCAAACGAACGATGTCTTCAATCGCTTGTGGATTTCCGGCAAGTGCGCCATCTGTCTCGACATAGGTGATATGTCCACCATTACATAATGCATGAAACGGTGCTTCGAGTTGAATCTTTTCACGGATCGTCACGGGCGCATCGACAGGGATATGAAAGGAATTCGTGTAATACGGCTGATCGGTCACTCCTTTGATTTCACCGAAGTCACTGGCATCACGACGTGTGAACTTACCTGATAACCCTTCAGCTGGAGTTGCCAGTAAACTGAAGTTCAATCCCGTCATCTCGCCATAGTTGTCGATGACCGTTCGCATCGCTTGAATCAAGGCAATACCAATCTGGTGTGCCAGTTCGGAATACCCATGATGATTGCCCGTCAAAACGGTCAAACATTCCGCGAGACCGATGAAGCCGACCGCTAACGTCCCGTGCTTGAGGACCGGACCCACCTGATCCGTACTTTTTAGCGTCTCACCGTCTTTCCAGACATGTTGATATAAAAATGGAAACTCGTCAGCCGTTCGACTTGCCTGGAACTCATAACGCGCGATGAGTTGCCGGCATGCAAGTCTTGTCGTCTCTTGGACAGCTTCGAACATTTGATCGACGGTTTGACTCTGAAGTGCCAAACGGACGAGATTGATGCTCGTAAACGATAAGTTGCCTCGACCTGTGACGGACGGGATATCTCCACGATCTTCAAACACACGGGTCCGGCATCCCATGTATGCGACCTCGGCTCCCCCTGGTTGCTCCTGACGGTTAAATGGTGCATCAAGAAACGCAAAGTTCGGAAACAATCGTTTTCCTGTCACGCGAGTGGCAAGTTGAAACAAGTCATAGTTCGGATCCGTCGGTGACAGGTTGATGCCTTGTTTGACTTTAAAGATTTGAATCGGAAAGATCGGCGTCTCTCCTCTTCCTAACCCTCGTTCCGTCGCTGTCAGCAAGGCGCGCTGGAAGAGCCGACCTGCCTGCGTCGTATTCGTTCCATAATTGACGGATAAAAACGGCACCTGTCCCCCGCCGCGTGAATGCATCGAATTCGTATTATGGATGAACGCTTCGCACGCCTGAAACGTCTTTTCATACGTCTCCTGCCATGCGCGCCGCTCCCGCTTGCGTCGCTTCCAATGCGGCACAAGGGCGTTTAGTTTGGTCCATTCGCGTTGGTAGGTCTTTTCGACGAATGGCGCTACATCATCGTCAAAGGTCGCGAAGGCTTGTCCGCCATGCTGCATGTTTTGATTCGCTTGGACGATGATTGCCGCAAGGGCGAGGGCAGAACGGATGTCTTGCGCTGGTCGGATTGAACCGTGTGTCGTCTGAAATCCGTTCGAGAGTAGCTGACCGAGCGGAATCTGAGCACACGTCGTCGTACCGGTCACGTAATAATCGGCGTCGTGGATATACAAGATGTTGTCGTCAAGCGCCTGCAAGACATCTGCTTCGAGATGTCGTCGCATCATCTGCCGCGCTGCTTCCCCAGCAATCCGCTGTAATTTCGCAAGCGGTGTTTTGCCATCAATGTTTGCATTCTCTTGTTCGATATCTTGCGGTGGTGTGAGTAACGCTTCTAAGCTCTCCATGATTCTTCTTCCTCTCACGCTTTTTTGTAATCACTATAGCGAGAGTACAGAAACGTTAGCAATCCCTGCACAATTTACGATTTTTTCAACTGTTTCAGCCGTTCTGTCATCAATCTGTTCGATTTATCGTTCAAATGTCTGCATCTTACTCGTTTTAGCCAAGCGCATGAATTTGGACGAATCTCACACGTGAAACGACAAAAAAGAAGAGGCGCATGATAACGCCTCTTCTTCGTCTCTTCATTCTGCTTCGAGTAACGCGTCTGTCGCACTCGGCAATTTGACCCGGAAGACCGTTCCTTCTCCAAGGATCGATTCGACTTCGATATTGCCATCATGTGCGCGAACGATTTCCTTACAGATCGATAATCCAAGTCCCGTCCCGCCAATCTTTCGGCTGTCTGAGTTGTCGACCCGGTAAAACTTACTGAATAGATGCGGCATCGAATGGCTTGGAATCCCGATCCCGAAATCGCGAACGCTTAGTTCGATCTGATTGTGCTGGTGGGTCATCGTCACGACGACATCCCCGCCGTCCGGTGAGTACTTCACCGCGTTATTCAAGAGATTACCGAGTAACTGTTTCATGCTATTCGCATCTGCCTCGACCATGAAGTCCTGTTCATCATTCAAATCAAGCTGCAGACTGTGTTGCTCCGTCGCTGCTTGATAAAACTGAATTTGTTCCTTGACGATTTCTTTCAGGTCAAAGATTTGTTTGTCATACTCTTGCTTTCCTGACTCCATCCGCTGGACGTTCAAGAAGTCACTGACGAGATCGGTCAGACGTTTTGATTCATCGTGAATCGTCTGCAAGTATCGCTTGTTCCGCTCAGGATCCAAATCCCGTTTCAACATGAGCTCCGTAAAGCCATAAATTGAAGAGAGCGGTGTTCGAAGTTCATGCGATACCGTTGAGACGAGTTCCGACTTCACGCGGTCCACTTCTGTCTCAGCCGTGACGTCACGGAAGACGAGAATCGTTCCTTTTGAATGTCCCCCGTGCGCAATGGCTTCGGCATAGACTTGAATGAAGTATTCACCTTGGTCGATCGACAAGGAGAACATGCCCTCCGGAATCTCACCCGATAAGACTTCTTCAAAGTATGCTTCAAACGCTTCCTTTTGGTCCATCTGCTCGAACATCGTTTCCGGTCGGACTTCGAGGAAGGTCATCGAATCGTTGTCTTCTTCGACTTGTAACGACTGGAAGATATCGAATAACGCCTGATTTCCTAAGATCGTCTTCTCTTCGTGTTTGATGTAGAGAATCGCTTCCCGAACGGAATTCAACAGTTGTGCCGTCTCTTTTCGTTCGTATTCCATCTGTTCGTAAAGTGACATTCGCATCAATGAGATCGCGATTTGTTTCGAGAACGATTCCAGTTCCGCTAGATCCTGCTGGTTGAATGGTGCGTCAAACCGTGCTAGATAGAGACAGGCAATCAATTCTTCTTTTGCCGGATCCATGATCGGAATGACACCTTCATAGACGTGATACGGATACTTGATGAGATCGTCGTTCGCGACCTTTTTTGAGGAATGTGCGGTTTCCTTTGAAATCATGACTCGCTTTAGTAGTAACGACTCCGTCTTCAGACTCTCTTGTTGTTCTTCTGTCATTTCTTTTGGAACGACTTGAGCGATTTCATTATTCTTGATCAATAACAGAGCACCGAATTCCGTCTTCGTCAACCGGACGATCGTACTGATGACGGATGAATAATCGAATAAACTCTCCTTTGAAGCAAGCGTTTCGATCAGTTCATTCCGATCCTGCAAATGGAGTTCATTCGTCCGCGTCAATTCAAGAGCACGCTCAAGCTCGTTCTGTTTTTGCTTCAATACTTCCTGATTGTGTTCCATTTCTTGATTCTTAGCTGACAATTCCGCATGTTGTGATGAGATCGACCGTGCCATCTGGTAAAATGATGCCGTTAATTGACCGACTTCATTATGGCTGTCGACATCATGCTCGAGCGAAATCGACTTGCCTTCTGCAAGGCGACGACTCTTGACGTTTAATTCGCGGAGTTGTGACGTCACCCGATGAATCAATGGGCGAACGATGAACAATAGACAAAATAAAAATATCATCAAGTTCAAGAACCAGAACCATTGTGTCTTTTGTAACTGGTCGAGTACTTGTTCCTTCGTCCGACCGTCTGCATTATCCACGTATAAATAACTGGCAACCGATGTGATGACACTTAGTGCAAAGACACTATAAAAAATCGCCATCAACTGTCTGCCCAATTTCTCAGTCATCCAGTGTTTCATATTCATAAATCCTCCTAGCAATAAGTTGCCCTTCGTTCAAGATTGTTTCCTCCTCATCTATTATCATCTAATGATTCCCGGAAACATCTTTCTTGAATCCTTTATGGTCGGGCAGGCGAGAGTCCAATCCCGGTCACGAGGGCAATCGCATCGACGATTTGTCCTTTCGTCAGATCATCCGTCTCGATCTGTTGACTGAACAATGGATCGGTCAGTTGACGTAAGCGTTGTTCTGCCTGTTGACCACCCCATGAATTCGGATGCTCGAAGCGGCTAATCAACCGACGTTTGACAGTCGTCTCCTTCGCCATCAAGGCGATATGACGGACGTCATGACCGTTCGCTCGTAACGTCCCGATGATTTCCTGAAAGTACGCTGGATTCGTCAATGTCATCGGTACGATGATCCGCGCCTTTTCCGTATCGAGCTGCTCGAGGAGCTGTCGATTGAACGCACGCCACAACGGCTCATCCTGAAAATCATCCTTGTTTTCCGGCAGTTGCGCTCGTAAAAAATAGCCTGTCTCCTCTGGATCAAAGATGTGTGATCCGCTCCAGCGTTGTTGTAGCCCTTTTGCTGCCGTCGTCTTCCCGACGCCAAACGTACCGTTAATCCAAATGATCATCTGATTCTCCTCCACCCTGTTTTCTGTTGTACTATACTGCAAAAGTGGTCGACAAGTTTCAATCGGTTACAAAAAAACACTCCGTTTAAAAAACAGAGTGTTTACCCATATAACCATGTGATTAAAAACGGTGCGATGACACTGGCACAGACGGCCGTCAAGACCATCGTCAGCAGACCGACCGCCCCTTCCCGTTGGTCAAGACTCATCGATTTCGTCGCGCCCATGACGTGGGCAATCGAGGCTAGTCCAACCCCACGGCTGACGAAGTGACGAATCTTCAAGCCCGTCATTAATTTTGGTCCGACGATTGATCCTGTCAATCCTGTCAATAAAACGAAGGCAGCCGTCAGCGTTGTCGTCCCGCCAGCTTTTTGTGAAATCGCTAAGGCAACGGGTAAAGTGACCGATTTGGGTAACAAGGCAAGATTCGTCGTCCGCTCAAGATGGAGTAGCAGACCGAGTAACAGATCTGAACTCATTGCAATACATGTTCCAAGCAAAACACCAAGCCCGATTTCCGGTAGAAAACGGCGAACGTGATGCCGGACCCGGTAGAGCGGAATCGCAAATGCCGTGATCGCTGGACCGAGCATCTTCGACAAGTATTGTCCACCCTGCATGTATTCTGCATGTGAGACGCCGCTATAGACGAGAATTACGATCAGGACAGCCGTCACCGTCAGGATCGGTAACGTCCAGACACGAGGATGACGTTGATAAAGGAACATTGCGCCACTGAATAAAAGAATGGTCAGGATGATCCAAAAAAGTGTCTCACTCATGTGGGGTCACCGCCTCTTTTCGGTGTGCCAAGCGATCGACGATATACGCTGATCCGACTAACGTCAGCAGGCTGCTGACGACGACGATCAACACGACTTGAAGACCAGATGTTCGAAGGAATGCCGTATAATCCATGATTCCGGACAGTGCTGGAACGAAGAATAACGGCATGACGAACAGCAGAAAGGTTCCGCCCCGTTCAACAGCGACGAGAGGAAGCAGTCGACTTTTTAACGTCACGTACAGAAGAATCAAGCCGATGATGTTACCGGGTAATGGTAACTGGAAAGTTTCGCTCACCCAGTCCCCACTGAGTGAAAAACAAAAAATAAGTGCGATTTGAGCAATGATTTGAATGATACGCATAACGCGTGAAAGCATGATAAAGGTCCCCTTGTTAACAGTTTCGGGTCTTATTATCCGCCTCTTCCCTTCAACAATCAATGAAATCTAGTTAATCAACTGAAGTAACCGTTCTCATGAAAATCCATACCTTTTTTGTATTAGGACAAACAAAAACCAGTCAGTCGTGTATCAGTACAATAAATGATTCGAGACGAACAAAAAGGGGCTGACTCCAAAAAAGAATGACGCGTCTTTTCACGTTCTTTCCTCAGGCGAGACACAAGCCAGTTTTCCTGCTTCATTCAAGCAGAAAATCGGGTCTTGTTTGTCTCTGATAGCGCATAAATGCGCCTGTTCCTGTAGGAGTTGCGTGTGACACGTCATTCTTTACAGAAACTGACTTTTGAGTCAGCTCCCTTTTTAATCTGAGACGACACCTGAATGGGGTCGTCTCCTCTTCATGATTACATGACCCGTTTAAATAACTTCTCAAGTTCATACGTCGTCCATTCGATGATGACCGGACGTCCGTGTGGACACGTGAACGGCATCTCCGTCTTCGCTAGATCGTCAATCAACCGGCGCATCATCTCATCGTTCAACGGATGATTCGCCTTGATTGATTTTTTACATGCCATCATGATGGCGGCATCTTCCCGGTACGTCTCAAGATCGATTTTTCGCTTCATCAAGGCTTCATCGAGTAATTCCTGAATCGTCTCTTCCTGCCGATGGGATGGGAACCAGGTCGGAACTTCTCGAACGATAAAACTTTGTGGACCGAATGGTTCGAACTCGATGCCGACGTCTTTTAGCAACGGAAGGACCTCATCCATCCGTTTCATATCATCCGACGAGATTTCAAACGTATACGGCAAGAGCAATTGCTGTCGTTGTTCCGGTGGTCGACCGAACATGACCTTATACGTCTCGTATTTGATTCGTTCCTGTGCTGCATGTTGATCAATCATATACATCCCGTCTTCCCCGGCACAGACGATATAGGACGAATGAAGCTGACCGATGACGTCGAGATGCGGAAAGCGCGGACGCGCGGCTGGTTCCTCAATCGGTTCAACAAAGTCTTGCTTGACCGGTTCGATGGGCTCGAACAGATCATCCTCGTTGCTAAACGGTAATGATTTCTCTACAGGTGGTCGATCGTCCTCTTGCGGCTTTTTCGGAATCGGATAATTCCAGACCGCTCGCGATGACGTTTCTTCGACTGGTTCCGCGACGTAAGAAAAATCGAGTTTTTCCTGGCTACTCGGATCCTTTTTTGGTTTCGGTGGCGTCACTTTCGGAATCAGCGTCTCCCGGCTGAGCGTCATCTTGATTGTCTCCTGGATCAACTGGCAGAGCTCCATCTCTTTTGAAAGACGGACTTCTCGTTTCGCCGGATGGACGTTGACATCGATCAGGAGTGGATCCATCGTCACCTCGATGACTGCAATCGGATACCGCCCAATCGGTAAGAGCGTATGGTAACCGTTCAAGACCGCTTGCGTCAGGGCGAAGTTTTTGACCGAACGTCCATTCAAAATCAACGTGATGTAATTCTTTGAGGCACGGGTCACTTCCGGTTTGACGAGATGACACGTCAATTGATAATCGGCATTCGCACCTTTTGCGACCAACGTCCCTTGGATCGTTTGATGACCGTAGACGCTCGCCAGCGCTTGCCGGACGTCTCCTGATCCGTTCGTCTGAATCAACGTCTTCCCTTCATGGGTAGCCCGAAGCTTGACGTCCGGATGGGCGAACGCCATCCGGTTCAACACGTCCGTGATCGCCGCAAGCTCCGTATGCGTCGTCTTCAAATACTTCAATCGAGCCGGTGTGTTGAAGAAGAGATGCTCGACCGTCAATTCCGTTCCCCGGTTCATTGCTGCTGGCGTCCGTTCGACGACCGTCCCGTACTCCAGCGTCACTTGAACCCCTTCCGCGTCCTCACGTTTCGTCTTCAACGTCACTTTACTGACAGACGCGATCGAGGCAAGTGCCTCTCCGCGAAAACCAAGTGTCTTGATTCGGAACAAGTCATGCTCGTCCTTAATCTTACTCGTCGCGTGACGGACGAAAGCCAGTTCAGCGTCATCCGGGTAAAACCCGTGTCCGTTGTCGCGGATCGTCATCCGTTTCATTCCGGCTTCTTCGAGTTCGACATCGATTTGGGTCGCACCGGCATCAAGTGCGTTCTCAACCAGTTCCTTGACGACCGACGCTGGTCGTTCGACGACTTCTCCCGCAGCGATCCGGTTCGCTAAACTATCGGATAATTCACGAATGATTCCCACTGCATTCTCCTCACTTTCTTGCTTCGGCTTGTAGGCGGTACAGCGTATTCAATGCCTCGAGTGGCGTCATGTTGATTAAATCAAGACTCGCCATCGTCTCACGCAGCGGATCCGCTTCTGAGAACAGACTGAGTTGATCAACCGGCTCTTCCTGAACAGGAGCTTTGACAGGTGCTGCGACCGGAATAGGCTCTGCCTGCTCGAACTCGGACAAGAGGACTTGCGCCCGTTCGATCAGACTATCTGGTAAATCAGCTAACCGCGCGACATGAATTCCGTATGATTGGTCGGCTTTTCCGTCGCGTACTTCATGCAAGAAGACGACACGCCCATCTTGTTCAACGGCACGGACGTGAACGTTCGCTAATCGATCAATCGATTCTTCGAGCACTGTCAGTTCATGATAATGGGTCGAAAATAGCGTCTTCGCTCCAACGTGCCGGGCGATGTGTTCAACGATTGCTTGTGCGAGTGCCATCCCGTCGTACGTCGAGGTCCCGCGACCAATTTCATCTAGCAGGATCAACGACCGGTCCGTTGCACGCGTCAAGGCTTCTTGTGTCTCGACCATCTCGACCATGAATGTCGACTGTCCACTGACGAGGTCGTCTGCTGCCCCGATCCGGGTGAAGATTTGATCGAAGATCGGCAGTTCCGCTTGAGCAGCTGGTACGAACGAGCCAATTTGATGCAATAAAGCAATCAAGGCGAACTGTCGCATATAGGTCGATTTACCGGACATGTTCGGTCCAGTGATCAACAGCATCTCGCGTCCTTCGTTTAAGGTAATCCCGTTCGCGACGTATTCACCGCGCGGTAAGACTGTCTCGATGACCGGGTGACGTCCTTGCTGAATATCAACCGTTCGTCCCGTCGTCGTGATTGGTCGGACGTAGTCATGCGTCTCAGCAATCTCAGCTAGTGCGACGAGGACGTCGAGTTCCGCGATCCGGCGACTGACCCGTTGCAAGCTTTCGATATGTCCTTTAACTTCATCGCGCACTCCACAGAAGAGATCGTACTCGAGTGTGACACTCTTCTCTTCCGCCCCTAGGATCAGCGCTTCTTTTTCTTTTAACTCCGGTGTGATATACCGTTCGGCATTGGCGAGTGTCTGCTTCCGTTCATACCGTCCTTCTGGCAACAGCTTGGCATTCGCACGCGATACCTCGATGTAATAACCGAAGACGCGATTGTAGCCGATCTTCAACGTCTTGATGCCGGTTGCTGCCCGTTCACTGGCTTCAAGTGTCGCAAGCCATGTCTTTCCGTCTTTTGAGGCGACGAGTAACTCGTCGAGGTCTGGGGAATAACCGGACTTAATCATTCCGCCCTCTTTCGTTGAAATCGGTGGGGCTTCGACGAACGCGCGATCGAGTAGATCGCTCAACTCATCGTGCGGATCGAGTCCGAGACTGAGTTGACCGAGACGTTCACTCATCATCTCCTCAAGCGCTGATTGAATGCGGGGAATCAATCGCAACGTCGACTTCAATTGAACGAGATCGCGCGCTGACGCTGTTCCATACCCGACCTTCGCGACGAGTCGCTCGAGATCATAGACTTCGCGTAACGTATCTTTTAGTTGTTGACGCTCGAAATAGTGCTGCAACAATTCCTCGACAGCGTCGAGCCGTTCCGTGATGACACGTTCCGATAACAACGGTTTTTCTAACCAGCGTTTCAGCATCCGTCCGCCCATCGCTGTACCTGTCACATCCAGTAGACCAAGCAACGAACCCTTTTTATCTCCTGTCCGTGCCGAGCGGACGAGCTCGAGATTCTTGACCGTATTTGGTTCGAGTTGCATGAAGTCGCTCGCCTCATAGACGACAGCCGGTTGCAGATGCGTCAACGCTCGTTTTTGTGTATCGTGCATGTAGGCATAGAGGACGGCAAATGCTTCCGCTTGAGCTGTATCAATCGCACGGTCACCGTGCGGATGCGTCTCGCGCCGTGAACTACGCGTCAGTGGAATCCGTAAGTGTGCGAGCGCTGTCTCATGTTCCTCTGTCGTGACGATGATTTCCCGTGGCAGGATGATGCTCAGTTCTTTGACCACACCGTCGAGTGTCGCAACGCTAGTCAAGGCACTCTCACCGGTCGAGACATCACCGCGGGCAATCCCAAAGCGACCGTCCTGTTCGACGACCGCGACTAAGTACCGATTCTCTTTTTCCGTCAAGGCGGACATCAACGTTCCCGGTGTGATGACTTGGATGACTTCGCGTTTGACGAGTCCTTTCGTCAACTTCGGATCCTCGACTTGATCGCAAAGCGCCACTTTATAACCACGCTCGATCAACTGTTCGATGTAGCCGTTCGCTGCGTGATGAGGCACGCCACACATCGGAATCGGATGTTCCGCGTTCTTTCCATTTTTCGCCGTCAGCGTTAACTCCAGTTCATGGGCGACCTTTTTGGCATCCTCAAAGAATAATTCGTAAAAATCACCGAGCCGATAAAACAAAAAGGCATCCGGATAATCCGCCTTGATCGAGAAGTATTGTTTCATCATCGGAGTGTTGTGTACTGCTTCCATTCTTCCACCTCATTCGTAGAAAAAGCCGACGGATGTCCGTCGGCTTTTCGTTCATTTCGTGATTAGTAGCCGCAACCGCCGCTTTTGTTTTCTGCTTCCATGCCGCTACCTGTCTTACCAGCGAGAACATCTCCGTCCGTCGCTTCGATGATTTGATCCGTAATCCCGTTCGAGATCGTCACCGTGATGTATTGGAGAAGTCCGTTGACTTCTTCTTGTGTTTCTTGGAACTGTTGGACGACAGGCATCTCATCGAGCTCAGCGAACAATTTATCGAGCTTCGCTTCGACACGTGCGAGTGCTTCTGTTTTGCCGTAATGCTGGCAGTTGACTGCCTCTTTTTGAAGGAACTTGATTTGTTTCATCATCTTTTGGACTTTTTCATTTCCATTGATGTTGGCTTCTGCCGCTTTAAATCGTTCTACTTCCGGTGTCTCTGAAATCATTTTGGCGATTTCATTGGCTTTTTCGATGATTTGTTCATCTGTATACATCCACATTCGTCCCCTCTATCGTTAGCGAACACGTCGCTTCCCTTAGCATTCTGAACGATTCCTCGTTCTGTCGCATTCATTATACCGTTCTCGCGATAGAGTGACAAGAATAGTTCCTTATTCAATCGAACGCCATAATAGATAGGCGGCGTGACTACGGACAGGGGCAAATTCCTCTGCCAGTCGCGTCGCCTCTTCAACAGTCGGTCGGTAACCGAGTAACTGTTCGAAAGCCCGTAATATCCCGATGTCCGATGCCGGAAACAAATCTGGACGACCGTATCCGAACATCAGGACGTTTTGGACAGTCCATGGTCCGACGCCTTTCAGTGCAATCAACGTCTCAGCGATTTCTGCGTCGTCGGCTGACGTCAATGCATCATAATCAATCGTTGCTGTCGCTACGCCAAGCAGATAATCGACTTTACGTCCTGATAGTTGCAGAGCAAGCAAGTCCTCGCGACGCGCCGTTGCTAATTGACGCGGTGTCGGCGGAAGAATGATTCCGTCCTTGACCGTTCCGAATGTTCGAAAGACACGTTCCGTCAACGTATGGGCAAATGACAGATTGATTTGTTGATGAATGATCGAGCGAATCAAGGCCGTGAACGGTGAATGATCAAGCACGAGTCGTTCGTCACCGAACTGTTCGACGATCGCGTGTAACGACGTCGCCTTGAGACGCTGCGCAGGATTCGGCTCATTGAGTCGAAAGCGTCGATTGATTTGCGTCAGCACCGCTGTTTGCGGTCCTGAACCGTCAATCCGTAACGTGTAACCATCGATGGCTTCCATCGTCGTGATGTATGCCTGATCGTTGATGAAGACCGGAACGACGAGTCGCCCATCCTGTTCGATTTGTAACGGGTCTCCCGTCAAACGAGACACGACTCCTTTAAAATCAAATGCTTCCGACAACGTCACATCATATGTCCACCGGCTCATCCGACGAACACCTTGATCGCACCGAGAATCAAACCGATGATGAATCCACACAATGCCCCGTTGACCCGAATCCATTGCAAGTCACTGCCGACCTTATCCTCGATCATATGAATCAGTGTCTCCGTATCGAACCGGTTTAAGTTCTCGCGGACGAGTCCACCGATTTTTTGGTGATTTTGTTCAACGAAACGAACGAGTTGCTCCTTCATCCATTGATCACTGCTATCCTTGAACGTCGGATGCTGTTCCCAGTCGTCTAAAGCGCGCGAAAGCATCGGCATCGCCCGTTCCGTCCAGAAGGCATCTGACGTCAAGTAGCGTTCGAGTTCGATCAGACCAGCATCATACGCGCGTTCAATGACCGGAACGAAGTCAAACCGGTCGACCTCGCTTGCCTTCCAGGCATCGATTTTCGCTAGACGCTCTTCATCAATCGACAACTGTGCCAGATTTCGACGCAGATGATCAAGAATCGCTAAACGATTCGGGTGATGGACGTGTCGCATATCTTGAATGACCGTCAGCAAGACACCTTGAATGACAAGACTGAGTTTTTCTTCTGAATAGACTTTTTGGACGGTTCGCGCCGTCACCCGCAAGAACGTATTCTTTTCTTGATCGATCATCGCCGTATAGGCAAGGCGCCCAATCTGATCGCGGATGACGGGGTCTTCGAGCAGACGTTGCCCATAATCGAGTAACTGATCCATCAGCCACTCGTCGAGGCGACGTTCCTCGTTTAACTCCATCGCCCGTACCGCTAGCCGTTTTGACGGATACGCTTTGATCGTCTCCGTCACCCGTGTATTCGCAAACTCAAGAATCGCCTCTTTCGGTAGTTTCCGTATTAGACCAATCAACAGTTCGGTGACGGTCGCTCGAAAAGCAGGCAGAACGAGAATCGAACGTAAGATTTTGATGACACGATCTGCGAGCGTCATGTGCTGGAGTTTCGCGACGATACTCTCTTTATTGAGCAAGTCCGTCTCGAGCATATGAACGATTGATTCGATGACCCGTTCCCGATTTTTCGGCAACAGGTTCGTATGGGGAATCTTTAAGCCAAGCGGATGGCGAAACAACGCCGTGATCGCGAACCAGTCGGCAATCCCACCGACGAGTCCGGCTTCAAAACCACTCTGGAGCCAAAAGACCCACGCATTTTCTTTAAATGGCAATGAGACGACGAATCCGACCGCCATGAAAATCAACGAGACGGTCGCAAGCCGCCGTGTCGATGTTTTAGGTTGTTCAAGTGATGACACATCGTTTCCTCCTTCAACTGAGTCACTTATCTACCTTACGAACGGGACAAGGATTAGGTTTCGACACGAAAGAGCCCCAGTCATCGACTGGGACTCCCTATGTACTTAAAACGTGTATTCACCAAAACGGTCGCCATCCCATGTCGCGGTTGCCGTTGAGACAAAATAGACCAGTCCGTTGCCGAATGTATTTTCCATTAATGAAACGAGTTGTTGACCATTCGTCTGCTCGACGAACGCTAATCGGACTTCTTCTTTCCCTTGATAAATCCGTTCGTAGACACTTAAACCGCGTGCATTGAGAAACGTACGCGCCGACTCGAATTGAATCGGACCGACTTCAGGTCGTCGTTCCTGAATGAACGACTGACATTTTTGTTCGAATGTCTCCATGGTTCTTCACTCCTTCTCTCTTTCTGTTCATGGATATCATGTTCCCGACTCTTCCTCATCATAATCCTCAAATGTGAAAAAAGCGACAGATGCGTCGCTTCTTTCATCATTTTACGACGATTTCTCATAATCTGACGTCAAACTGTCGGGCAACATGAATCGCAGACGTCGTCGCCCCAATCGTCCCGGCACCCGGAAAGATCGTGTCCCCGATTGCAAAGAAGTGATTGATGCCCGTACGAAACGGCGCTGCGAACAAGAGACTTGTACTCGGACGTTGCGGATATCCCCCGACTCCACCATCCGGACGGAACGTATAGCGTACCCACGCACCGGGTCCACCCGGATGGCGTTCGATCGCCTGTTGCACGAAGCCAGGAAACTGTTGTTCAAGAATAGCTTCGAAGATCGCCGACATCACCTCGACCTGTTCGTCGTAGCGTTTCCGGTCCGTCTTATCAAACGTACCAATCGGAACATGACATGACATCGTCAGCGTCCGCTGACCGGCTGGTGCACGTAACCGGTCGTCCGGACGGGAGAGGGAGATGAAGGCATGACCTGAAGGTAAGGACGGATCATGAACTTGCCGGAATGCTTCGTCAGACAAAATGATCGACTCCGGAATCGCCGCATAATACGTAAACGTCGCCCATTGCTGTAGCTTTTCTTGTCGCTGATACGTCCGTCGTAACGTTCGTCGCATATCCGAACTGACGACTTCCCTGATGCCTTCAAGCGGAACTGCGCAGATGACAGCATCAGCAAGCATCAAGCGTCCGCGACGATCCTCGATCAAGAAACCATCCGGTGTCTTTCGAATCGACGTGACTTTTCGCCCAAGGAGACAGGTTGCCCCGCTCGCCTCGGCTATCTCTTTCAATTGCTCGGCCAGTCGGTATAATCCACCCGGGACATAATAAGCACCTTCATGGTAAATCGATAAGGCGACGGCTCCTAGTAAAGCTGACGCCTCCTGTCCTGTCTGCATGCTGTCGAGTAAGATCCCGTCGATCACTTGTGCGAACAGCGTATCCGCTAGTCGATGTTTGCGTAACAGATGACCAATCGTCAGCGGAAAATACGGTAAGAGGACGACACTTTTCGTGTGACGGACTAACCGCCGGACGTCGGCTAAATCTTGAAGTGGCAATGCCGGCAGTTCTGCCATCAGTGGACGAATTGCCTCGTGTATCTGCTCGATTTCAGCAAAGAATGCCCGAATCGACGATGCCTGCTCCGGAAAATGTGAAGTCAATTCGGTTAGAAACGCATCACGATTTTGATAATAATGAATCAATCGTCCTTCGATGCGAATCGTCATGACGACGTCGAGTGGCTTGACCTGGTGCGTCACTCCGAGATGATCGAGCACACGGGCATGAATGCCACCCGGTTCAAATCCCATCCCAAGGGTCGCTCCAACTGGATACGTCAAGTCCCGGCGCGTGAACTTCCCGGCTGATCCTCCCCATTCACGGCTTCCCTCAAGTACCGTGACGGCATGTCCTTCTTGTGCAATCAATGCCGCAGCCGTTAGACCGGCAATTCCTCCGCCGACGATGACGACCTGTTTCATGATGGTTCCTCCTCCGTGACTCGATTTTCTTTAAACAGGAAATTGCGGATTTCGCGGAAGACCGGCTCCCGGCGATGAATCGTGAAGTGATCATACTTATAGGATTTCGTCTGAATGTTATCCGTGTAGTTCTCGAGTGCAAACGAACTCTTCAACGAAATCAGATTGAAGTCGCCTCCTTTGGCACCAAACGAATAGACGAGTACGTCGCGTGGCCACGTCTCAAGCCGTTGGGTCAGATTGTTCATCGCTGGAGAACCTTTCGCAAGATCACGTATGGCAGGACTGTTCGTATTCGTGCCGAGTGGCGCAAGTGTCAAGCCAAGCTTCGCGTAATCCGAACCGGCGATCGGTGAGTCGAGCGTCACGACTTTTCGGACGTGATACGGCATCTCCTCTTGGACCGTGTAGGCGACGACATCGACACCACCCATGCTGTGCCCAACGAGCTGAATATCGGCAAAGGTCGCTTTTTGTTTCGCATCGTAAGCTGCAATCGCCGCATTCAACCACTTTTGCTGATCGACAAGGCTTGCCTCATCATCTGCGAAGACGATTCGGACAAGTGGGTAGCCGGTCGATGATGGTTTGACGCTACAGGTCGCTTTCCCGGAACGGGTCACGTCACATCGACCGCCATCATCGGCGACTTTTTTATTCGTGAAGTTTTGAATCATCGGCACGAACGTCCGCTCCGTACCGAATAACCCGTGGACGAGGAACGTCGGCACGATTTCACTCTTTCCTTGCGTGACGATCTGACGCGTTGGTGGCGGCGCACTTGACGTATCTTCCGCGAACACCCACCACGCTCCTCCCCCGACAATCAAACAGACGAGGAGCGAGATGCTGATCGTCTTCAACTGTTGCCGGCGCAAACGACGGACACGGTGAAAGACCCAGTAGAGGAATAATCCGACACCGATTAATAACACGATACCGGTAATGATCCAACCTGTCGGATTCGGTACATACGCAATCAACTGTAGCTGGTTGGCTTTCGTTCCGTATAATTTCCATGACACATCATGGTAATTCGACCAGTCGATCTTTTCTCCATTTTGGAGACCGATCACTTTTGGACCGTGGAGCTTGATCTCGATATCGGCTTGACGGATATACCGATCGGCGAGTTTCTTGACTTGTCCTGTCGGTTGATAGCCTTTGATATTCAAACGATCGATACTGAGATCGATGTTCGTATCAAGTCGATACGTATCAAACCAAAAACCGTCCGATTTTTTCATGTCGAACTTCGTATCGGGTGGAATGAGAATTCCGCCAATCCCCGTCTTCCATTCGTCCTTGATCGATGTCATGTCCTTGAAGTTCGCGAATGTCTTCTGCATCCGGATCCCTTCATAGTCATCCTTCGTCTTGAACGCCTTCGCTGCATAGCCGTTCTTTTCTGCCTGTTTGACATAACTATTCCAATTCGGATTTAGATTCAATAAACGCGCCACTGGGTGTTCCTTTGCGGCATATGTCGTCTTTAAGGTAACACTCTGATCGGTATGGATCGTCGCATCATATTGGATGCGAATACAACCCCCAAGGAGCAGCGTCAGCATCAAAAATGAGAGCAATATCCCTTTCTTCTTCGTACTCATCAGGTCACATCCTTTCCTCATCTGTTATTCCCTATCTCGCAAAAGTAAAAACGGTCGACTTTGATTCTTTCGTCATGACGCACTTCAGGCAGTGGGTCATCGACCCACTGCCTGAAAGTATGCGGACCTGGTTCGTCCGTGATCGATATCAACCGATCAAGTTTAATTCACGACCGACTTTTTCGAAAGCTGCAAGCGCCGTCGTTAAATCTTCACGCGTATGTTCCGCCGTCACGATCGTCCGGACACGTGCTTTTCCTTTTGCAACCGTCGGGAAGGCGATGCCTTGAGCAAAGATACCTTCTTGACGTAAGCGGTCCGACAACTCGTGGCAACGTGCTTCATCCCCGACGATGACAGGTGTGATCGGCGTCGTCGACGTTCCGATGTCGAATCCAAGATCCCGGAGTCCTTGTTTAAAGAATTCCGTGTTTTCCCACAGACGATCGAAGAGTTCCGTCTCTTCCTCCATGACACGGAGCGCTTCCCGGTTCGCTTCGACGACTGCTGGTGGATGTGATGTCGAGAACAAGAACGGACGTCCTTTATGGATCAGGTAATCTTTGACGTGCTGTTCACACGCGACGTATCCCCCGAGGACACCGATGGCTTTTGAGAGCGTACCGACTTGCAGGGCAACACGTCCGTCAAGACCGAAGTGATTGACCGTACCGCGTCCCGCTTTCCCAAGCACACCTGACGCATGGGCATCATCGACCATGACGAGTGCGTCATATCGCTCTGCTAATTCAACGATTTCCGGAAGTGGTGCAATGTTTCCGTCCATCGAGAAGACACCATCCGTGACGATGAGGCGCGTCCGCGCGTCTTGTGTTTCTTGTAAGGCCGCTTCAAGATCCGCCAAGTCGACATGTTTATAGATGCGGCGTTTCGCTTTCGTCAGACGAATCCCATCGATGATCGAAGCGTGGTTCAACTCATCCGAGATGACGACGTCTTCCGGACCGAGCAGTGCCGATAAGACACCGAGATTCGTTGCGAATCCCGACTGGAAGACGAGTGCTGCTTCCGTATGTTTGAATGTCGCAAGTTCCCGTTCGAATGCTTGGTGCATCTCGAGTGTTCCGGCAATCGTCCGAACTGACCCTGTTCCAGCACCGAACGTGCGCGCTGCTTCCGCAGCTTGTTCAGCGAGACGTGGATGTGCGGCGAGTCCGAGGTAGTTGTTCGACGACAGTTGAATGAGTTCCTTCCCGGCAATCGTCACGCGGTTATGTTGCGCGCTCTCAAGTGCCACGAGGTTGCGGAACGTGCCCGCCTGTTTCATCTCTTCTAGTTCTGTCCGTAAGTGTTCAAATCCCATTAATTCGTCCCCCTTGGTTGTAATACGACTTTCCCGCATTTCCCTTGACGCATCAATTCAAATCCTTCTTCGAACCGCTCAAGCGGCAACGTGTGTGTGATTAACGGTCGGACATCGACTTTTCCGCTCGATAAGAAAGCAGAAACCTGGCTCCATGTCTCGTACATCTTCCGACCGGTGATTCCTTGGACCCGGACACCTTTAAAGACGACGTGGTTCGTCAAATCGATTTCGACCGGTTTGACCGGCAGACTGAGGATGTTGACGTCTCCACCTGCTGTCACCATCTCGAATGCTTGACGAATCGCAACCGGATGACCACTCATCTCACAGACGACATCAATTCCATCTCCGTCCGTCATGCGCTCGATCCGCTCTAACACATCGTCATGACGTGAATCGATGACGACATCCGCCCCCATCGTCCGCGCGAGTTCAAGACGATACGGATTGACGTCGATCGCAACGACTTCCGCCGCACCAGCTGCTTTAGCGACGGAGACCGCCATCAGACCGATCGGACCACAACCGACGATTGCGACCGTTTTCGCACTGACATCGCTCGCGAGAACCGTATGGACGGCATTGCCCATCGGCTCTTGGATCGAGGCGATCCCTGCTGGCATATCTTCCGGGTTGACCCAAAGGTTTTCTTCCGGCATGACGACGTATTCTGCAAAACATCCTTGTGTATCGACACCGATGATCTTCGTGTTCTTACAGATGTGATATTGTCCACGAAGACATTGTTTACATTGATGACAGACGATATGCGTCTCCGCCGAGACACGATCACCGAGCTTCAAGCGTTTCGTGCCTTCTCCGAGCTCGACGACTTCGCCTGAGAACTCGTGACCGAAGACATACGGCGGATTGACACGCGAGGCTGCCCACGCGTCCCACTCATAGATATGCACATCCGTCCCACAGATCGATGTTGCCTCGACTCGAATCAAGACTTCTCCACGACTCGGTACGGGTACTGGTACTTCTTTCAGTGCCGCACCGAACCCGCGCTCTTCTTTGACGAGTGCACGCATCGTTTTTGTCGTTGTCGTCTCTTCTACCGTCGTTACTAATTTCGTCATCTTTCCCCGACTCCTTCGCGGAAGCTCACGTTTTTTATATGTGGCGAACTTCCAAATGTTTAGCATCCCCAAAAAACCAAACACATCTTTCCTCTATCTTACATGAATTCTGCTGCCAGTTTACCGAATGTTTCTTCGTTCAGCTCAAGATCCGCATACGCAAGACCCGATTCTTGATACCCATCGATTTGTGACTGGTAATCAGGACGTGTTTCATCCTGATAGATCAATCCCATGACGAGTCCGTCGTGAGCATGAACGGTCTGTTTCGCAAGATCCAAGTTCGACGGATCATATCCTTCGATGTCGGACAGCTTCGTCAAGTTCTGTTTGAACCAATCGTACGTATTGACCTTGTTGAACGTGACACATGGACTGAAGACGTTGATGAAGGCAAATCCTTTATGTGCCGTCGCTTGCTCGATCAGTTGCGTCAAGCCCTTCAAATCGTTCGAGAAGCTTTGGGCAACGAACGTCGCACCAGCCGTCAAGGCGAGTTCAACCGGTGAAACACTCTTTTCGATCGACCCTTTTGGCGTCGATTTCGTCTTGAATCCAGGTGCAGAAGTAGGTGACGTCTGTCCTTTCGTCAAGCCGTAAATCTGATTGTCCATGACGATATACGTCATGTCGACATTGCGCTTGAATGCATGAATCGTATGTCCCATGCCGATTGCAAATCCATCACCGTCGCCACCAGACGCGATGACCGTCAATTCGCGGTTCGCCATCTTGACACCTTGGGCGATCGGAAGGGACCGTCCATGAACACCGTGGAAGCCATACGTATTGATATAACCGGAAATCCGACCAGAACAGCCGATCCCGGAAATCAATGCCAACTCTTCTGGTTCGAGACCGACGTTCGCGACAGCACGCTGAATCGCTGCTTGAATCGAGAAGTCTCCACACCCTGGACACCAGTTTGGTTTGACATCATTTCTAAAATCCTTAAAGGTTGCCATGATATACCCCTCCTACGACCTGCTCGACGACCTCTGCTGGGTAGAACGGGTCGCCATTGAATTTCAGGATATGCTCGATCTTCGATGCATGTCCACAGTTCATCTGGATCAGCTTCGCTAGTTGTCCCGTTGCATTGTACTCGACGACGATGACTCGTTTTGCCCGCTCTAAGTGCGGCGTGACGAGCTCACTTGGGAACGGATGGACTTGACGGATATGCAAGTGATCAACCTTGATTCCTTGTGCTTCGAGTCGTGGCATGATCTCTTCGATCGTTCCACGTGTCGAGTTGAAACCGACGAATAAGATATCCGGTTCTGCATGATGCTCCGTTACGAGAACGGCATCCTGTAAGCGGAACGTGTTCAGCTTCCGAAGTCGCTTCGTCATCTGATCGACTCGGTTCTTCGTCGCTTCCGACGGACGCCCTTCCTCATTGTGTTCAACACCCGTTACATGATGAATCCCGTGCTTGACGCCTGGAATGACACGTGGGCTGATCCCATCTTCCGTCACTTCGTAGCGTTTGAAGTACGCTTTTCCTTCAAGTTCCGGTAAGTCTTCCTGGATCAACTTCCCGCGACGGATCTCAACGCGTGACATATCCGGTGGCTCAACCGATTGTTTTCCGAGCGACAGCATCAAATCCGTCAATAGAATGACAGGACATTGGTATTCCTCTGCGATATTGAATGCCTCTGCTGCATCGTAGAACGCTTCCTCGACCGTTGACGGTGCCAAAACGACCTTCGGAATTTCACCATGCGTGCTGTAGATCATCGCCATCAAGTCAGACTGTTCCTGTTTCGTCGGTAGACCGGTTGACGGACCACCTCGTTGTGTATCGACGATGACGAGCGGTGTTTCCGTCATCCCGGATAACCCGATCGCTTCCGCCATCAATGACAATCCTGGACCAGCAGATGCTGTCAAAGCACGGACACCTGCGTAGTTCGCCCCGATCGCCATCGTGACTGCCGCCAATTCGTCTTCCGTCTGGACGACCGTTCCGCCGAACTGCGGCAGTTTCTTGATTAAGTATTCCATGATCTCAGATGATGGTGTGATCGGGTAAGCTGCCATCAGACGTGCTCCACCGGCGATTGCACCAAGCGCGATCGCATCGTTTCCGATCATGAACATCCGTTGTTTTCCGTCAGCCGGTTCCAAGACGAACCGCTCGCCCTCTCCTGCAAGTGCTTCGAACGCTGCTGCACCCTCACGAATCGCCGCTAAGTTTTTCTCGACCATGTCTGGACCTTTTCGACCGAAAATCTGTTCGACGACGGCTTGGAAACGCTCTGGTGCAATGCCGAGAATCGCACTCGATGCACCGATCGCGACCATATTCTTCATCAATGCCGTACCGAGATCAGCTGCGATTTCCGTAAATGGAATCGCATACAAGGAAGCGCGTGCTTCGTCTGGATTCGTCGGATTGAATTTCGCATCCGCGATGATGATGGCACCTTGACGCAATTCATGGAAGTTAACATCGATCGTCTCTTGATCGAATGCGACTAAAATATCGAGATCATCGGAAATCGTCCGGACTTCCTGTGTCGCGACACGAATCTTATTGTTCGTATGTCCTCCCTTGATACGTGACGAAAAGTGACGGTAACCATACAGGTAATAGCCGAGTCGATTCAAGGCAATCGCAAAGATTTCGCCTGTTGATTCGATCCCTTCTCCCTGCTGACCGCCAACTTTCCATGATAACTGATTATACATCGACGTTCGCTCCTTCTCTGTCCCCTGAAATGATAGTTCTCTCTATCCTCCCTCATGATACCGATTTACCGGAAGTAGTACAATGCTCCCTCGGTGGAAAGGTGAGAAAATTTCGCGGACGTAGCAAAAAGACCATCTACTCCAGTCGAGTAAATGGTCTACTTGCAAATAGGACCTATGTCCAATTCGTCATCGTGGTTCGATGATGAGTTTGATGGCGGTTCTCTCTTCCCCATCAATCAAAATGTCTGTGAAGGCTGGGATACAAATCAAGTCGATGCCAGAAGGCGCCACGAATCCGCGTGCGATGGCGACGGCTTTGACAGACTGATTGAGCGCTCCCGCACCAATGGCCTGAATCTCGACGGAACCTCTCTCTCGAATGACACCCGCGAGTGCACCTGCTACCGCGTTTGGATTCGACTTAGCTGATACTTTCAGGACGTCCATGCGTGTACCTCCCCATCCAGAAATGGCAATCAGTCGAAGAATACTGACTGATCCGTCAGATGAATCCGTTCAATCTTCGTTGCTTTTTTGGTTGTGTCATCGATATGAATCAAGACTCCATTAAGTTGTTCCCGTCCTTCGGCAACTTCAAACCGTGTTGGGAGCTGTGTCTTGAATTTTCGTAGGACATCTTCCTGGCGCATTCCGAGTACGCCGTTCAGCGGTCCTGTCATCCCGACATCCGTGATGTAAGCCGTTCCTCCGTCAAGGACACGCTCATCTGCTGTCTGGACGTGCGTATGTGTGCCGACGACAGCTTGTACTCGACCGTCGAGGTGATAGCCCATCGCAATTTTCTCACTCGTTGCTTCCGCATGAACATCAACGAAGATGGCATCGACTTTTCCTTCGACTTCCGCAATCAGTGCATCGACGGTACGGAACGGGTCACCTAGTGGTGGTAAGAAGACCGTTCCCTGGACGTTGATGACGGCAATCTTTTTATTACCTGCTTTGACAATCATCATCCCACGACCTGGCGTCCCTTCCGGATAGTTTGCCGGACGGACGATTCGATCCGCGTCGTCGATCCAGTCAAAGATGTCGCGGTTATCAAACGTATGGTTCCCCATCGTGATCCCGTGGAATCCGAGTTCAAGGAATTGATGATAGATCGACTTCGTGATGCCACGTCCGTGTGCTGCGTTTTCGCCGTTGACGAGCATGACGTTCGGGTTGTACTTCGCTTTCAAGCGTGCTGTGAATTGTTGTAGGATATGTCGACCGGGTGCACCGACGACGTCTCCGATGAATAAAATCTTCATTGCTGTTCCTCCGTTCATTAAAAAAAGTGGCGGTCGCCCGCCACTCCACTTATTTCGCGTATTCGACTGCTCGTGTTTCCCGAATGACCGTGACCTTGATGTGTCCCGGATAATCGAGTTCTTCTTCGATTTTTTTCCGGATGTCACTCGCCATCTTGTGAGCCAGTACGTCATCGACGACGTCAGGTCGAACGATGATACGGACTTCACGACCCGCTTGGATCGCAAATGATTTTTCGACACCGTCGAACGATTCCGAGATTTCCTCGAGGCGTTCGAGACGGCGGATATAACTTTCGAGTGTCTCTTGACGTGCACCTGGGCGAGCAGCAGATAATGCATCCGCAGCTGCGACCAAGACGGAAATGACAGATGTCGCTTCCGTATCCCCGTGGTGGGATGCGATCGCGTTGATGACGGTTGGATGCTCTTTGTACTTCGTACCGAGCTCGACACCAATCTCAACGTGACTGCCTTCGACTTCGTGGTCGATCGCTTTCCCGATATCATGCAGAAGACCCGCACGCTTCGCAAGCGTGACATCTTCTCCAAGTTCAGCTGCCATCATACCTGCAAGGTGAGCAACCTCAAGTGAGTGATACAGGACGTTCTGTCCGTAACTCGTACGGTACTTCAAGCGACCGAGAATTTTGACAAGGTCCGGATGAATGCCGTGGATCCCGACATCATACGTCGCTTCTTCCCCGATTTCTCGAATCCGCTCGTCGACTTCACGACGGGATTTGTCGACCATCTCTTCAATACGGGCCGGGTGAATCCGACCATCCTGAACCAATTTCTCGAGCGCCATTTTAGCGACTTCGCGACGAATTGGGTCAAAACCAGACAAAATGACGGCTTCCGGCGTATCATCGATGATCAAGTCGATTCCAGTCAAGGTCTCGAGCGTACGGATGTTGCGGCCTTCCCGTCCGATGATCCGACCTTTCATCTCATCGTTCGGTAAGTTGACGACCGATACAGTCGTCTCTGCGATATGTTCAGCGGCGAACCGTTGAATCGCAAGTGACAAGATGTTACGTGCTTTCTTGTCGGCTTCTTCTTTTGCTTTTTGTTCGATTTCTTTTTGAAGAATGGCTGCGTCATGTAAAGCAGCCTGTTTCGTCTCATCCATGATGATCGTTCTTGCCTCGTCTTGCGATAAATTCGCGACGCGGACAAGCTCTTGACGTCCCTGTTCATACAGGTCCTCTACTTTGCGCTCTAGTTCTTCAGCTTGATGCTTCCGTTTCGCGATCTCTGCATCACGTGTATTGATTTGATCTTCCTTACGGTCGATAGCGTCAACACGGCGATCGAGTGTCTCTTCTTTCTGGAGCAACCGGGCTTCTTGTTTCGCTAGCTCTTGGCGACGTTCACGCAATTCTTTTTCCACTTCGTTACGAAGTTTGAATGCTTCATCTTTCGCTTCGAGTACTGCTTCTTTTTTCGTTGCCTCAGCCGATTCACGCGCACGTTCGACGATTTTGTTCGCTTCCGTTTCTGCGCCTTGAATTTTCGCTTCTGCAATCGATTTCCGCAAGAAGTAGCCTACGATGAATGCGATCAGCAAAGTGAGGAGAAGTATGACAATCCAAGTCAGTGTACTCATGGGTTCACCTCCCCTTTGCAAGGTGTTTCTTAGTTCATTTCGGTATTTCATCGAAGCTGTCTAAAAAACGTACATCTATATTGTAAGGATAGCACTCGTTCATTGTCAACGAACGGACGGGAAAGAATTCCACTGTTTTCCTCTTTTACACTAAAAAAAGAGAGGATTCGCATGCGAATCCTCTCTAAAACGATTTATTCAGCAAATAGATCTTCTGGTTGTTCTGCTTCGAAATCAACCGGCTCTTCGCGATCGACGAGACCGTGGTGTTCACGAATCAAACGTTCGACCTCTGCTGCGACTTCCGGATGCTCGACCATGTATTGCTTCGCGTTCTCACGTCCTTGACCGAGACGCTCTGAGTTGTACGAGTACCATGCACCACTTTTTTGAACGATATCGAGGTCTGTTCCGATGTCGATCAACTCACCGACTTTCGAAATCCCGAGACCATACATGATGTCGACTTCCGCTTGTTTGAACGGAGGCGCGATCTTGTTTTTGACGACCTTAATCTTCGTTTTGTTACCGACGACGTCCGTACCGTTTTTCAACGCTTCCGCACGACGCACTTCTAAACGAACAGACGAGTAGAATTTGAGTGCGCGACCACCTGGAGTTGTTTCCGGGTTACCGAACATGACACCGATTTTTTCACGGATTTGGTTGATGAAGATGACGATCGTCTTCGATTTATTCGTTGCACCAGACAGTTTACGAAGCGCTTGGCTCATCAAACGTGCTTGAAGACCGACGTGTGAGTCACCCATCTCGCCTTCGATCTCTGCTTTTGGTACGAGTGCCGCAACGGAGTCGACGACAAGAATATCGACCGCACCAGAACGAACGAGTGCTTCCGCGATTTCAAGTGCTTGTTCCCCAGTGTCCGGTTGTGACAAGAGGAGCTCATCGATATTGACACCGAGTTTGTTTGCATATGCTGGATCAAGCGCGTGCTCCGCATCGATGAACGCTGCTTGTCCGCCTTGTTTTTGAACTTCTGCGATTGCATGAAGCGCAACCGTCGTTTTACCTGACGATTCAGGTCCGTATACTTCGATGACCCGTCCACGTGGGTATCCACCTGCACCTAGGGCAATATCTAATGTAATCGATCCAGAAGAGATTACTGATACCTTCTGATCCGCATTTTCTCCGAGTTTCATGATAGAACCTTTACCGAACTGTTTCTCTATCTGGCGTAGCGCCATCTCAAGTGCTGCTTTACGATCACTCACGTAGCAGGCCTCCTTTTAATTATCTTACTGAGATTATTGTACTTCTTTTGAGACCGAATGACAAGCATTTTACGAACATTTATTCGCATACTTGCACTTTGATCATTTTTCTCACTCTGGTGCTTTTTCGAGATGTTTCAGTAGAAGGAAATAGGTATCCTTGACGGCGCGCAGTCGAATCATGCCTCTATCGAACGAAGGATATTGCCATTCGACGATCCGTGTTCCATGTGCGTCCGCAACAGCACAATAGACCGTTCCGACCGCTTTTCCGCTGTTGCTCGTCGGACCTGCTTCCCCCGTCAAGGCGACGGCGATATCGGATTGATACAGTTCCCGTGCCCCTTCAGCCATCGCGATCGCGACCTCTTTACTGACAGCAGTATGCTCTTGTAATAAATCCTCTTGTACCGATAACACGGCTTGTTTCGCTGCATCATCATAGACGACGGCGCTCCCGCGCAACACTTGACTCGCACCGCTGACATCAACGAGACCACTCGCGACGGCTCCTCCCGTCAGTGATTCGGCAAGTGAAAGTGTCAATCCTGCTTCTTGATACCGTTTTAGAACGACTTCCGGCAGACTCGTCTCCCCATATCCATAAAAGTACATGCCGACTTCAGCAAGGACGTGTTGTTCGAGTTCATCGAGCATACGATCGGCTTCCTGTTGATCGAGTGCTTTAGCCGTCAGGCGCAACCGGACTTCAGCGAGCTCCGCATACGGTGCGACCGATGGATTGGTCGCTTCCTTGATCAACGTTTCTAGACGGTCGTTTAAAGCCGATTCCCCGATTCCGAAGAATCGTAACGTCCGAGAACGAATCGTTTCTTGACCGAATAGATGACTGAAGTGATCTTTGAGGATTTGCTTCATCTCGCGTGGCACACCGGGTAAGACGATATATTGGTGATGCTCGGTCTGGACCGACATACCGGGAGCAAGTCCTGCATCATTACGTAAAACCGTTGCACCATCGATGATTAATGCTTGTTTTCGTTCGTTGATCGTCATCTCCCGTTGACGTGTCTTTAAAAACCCTTCGATTCGCTCGTACGCCGCTTGATCGAGGACGAGATCGCGTCCGAGAAGATTAGCGAGCACTTCTTTCGTCAAGTCGTCTTCCGTCGGTCCAAGGCCTCCTGTGATGACAAGGAGGTCTGCCCGCTGTTGTGCCTGACGGAATGTCTCTTGCATCCGCTCACGATTGTCACCGACGACTGTGTGATAATGAACGTCAATTCCGGCACTCGCTAACCATTCGGAAAGGTACTGTGCATTCGTGTTCGCGATTTCCCCAAGGAGAAGTTCGCTTCCGACTGCGATGATTTCTGCTTTCATGTTGATTCCTCACCTTCTTGAAGTATAAGAAAAGACTGTTCGGTATGACGAACAGTCTAAATTGATCCATCTTACATGGATTTCGTAATTAACTTAATGTTTTTCGAGAAATATTCGACACCTGAGTAAATCGTCAAGATCAAAGCAAGCCACATCGTGATGTCTGCGAACGGAATGTTCCACATCGCAAAGATGATATCGTGCAACAAGTATGCCGTGATCGATGTCAGCTGGACCCATGTCTTGGCTTTGCCAGAGTTTCCGGCAGCAAGGACGATCCCTTCATCAGATGCGACGAGACGAAGACCCGTGACTGCGAACTCTCGACAGAGAATGATGACGACGATCCATGCTGCGACGAATCCAAGTTCCACCAAGTAGACGAGAGCAGCTGCAACTAACATCTTGTCGGCAAGTGGATCCATGAATTTTCCAAAGTTCGTCACTAATTTTTGTTTGCGAGCGATATATCCATCGAGCCAGTCCGTCAGTGAAGCAACAAGGAAGATGATAGCTGCAACGAAGTGTGAGACGGGAAGCTCGGCTCCCAGTACATCCCACTGTCCCCAGTTCGGATCAATCGCAAGTACGATGACGAACACGGGAATTAATAAAACGCGTAATACTGTCAATTGATTCGGTAAGTTCATGTAACGCCCTCCTCCTTCATTTCGTATGTAAATGACATGCCATCTAAAAGAAGGCACGCCGAATTACGGCGTGGCTACTTTCTTTAGATAGATGTTTTGGACGAGAAGCGAACGGTTCAGTTTCAGTTCTTGGTCATTGACGACGATTTTATCAATCCCTTTAATCGAACCGATCCGGATCCGGATCAAGTCCGTCTTCGCGTCCTTCACGACGATCGGATTCGGATCCGATGCGTTGATGTGGTCTGGCGCGAGTGCTTCTCCTTCAAGTGATGTATCACGTACACCAACGAATGGCGACGGAGAGGCATCTTTCTTGATTTGAATCGAGACACTCATCGTATCTTTCGTTGCGACTTCATACGTGACATCTTGACCAGATGTCGACTTCGCAGCAAGTGCCTCTTTTTTAGGTTCTTCTTTTGTTTCTTCCTGCTTCGCCGGTTCTTCCTTCGGCTCTTCTTCCGTCTTCGCAGGCGCATCCGTCTCTTTACTTGGTGCGTCCCCTTGATCGATCGTGACATCATTTTGCTTCGGTGCGGACGTCTTCGCCTCTTCGTTACCGTCGAGGAACGTCTGCAGACCATAATACAAGGCAGCGCCGATCGCAAAGATTAGAACGATGATGATGATGTTCGGAATCCAGCGTTTTGCAACGCTCTTCTTCGGAGCACTTGATTTCGAATACGTCGCGCGTCGTGACAATTCGACGACCGGTTGTGCTTCCGGTTCCGGAAGATCACGTTTATAGGTCGTAAAGACTTCATCGACGTCAAGACCGAGTGCTTCCGCATATGTCTTGATGAAGGCCCGGGCGTAAAAAGCACCCGGCAATTGATCATAATTCCCTTCTTCGATCGCGACGATGTAACGCTTTTGAATCTTTGTCGTCGTTTGAATTTGTTCGAGAGAGACACCAAGTGCCTCCCGTTGTTCTTTTAAGTAGGTTCCGAGCTCGGTCATCGGTAACACACCTTCCATTTTTCATACTTATTCAAAGTTGAACCAATCATTTCCACCATGGGAACGAGGCAGTTCAGTCACAATGATTTCTTCAGTCGTGTTGCGTAATTCAATGATGTAATCAAAATCATCCCACGTATACTCGCTGGATTTGACGAACGCATCCGGATGTTCGACGATTTTCGTCGCCGGTAGACGCATGACTTCACGCAGGATTTGCCAGTGTCGTTCATCGAAATTTCGTTGTGATACTAACGCATCGATGATGTAGACATAATCACCCGTCCGCTCATCGTCGAACAACGATGTTCGAACCGTCTGTTTAATCAACGTCGACGATAAGAACAGCCATTTCTTATTCGCACTGACGCTCGCTGCGACGATTGACTCCGTCTTGCCGACGCGTGGCATGCCGCGGACACCAATCAACAAGTGCCCATCCTGTTTACATAGCTCTGCCATGAAATCGACGAGAATCCCTAAGTCTTCCCGGACGAAGCGGAACGTCTTTCGTTCATCACTGCTTTGATCGATATAGCGCCCGTGACGAATCGCGATTCGGTCACGTAGTTTTGGTTTTCGTAGTTTGATGACCTCTATGGTTGACATCGTCTTGAGAATAGCGGCGAGTCGTGGAATTTGATCCGGTTGTTTCGTTTGGAGCAACATACCGCGTCGTTGATGATCGACACCATTGATCGTCACGATCGAAATATGTAACATTCCCATCAACGAAGCAATGTCCCCGAGTATACCGGGACGGTTGACCTTTAATTCATATTCGAGATACCATTGCTCGAACTCACTCACGCGCCCATCCTCCTCTATCAATACGATTATCCATTCCTCATGTTAAATGATTTTTTGAAAAATGAAAAGCATTCCTGAACTGAAATTCCATCGCCTACATCCATGCGCCATCTATTTTAAGGATGGCTCCCGACACATAACTTGATTCGGGTTGCACTAAGTAACGGATGGCAGAAGCCACTTCCTCTGCTTTTCCGAATCGACCGGCAGGGATTTCAGCGATCGCTTGTTTCTTTTCATCTTCCGAGAAAATCGCGTTCATCGGCGTATCGATCCACCCCGGCGTAATCGCGTTGATGCGTCCGTGCATCGGTCCAAGTTCCTTGCTGTATGCCTTGACGAATCCGAGCTGTGCCGCCTTGCACGTCGAATAGACGACCTCACCCGCGACACCTTGTTCCCCTAATACACTACTGATGACGACGATCGCAAGCTTCGACGTAAACGGTTTCGTCCGTGTCACGGTTTGGCTGATGCGCATCAACGCCTCGACATGGATTTTCCAAAGTTCGTGCATTGATGTTGCCGATTGATCGAGCAACAGACCGCTATAACTCGTTCCGGCACAATGGACGAAGGCATCAACGACAGGTAATGCCGCACAGAATGCCTGCAAGTCCTCCTCGTCTGCTAAGTTCGCAGTCAGGATGTGGTGCTCGCCTTGCCACTCCTCTATCATCCTTTCTAAAACCGCTTGCTGTCGATACGTCTGAAGCACCAATTCATGTCCGGCGGCAGCAAGTTGTTTTGCTGCCGCAAGACCAATGGCGCCACTCGCACCGGTGATGAGGATTCGCATCACGCGTACGGTTTGACGATTGAGATCGCCCGGTTTTCAATGGCGAACAACTCGTCGAAACGGGCTTCAATCTCTTCTTTCGTAATCGAAGCAATCAACGTTGGAAGCGTGAACAGGTTCGTACCGGCAAGTGCATGACGCGAGAACTGATTCGCGATGAATTCCGGTGAATTCAAGGCACGGAGGAACTTCCCTTGCATCATGTTCCGCTTGCGCGTCACTTCGTCTTCCGTAAAGTCAGGACGTGTTTGCAGGAGTGTCTCATACGCTTGGATGAACTTGTCTGGATCTTCTGTCTCCATTCCAAACGTCGCAAAGGCGAACTCTTCCTCACTCGAGTAATCAAAGCTGAACGTATCGTCAATCAGACCGTCTTCATACAGTTCCAAATACGTCGATGATGTCTGATCGAACAAGAGATGTAACAGCAGTTCACTCGTTAACTCACGGCGGACTTGTGCCTCGCCGCGAAGCGATTCGTCCTTGTAACCGATCAATACCTTAGGTGTCTTAACGTCGAGCTCGAGTTCAAAGCGTGGACGATGTACGCCATGCGGTTCTTGACCATAATCCCGCTCGATCGCCGGACGATCCGTATAGTCTTTCTTCGCCTGGTTCGCCTTGATCAATGCCAGTGTCTCTTCTGGATCGATGTTTCCGACAACGAACAACACCATGTTCGATGGATGATAGAACGTACGGTAGCACGTGTATAGATCATCGGCTGTGATTTGATTGATTGATTCCGGAGTTCCCGCGATATCGATCCGGACTGGGTGCGATGCATACATCGATTCGATCAGACCGAAGAACAGGCGCCATCCCGGATTATCTTGGTACATCTGGATTTCCTGCGTGATGATCCCCTTCTCTTTTTCAACGCTTTCCGGCGTGAAGTAGGGATCTTGTACGAAATCGATCAACGTCTCGAGGTTTTGTTCAATCAGCGACGTCGCTGAGAACAAGTACGCTGTCCGCGAGAACGAGGTAAAGGCGTTCGCTGAGGCACCGAGACGACCGAACTCTTGGAAGACGTCCCCTTTTTCGGATTCGAACATCTTATGCTCAAGGAAATGGGCGATGCCGTCCGGTACCGTGACCCATTCCTCCCCTTTTTTAAAGCGTTGATCAATCGAACCATAACGTGTCGTAAACGTCGCGTACGTCTTTTCGTACCCTTTTTTTTGCAACAAATAGACGGAGAGCCCGTTATCGAGTTGCTCGTGGTATACCGTTTCGTCTGTATCGTGATAGGTCAGTTGTTCCATCATGCTTCACCTCGCAATAGATATACGGCATCAAGATCGATTGCCGCTGCTAATCGAACGACGTCTTCACGTGTCGCCGTCTCAATGATATGAATTTCATCTTCAAGTGTCAGTCCACGCATCTTCGAACCATTCAACCAGCCAATCAATTGACCTGGCTGATCAAGGATTTGACGGCGCGCATTGATCAGCATCGCCTTCGTCTGTGTCAATTCTTCATCCGTGAACTGTCCTGCTTTCAAATCAACGAGTTGTTCCAAGATGATTTTTTCGGCACGTTCCGCTTCTTTCGTGTCGACCCCTGCATAAACATAGAGTGCACTGTTCAATGCCGCATACCGTGAAGCCGCATAATACGCGAGACTCTCTTTTTCACGGACATTCATGAACAGTTTTGAATGCGGGAAGCCACCGAACAGACCATTGACGATTTGCATCCGAATCGAGTCAGCAGATGTCGGATCGACCGCTACCCGGTAACCAAGATGCAATTTACCTTGCTTGATCGGTTGCGTTTCACTCGACCGTTTTACACCATTGACTGCTTTTTGGGCCGGAATGTAATGACTGATTTTTTCAGAATGCGATGGCAAGAATGATAGAGCGTCTTCCATTTCCTCCTTCGTTACATGTCCGACGACGAAGACATCAATCCGGTCGTCTTCAATCATCGAACGGTATGTATCACGCAAGGATGACGGGGTGATCTGTTCGAGTTCTTCGAGTGTTCCAAGGGATGGCAACGCGACGGCTTCACCTGGTGCCATCAATTCGAGAAGACGTTGCTGTGCGTAGCGCATTTTATCGTCATATAGTGAACTGATCCGTAAGGCATGCAATCGTTTTTCTTGTTTGACGAACTGTTCACGGAAGCCACCTTCCGTCAAATCTGGATACAGCACCATTTGCTCGAGCAATTCGAGTGCTTCTTTTAACAACGACGGATGATGGACGAGTTCTCCCCGGACGACATCGAGTTGGAATGAGATGACATGCTCTTCTCCGAACTTCGACGCGTCCGCATAAAGTCCCGCATCATATAGTGTTTCAAGCGGCTCACGTAAAGCTTTCATCGACGGATAAGCGGCTGTCGATTTTTCCATGATATACGGTAGGATTGCACGGCTTGTCAGCGTCTTCGCTTCTAACGGTGCTGAAAATGTGACGAGAATCGTCGTCGTCTTGAATTTGTCGGTCGGAACGAGATGGTAGCTCGTTCCTTCCTTTTTCCATGTGCTAAATGACTGACTCATTGCTCTCCATCCTTTCGTTTGAATACATGCGCACTGCGGACATATTCAATATCTGCTTTTTGTTTGACGGCATTCTCGTAACGAGCTGCTGTAAAGAAGAAGTCACTAAGTCGGTTGATGAATGGTAACAAATGAGCCGCTTGAGGAACATCGATCATCGAACGTTCAACGCGACGACAGACCGTCCGTGCCACGTGTAACGTTGCAGCTGCTTCCGTTCCACCAGGCAAGATGAACTTATCGAGCGGCGGCGATAACTCCGTTAACGTGTCAATCCAACTTTCTAAATCAACCGTCGCTTCTTGACTCAAGCGTGACGGGCGCGGCTCGACATACATCAAGTCACTGCCACAATCGAATAACGCGTGCTGGATCACTGTCAGTTGCTCACGCACCTCGATCGATGATGCTTTCGTCCGGGCAAGTCCGACGAAACTGTTCAATTCGTCGAGTTCTCCCATCAAGCTGATCAAACGATCATTTTTTTTGACTCTCCCACCAACGAGAGATGTTTCTCCTTCGTCACCAGACTTCGTGTAAATTTTCATTTTTCATTCACTCCTATAGCGAAAGGAAGCGACTCATAATGTTCGCTTCCCTTGTTTTTTCGGTAATCGGATCCGGAAGGTCGCTCCCTCTCCCAAGCGGCTGTCGACTTCGACTTCACCACCATGAGCTCGGACGACATTCGCCACGATCGCAAGACCGATTCCTGTACCCGTCTTGCCACGTGTCCGCGCTTTATCCGCTTTATAAAAACGGTCAAAGACGAACGGTAGATCTTCTTCTGGAATTCCGTCACCCGAATCAATGACGGATAATGTAATGTTTTCCCTATCTTCGTCAATCTTAATCTTGATTTCACCGTTCTCCGTATAACGCAGGGCGTTACCGAGGAGGTTCGTCAAGACTTGCTCCATCTGATCAGGGTCTGCTTCAAACGCGATGTTCGGACCAGAAACCGAGAAGGTAACCTGTTTATCGCGTCCCATCTGTTTGAACTTCTTGATCACCCGCTTCGCAAAAGGTATTGCTTCGACGGATTCAATCCGTAACTCCTGATATCCCGCTTCCATTCGCGCAAGATCAAGAAGATCGTTAACAAGTCTCGACAGTCTTTGGGACTCGTCGTAGATGATCGATGCGAATTCCTTCGTCGCCTCGTCACTTTCGGTCATGCCATCGACAATCGCTTCTGAGTACCCTTGCAACATGACGAGTGGTGTCCGCAGTTCATGACTGACATTCGCGACGAAATCAGCGCGCATCTTCTCGAGTTGCTGCGCTTCCGTCATATCACGCAGGACGGCGACCGCTCCGATCTGTTCTTCTTGTTCGAGTAACGGACTGACGATGATGATGTAGAAGCGTCCCTCTCGTTCAAAGGAGACCGTCATCTCCGTCTCTTCACGCATGACCGTCTGGAATAACTCAATCAGTTCATCCGGTACGGGAGAACCCGCCAAAAAGGCTTCAGCCGGTGGATTCGTTGCAAGGAGCTCACCTGATTTCGAGAACGTCAACACGCCGTCTGCCATACAGCGCAGAATCGAGGAGAGTAAATGCCGCTCCTTATCGAGATCCGTGACGTATTGATTGAGCTGACTACTCATTTCATTGAACGCAAGCGCTAAGTCACCGATTTCATCCCGTGAACGTTGCGTCAAGCTCTGATCGAACTTTCCTTCACCGGCCTCAACGACAGCTTGACGAATCGTCCGCAGTGGTGCCGTGATTCGTGTCGAGAGGAAGAAGGCAAAGACGGTCGTTCCGATGATCGCTAACAGGACACAGAGTTGAATGATTTGACGTGCACCCTCATTCGCCTGTTCGATGTTCGTCAATTGCTCGATCAAGTAGATCGTTCCGTTGCCACTATCCGTAATGAGCGGTGCCCGATACGCGAGTGCTGCTTTTCCATCGAAGGTCTCATAGTTGCCGATCGCCGTCTCGCCTTCTTCACCATCAATTGCTTTCCAGTTCTGACGTTCGAGTTCCTTGATGATCCGGTTCGCCTTCGCTTGTGAGATATTCGCTTCGACGGAATCATCCTGCGTCTTTGCGATCAGTGTCGCGCCATAGATATCCGTGATTTCGACCGCAGTACTCGACCCTTCCTCGATGCCGGAGTGCGCCTGAAAGACGGTCTCGACTTGTTGACCGAGCTTTGCTAGGTGCCCCCGTTCCTGTTCGATATGGAACGAGTTGAAAAATTCAAGTAACAAGATCGTCAAGGCGATCAAGACGACCGAAACGAGTAACAGAATCGTTCCCCATAGTTTGATGACAACGCTTTGCAACCATTTCATCGTCAGGTCGGACTATTCTCGAACTTGTATCCGACACCCCAGACCGTCGTGATCATTTGAGCGGCGTTCGGAGACAAACGATTCAGCTTTTCACGCAGACGTTTGACGTGTGTATCGACCGTCCGCAGATCTCCGAAAAATTCATAGTTCCAGACTTCCTTGAGTAATTGTTCCCGCGAGAATACCTTGTCCGTTTGTTTTGCTAAGAAATACAGGAGTTCGTATTCTTTTGGTGTTAAATTGACTTCTTGTGATTCAACCGTCACGCGGTGGGCATCATTGTCGATCGTCAAGTGTGGGAAAACGATGACATCTTTTGTTTTCGCATCCGTGTGGAGGAATTTCGTCGCACTTGCACGACGAAGGATCGCTTTGACACGCAAGACGACTTCGCGTGGACTGAATGGTTTGACGATATAATCATCTGCCCCCATCTCAAACCCATGGACGCGGTTCGTCTCTTCGCCTTTTGCCGTCAACATGACGATCGGCGTCGCTTTCGTTTTCCGCAGTTCTTCACAGACTTGCATCCCGTCCATCTTCGGCATCATCAAGTCGAGGAGAATGACATCGTATTCTGTCTCAAGCGCCATTTCAAGCGCCGTCTCTCCATTGTCTGCTTCCTCGATCGTGAAATTTTCCCGCTCCAGATACATCTTCAACAGGCGACGAATCCGTTCTTCATCGTCGACGACTAAAATACGTGCTTCTTCTGACATGCTGTCTCCTCCTATGAACTAAACTCTACTCCTCTATCCTACTACTCTTTTAGTATACTATGAAACGAAAAGAATGGCTTGCTCTAGCTGATTTCTCCGAAAAGGCACACTTCGGTCAGACGCACACGAAAAAGCAGCGGACCGTTTCCGGATCCGCTGCTTGCTTTTTCTTATGCGTACGAGTGTAATCCTGCTACGACAAGGTTAACGAAGACGAGGTTGAACATGATGACGGCAAATCCGCCGACACATAGCCACGCTGATTTTTTACCAATCCACCCACGCTGGATACGCATGTGGAGATAAAAGACATAGAAGAGCATCGTAATGAGTGCCCATACTTCTTTCGGGTCCCAGCCCCAGTAACGGCTCCATGCCATTTGCGCCCAGATCATCGCGAAGATCAGACCGCCCAGGATGAAGATCGGAAGACCAATCGCAACAGAACGATAGCTGATCTCATCTGCTGTCTCAAGATCAATCTTACGCGCAATCGGCTTCAAGCTCTCAGCAAGACGCTTGCGAAGAATGACGAAGCGAAGCAAGACGTATAAGACGACGCCACCAATGATCGACCATAAAACAGTATTGACTTTGTTCGCGTTCAAGAAGTTCGGTAATTCGATGACGGCACCTGAACCCGATAAGACTTTTCCGCCTTCAGGACCTGTCAAGACTGGCATCGCGTAGTCATGTGTCATCGTTGCACCGTTTTTCGCAACGTATTCGATCGTCGATGCAGAACCTGTTGCTTTGAACAACAGCCCAACTAAGATGTAACCGACAACACATGCGAGTGAGAACATGACGACTTCGAGCCACGTCCGTGTTTTCGATTCCTTACTGAAATCCGTCGCGTGAATCAGATACAGTAATCCCGTCGCGAAGCTGACGGCAAGAATCCCTTCGCCGAGCGCTGCCGTCGTGACGTGGATTTTGAGCCAAACACTTTGTAGTGCTGGGATCAACGGTTGGACTTCATCCGGGAACATCGACGCATAGGCGATGACGAGCAATGCAACTGGCATCGCAATCAAGCCAAGGACGTTGTTTTTGTAGATGGCATAAACGATCAAGAAACCAAGTACCATCATCATGCCGAAGAATGTCGTGTATTCATATAAGTTCGAAACTGGAACGTGCCCAGCTCCAGCCCAGCGCGTGAAGAAATATCCGAGCTGCGCGAGGAAACCGATGATCGCGAGCGTAAAGGCGATTTTACCAGAACGCGTCGGTCCTTTTTTACCACTCGTCGCTACAGCGAAGAATCCTGTACTGACGAGGTAGACGATGAATGATGTAAGGAGCAGGTTACTGCTCAACTGAAGCAAATTCATTTAGCTTCCCCCTCTTCCCGCAACTTTTGTCGATCCTCAAGTTCTGGTAGACCGACTTCCGTCAACGCGAGATTAGCTTCTTTTTGAAGCCCCAATGCATTTTTGTTCGTAAATCCAGCAATCTGGATCCGACCGTTCTTCTCTTTGAGCCAGAGACGACGGTGTGGCCAGTACATTCCGATCAATAGACCTGCCATGAAGATGATACCACCTGCAAACAGGAACGGTAGCGTCAGATCTTTTTTAATCCGGACACCCGAGATGTTCGAGAGTTCCGTACCCGCGAATGCCATTTTGTACTGGTTCTCATCTCCACCGACGTTCAATTTGATCCCAATCAAACTCCGTTCACCTTTCGGATGTTCCGGTGACTTGATACTAAAGACGAAGGCTGGATTGACTGGACGTCCCGAGTTCGTCGTTGGCTGACCATCTTTAACGACGAAGTCCGGAAGGAAGTCCTTCAGTTCGACTTCATATCCATCTTTTAAAGCATATGTTTCTTTCGGATCACGCAAGTCGACTTTGATCGTATCGACGACTTTGTCCGTCTTCTGGTTGACGA
The DNA here is from genome assembly GCF_001644945.1 of Exiguobacterium sp. KKBO11. NCBI lineage: Bacteria > Bacillati > Bacillota > Bacilli > Caryophanales > Exiguobacterium > Exiguobacterium sp. KKBO11. The sequence continues at coordinate 423,307 of NZ_LUCU01000022.1, forward strand.
TATTAAACGACATCGTCTTGAATTCCGGATCTGCCGCGTATTGTTCCTGGAAGACTTGATAATCATCGAATTCGAATGGGCGGTTGACTGCCGTCTCACCTGACTTGATTTCTTCAAGCTTCGGTTTGAAATCGGATGTTTCGCCGACTTTCTTGTACAGCGTCATCTTCGTATCATAGTTCTTCGGTACGTTTCCGCCTGCTGCTTCAAGTGACTTCTTGAACTTCTCATCGACCTTCTCAGGATCATAGAACTCGATGTTGAACGCTTCATTTTTCAAGTAGTACTGATTGTCCGTCGCCTCGATCGGCAACGTCTCTCCTTCGCGGAGCCAAAGCAATTCATCTTCGTGCATGCCTGGTACGACTCGAAGCATCGCACCACCGAAGAATAAGACGAGTCCGATATGATTGATGTATGGACCCCATCGACCGAAACGTTGCTTTTCAGCTAAGAGTGCTCCGTCTTGTCGACGGACTTTATAGCCTTTTTTCTCAAGCAACGGTGCGATCGCATCGATTTTTTTGACATCGCCAGTCGCTTCCGCGCCAAATCGCTGACCGTTCATGAAACGGTCCGACTGGATAACCGGTTGTTTCTTCAGTGCTCGGTAGAGCGGGAAGAATCGGTCGATCGACACGATGATGATCGAGAGTAATAAAAGCGTGATCAATCCGATATACCACCATGATTCAAATAGATTATGGAATCCTAACGTATAATAGATGTCACCTGCAGTGCCGTATTCCTTTTGATAAAACTCTTCCGGTGGTGTTGCCTGTGGAATATACATCTCTTGCGGGAAGATCGTTCCGACCCCACTCGCGATGATGATCAAGGCAATCAACCATAACCCGACCTTGACGGACGAGAAGAACGTCCATGCCCGGTCGATCCAAGATGGATTCTTACGTTTCGATCGAAGCTCCGCTTCTTCGTAACGCATGTCCAGTTGTTTGAAATCTTCTTGCTCCTGCATCCTTAAATCCCCCTTCGATGCCGTTACTCGTTCGCTTTCTTCACCATCTCTTCAAGCTTCGCTTGATCAATCTCACCTTCATACTTCTCGACGACTTCACCTTTTTTATTGATGATGAACGTCACAGGTAAGTTGTAGATCCCGTAAGCCTTCTCGACAGAGCTGTTCGTATCCATGAGAATCGGATAGTCCGTTCCGCCAATATCCTTGATGAAGCTTGAGACACGAACTGGTGTTTCACCGACATTGACCGCTACGAAATTGACGCCTTGGTCTTGCATCATCTGATAGTTGTCATTGATCAATGGCATCTCTTTCTTACATGGTTCACAGAATGTTCCCCAGAAATTGAGTAAAAGTCCTTTTCCTTTGTACTCGTCCATCGAGTGCTGTTTCTCACCATATAAATCGACGAGTGCGAAACCAGGGGCATCATCGCCTGCCATGACACGACCGTTTTTATCACGTGTCGCTTGATCGACGAATTGCATGATGACGACTGCTCCGGCGAACAAGACAATCGTCATGATCATCAGACGCCAGAAGGAGCGTTTCTTCTTTTTTTGCTGGGCCGCTGCTAAGCGTTCTTCCGGATTTTGTTTCGTTTTTTTCATATTTTACCGCCTCCACCCATATTGTACTTGAAATCGCTTTACCGTTGACAAAATGTGAAATTCGTTAATCGTTTTGTCACAAAAAAAGAAAACTCAACCCGGAGGATGAGCTTCTCGCTTTACAAATTAACGTTTTTTTGTGTTCTTACGTCTTTTCGTAGGTGGAGCGGCTGGATCCGCTAGCTCACGCAATTGATTGACTTCTTTTTTTGAAAGTTCACGCCACTCGCCAGAAGTAAGACCTGCCAGTGTCAAGAAACCGAACTGTTCACGTTTCAACTTCAAGACTTCCGAACCGAGTGTCTCGACCATTTGACGGACTTGGCGGTTATGTCCCTCGTAGATGACCATTTCAAGAATCGCTGTGTTTTTCTTCTTATCGATATCGCGCATCTCGACACGTGCTTTACCTGTCTTGAAACCATCCGGTAAGACGACACCTTTTTCAAGACCTTTGACGTGGAAGTATTCTGGTACACCTTTGATTTTGACGATGTAGCGCTTCGGTACCTTATATTTCGGGTGAAGCAAGAGGTTCGAGAATTCACCGTCATTCGTCATTAAAAGAAGACCGCTCGTATTGTAGTCGAGTCGACCGACTGGGAAGACACGGTGTCCGGGTGGTACGAGATCAACGACCGTCTTACGTCCTTTATCGTCTTCAACCGTCGAGACGACACCTGTTGGTTTATAGAGCATGTAGTAGACGTGTTCTTCCCGTTCGAGCTTCACACCGTCTACTTCGACTTCCGCACGTGCTCCGACTTTCGTTCCAAGCTCCGTGATGACTTTTCCGTTGACCTTGACGCGACCTGCTGTGATCAATTCCTCTGCTTTACGCCGCGAAGCGACACCTGCTTGTGCGATGATTTTTTGTAACCGTTCCATTAATTCACTCTCTCCTCTAATGAAGGATCATTCCGGAAGAAGAGATCTCCATCCGATTCGAACGTTTCTTCGAACTCGAGTGGCGGCAACTCTTCAATACTGTTCAGACCAAAATGGTCCAGGAAATGATCCGTCGTTTTATACAATTTTGCGCGACCGACGCCTTTGGCGCGTCCCGCCTCTTCAATCAAACCTTTTGCACTTAACGTATGGATGACACGCTCCGTCTTCACACCACGAACGACTTCGATGTCAGCACGTGTGACGGGTTGCTTGTATGCGATGATGACGAGTGTCTCCATCGCTGCTCGAGACAAGGAATCTTCTGCGAGCGAACCGGCATATGCCTGAATATATGGCGACATCTCTTTTCGTGTCACCATCTTAAAGACACCACCCGACTCCACGATTTGCAACACACGCTGCTCTGCTTCGAATGTCGTTTGAAGAGCCAGCAACTGTTCACGCGCTGCCGCTTCACTGATCTCTAGCGCTTGACTGAGACCACGCGGATCGATTCCATCGTCTCCGACGACGAATAACAGGCTCTCAATGATTTGTTCATACGCCAATCTGACTCTCCTCCTTCACCATGCTCCGCAATAGGATATCATCGGTCATCTGTTCACAATCAATGACCCGTTGCTTCACGAGCTCAAGAACAGCGAGGAAGCTGACGACTAGTTCTTCGACCGTCGGTTGCTCCGCAAAAAAACCGAAGAATGTCGTACGCTCACGGGTCGCGACGTACCGGGCAACAGACTCCATCTGTTGCTCGAGTGACCGTTCTTCCCGTTTGACCGTCTTCGAACGGCGTACCTTCCAGGCTTCCCGTTGGCGCATTTTTTCGTAAGCACGTAATAAATCACTCAGTGATAACGTACCGTTATACTCTTGTGCATCCGTGTCGAGATAACGCATCAAATCCTCTGGTTGTTTCGAGAACAGCTCAAGGCGTGCCTCTTCCTTTTCTTTCAGGACGAGTGCTGCTTCCTTGTATGCTTTATACTCGATCAACTGTTGAATCAGACCTTCTCGCGTCGGTTCTTCCTCGAAATCGGGAATCTCATCGTATTCCGTCTGTTCGATCGGCAAGAGTTGTTTGCTTTTGAGTTGCAACAGCGTCGCTGCCATGACAAGATATTCACTAGCAACATCTAGTTCAAGATGCTGCATCGCACGGATATAGGACACATATTGATCCGTCACCATGGAAACGGATATATCATAAATATCGATTTCTAATTTACCAACCAAGTGTAACAGCAAGTCCAGCGGGCCTTCAAACGCATCCATCTTTACACTGTATGATTCCATGATTCTCCCTGCCCATCAACGTTTTTTGCGCCTTAGTATACCATACAACAGATGGGTTCGACTATGTTATATTCAAAGGAAGAGGTGATTCCATGAATCCGATTGAACGATTCGTATTTGAATTCAACATTCGGCACGATTACTTCGAGTGCCATGAAATCTTAGAGGAAGTCTGGCAAGAAGGACAACGTCAGGACGAGGCGCTTGTCGGTCTGATCCAACTGGCCGTCGCTCGCTATCATCACCGCCGCGGCAATACGGCTGGGGCACAGCGGACATATGTGAAAGCATTCGATAAAATCGAACGTCACCGGGCAACACTGATTGCGTCTGGGATCGACGTCTCATATTTGCTCGATCATCGCGACCATTTTACGGATAAGGTCTATCGACACATCCCGTTGCCTGTCTTTTCGGACGTCATCCGAGCCGTCGCACTTGAAGCGACAGCACCTGATCTCGACTATGTGACGCATAAACACCGTTTACGTGATCGTACGGATGTCGTCACGGCACGACAAGAAGCGCTACAAAACCGAAGAGACCGGTCCATCTGAGCCATGGACCGGTCTTTTTATTGATTTTTCCATTTGTCGACGAGGCGTTGCGTCTCTTCGGTCGCACCCGTAATATCCGTTCGAAGAAGTTTGGCTGCTTCATCGAGTAGAAGATACGACATCCGTTCTCCACGGAAAGACGGTGATAATGCGATATGTTTCAATTCAGCATGGCCATCCATTAATTGAAACCCGATGACACCGACGAAATCCTCATCTTGTTTGTACAAATACAAGCGTTGGTCTTCTTCCTGTTCATAGGCTTGAACCGTTTCAAGCAAATACTTCGGATCCTTCACTTCGCACGAAAAGGCGATCAGCCCCATCGCGGTCCGTTCATTCAACTTCTTATATTTTACTAGCATGTGATTCTACACCTTCCTAATTTCAACAACTCTCAGGAGCATGAACGACTGAGACTCATTCATTCTACACCTTCTCACACAGAATTACTGCATTTTTTTCATAATCCATGAAAATGCAGGAGACTGTCACGTGACGTCCCCTGCATCTGAATCACGCTTGTTCTTCCATCACTTGGATGAAGGCACGCATGTAGTCCGGTAGATCGGGCGGACGACGACTCGAGACGATATGTCCGTCGACGACGACGGCTTCATCATGCCAAATTGCACCCGCATTCGTCATGTCATCCTTGATTCCTGGCGTACTCGTGACGTTGACACCTTTTAAGATGCCGGCAGAGATCAGCACCCAACCAGCGTGGCAGATTTGACCGATCGGTTGTTTGTTCTGGTCAAAATGACGCACCATGTTCAGAACAGAGTCAAAGCGGCGTAATAGATCGGGCGACCAACCACCTGGAACAAGAATCGCATCGTATTCTGCTGGATTGATCTCATCGAACGTCTTATTCGATTTGATTGGGACACCGTACTTCCCGATATATGTTTCATCCGCTTTCTCACCGACGATGTCGACGATTGCGCCTTCTTCACGTAAGCGATGGACTGGATACCATAATTCTAAATCCTCGAAGTCATTGCTGACGACTTGGATGATTCGTTTTCCTTCTAAACGCATGACAAACACTCCTTTTCGAGTTGAGTTCCCTTACTGATTGTACCCGGTTCTAAAAAAAGAAAAACTCCTCTTCGAACGTTCGAAGAGGAGAAAGAACTTACGCTTCGACGCGGATTTCTTTGATGCCAGCGCCTTGCTTCATTTTTTGTGCATGTTCGAGACCTGAAGTCACTTGTCCGAAGACCGTGTGTACGCCGTCGAGGTGCGGTTGTGGCTCGTGTACGATGAAGAATTGGCTTGATCCTGTGTTACGACCAGCGTGTGCCATCGAGAGTGAACCCGCCTTGTGTTTGTGTGGGTATGATGTTGACGTTTCACAAGGAATCGTTTTTCCTGAACCGCCTGTACCGTTTCCGATTGGGCATCCGCCTTGTGAGACGAAGCCTGGGATGACACGGTGGAAGTTCAATCCATCGTAGAAGTTCGAGTTTGCAAGGTTTTCGAAGTTTTCAGTCGTGATCGGTGCTTCATCGTTGAACAGTTCGAATTCGATTTTATTTCCATCTTCTAATAAGATATGACCAGTTTTTTGCATGTTTGACCAACCTTTCGTGCTTTTCAGCAAGAGATTCGTCACGATTCAAGATCGTGATTCCATGGTACAGTGTACCAAATTTCAGGACGTCGTGCAGACCTTTTTACTCGACGGCTGCCTCTAACACATCGAGTGTCACCGAATCCGTGGCTTCGACACGAATCCGCACCCCATTCGCGAGTGTTGTGACGGGATCCGTATGCCCGAAGTCCGCATCGAGAATGATCGGGAAATCATAGCCCCGCGTCGCGCGCAGAATGATGTCCTTGAGCGGGAAGTCCGGGTCAAAATCGACTTTGCGCGGGAAACGTCCGACGACGAGTGCCGCAATCTTGTCATACGCACCCATGTGTCGCAATTGCGTGAAATACCGGTCAATCGTTTCCGGGGTCTCACTTTCGTCATCCTCAAGCATCAAGACGACACCGTCAAACGATGGCAAATAAGGTGTTCCGGCAAGCAGTAAAAGTGTTCCCGTGTTCCCCGTAAGAATCGGACCTTCTGCGACACCGGTCTTAACAATTGTGTAACCTGCGTTCACTTGATGTTCTCGTCTTCGGTCGTCTGCGACATCCCAGCGTAAAATCTCATCTGTCCACTCCTCAGACGCTTCGATCCGACCGATCGGCTCCGTCTGCATGAACGTACGTTTGAACGATTCTTCTGTATACGGATCAAGACCATCGAATTGACCGAACTGCGTCAGCAGTGCGGGTCCGACGAACGTCGTCAATCCTGTCTGCTGGTAGATCCCAGCAAACAGTGCCGTGATATCGCTGTAACCTACGAAGATCTTCGGATTGTTCCGGATCAATTCATAATCGAGTTCGTCGAGTAGCTGGTGTGAGTTAAACCCACCGATTGTCGAGATAATTGCCTTGATTGACGGATCTGCGAACGCCATATGTAAATCTTGCAGCCGTTCCCCGATCGTTCCTGCCGTATGACTATGAACAGCCGTTGCGTTCGGCATTAAGAAGACCTCGAAGCCCATTTTTTCAAGTGTTGCGATACCGCGGGCGAGACGACGCGGTACGTATGCTGCGACAGCAGACGCCGGCGAGACGATGGCAATCTTATCCCCTTTTTGTAAGCGTGGTGGTTTCATGAGAGTTCCCCCTTTTCATTACAAGTATTTCCAGTATAACAAATCGAAAGGGGACCGCGTACTTTCATTTTTCCCCTCCATTTTACAGCTTCACGAAGAGCGAATCTCCGTTCTCAAGCAATTCTCCTTTTTCCGAGACATAATCGACCTTGACTGTCATATGTTGAAGAATCTTTTGTTCGCGCAACGACTTTGCCCACGCTGTGACCTGCGCTTTATCCTGTTCGTGTCGCTTGCGTGGAACGTCCACTAAGAGCGTCGGAGCGACTTCCTTCCGTAAATAAGCCTTTGAATCAAAACGCGCGTCACCTAGCTGCTGTATTTTATCGTTGTCATAAAGTACGGTCACGCTCAATTGATTGTTCAGTTGTTCGAGAGTCGGCGACGGGATCCGTCGCTCTAACCGATCTTCCCAAAGTGACGCATGATACGAGTCAACGAACCTCCCCGACTCCTCTTGTTGATAGACGAAAAACTCAGTATTCGTTTTTTCGTCTATCGCGCGTGCGGCATATTCAAATGGAAAATTGCCCATGTTGTCGTAAAGACTACCGGTCACCTTCGCTTCCGGAAGATGCTGTTCTAAGTAAGTTTTTGCTTTCCGCTGTACTTCAGTCTCTTTCGTTCCATCCGAGTTCATATCCTGTGTAAAAGCGAACGTCATCAATAAGGCACTACCTCCGATGACTCCAATTAGACTGGCAATCCCGATTATCCAACGTTTCATATACTCCCCTCCCATATTTTTACACTTACAATTTTATCATAAAAAAAGAGTAGCGGACGACGTCCGCTACTCAAGTATTGCTGATTGGATTGCTTACTGGATAACAGCGTGAACGAGCGGGCGTTCTGCCGGTTTCGTTTCACTGATATGGTACGCGTGATCCATTTTTTCGATTGCTTGATCGAGTGTTTCTTTGTTTGAACGAAGTGTTGCGATGACATCGCCGACTTCGACACGGTCGCCGACTTTCTTGTGCAACGTAACGCTTGCTGCGTGATCGATCTCATCTGCTTTCGTCGCGCGTCCTGCACCGAGGATCATTGCTGCAACACCGACTTCGTCAGCGATGATTTCAGAGACATAACCTGCTTTTGAAGCGACGAATGTTTTTTCGTATTTCGTTTCAAGTGCTTTTGTCATGTCGTCAACGAGAGACGCGTCGCCACCTTGAGCTGCGATGAACTTTTTAAAGACGTCAAGTGCTGCTCCGTTACCGAGACGTGTTTCGAGATCCGCATATGCTTCGTCAAACGTCGGGTAGAAATCACCGAGGACTGCCATGTGTGATGCAATCGTCAAGGCGATGACTTTCAAGTCACGAACATCTTTCCCTTGAAGGACTTCGATCGCTTCCTTGACTTCGTTTGCGTTTCCGATTTCAAAGCCGAGCGGCTGATCCATGTCTGTAATGACAGCAACCGTCTTACGGTTGACACTCTTACCGATTGAAACCATCTCTGTCGCAAGTGCTTTTGCATCTTCAAACGATTTCATGAAGGCACCAGAACCTGTCTTGACGTCGAGTACGATGCTGTCTGCTCCTGCTGCGATCTTTTTCGACATGATCGAACTTGCGATCAATGGGATCGAGTTGACCGTCGCCGTGACGTCACGAAGGGCGTAGAGTTTTTTGTCTGCAGGCGTCAGGTTACCCGTTTGACCGATGATTGCCATCTTAATGTCGTTGACTTGTGAGACGAACGCTTCTTCAGAAAGCTCGACGTCAAAACCAGGGAACGCTTCGAGTTTGTCGATGGTTCCACCTGTATGACCGAGTCCACGACCGCTCATCTTCGCAACCGGAATACCGATTGACGCAACGAGTGGTGCGACGATCAGACTGATCTTGTCACCAACACCGCCTGTCGAGTGTTTATCGACTTTTTTCCCGTGGATACGTGAAAGGTCGATCACGTCGCCCGAGTTGACCATCGCCATCGTCAAATCAGCGATTTCACGATCTGACATTCCTTGATAGAAAATCGCCATCGACATCGCTGACATTTGGTAATCTGGAATCTCACCGTTCGTGAATCCTTCTACCATTGCTTGAATATCAGCTGTTGCGAGTTCGCCACCGTCTCGTTTTGTTGCAATCAAATCTACCATACGCATAATCTAGTTCCTCCTCAGGAGTGTTTTGTGAGTTTTATAAACAGTCGTTACATTTTTTTGATCGAACCGCGAACGAGTGATAGGAAGTGTGCCCGGACACGTTCTGTCGTTTCGATGACTTCATCATGATGTAACGGTTGGTCGAGAATACCTGCTGCCATGTTCGAGACACATGAGATCCCAAGGACTCGCATATCGGAATGACGGGCAACGATGACTTCAGGGACCGTCGACATACCGACGACGTCGCCACCGAGCATCCGTGCCATCTTGACTTCTGCTGGCGTCTCATACGTTGGACCTGTGTTTCCGAAGTAGACACCTTGACGGACACGAATTCCGAGTTCATCTGCTGTTTCTTGTGCGAGACGAAGTAATTCCGCATCATACGGCTTCGACATATCCGGGAAACGTGGTCCCATCTCATCGACGTTCTTCCCGATCAATGGGTTCGTACCGAAGAAGTTGATGTGATCCGTGATCAACATCAAATCACCTGGTTCGAACGCTTCGTTACAAGCACCCGCTGCGTTCGTGACGATCAATGTCTCGACACCGATCGCTTTCATGACACGGACTGGGAACGTGACCATATCCATCGAATATCCTTCGTAGAAGTGGAATCGCCCTTGCATCGCAACGACTTGTTTCCCTTCAAGAGTACCGAAGACGAGTTGTCCCGCGTGTCCTTCGACCGTTGATACCGGGAAGTTCGGAATTTCATGATATGGAATCGCGATCGGGTTTTCGATCTCATCCGCGAGGACACCCAGTCCTGAACCGAGAATCAACCCGATTTCTGGTTTTGCCTGCATCTTGCTTTCTAAAAACGAACGTGTTTCATTCCAGTTGACTGTCATCTGAATCGCTCCCTCGAATTATAGTTCTGTTAAAAAGCTTGTTCCATGTGCCGGCATTTTGACGCCGAAGTTTTCTGCGACAGTTGCTCCAAGATCAGCGAACGTCTCACGAATACCAAGCGATTTTGCGACGCCGTTCTTGTGGTAAGCAAGCAACGGTACGTATTCCCGTGTGTGGTCCGTTCCAGCATGAACCGGATCGTTTCCGTGGTCAGCCGTGATGATCAAGAGATCGTCTTCGTTTAAGCGAGCAAACACTTCTGGAAGACGCGCATCGAACTCTTCGAGTGCTTGTCCGTAACCTTGCGGATCACGACGGTGTCCGAACAACGCATCGAAATCGACGAGGTTTAAGAAGCAAAGTCCGTTGAAATCACGATCGAGTTGTTTCACGAGCTGATCCATGCCGTCCATGTTCGACTTCGTCCGGATTGCATCCGTGACGCCTTCTCCATCATAGATATCGGCTATCTTACCGAGCGAGATGACATCAAGTCCTGCCGTCTCGAGTTCGTTCATGACCGTCCGGTCGAATGGTTTGAGTGCATAGTCGTGACGGTTCGCTGTCCGGACCCACGCTCCTGCTTCACCAAGGAATGGACGCGCGATGATGCGACCAAGCATGTACGGGTCATCCCGCGTGATATCACGTGCGTATTCACAAATCCGGTACAGTTCCTCTAATGGCACGACTTCTTCGTGTGCTGCGATTTGAAGAACAGAGTCTGCCGACGTATAGACGATCAAAGCGCCTGTCTCGACATGTTCTTGTCCGAGTTCGTCGAGAATTTCCGTACCAGAAGCCGGTTTGTTCCCGATGATCTTCCGTCCTGAGAACTCTTCTAAGCGATGAATCAAATCATCCGGGAATTTTTCGAAAACACGGAATGGTGTATCGATCCGGAGTCCCATGATCTCCCAATGCCCTGTCATCGTATCTTTCCCTGCAGATACTTCCTGCATTTTTCCGTATGCCGCAAGCGGTGCTTCTTCAGCTGAGACACCTTCGATCGGTTCGATATGCGAAAGACCGAGTTTTGCCATGTTCGGCATGTTGAGTCCATTGCGTTCACGCGCGATGTGACCGAGCGTATGCGAACCAAGATCTCCGAACTGTTCAGCGTCCGGTGCTTCTCCGATTCCTACGGAGTCCATGACGATCAAAAATACACGTTTAAATGATTGAGCCATTTGCTGTTCCTCCTATATACGAGCTGTAGTTGTGCGATTCCCGTTACGATTTTTCCCGGAAAGAGACTAGACAAAACGCATCATTTGTCTGAAGTCAGACCTTTAAAAGATAGAACCATCACGCCCGTGGATGATGTTTCTTATACACGTCGTGGAGTCGTGCTTTGTTGACGTGTGTATACATTTGTGTCGTCGACAAATCAGCGTGTCCTAGCATCTCTTGTACGACGCGTAAATCGGCACCATTTTCAAGTAGATGGGTCGCGAACGAATGACGCAGGACGTGCGGCGTGATCTCTTTTTCGATACCCGCTTCCTTTGCCCGTCGCTTGATCATCTTCCAAAACCCTTGCCGTGATAAACGATCACCGCGACTGTTTAAGAAGACGTCGTCCGTCTGTTGACCACCGAGACTGTTGCGCGCGAGGTCAAGATATGTCCTGACGCTCTCAATCGATGTCGTACTCATCGGGATGATCCGGGATTTATTCCCTTTCCCAAGACACGACAGATACCCGAGTTCGAGTTGCAAATCGTTCAACTTCAGTTGGAGCAGTTCGCTGACGCGCATGCCTGTTCCATAGAGAAGCTCAAGCATTGCTGCATCTCGTCGTGTAAGCGGATCGACACCGACGACCGAATCAAGCAAGCGTTCGACGTCCGTTTGACTCCAGACGACGGGCAACTTTTTCTCCGGTTTCGGTAAATCAAGATGACGAGACGGATCGTGTGTCGCAAGTCTCTCTTCGACCAAATATTGATGAAACGAACGGATCGAGCTCGTCGCCCGGCGAACCGTCGATCGTGACTTTCGTGCATCAAGCAATCGTTCAATATGGTCGACGATATGATGTCGGTGAACCTGTTCGAACGAGGAAACTTCCGCTGTTTCAAGCGTCTGTAAGTATTGATTTAAATCATTTCGATACGCAGCTGCCGTATTCGCGGACATTTGCCGTTCAATCACTAAATAATTGATAAATGCTTCCAGTTGTTCACGCACTGAACTCATCCTCTTCGTTTACGAAATCGCTTACTTTCCCATCATATCAAAGGTGTAAACCGTTGTGAAGAGGTCTGACCTATAAAAATTGAAAAAGAAAAACCATCCGAAATTTCGTCGGACGGTCAGACTGTTTGTGTTTGCGATTGTTCCAACGCTTCCCGAGCATGACGCTCTTGGCAGACACGGCAGACGCCATGGAATGTCAGGCGGTGATCCTTGATTTTAAAGTGGAATCGGGACACGATTTCTTTCTCTACTTCTTCTAGCATATCGTCTAAAATCTCTTCGACGGATCCGCATTCGATACAGACGAGATGGTGATGCGAATGACTCGCACCTTCTTGTCGTAAATCAAACCGGGATACGCCATCTCCGAAGTTGACCTTATCGACGACTTCAAGCTCCGTCAATAATTCGAGCGTCCGGTAAACCGTCGCAAGTCCGATGTCGGAGTTCTTTTCTTTTACAAGGAGAAAGACATTTTCGGCACTGAGGTGATCCGACTCGTGTTCGAGCAGGACACGCACAGTCGCTTCACGTTGGGGAGTCAGCTTATATCCTTTACCGCTTAGCTGTTTTTTGATGCGTTCTACACGACTTTCCATCATAACGCCCCCTTTGTTCGAACTGATGCTATTATCATAGCTGATAATCAGTCTTTTTTCAAATTAAAATGATTATCAACTGAAAATCATTTAAATGAGAATCATTTTAAAGTACGAATTTGCCAATGCTGGATTGCCATGATCGTTTTCGCGTCGACGATCGTTCCGTTTGCAACGAGTTCGAGTGCTTCTTCGAGCTTCAATGTCTTATTCTCAAGGAACTCATCCTCATCGAGTTGACGATCACCGGCAGTCAGACCAATCGCTTCATAGATATGTACACGCTCACTGCAGAAACCAGGCGCACCGTAAAAATCAAAGACATGTCGTAACTCTTTCGCGACGTATCCTGTTTCTTCCTTTAATTCGCGTCCGGCACAATCGAGTGGATCTTCGCCTTTCTCGAGTTTTCCTGCTGGAATCTCGATCGATAGACTCTCGAACGCCTTCCGGTACTGTTCCACGACGATCAAATCACCTTGTTCATCAAAAGCAATGATCGCGACGGCACCATTATGATAGACCAATTCACGGACCGAGGTATTGCCGTTCGGTAACGTGACGACATGTTTCTCGACATCAAAGACTTTTCCTTCATAGATCACTTCACGTTCAATCGTTTTTTCTTCCATCGGATGTGTTCCCCTCTTCTATCTTAGTTTACGTTCTCTGTCATGATTAGTATGCCGTTTCCGACGTATTGCCGCAAGACTTCGAAATCGTCTTTTTCATCAGATATGATACACTAGAATGCAGAAGTTCCAAACTTATAGTTCATCTAAGAAAAGAGGGAATTGAACATGTCATTAGGATTAGGTACGATGACGATCTTAAAGCGCGGCCAGGAGGAAGCAACAGCAATCCTGCGGACGGCACTTGATGCTGGAATCACGCACTTCGATACAGCGGACGTCTATGCGAACGGAGCGGTCGAATCCATCATCGGTCAAACCTTCTCACAAGAGGATCGCAGTCGATTGTTCCTCGCCTCAAAAGGTGGGAATCGGATGAACGCGACCGGAACCGGTTGGACATGGGATCCGAGTTATGACTATCTGAAGCAAGCTTGTCTTGAAAGTTTGAATCGTCTTGAAACACCTTATCTCGACCTGTATTACGTCCACGGCGGCACGATCGATGATGACATCGATGCGTCGATCCGCGCAATGGAAGATTTAAAAGCAGATGGGAAGATCAAGGAATATGGTCTGTCGTCACTGCGCCCGAATGTCATCGAATATTGGCTCGAGCATAGTAATTTCTCTTACTTGATGACGCCTTATTCGTTGCTCGATCGCCGCATCGAAGAGTTGTTGCCACGCTTAAAAGAGAAAAACATCCAAGTCGTTGCCCGTGGTCCACTGGCAAAAGGACTCTTGACACATGAGAGTGCTTCACGCCTGCAGTCGGTTGATCGGTTCGAACAATTCGATAAGGAAACGCTTGAGGCGAGTCTACAAAAACTTCAAGATTTCCCGCTTCCTGCGCTTGCGTTGCAAGCCATCGATCAACAGGTCGACATCGTCCTTCCTGGTGCGTCGAGCGTGTCACAGCTTCAGGCAAACGTCCAAGCGATGAAAGAGTCGATCTCACAAGCTCAAATCGACCAGGCACTTGCTACACTACCGGTTCATCACTATACGGAACACCGGTGAGGTTTAACTCTTCATATCTCCGGGAAACTCCTTCTTTGTAACGTTCATACAGAGGAGGAGTTTTATTATGGCTCGTATTTTAATCGTATCAACAAGTGCAGATGACATGAATGGTCACAAAACAGGATTATGGTTCGAAGAGTTCGCAGCACCATACAACCTGTTTAAGGATGCAGGACATGACGTGACGGTCACTTCGATCAAAGGTGGCGACGTCCCGATCGATAAAGCATCGATCGTCAAAGAAATCTTGCCGAAATTCCAAGATGCACGCCGTGCGTTGCACGACACGAAAGCACTCTCGGAAGTCGATCCAGCATCATTTGATGCCGTTTACTTCCCAGGTGGTCACGGTGCAGTCGTCGACTTCCCGAATAACCCACAAGTGGCTGGTGCCATTGAAGCTGTCATCAAAAAAGATGGCGTCGTCGCATCAGTCTGTCACGGTCCAGCGGCCTTCGCGCACGTCATGATCGATGGCAAACCTTTCGTATCAGGTCGTCAAATCAACGGCTTCACAGACGAAGAAGAAAAATCGACAGGTCTCGAAGATAAAGTACCATTCTTGCTTGAGACGACACTTCGTGGTGAAGGCGCCACTTTCCTGACATCGGATGCTGGTAAGGAATTCGCAGTCATCGACGGCAACGTCGTCACAGGACAAAACCCGGCTTCAAGTGAAGCAGTCGCAAAACTAGTCCTCGCGAAACTGGCGACACAAGCGTAATAGATAGTATTCACACAAAATGGAGCGCGCGACATCATGTCGCATGCTCCATTTTTTCATACGTTATAGACGGTGAATTGAATCCAATCGTTCGAGATTTGCTTCTGTCTCACGTGTTTTTTGTTCGAGTCGCTTTAACTCGTCCTCGAGTTGTTGCTGTTGGGCTTGCAATGCAGATCGTTCTTCCTCCGTATAGGAACGTGCTACTTCTTTTTCTTTGAGGTACCACCATTTTTTGACTTTTTTAGGTGGCGGTCCGAGTTCAATCTGTTGCTCGTGTTGTTTGACCTCATCTATTTGTTCAGCATGCGCCAATTGAAGCTGCTTCAATTCCGCCTCATAAGTAGCTTGTCTAGCTTCAAGAATTGGTGTGAGGTACGCGAGGATATGCGCAGTAAAGTCTCGCTCGACGACCCGTCGTAACACATCTCGCCGAAGCGAAGCTTCCGAATGACTAAAGGCATTCTCCCAAACGATTGAATCTGCCCGTTCTAGAATCTCCTCTTCTTCTGCTTCTCCGAGCCAACGTAGTTTCAGTAACAATGGTTCAAGGAGTGCCTCTTCTACATACGCCGTAAATTGTGAATACGAGGTCGCTTCTCGTATCAACCGTTCTTCATGTAAGTGAAATAAGGATTCCGCCTCTTCCTCAATCCAGTCTTCATAGTCATTAAAGTACATCGATTCTCTCCTTACTAAATCCTATTACAAAATAAAACTGGCTCGAATCCGCCATCTACATGACAGTCGAGCCAATTTGGTTAGACGTTCGCTTCGTTCTTTTTGATTTCCGCGATTGCCCAGTCACACCAATCCAAGTAATTCAACATCATACGCAAGCCGTACTCACTCGTCAAGGTCTCCCCTAGTGTTGCACCGTTCTCGAGGTGGTCGTGACGCCAACTATGCATCATCTCGACGGCAAATTGATGGTGCCGCTTCGACTCTTCCAAATAAGCAACGGCTTCCTCTGGTGGGAGCAGATGCAAGAGCGACACCCGCATCAAGTTCTCATCCTTCATCTTCGGTTTGAATTCATTCGGTGTCCGTAACCATTCAACGAGCTCTGTCCGTCCTTTATCGGTGATGGAATAGACTTTCTTGTCCGGCAAGTCTTCTTGGACGATATGGACACTTGTCACGAGCTCTGCCTCTTCCATCTTTAACAACTCTCGGTATATTTGAGTATGATGTGCGGTCCAGAAGTGGATCATTTGTTTTTTAAAAGTCGCGCTTAAATCGTAACCGGTCGCTTCCCCTTGGGTCAGCAGCCCGAGTAGTGCAAATCGTAATGCCACTGGCTGCACCTTCTTTCCTTCTTTTGTATATATACTTAATTATCTCAAATATATCTTAATTTCGCTACTCTTGCGTCGAACGAATGTACGATTAAAAAAAGACCTGCGAGCGAAATCACATTCGATCGTAGGTCTTCATGCGTTATTGCTTTTCCATTCGTTCTATTTACGTAATTGCTCGATTCCCTGTCGGACATGTCTCCAGTAAGAAAAAGGATGTGGAACGAATTGACGACGATCGAACCATTCGCCTGTCGTGTCCTGAATGCGCTCGATGGACATGTCCGCGATTCGTTCAAACTGCTCGATTGAAAAAGCAATCAATCGCTTCACTTCTGTTTCCTGGAGGACGTATGCGTCTATCGCTTGATCACTTCGAGCAAGAAAGACATGGCATCGCTCACAGTCCCAGAGCGACGCATCCCGAAACTCCTCTTCCTGGATGCCAAGCGGTATCAATTGATCAAAGGTACATGTCAAACCAATCTCTTCCTCGAGTTCCCGGACACCATCCTCGACTGTCTCATCCGCAAGCAAGTGACCCGCTGCCGTGATATCAAGCATTCCTGGAAAGTCCTTCTTTTGTTCAGACCGTTGCTGGAGCAACACGACGTCCCGCTTTGGATCATAGACGAAACAATGAAACGTTTCATGCCACAAGCCGTTTGCGTGGACTTCTGATCGTGGACGAGGTCCGAGCAGGTTGCCCGCTCGATCCACGGTCATGATCATCTCTTGTTCACTCATCGCAACACCTTCGAAGCTTGATGGAATCGTTCCCCGACCGTATAGAGTTCAGCAATCAAGAAGACAATTGCGATCCAAATGATAGCGCTTGGGAACAGGATCATCGCTGTTAGGAATAAGAACCCTTCCGTCCGCTCGACGAGTCCCGGTTGATATTGAAACGACTTGTAGCCGTAATTTTCACTGACCGCTCCGATTGCAAGGAACATCGTCATCCCAATGACGAATGATGCGACGAGCAACAGAATAACGACCTGCGTTTCCGGAAACCGAAGCGCAAGACCAATCAATACTGACAGCTCGACGATCCGGTCGAGAACAAGGTCAAGAATCGTGCCGATTGGAGTCGTCTTTTCTTTTCGTGCCATCGTTCCATCGATGACATCAAGCATGCCCGAGATCCACAACAAGACAATCGCCGTTCCCATCATGTCGTTATAGACGAAAAAGCCCGTCGCACCACCGATGATGCCGGAGATGATCGTCACCTGTGTCGCCGATAATCCAATTTTCTTAAATAAGGTCGCCCCTTGATCAAACAGGGGTTGAACGATTTTACGCGCACGCGTATCTAACATGTCACCCCTCCTTTCTAACGATATAGCCTTCTTTCTCATGAATCGTCTCGTCTGAAGAGAGCACGAGTCGTTCTCCGGATGCTCGTTCGACTTCGTAGAATCGAACACCGTATTGAATGAGTTCTTTCGTAATCGTAACACGTTCATCCGTCTCCTTCGTCGGTCTTGAGACCAAGTTGACTGCCGTCAACGGATGCCATGTTTCTTCAATTTGAATGCCTTCGCCAAAAAACGGGCTAGTCTGGCTCAGCGTAATCGGTGTACCATGATCGACGATTCGCCCCTGTTCTAAGACATAGACGATATCCGCCATCGCCATTGCCTCTTCCCGATCGTGTGTGACAAGGAGTGTCGTGACACCTTGTTCCTCGGTCAACTTCCGAATCAATGTCCGTAGTTCCCGTCGTCTCGGTACATCTAGACTCGAGAACGGTTCATCGAGCAACAAGAAGTCCGGTTGACTCGCCAGCGCACGAGCTAAACTTGCCCGCTGCTGTTCGCCCCCTGACAGTTCGTGAACAGCACTTTTTCCTCTTCCCTCGAGTCCGACGCGATGTAACCAGGATTCGAGCTCGATCGGTGTTAATTGTTTGGCACCGAGACGGATGTTCTGTTCGACGTTCAAATGTGGGAACAACAGCGACCGTTGAAACATCATCGTCACACCTCGCTGATTCGGTGAAAGAACAGTCACATCTCGGTCACCGAACTGAATCACTCCACTCGTCACACGTTCGAGACCCGCAATCAGGCGGAGAAGCGTCGTTTTCCCACTACCACTCGGTCCAACTAAAGCCACACATTGTCCAGATGCGATATTTAAATCGATATCAGACAACACATGCTTCGTTCCAAATCGTTTATTGACTTGTTGTATCGTGACTTCCATTTAAACGCCTCCGTACGATTCGTATCCAACTAGAAAAAATAACGGCTTGTCCAGCATAAAAGAGAATGGGCAACCCGATCAACCAGAGTGTCGCTAGACGCGCCGCCCCTTGCGAATTACCAGAATACGCCGGGAATACTTCGAGTGATATCATGCGGACGATCCCACCACCAATCAACGCAACGAGTGCATACTGACTGATCGTGATCACCGTGACGAGTAGCGTCACGGATTGTAACGTCGAACGAAGCATCGGTCCCGTCAAATAGAACCAACGCTTGAACCGGTTCCCCTCAATCAAGACCATCTGTTCAAGCATCCGTTCTCCGAGCGCCTGAAATCCGTTCGTGTACAAGCGAACCGTATACGGCAAGGTCGGCAGAAGCAACACGAGCAGGACACCAAAAAATCGATCTGCCAAACCAAGACGGATCCATGTCAAATAGAGACCGAATGATAGCAATAACACGGGAACGAACAGCGGCAAACTAATCAAGAACTCTGCTATACGAATCCGTTTCCCCGTTTGAAAGGCAATCGCTTTTCCTGCCATGTATCCGAAGAGATGATTTAACAATACGACGGCACAAATCATCGCGACGGTCGTGCCGAGCGTCGCTTCTAGGCGCGGATTCCAATTCCACTCTCCTGGAATCAAACCAACTAAAGGAACGATGAACAGGAGTACAACGAATACGGTCACACTGATTTTTTTCATCATTCGCTTCGCCCCCTACTGATCTTCGTTGCCAGTGGGCGTGTCAAACCAGTCATAAGCAATAGCAGGA
Organism: Exiguobacterium sp. KKBO11; assembly: GCF_001644945.1. NCBI lineage: Bacteria > Bacillati > Bacillota > Bacilli > Caryophanales > Exiguobacterium > Exiguobacterium sp. KKBO11. Next base: position 442,815 of record NZ_LUCU01000022.1, read on the forward strand.
GGAAGAGTCCTCCCGTCAAGACGACACTCATTGCAAAAGCGAGTGGTTGCTCCGATAAATCGCCTTGTGTATACAAATCGAACGCATAGACGCCAAGTAATTTTGGATAGGTCACGCCGAGCAGTGCTGGAATCTCATATGCGAACAGGATGAAGGCAAGCAAGATAAATGCTGCCTCAAGCATCGGAACGAGTAGGAAGACGCCCCGCGCATGCCAGAATCGGCGCACTGGTGATAAACCGAGCATCATACCGAGTTCTTGATAACGCGAATCAAGACGCCGGACCACCGGTAAGAGATAAAAAAACACGAACGGAATTTCTTTATACAGATACGTCAGGATGACACTAAAATAATTCCCTTCATGCGGTCCGATGACAGGCACATCACTCAAATAGAGGATCGCGAGGTAAGCCGCTCCTAGATGAGGGATGAATAAAGGAATCGCAAGTAACGCGGCTAGTCGTGTTCTGCTCAAGAGCCTTGCGAGCACCACGCCGATGATCAGCGCGAGCACCGTACTGACGATGGCCACGTAACTGCTGACGGCTAGACTCTCTAAAAAGACCTCATCCGTCAGTAGCTCGCGGTAATCAGCAGATGTCGTCATCGAGATACTGACCCATAACCCGTATAAGACCATACCTGCCATCAAGAGTGCAGCAGGATACGCGTTACCGCGCCACACGAGACGGCCATTCCTTACGGATCATCTCGAAAATGGATGGGTCGAGTTCCGTTCGGACCTTTCCTTCAAAGACGCTTGGCTTTGGTGTCGACGGTGCAGCCGGTACATCAGCGAATTGTTTTTGTTCTGATGAATCAAGTGTCGATAAATCAAGACTCGTTCCGTCTCCCCAATACGTCGCATCGTACTTTTTCAACTGTGCTTCAGGTGATAACAACGTATTGATCGCAACGAGTGCGCCCTTCGGATTCGGTGCGTTGAACGGTACGGAAAGGAAATGCGTCGACGCGATTGATCCATCCTTCAAGACGATCGGACGTGTTTGTTTCGGAAACGTTCCTGACTTCACTTCTTGTTCAGCCCGTCGTTCGTTGAAGCCCATCGTGAAATCAACGTCTCCCTTCGCGTATAACTGATCGAGTTGGGCAAGTGTCTTTGGATAGGTCTTCCCTTTTTTCCAGAGATACGGTTTGATTTCGTTCAAATAAGCCCATGTCTTCTTGAAGTCTGCTTTCGGGTCTTTTAAGGTTTCATTCGATTCGACACCATACATGACGTGGCGGACGAAGGCATTCCCCGTAAAGTCCGTCACTTCCGGATAAGTGAAACGTCCTGGATTTTCCTTGACCCATGACTTCAGTGCTTTCAAGTCGGTTGGTGGCGACTTCACGTCAGCTGCGTCATAGTGCAACGTATATTGAACTTTCCCCCATGCGGCTTCAAGTCTGTCTGTTTTCGTACCACTATCTGAACTCTGTGCGGCAGCATCAACATATTTCATGTTCGGGAGGACTTTTGTGATTTCTCCATACAGTAAATCATCTTTTTTAGCATTTAAAAAATTATCGCCATTGATCCAGACGACATCGATGACACCTTTTTCCTTACCTGCCTGTTTCTCAGCACGCAGTTTTTGAATGATATCCGCCGTCTCGATCGGGACCCGTTCTAACGTGATGTTGTGTTCCTTCTTCAGACGCGGTGCTACGTATTCATCGATGTAGGCATTGATGCCGTCATCGCCGCCCCACATATACATCCGAACCGTTGACTTTTCCGCTTCTTTTTCGATCGTCTGATAAGAAGTCCCTAAGACATTCTTCGGTTCCGGTGTCGCATCCGGTGTTCCACAGCCTGCGAGCAGCGTACCTAGGGCAAGAAAGCTGATTACCTTTGTTTTCATTTGTCGTTCTCCTCCGTCATCACTTTTTATCGAAGCCCGGTTTTCCTAACCACTCGATCAACCGTGGCATCACGCCGTACCCTTTTGCCGATAGCTCCATCCACCATGGTGCATTGACTTCACGTTTACGCCGCTCTATTGCTCGGACGACAGTCGAAGCTAGTCGTTCTTTCGATAGGACGATAGAAGCGACATTTTGCTCATACTTCCGGTCGACATCCGCACGGACAAAAAATTCTGTCGCGATCGGTCCTGGATTGACCGTCATGACGTGGATGCCTTTTGGACGTAACTCCAGACGTAACGCGTTCGAAAACTGCAACATCGCAGCTTTCGTCATGCAATAGATCGTTGATTTCGGTGTCGGCAACTTCCCCGCCTGACTGGCCACGTTGACGATCATGCCACCTTCTTTGAGTAATGGCAGACATGCCTTCGTTAAGCGAACGGGACTTAAGACGTTGATCCGGTGCATCGACTCAATCGTTTCAATCGAGGTATCGTCTAAGAAGCTGAATTCCCCGAAACCTGCGTTATTAATCAAAATATCAATCCGTCCATAACGATTTGCGAGTGTTTTTGCAAGAATTTCAGGCGCCTTTTCCAAATCGTAGACCAGGTAGTCTGCCTGGAGTTCAAATGCTAACGTTTGTAATCGATCCTCGCGTCGTGCAATTAAAATCAAGTTTGCGCCTTCTTTATGCAAGGCTCGTGCCAACGCTTCGCCGAGTCCACTCGAAGCACCCGTGATGACGATCGTCCGATTGATGAGTTGCATTAGACTTCCTCCGTTTTTGAATAGTAGAGGATGCCTTCGCGCTTCTCAACTTGAATTGTTTTACGCGCGACGAGTGTGTCGAGCCGTGCTTTCATCTCACTCATGACGAGCGGGAATGATTTTTTTAATCGGTTTCCATACGTCACTTGTGCTAATTCGAATAACGTATGTTCTCCCGTAAAATACTTCAAGAGCTGATCACCACGCGCCTTGCGTTGCATCAATCGTTCTTCGACGAGCGCCGCGACATCCCGAATCGGAGCACCATGACCGGTATACGCGATTCGAATTTGTTCACCTTGTAGTTTTTCTAAGGAGTTCAGGTACGCAAGGACAGGACGTTTTACGAGCACATCATCACCTGGTTGCGGTTGTTCGAGCAATGGATTCGGCTCGACCCGGTCGAGCAGGTGATCAGCCGCGAACAACACACCATCGTCACTTAGTATTCCGATTTGGTCACTTGCATGCCCCGGTAGTTCGATGACCCGGTATCGCCCAGACGGCGTAATCGCGTCGCCTTCTTTTAATGTAAAATCAAGTTGACCTTTTCCAAGCCATTTCAAGGCAGATTGATAGCTTGGTAACATCTCTTGAATCGCTAGCGGAACGCCAAACGATGTCGCCAATCGACGCAAGAATGCGTCCCCGTTGTTCAAGAAGGTCTCGTCTTGTTCCAAGTATGGGCGTAATCGCGCATGTCCATAGACGGGAATGCCTTTCTCTGAAAAGCGATGTGCCATCCCAGCATGATCCGCATGATGATGTGTCACGATGACACGATCTAAATCCTCGACCTGAAGTTCATGTCGCGCAAGCGTCCGTTGCATCGTTTGCCATGCTTCAAGCGTATCCGGTCCACAATCAATGAGAATGTTTTCCCCTTCCGTACGTAGTACATAGCAGTTCACGTCTCCAACCGGAAATGGTGTCGGAATCGGAATCGGGATGATTTCGTCTGATACAGTCATACCTACACGCCTCTTTTCTCTCGTCCATTTTCTTTCATTATAGAGAGAATGAAGCTATAGCGCCAAACTTTGTGCGTCAAAGGGTGACATTTGTTTTCTAGCTTACGTTAAAGCGCGAGAAATGGATGCACAAAAAACCGACCTTTCCGCAGATTGAAAGGTCGGTCAGAAACTTATTTTAAGTTGAGGACTGTTAATTTGTCGCGTGTCATCGAAGCTAAGCTACGTCCGACGCCTTGAACGCCGAGACCCGATGATTTCACACCGATGAATGGGAAGTGGTCAGGACCACGTTCAGTCCGACCATTGATTTGAACAGAACCTGTTTCAAGCGCATCCGCTACTGCAAACGCAGCATCGATATTCTCTGTGAAGACACTTGCTTGAAGACCGTATTCTGATTCGTTTGAGTATGCAATCATTTCGTCGACCGAGTTGACACGGATGATTGGAAGAACTGGTCCGAACGGCTCTTCCCAAGCAACGCGCATGTCGCGTGTCACGTTGTCAAGAAGTGTTGGTTCGATCAAGTTCGCCGTACGTCCGCCACCTGTGACCATCGTTGCGCCTTTGTCTGTTGCGTCCGTGATCAAGCCTTCGACGAAGTCCGCTGATTTCGTATCGATGAGCGGCACGACGACGCTGTCTTGTTCAGGTGAACCGACTGTCAATTTCGCGATTCGTGTCTTGAGTTCTTCAATGAGTGCATCCGCTTGATGATCAAGAACGAAGACGCGTTTGATTGCTGTACAACGTTGACCTGAGTAAGAGAACGCCCCACTGATGATATGATCTGCCGCAAGTGACAGATTCGCATCTTCAAGAACGAGTGCTGGGTCTTTTCCACCAAGTTCAAGGACAAGTGGAATCATTGCCGATTGACGCGACAAATGTTGTCCTGTGCCTGTACCACCTGTGAATGTGATCATGTTGATACCCGGGTGAGCCGTCAAGTAATCACCGATGACCGATCCACGACCTGTGACGATGTTGACGAGTCCAGCTGGAAGACCTGCTGCGACGAGTGCTTCGACCATCAAGATGCCGCTGATCGAACCTTGTGTTGCTGGTTTGAAGACGACGGCGTTTCCTGTCATGAGGGCAGGTGCGAGTTTCGCCGCTGCCAAGTTGACTGGGTAGTTGAACGGTGAAATCGCAAGCACGACGCCGAGTGGTGCTTTTTTGATGACCGCGATTTTTTTCGCGCTACCACCAGGGAACGAATCCCCTTGCATCATCTGACCGTCGAAACGGAGACCTTCTTCCGCTGTGTAGCGAATGATTTCAGCTGTCCGTTTGACCTCTTTGACGCCATCTGCACGCCCTTTACCGACTTCGCGCATGATGACTTCACCGATTTCGTCCGCACGTTTTTCGAGTTCCTTTGCCCAAGCGTGAAGCAATTCAGCCCGTTTATTCGCTGGTTGTTTTGCCCACTCTGCTTGTGCCGCTTTCGCTGAAGCGATGGCACGATCGACTTCCGGTTTTGTCATCGCTTGGACGCGACCGACAAGATCCTCTTTATATGGTGAAGAGATTTCAATCGTCTCTTTTGATTCACTTTCATGCCATTGTCCATCTAGTAAAAATGTGTAGGTTGTTGCTGTAGTCATTCCACTCTACCTCCATTTATTTTTATCTCTCTCATTTCAGTGTGTGGCTGCATAGCTTATTGTAATCAATTGGTCTGACAAATGCCAAACTTTTTGCTTAACATATTATGAAAGCGATTACAACACTTTTTTTGTCAATTCAGAACTAGAATTTTTAGCATAGCATGCCGATAACTAGTCAGAAGTGAAGTGAAGGTAATGGAAAGGGGCACAACCATATGTATAATCAGCACGATATTTTATTAGAAGCCGGCACGAACGAACTCGAGATCGTCATCTTCCATTGCGGACCATACACGTTTGGAATCAACGTCATGAAGGTTCGGGAAATCATCGTTCCGCTCCCGATGACACCACTCCCAGGTACACCGGACGCTGTCAAAGGATTGATTGAACTGCGTGGCGAAGTCATGACAGTCATCGATTTGCCGACGGTCATTGGTGTTCCACACGATGAAGCAACCGAGGATCGATTGATCATCTGTGAATTTAATGGGGAAAAAAGCGTCCTGCGTGTCGATTCCGTGACGGAAATCCGTCGTATCTCATGGGAACAGATCGATACACCAAACGAACTCGCTCGTGGCATCGAAGGACTGACGAACGGTGTCGTCAAAACGGGCGACAAGATGATCATCTTGCTCGACTATGAAAAAATCGCACTTGAGCTCTCACGCAAGGATATCTTCGCCCGAGAAGAAGGACGTCGCGTCCAGTCCCGTGACCGGTCCGACAAAGTCATCTGGATCGCCGAAGACTCGGAAATGCTCCGGACATTGATCATCGAAACACTTGAGGAAGCCGGTTACCATGGTCTGAAATGGTTCATCAACGGTAAGGAAGCTTTTGATGCGTTTGAGAATGGAAGCAACTGTGACCTTTTGATCACTGATATCGAGATGCCGAAGATGGATGGACTACACTTGACGAAACGACTCCGTGAAGATGATCGTTATGCGGAATTGCCAATCATCGTCTTCTCTTCCTTGATTTCCGACGATTTACGCCATAAAGGTGAATCCGTTGGTGTCAATGCACAAATCACGAAACCGGAAATCGGTCGTTTGATCGAAACGGTCGATTCATACGTCTTATAAGAAAAAAAGCCGACAGCATGTCGGCTTTTTTGATCTATTCGATTACTCAACGCAGGGCGTCAATATTTTTTCCAGTAAACACATCGAGCCAGACGACACGGAATTCCACCATGCATTGCTCAATCCGATCGACGATTTCTTGTGTTCCGGTCATTGAACCAGATTCTGCTTCTTTTTCAAGCAGTTCGAAATCATCAGCTAAATCATCAGCGGCAACGGAATAGGAAGCACCTTTTAGCAAGTGAGCGAGCTTTTCAGTTTGCTCAGCATCTTGCTTGGCGACGGCATCTTTTAGTTCAGGAAACTTTCGATCGAACTGCGCGATATACGTTTCTCCGATTTTTTGAAGGAACGCGTGATCCCCACCCGCGATCGATTGAAGTTCTTCGAGCTTCTTAGCATTAAAAAAAGGCATGTCTTCCCCTCCTCTGTTTTCATCTTATCACTAATCTTCGTAAAAAAAAATCGGAGAATCATTTACACGCCATCGTTTCTATTTCTATAATGAGACAGTGAAGAGCAGGAGGGATAGACAATATGTTGACGATTTATCGAAGCGATGTCACCGGGGCAGTCAACGAGATACAGGAGTTCACGAAGGGTTCCTGGATCCATCTTGTCAATCCGACAAAGGACGAAGCCGACCAAGTCATCGCTGCTACGAATATTCCAGAGGATTTCATTTATGACCCTTTGGACGTGGAAGAAAAACCACGTTTTGAAAAAGATGAAGAAGGTCTACTGATGATCGTCGACGTTCCCTACATCGAAGAAGAATCATCAGGACGCCGTTATAATACGATTCCGCTCGGTATCATCGTGACATCCCGTCATTTCATCACCGTTTGTTCGCAACAGCTCGATGTCCTGACGTTATTCTCGAGTGGTAAGTTGCGAGGATTCCGGACGAATTACCGATCGCGCTTCGTATTCCAGATTCTCTATAAAGTCAGTTCCTCGTATTTACGTTTCCTACGCCAAATCGATCGTCGTATGGACGAACTTGAGGAAGAACTTCAACGTTCGATGCGAAATCAAGAAATCTTTCAATTGATGAACCTTCAAAAATCATTGGTCTATTTCATGACGTCCTTGAAATCGAACGATGGTGTGCTCGACCGAATCATTAAGACACCGAGTCTTGAGAAACATGAAGATGATGAAGATTTACTCGAAGACGTCTTCGTCGAACACCGACAAGCGATGGAGATGGCTCAAATCTATAAGGACATCATCAGTTCGACGATGGATACGTTTGGTTCTGTCATCTCGAACAACGTCAACTTCGTCATGAAGTTCCTTGCCTCGATTACGATTGTCATCTCGATTCCGACGATGATTTCCGGGATGTTCGGGATGAACGTTCACGTTCCATGGGAAGGAGAAGTCATCGGATTCTGGATTGTTTTCGGTATGATGATCTTCTTCTCTGGTCTTGCCGCCTTCATCTTATGGCGGAGAAGGTTCTTTTAGTCCAAGTAGATTCAGAGCTTGTATGACTCAAAAAAGACTCAGCGACGGTGCTTCCGTCGCTGAGTCTTTTCATTTACAGGTTAATTGATTTCGACCGTCACGAGACATAGGTCATCCGCTTCATCGCTCTGATCCGGTTGAATCAACTGATGGATGTTCGGTCCTTGTTGTTCGATCAGATTCTGGATGGCATGGATTCCTTCATCAATGCCTTTACTGTAGAGTTCCATGAAACCATCCGTGTACAGGTAAACACACCCTGGTGAGACGATGTCGATCGTCTTGCTCGAATACGTCGAGTCTTCGAACATACCGACAGGAAGTCCCGTATTCTCAAGCGGAATGATTTGATCATTCATGCGTAACAAACCAGGTGGGTGCCCTGCGTTCGCATAGCTGAGCTTCATCTCATCTAGGTCGATGTAGAGGTAAACGGCAGTGAAATAGATTTCTGTCTCGTCTCCCGGGAACAAACGACTCATCTGCTGATTCAATTCTTCAAGTACTTGTGCTGGATCACCAATCCGGTGCACGAGTTCGAACAAAATCGAACTCATTCCCATCGTGATCAGCGCAGAAGAGACACCGTGTCCCATGACGTCAAACAAGATGATGCCGTATTTATTCTGAGAGATGCGGTACCAGGCGTACATATCTCCCGCGAGCTTTTTAGAAGGGATATACGTCGCCATGATGCGGATCTCATCGTCTTCGATATTCGCACTGAGCACACTCTGTTGCAGTTTTTGCGCCAAATCAAAGTCTTCCTGTAATACTTTTTCATATCGTTTTCGCGCATCGATTGCTTGCTTCAGACCAATCGCGTTACGAACTCGCGCGAGCAATTCCGTTTTACGGATCGGTTTCGTCGTATAATCCGATGCTCCTGCATTCAGTCCATCAACGATATCTTCTTCGTTTGATCGCCCGGAAACGATCAGAATCGGTAATTCATCAAGACCAAACCGTTTTCGAATCAAACGTGTCGCCTCGATTCCGCTGATTCCCGGCATTTCGACGTCGAGAAGAACGACGTCCAACTGTTCGATGAATAACGGATCCTCCATCAATTCGATTGCTTCTTCCCCACTCATCGCCTTGACGACGTCATAGCCTTCATTTTCTAACAATCGCTCTAGGAGCATTAAATTCGTTAACTCATCATCTACGACCAAAATACTCATACGCCGTCACCTCGTTCCGTTTAACATGTTTATCTGACATCAGTTTAGCACACAACCTACAATTTCGTTTAGACGGAAGCTGCGTTTTCCGTCATACTAGAAAGTGAACGAAAGGAGGAGTGGACTATGTGGTTATATGTCGTCTCCATTCTCATCATCGTATTCGTCTTGGTCGCTTCGATCATCGTCATTTCGAAAGGATATGGCTACAAAGGCAACAAAGATGATATCGAAATCGATTATGATGAAATCAACCGAAAACTTCGTCACGAAAATGATGATGATTCATCCAACAAATGAACCTCTTAGACCATCATATCACGATGGTCTTTTTTATATTCATTTCAAATACATGTTATTTTTAAATGTTTTTTATTCACTCACAAGGGTATATCCATATCATGGTTAAATATTATCTCAAGGGAGTGTTCATCATGGAACCGAAGCTTCAACATGATCCACACGCAGCACACGCAGAACATCCGAATCGCCAGTTCGATCAGGAAGAATCATCAGGTCGTCAAATCAATCTCGTCACAGGGATGTTGCTCGGTGCCCTTGTCGGCGGTCTATTGACGCTACTTAGTTCTTCGTCTCGCCAAAATACGAAACAGAGTTTACGGGGAGCGAAAGATTCCGTCTCTACCCTCGCTTCTTCTATTAAGGAAGATCCGTCAGGTAAAGCATCACAAGTCATCAATCAAGTGAAGAGTGCTTCAAGCATCATTCAAGAAGTCGCATCTGACGTGCAAAATGTCTATGACAAAGTGAACACAGAGCTTGAAACGGTGAAATCAGATGCCTCGACGGTGAAAGAGACAGTAAATGAGACGAAAGGTGACTTGAATGCAATCAGCAATAAAGTCGTCGAAGCGAAGGATGTCGCACTCGGCAAAGAAGAACCACCTGCTGAACATGATGCTTCCGACAAACAAGCAAATGATTCTCAATCTTCTGAGGAAAAACATAAAGGTGAAGGCATCTAATCATTCAATGCACTTCTTCTTTCTCCCCGACATGTTCAGCATGTCGGGGTTTTTAGCGTAGGAATTGAACAACGATCGCAACGCGTTCGCGCATTCCAAATCGAAGGACTCCTGAAAGTGGCGTTTCAGCCGGAATCGCATCCGTCTGTAAACCAAGTTGTTTCGCCTCTTGTCGCGCACGGTACAGATGAAAGTCTGACGTGACGATCGAAACGCGACGAACGTCCTTTGGCAACAACGCTTTTGAAAATTGTAGATTTTCCGTCGTTGATGTCGAGTCGGCTTCAAGGATCAACCGCTCTTCAGCAATCCCAGATGCCAGCATCCCGCGACGCATCGCCTCTGCTTCTGAAATATCTTCATCTGGACCTTGTCCACCGCTCAAGATGAAGCGGACTTCTGAATGTTGTTTCCCATATGCCGCAGCTGCCTGAATCCGGTTATGTAGGATTTGCGACGGTTTTTCTCCTTTGACACCCGCACCGAGGACGATGACATACGGTGACGACCCATCAGCGAGTGGCCGTTCCCCTTTATTGACGAAAATACCGACACTGTACCAGAAGGCGACACAAGCGACTAGTCCCCCACCGACCATCCATTTGATGTTTCGTTTGTTAAACGTGCGTTTGATCATACCGTACGACCTCTCTACTAAAAAATGGCTTACGGTAGGCAATACGAATGGTTCTCCAAAAAAGTTTCAGCATAACAGGTTCGGACTCAATGAAAAAAGGCTGACTCAAAAAAGAATGACGCGTCTTTTCACGCCCTTTCCTCAGGCGAGACACAAGCCAGTTTTCCTGCTTTATTCAAGCAGGAAAGCGGGTCTTATTTGTCTCTGTCAGCGCAAAGATGCGCTTTTCCTTGTAGGAGTTGCGTGAAACGCGTCATTCTTTTTGTTACAAGATAAGGATGGCAGATCATCATTCTGCCACCCTTATCTTTGTAGAGGCTGACTGTTGAGTCAGCCCCTTTCCTAATTTACTGACTCGTCATCAATTTCCCCAAATTGATGTTACGTATTCCGGATGATCGATGAATGGATTCCGGTTCTTTTGCCACTTCTCAAAGATGACATCGTTGCGACGTTTCTCGAAGCTATCAACTGGGTCAAGCTTATTCCATGCTTTCAGCGTCGACAATTTGCCATGTAACGGGTTCGTACCATTATTGACGTTTTCTGAAGCTTCGAGATCGATTTCTCCGCCACCTTCATAACGAACCGCCATGTAGAAGATCATCCGCGCGATGTCACCTTTGACACGGTTCGGTGGTTCCCACGAATCGCTATCGCGATAGCAATCACATCCACTGTATTTCGTACCGCCATTATCGAAATCTAAATTCCCACGTGCGCTGTTGACGACGACATCTTCCGGACGCAAGTGATGCAAGTCTGTTCCAGGACCGTTCGTCGTACCAAAGTCACCGTGCGACTTTGCCCAGACATGTTCACGATTCCATTGACCGACATTCCCACCGTTGTTACTTTTCGCAATCGATTTCCCCGTGTATAACTCGATGACGTTATTCGCATTATTTGGATCTTGATCCGTTTCTTTCAGTGCTGTCCATACCGTGTCGTATGACACTTGTGTATGATTATCGATGATATCGTGCAGCGATGCCTTCAACGCTGCCCCTGTCTTCCCCGCTGCTGGTAAATAGTACGCATCGATCGTCGATTGTGATGTAACCATCTGCGGACCTGCTGAAACTTGTTTTGGATCAACTGTTTTTGCTGTGACCGGTGTAAAGACGATTGACCCGAGCGCAAGTGTTGCAGCAAGCGCACCTGTGACCTTTGACTTCCAGTTCATGTGTGTTCCCCCTTAAATGGTATGTATGAAAGCGGATGTTACACGCTCATTTTCACACCGAATCCATTCCTGGTGGAAGATGGACGATAGACCTGGTTTTTTGAGGATGATTCATCGTTCAGAATATTCATCGAAAGGCAACGGTTAGATGGTCCTGATTTTTTTCATTCATGACGTCAATCCCATCAAAATAGTTCTTCAGAATAAATATTCTAGGGTCAAAAGTCACGAACAAAAGAGACTTACAAATAAGAATCCGGGACGATATTCCTCCTGTCTGAAGCTTCCCTATAATAAATAATGCAAGCGCTTTCACAAATCATGAGGAGGTCTTTACGTGAAACAAAAAAGATGGATTTTAGCAACCGTCGCATCCGCTGCTTTTTTAGCGCCACTTGCGCAACCGATTGCAGTCGGCGCAACGGCAGACAACGGAACGATGATGCAGTATTTCGAATGGTATGTGCCAAATGACGGTAACCACTGGAACCGTCTCGGGAGTGACGCAACAAAGCTCGATCAGCTCGGGATCACATCGGTCTGGATTCCCCCTGCTTACAAAGGTACCTCGCAAAATGATGTCGGGTACGGCGCCTATGATTTGTACGATTTAGGTGAGTTCAACCAAAAAGGAACGGTCCGTACGAAATACGGCACAAAGGCGCAATTAAAAACGGCGATCGGACAATTGCATACCGCCGGAATCGATGTCTATGGCGATGTCGTCATGAACCATAAAGGTGGCGCCGATTTCACGGAAGCCGTCACGGCAGTCGAAGTCAATCCGGGTAACCGCAATCAGGAAGTCTCGGGCGATTATCAAATCCAGGCATGGACGGGCTTCAATTTTGCAGCACGAAATAACCTCTACTCGAACTTCAAATGGAAATGGTATCACTTCGACGGCACGGACTGGGATCAATCGCGTTCTAAGAGTGCCATCTACAAGTTCCGCGGTACCGGTAAAGCGTGGGATACGGATGTCTCAGGTGAAAATGGCAACTACGATTACTTGATGTATGCGGATCTCGACTTCGATCATCCAGAAGTCCAGCAAGAAATGAAGAACTGGGGTAAATGGTACGTCAACGAACTTGGTCTTGATGGGTTCCGTCTCGATGCCGTCAAGCATATCAAACACGGTTACTTAGCGGACTGGCTTGCGAACGTTCGTCAGACGACGGGCAAACCATTGTTTACAGTCGCAGAGTACTGGCAGAACGATCTCGGCACGTTGCAAAACTACTTAAGCCGGACGAATTATCAACAATCCGTCTTTGATGCGCCGCTTCATTATAAGTTCGAACAGGCAAGTAAAGGCGGCGGTTATTACGACATGCGGACGATCTTTGATGGTACTCTCGTCAAGAGCAATCCAGTCCAAGCCGTCACACTCGTAGAGAACCATGATTCGCAGCCTGGACAATCGCTTGAATCAACGGTTCAGTCATGGTTCAAACCGCTTGCTTACGCGATGATCCTGACACGTGAACAAGGGTATCCGTCGGTCTTCTATGGTGACTACTATGGTACAAAGGGTACGTCGAATCGCGAAATTCCAGCACTCGCTTCGAAGATTGATCCGTTACTCAAAGCACGGAAGGACTTCGCGTTCGGGAAACAAAATGATTACCTTGATAACCAAGACATCATCGGTTGGACACGTGAAGGTGTCTCAGACCGGGCAAAATCAGGTCTTGCGACAATCCTTTCGGATGGTCCTGGCGGTAGCAAGTGGATGTACGTCGGGCTTCAGAACAAAGGAGAAGTCTGGACAGACATCACTGGAAACAACACAGCATCGGTCACGATCAACCAAGATGGCTACGGTCAATTCTTCGTCAATGGTGGTTCGGTCTCCGTCTATCGTCAACAATAAGCAATCAAAAAGGTCTCTTCCGTATGACGGGAGAGACCTTTCTTCTTCATTCAGCGAGACCGACACTCGATTTGATATGATCTTCTGTCTCGATTGCTTGTAAGAGGAAATGCGCCACATCTGCGCGATTGATTTGTTTTGCATCTTCCGGAACACCTGTATCTGCTTGACGATAAAGCCCCGTCAACGGACCGTTCAGTAAACGGAGTGGTCGGACCACCGTATAGTTCAAATCCGCTTGTTGCAAAAGCGCGATCGCTTGGCGGTGATCCTTCAGTGGATTTTTCAGAATCCGCTGAGCGAGCATTCCTTGTACACCCGGTAATTCATCATCAACACCGGCAGACGCGACATAACCAATTCGGTCTACGCCCTGCTTTTTCATCGCTGTCACGATCCGGACGAGACTCCGTTCTAAAAAGCCGCTGTATGCAAGACTCTCTGTGCCAAGAGCCGTCAGGACAGCCTCTTGCCCGGCAACAGCAGCCGTCACCGCTTCTTGATCGAGCACGTCGCCTTTAACGACGTGTAACCGTTCGTCACGTAGTGTCAGTTTTTCCGGACTGCGGACAAATGCTGTGACCTCATGCCCGTGATCAATCGCTTGCTTGACCAGTTCTTGCCCCGTTTGACCCGTCGCTCCAAAAATAATCAATTTCATACAAAACACCCTTTCTCTTTCAAGATCCACTGATTCCATCATACCCTCACCACTTGAAAATGAATCGTCTCACCTTGTCTTTATTTTCAGAAAATTGTTTTTATTTGTTAAGCGTGTGTGCTAAAATCTTCCTAAGTACATATGGATATTTTTTCCTTAAAAAACAGGAAGGAGGATCGCTTGTGTTACGGCAACGCTTTATCATGTCGCTTGGTGTCATTTTGATTGGTCTGTTCTTGTTTCAAACTACCGCGACGTATATTTACACGCATTACATCATGCCGGATCCTTTTAAAAAGCCTTCGATTGCAGAAACTGAAGCGAACGGCGAAATTAGTTTTAAAAACGGTCACTCACCTACTAACACAAAAGGCAAGATGCCTTTTGAACCGATCGATCCACGACCTGGTCCAAAAGAGCTCTGGAAATCCCTTAAAGCGGATGCCTCTGACTCCCCCTTTTCTTATCTACAATATGTCATTTTAATCAGCTTATTTAGTTTCATGGTCTGGAAACTCGTTCAGTCGCGTCGCGTGAAAAAACGGCGCATTCCTACAGGAGACGTAACGGATGACGTTCCATTCGCTCAGTCGATCTTTCGTCCTGCTTCTTTAAGAAAATCGCCTTATCTGTATGCATCGTATTCGTCTTCACGTGTCCGTGATCTTGTCATCCGCTTTGAGCAACACTTACCGCGCAGTCAGCAACGTCGTCCGAACGAAACGCTTGAAGACTGGTTACGTCGGATTGAGGTCCCTGTCGATTTTCAGTTATATCGGAATATTCGATACGGAGATATGTCGGAAACAATCGTCACGAACGATGAGATTCTACGTTTCGAACAACAATTAGCACGCTACTCAACCATTTGAACTTGGAGGGATTTCCTATGAAACTACAACAATTAAAAGACCAACTCAATTCCATCTATCTCGGTAAACCGGACGTCATTGATCTTTGTCTGACGGCACTCATCGCAGAAGGACATATTCTATTAGAAGATGTACCGGGAACAGGGAAAACGATGCTCGCCAAAGCGCTCGCTCAGAGCTTTGAAAGTGCCTTCTCGCGTATCCAGTTTACGGCGGATTTGCTTCCGTCCGATGTCATCGGTTCGGACTTCTTCAACTTAAAGACACAGGAGTTCGAGAATAAACGCGGTCCATTGTTCGCGAACGTCGTCTTGATTGATGAGATCAACCGTGCTGTTCCGCGGACACAATCGGCATTGCTCGAAGCGATGGAAGAACGTCAAGTCTCGATCGGTGGAACGACCTATCAGATGCCAGCCCCATTTTTCGTCATCGCGACACAAAACCCGATTGAATCGGCAGGAACGTTCCCACTACCGGACGCCCAACTCGACCGGTTCATGGTCGCAATTGAAGTCGGTTATCCGGATTTCGAGAACGAACGGCGCTTATTGTCTGAGATTCTGACGAACGTCCGTCGGTCAGCTGTCGGCATCGCGTCAGGCGGTGACTTGATTTCCTGGCAGGAAGAGGCACGCCGCGTCCATGCATCACAAGACGTGCTCGATTATCTATTACACATCGTTCAAGCGACACGAAACCATGAACTCATTGAAGTCGGCGTCAGTCCGCGTGGAGCGATTGCATTACTTCGCGCCTCGCAAAGCTACGCGTTCTTGAATCAACGCGACTTCATCATCCCGGAAGATATCAAATATCTTGCAAAACACGTCCTGTCCCATCGCCTGACACTGACACTTGAAGGTGGAATCAAGACGACGAAAGCGGCTGTCTTGACGCATATTCTTGACGACGTGCCGGTTCCGGTCGAGATGGGGTGACGAATCATGCAGATTGAACGTTCCGTCCCGTTTTGGCTTGAACGTCGACTCTTTCCACTGTACGTCACGATGACGTTCATCTTTCTTTTCATTCCACGTCTTTCCGTCCTCGGTTTTCTGTTCGCAGCCTTAGCGACGATTCATTTCGTCGTTGGGCGAACAGAAAAGCAGCTCCGACGGGACGTGGCAATCGAATGGAAACATTATGAATCATTGATGTTCAACCAGGAACAGACATCACTCCATTTACAAGTCTTCGGCGTCGAATCCTTGAGTCAACTCGGACTCGAAGCGACACTTCGTTTGCACACTGATGGCGGAGTCATTTTCCCGGAGATGGACCCACTACATCCGGCGACGTTTCATGCAGTGATTGACTCTGAAGACGCAGTGACGATTCCGATTCAGACGGTTCGCCGCGGACCAGCCGAGTTCGATGAAATCATCTTGACGATTCGCCTGCCGTGGAAGATGGGTGTCTATCTCTTTACGTTCGATACGTATCCGTCGTTTACAGTCTTACCGTCCTTGACGGCGCAAGCGACGCCATTGCTTTTACAGCGTTTACGGATCGGCGATCGACCGGACCGCTACTCACCGCTCAAGAACAAACTCGTTCAACTTGGTGCAAAACCTTATACGGCGGAACCGTCAAAAGAGATCGATTGGTATGCGACGGCGAAGACCGGTCGCCTGCAGGCGAAAGTGTTCGAAACAAGCAATCAGGATACGTTTACGATTGCCTTGAATTTATCAGCCCCGAGCGGTTACGGTCTCCATCAACAATTTGAGACGTTCATTGAACAAGCCGCATTCCTGATCAGTGAATTAATCAAGGAAGGCTGTAAAATCGAACTATTCCTCAATCGACTCGACGGAGCGAACCGAATGACACATCTCTCATTACAAGAAGGACAACCACAATTAAAACATGTCCTGATGACGCTCTCGACGGTCTCGACGCGTGATTCGTTCATCGCAACGCAACAGTTCGAACGCTACGTACTGCGCCGGAAACATATGAACAGTCAGTTGATCCAAATTGGCAATGACCGAATCCTCGCCATCGGTTGAGGATCCAAAGAAAGGAGTTTTTCCCTTCATGTTTTTTATCGCCCGAAAATCAATTCAGCTCATCGTGGCTTTTTTTGTCTTGATTGCGATCAGCGCCCTTCCAGCACTCGTTGCGCAAATGAAATTCAACCCAGCAAGCTACTGGGAAGGTCTGAAACAGCAATTTGCTCAATTAACGAAACTTGATGAGATTACCTATTTCAACGTAACCGCTCAAAAGGAGTTCTTATTGCTTCCTACCATCAGTCCCTTTATTAAAGAGACGTTAATCATCTTTACGACAGCTATGCTGGTCTCCGCTGTGTGTGCGATTTTTTATGCTTATTTGTTTTATCGGAGTGGCCGCAAAACACGCATGATGCTGAAACAGACAACGCGGACGCTTGAGATGGTTCCGGATCTGTTCTGGATCATTCTTTCACAATTCCTTGTCCTTTATCTGTTTAAAACGACCGGGTATGACAAAATCGAAATTGCGGGATCCTATGCTGAGTACATTCGTTTTTTACCGATTCTTACCCTAACGTTGACAACACTATTCTTCTTCATCAAATGGTTGACGACGCAAGTACTCGAACAGGAAGCTGCTCCTTTTCTTGAACTCGCACGGGCTAAAGGCATTCGTCCTGCCGCTCTTTTCTGGAAACACTTGATTCCAACAATGATCTATCGGTTTTATCTGTTTTTCCGAGCGAACATCATTACGGTCTTATCGAGTCTCGTGATCATTGAATACACGTTCGAAGTGCAAGGTATGTTCCGGTTCGTCTTTTATAATGGACAAATGCCGATTTTGATGGTCATCTTGTTCTTAATCTATCTACCGATTTTCATCATTGATTTGTTGGCAGAATGGCTTATTCCTAACGCCTGGAAAGGGGGGATTTGATGCGTCGTACTTTGATGCGAGATCCTGTCTTCTGGCTATGTTTATTTTTACTCACTGGTTTACTGCTCCTTAGTTTTGGAAATACGATCTTTCGTGATGGTCAAGTCGATCAAATCTCGAACCGGTATGCTGAAGACGGTACGTTCCTTGCGACGTCACCACTAAAACCATCAAGTGATCAATGGCTCGGTACAGACCGCTCTGGCTATGACCTCTTTCAATTGATGATTGAAGGATTTAAATGGACAGCCGGTATTTGTATGATTGTTGCGCTCGGTCGAATGTTTCTTTCGCTAGTGATTGCGATTCCGCTAGCTTTTAGAAGTGCTCGCGTCAATCGATACTTAAAACTTATTCTTGATGGATTTTTAGTTTTACCGCTCTCTCTTGTCGCGTTGCTCCTTTTGCTTCCATCACTTACGTTCTTTGATTCGACTGCTATCCCACCGTTGTTCGACCGTGTATCGTTCGAGTTGATCGTCTTGATTTTGCTTGGTCTCCCCTCTTTATCGCTTTATCTGATTGCTGAGACCCGTCAGTTACTTAGTCAAGAGTTCATGATTGTCGCCCAGACGCTTGGTGGCAGTCCGTGGCATCGGTTCAGACGCCACATTTGGCCACATCTTGTTCCAACGTTGACAATCGTTTTTATGCAACAGTTCATCCAAACGTTGATGTTACTCGTTCACTTATCACTTTTCAAAATTTTCTTCGCTGGAACGGTTAATTTACATGTAGGAACTGCCCCAACGATTTTTGAGTGGTCCTCGATGTTCGGTTATTACTATAACCAGTTTTCAGCGACGTCTTGGCTCAATCATATGTTCCTTGTTCCACTGATTGGGCTAGCATTAGTCGTCTTTTTCAGCAATCTATTCATGAGTCGACTCGAACGGGCTTTCCGCTTCCGCCAGCAACTAAAACCAATCAAGCTATCGGCATCTCGTGCTCAAGACGAAGCCGCTGCGACGTCGATGGTCGATCCCTTTACACTCGTTGCCCGGAACTCCCGTCACGATTCTGATTGACAATCCATTTTTTTCCTCTTACACTAGAAAAAAACATGAAATGAGGGCGTCCAATGTAAGTCATTCTGAATTCTCACTCCTAACTAAATACGTACGATATGGAGGTCATTCAGAATGAACCGGTTTACGCTTTTATTGGTCAGTCAATGGATTGCGAATGCGGGAGATGCGCTCTATATCGTCTCCCTGATCGCGATGATCTATCAAACGACAGGGCAAGCGAGTCTCGCTGCCCTGTTTCCCGTTCTCGTCACAGCAGGCATGACAGGAAGCGGCTTCTTATTCGCCCAAGTCGCTCAACGTGTTCCCCATGCCTCCTTGTTGTTCGGCAGTCAACTCCTCAAGACGATTCTCTTAGGCATCATCTGGGGACTTGATTTACCACTGCCACTTATCCTCGCACTCGTTGGATGTATCGCTTTCTTCGACGGATTTGCTCGTCCGATCGAAAGTGCCTTCATCCCTCGACTGTGTCAGGATGTCCAAAAGGCTAACAGTCTCGTACAAGGTTCGAATCAAGTGATTCAGCTCATCATGTGGCCGCTCGGCGCCATTCTGGTCAGCTGGTTATCGCCGCTTTCCGTCTTGTCCGTCTCGGCCGGTCTGTTTTTAGGTGCGAGTCTCATCAGCTATCTGTTCTATCGAAGCGTCCGCTCTCTACCCGACCCTTCGATGGAAGGGGAAGACGTCTCCTTCCGGTCGAGTATTCGCTACACGCGAGCGCATCCATTCGCGAAAGCCAACACGTATCTCGTCGGAATCGATGCGTTCATCAGTACGGCTTGGATTTCTGCTCTGTTCCTCGTCTATATCGATACACATTTCCAGCTATCGGAACGCTGGTGGGGCATTCTAAATGCCTTCTATCTGCTGAGCATGATCGCCGGTAGTTACATGATGTTACGTCGTCGTGGAACGCGTTCGTTGCTTTATTGTAGTATCGCCTTTTCGATTGTTGCGACCTTCTTGTTTGCTTTCGCTCCAATCGTCACACTTGCCGTGATCGCTTGTTTGATCCAAGGGTTCGCAAGTCAGGTCCGGGCGATCGAGATTAATACGTTGTTGCAGACGACGACACCACTCGAACGGTTACCGTATGTCTATAGCGTGCAACAAACCGTGTATGCACTCTGCTTCTGTCTCGGTAGTCTGCTGTTCGGATGGCTTGCCGATGTGTTTGCGATCGAGCTTGTCTATGCGCTCGCAGGAGCCCTCTCCTTGTTGATGTGGCAACCGGCTCGCCAGCTATTGGCACATTCCTCTCAGGAGCAACGACACGTGTCGTAATAAATGACAGTCAAAAGGACAAAGGTCAATGCACCTTTGTCCTTTTTTTGATTCAGTTCTGACGCATTCGCGTCACACTATACAACAGAAGCAGCATAAGTGAGACGAGACCGAGCGCGGCATAGGTCATCTGAAGCGAGAAGACACGTTCGACGAAGACGAACAGCGTACCGGTTCCAAGCACAGCTAACCGTTCAATGACTGAGATCAGCGACGTAAACGTTGCACGTCCATTTGGCGGCGCAACTTCTTGGATGACAGTGGTCACATAAGGCTCAGCCCAGCCATAGCACAAGTACAGCATACCGA
Organism: Exiguobacterium sp. KKBO11; assembly: GCF_001644945.1. Lineage (NCBI taxonomy): Bacteria > Bacillati > Bacillota > Bacilli > Caryophanales > Exiguobacterium > Exiguobacterium sp. KKBO11. The sequence continues at coordinate 463,551 of NZ_LUCU01000022.1, forward strand.
GTAAACCGATACTGACGAGCGGAGAGGCAACCGACAATCCGGCAAGACACACGATATAGATCATCGCCCATCCGACGGGCGATCGGAACCGAGATAAGGAAGCACCAATCGCCTGCATGATTTGGAATAACACGAAGACGAATCCGAAATGGACCATCGGTATCGTTTGATCCCGTAGATAGAGTTGCCAAAACTCATCGACGAAATCAATCGTCGCCCCGTATAACAAGACAAGACAAAGAATTCGGACGTAAACGCGTCGAAACGAAATACCGTTTAGCAATGTCTTCAACGAACTCGTCTCTCCGTCCTGTTCTCGCGCTGCTTCCTTTAAGAAAAACGTCAGCAGTACTGTTCCGAGCAATACCCACCAGGACACGTGATAGTGCCAAATCAAGTCTACCGATCGCACGGCGTAACTTCCGACAAGTGCCGCGAGTCCTGATGTCAATAAACCACCGATTGAAATCAGTCGCCAGACCGTCTCGAATCGCTCTTCTATCCTTTGCATTCGCAATGTTTCATAGACGTGGGCTTCAAGCGCTCCACTAAGTGCTGCGCCACCGATGCCGGCAAGGACCATCGCCAAGAGGAAGGCAGGTAATGAGTAGGCTTCAAGCAACACCGTAAAGGATAACCACTCACATACGAAACCAGCCAGAATGAACGGCTTTCTGCCCCACCGGTCGGATAACAAACCGAACGGGACCTCACCAATCAACATGACCCAAGCAAAGACGATTTCTGCGATGACGACTTCGGCAATGCTCATTCCCCGGTCTTCCCAGTAAAAGCGCTCAATCACATAAGCTGGAATGAACGAACTACTAGCTTCGATCAGGATCCAAAGCATGAGTGATCGTCGGACTTAACAAGGCCATCTGCTTCGCCGCATCTCCTCACTTCCTTTCTGTTTGATAGTAGTTAATTCCCGTTTTGCAGATGAAACCAACAAAAAACGTTCTTTGATTTTTCAATCAAAGAACGTTTTTGACATTAACATTCATCTGCCGATTCCGTGACCGGTACGACGGACTGGACGATCGGTAGTTCGACGATGAACGCCGACCCGACACCTTCCGTTGATTCGACATGAATCATTCCTTCATGCGAACGAACGATTTCCTGACAAATCGCAAGACCAAGACCGGTACCGCCGATTTTTCGACTATCCGAATTATCGACTCGGTAAAACTTACTGAACAGTTGTGGTAGCGCGTGACGCGGAATACCAATCCCTTCGTCTTCGATCTTCAACTGAACCCGGTCTTCGACTTGACGCATCGTAATCGTGATCTGACCACCATCTGGTGAATACTTGATCGCATTGTTGATCAGGTTCGTGAACAACTGGCGCATTTTTTGTTCATCGGCATGAATCCGACCCGTCGTCGTTTCTTCAAAATCAAGGACAAGCTCGTGATCTTTTGCCGAAGCGGTATGGAACTCGACCGTTTCCTGAATGACTTTCGTCAGATCAAGCGGTTTAAAGTCATACTGTTGCTGACTCGATTCCATGCGCTGGACATCGAGGAAGTCGTTGACGAGATTCGTCAACCGTTCGGTTTCTGCATGAATCGTCTCGAGATACCGTTGACGTTTTGATTCCTGTACGTCGCGCGCGAGCATCAATTCCGTGTAGCCGTAAATCGAGGCAAGCGGTGTCCGCAACTCATGCGAGACGGTCGAGACGAATTCCGATTTCATCCGGTCGATCGCTGTCTCTGCCGTCACGTCACGTAAGACGAGCATCGTACCGCGGAAACAACCACCGTAATGAATTTCCTCTGCATACAGCGTGACGAATCGCTCTTCCTTGTTTAAGGACAACGCCAAGCTCTCCGTCGGAATTTCCTGACTGCAGACGTGATCCATGTAGGTTAAGAACGCCTCATGTTGATCGACTTGCACTGCCAACTCTTCGATTTTGACGTCGAGCGTCATCAATCCTTCTTCCGCCACTTGATCGTGCGCCGGATGATGGAATAAAGCGAGCAATGGTTTATTGGCAAAAATCGTCTCTCCTTCGATATAGATGACCGCTTCCCGAATCGAATGGAGAAGTTTGGACGTCTTTTCCCGTTCTCGTTCGACTTCTTCAAAGACACGCATCCGGAGCAAGGAGAGTGCCAATTGACGGGAGAACGACCAGATTTCGTTCGTCTGCTCTTCCGTAAAGGCATCTCGGTAACGGACGAGATAAATGCTTGCAATCATTGTGTTCGTCGCTGGATCCATCACCGGTACGACGATTTCGTACATAGTGTATGGATACGGGAGCGGATGATGACTCGCGACTTGTTTCGTCGAGCGAACGGCACGTTTATTAAGACGTGCGCGTTCGAGTAATGACGTCGAAGCGTGCAATAACTGGTGCTCCTGAGCTGACGTCATCCCGTACGAGACGAGATCCGTATAACGGTCTTGCTCTAAGAAGACGATTGCTCCGAGCTCCGCATCGGTGATCGTAATCAATTTTTCGATGATCGCTGGATACGCCGTCAACGTCTCACGAGACGCGAGTGTCTCGGTCAACTCATTGCGATAACGCAAATGGGTCTCGTTGCGCAACGTGATGTCGAGTGCTTCTTCGAGCTCTTCCTGTTGCGATTGAAGCTCTTCTTGCTGGGCAATTAATTCTTCCTGTTGACTTTGTAGTTCATCGTTACTTGCGACGAGTTGATGTTTTTGCCCGGAAATAGCGGCTGCCATCTGGTTGAACGTCGTCGTCAACTCACCAATCTCATCTTGACGATTCGTGATGACGATCGGTGTCGCATCCTCACCTTTAGCGAGTCGTCCACTTTCCCGGTTCAACTGACGCAACTGACGCGTCAAGCGGCGGACGAATGGTCGGACGAAAACGAGAGTAATCAATAAGAGGATTGCAATATTGACTGCTCCGAGAATTTGCGACGAGTTGACTTGTTTACCAAGCCGCTCTTGCGCTGCCATCTCTTGATCGTTTAAGGAATTACGATATTTTGTGAAGACCGTCTCCATATCAACGATACTTGAACTCATATCAGCCGCACTCTTCGTCTTGATGTTAAACTTCCGCTGTGGATCGAGTGGTTTTGATTTCGTGACCTTTCCAAGCGTCGGCATCTTCAAGAACGGTTCCGTCACTTTGCCGTCTTTTTTCGCCGCGACATAATTGACGAGGCTTGGCATGACGCGTTGGGTATACGCCGTGTAGAGTTCCCGTGCGTCCGTTGCATACTGTCGTTCTTCTTTAAAACGTGCATTTCGCTCGAACCACGTCGTTTGTTGATTGATACCATTTTTCTTTTCTTCGATTTCCTTCAGCATTTCTTCGTCACCAAGCAAGACGAAGCCCCGCATTTCGTACTGCATACTTTGCCATGATTCGTACAAATCCGTCGCCCGTGTCCGATGTTCGTTTAACATCTTTAATTCTTGCCGTGATTCATCCACCTGTTGTTTCGTATATAGGTAGACACCACCTGTCGTTAGCAGCAGTGTCAGAAAAATCACATAAAACGCAGACATGATTTGCCGTCCGATCGTTCGATTCAGCCATGTTTTCATTAAAAGAATTCAACTCCTTTCCCTTTATTCTTCTCCAGCAATAAAGGTATTCCCGTCCATTCATTGTAAACTTTTTTCAATCAATACACAGCATTCTGCTCAAAAAGATTTCAATTTCATACAACTTTAATCTAAATCGTTGTATATGACAATTAGATGTCACGATTCGATCGTTTTCAACAAAAAAAGAGCCCCTGAGGACCCTTTTTTAATGATGATGGTGATGGCTATTGCTATGGCTCCGGACCGGCTGTTCGTCCGCTAAATGATCCGCATCCAAAATACCGAGCCGTAAGTATTGGGCGACGACTTGTTTTTTCGTCGTTTCGGAAATTTGATCCGTTCCTTGGACGAGCCTTAAGATGCCAGTCGCAATCCGAAACGGTTCGAGATTCGTCTTTTCCACCGGAAAACTTGTCAACGTTTCTAAGTAAGCGACGTAATTCAGTGCATCCGATTCATCCGGACTGACGAGACGCGCCGCATGCTCGCGCAGTTGTTGCGTCAATGAATTCGTCGAAATTCCCTTTGAGGCCGCAGAGATAACTCCAAACAGAATGAAACCGATGATGAGAACAAAAAATCCGACCATGAAAATCGGCATGCCCGAGAAGAAGCCGTCGCCTCCCAGTTCGCCTTCCATGAATGCTACTGTGAACATAGTGAACCCTCCAAATGAATAGAATGATGACGATCACTTATCCTACGTCATCCTCTTCAAGAAAGTTTCACCTAGTTAGGTAGTTTTTGTAAGTCAGCTTGGAACCAGTCTTCAACGAAGAAGCGTTCCGTCTCCGTCTCGATTTGATATGAATACAACACTTCGAAGTCGCCCTCCGTCAGCATCGGTAATGTCAATTCGCGGACGAGTTGGCGTAACTCTTCTGTCAGCTCAGCTTCGTAGCGGATGAATCCATCTTCCCGGTGCTCGACTTCCGTCAAGTACGGAAGTAGGATGTGTTTTCCGAATGATTGTGGATCATCGATCACTTCCGCTGTCACACCAAACAGTTCTTCTGCTTCTTCGACCAGTCCTTCTGCCGACTGTACCTCGATATGATCCGGAAACCAGACCGTCAAGCGGCGCCCTTCCTGTAACAGTCGTTCAAAGACAGGACGAAATGATTGATTTTGAATCAGTTCGTATTGCATCAGTCTTCCCCTTTCGTGAATTCGAATTTTAATTGATCGCGTTCGAGATAGAGCATCGCCTTAAACTGGCGCGCATTCTTTTTCATCTCGAGTGGCTTTGTTTTTTGACCCGCTAGTACTTTTTTGACTTCCGTTTGCGTCAGTCGGGCACCAAGGATCGTTTTCGGTAACGTAAAGCCACAGTTGTTCTTTTGATAGCCACTGCAGCCATAGAACTTCCCACGATCAAGCACTGCTGATTGACACAGCGGGCACGGACCGACCGGACGATTCGTTGCACCCCGCGGGGACTTGCTTTTGACTTGTGTCGGATCAACGGCGAGTTGTTCAATTCGTTGTTTTGCATCGACGACGAGATGCTCCGACAATTTTTTCGCCTGTTCAATGAACTGGGCAGCAGATGCTTCTCCTTTGCCGATTTGCTCGAGACGGCTTTCCCACTTCGCTGTCATCTCTGGTGAAGCAAGAATACTTCCCGTCACGGCATCGATCAAGATTCGACCTTTTGGCGTCGGATGAATCTCTTTTTTGACAAGTTTAATGTACTCGCGTCGTTTTAGTCCGTCGATGATCCCGGCACGGGTTGCTTCCGTCCCGAGTCCCTCGACTTCCTTCATGATCGCTTGTAGCTCATCTTCGAGTAATTTGCCAGCTGTTTTCATGCCGAGGATGAGTGTCCCTTCCGTATAGCGTTTCGGCGGCTCCGTTTGTTTCTCAAGCAGACGACAGCCTTTGATCGGCATCTCTTGTCCTTGTTCGACGGCTGGTAATTCGACTTCCTTTGACTCGATTTGTAAGACCTGTTTAAAGCCCGGATCAATCGTCCGACTGCCGCGTGTCAAAAAACGGTCCATCTCACGCGTCGTCACGATTTCCGTTTTCTCCGAGACAGCGTCCGGTGCAAAGGCAGCAAGGAAACGGCGAACGATTAAATCGTAGACTTGCGCATCTCGTCCAGAGAGCTTCGCGACGGCACCCGCCTCTTCTGTTGGAATGATCGCATAGTGGTCGCTGACCTTTGCCGGATTGACGTAGCGTTTATCGTTAGCTGGATTGTTCGTTAGGACATCCTTGATTGGGCTATATTCCGCTTGCTTCAATAACCGATCAAGAATGACCGGGAACTGTCCCGCCTCCTCTTTCGTCACGAAGGAAGAGTCCGTTCGCGGATAACTGATCCAACCACGGATATAGAGTTTTTGCGCGATATCGAGCGTCTCTTTTGCACCGAGACCAAACCGTCGGCTCGCTTCTGTTTGTAAGAGCGACAAACTGAACCAAAACGGTGGACGTTCCGTCTGCCGTTTTTTCTCGATCGATGCGACGATTCCGGTTCCTTTCGTCCGATCCACGATCGCTTGTGCCTGTTCCCGGTCACTCAGTTTCGTCTGTTTCTTCGCATTGATATATTTTCCTTTGTATCGCGTAAAATCCGCCTCGACTTCGTAGTACGTCTCCGGTAAGAAATTCTCGATCTGTTTTTCCCGTTCAACGATCAGTGCAAGCGTCGGTGTCTGGACTCGTCCGAGGGAAAAAACGTCGGCGATGCCCTTCTTCTTCAGTAACGTCGTATACGCACGGGACGCATTCATCCCGATCAGCCAATCGGCGCAAGCGCGACTCATCGCCTCATGGAAGATGTTCTCTGTTTCCTTACCATCGAGCAGGTTCGCAAACCCATGATCAACCGCTTGAGGCGTCAAACTCGAAATCCAGAGTCGTTGCAGTGGTTTCGCGTTGTTCGCGAGACGTAAGATCAATCGGACGATTGCCTCTCCCTCTCGCTCGGCATCCGATGCTATAATGATGGAAGTCGTCGTCCGCTCATTCAATAATTTCTTGATGACTTGGTACGGTTTACTCTTACCTTTTGCCAGTCGGTAATCAAATCGTTCCGGGATGATCGGCAGATGATCGTAGTTCCATCGTTTCCATTTGGCGTCATAATGCGCCGGCTCCTGCAGTTCACATAAGTGTCCGACCGCATAGGCGAGTTTTGCTCCTTGCGGAAACCGGTCACACGGCTTGATTTCAATGTAGCCGTCCCGCTTCACGGACGGATACGGTGCTGCCAGTTTTTCAGCTTGTTTTGGTTTTTCAGCAATGATCAATTGCACACGCTTCACCCTCATTTCCTTACTTCAGACATGTGGAGGTACCCATGCCCTATTTTACGTTATTCATGGCTTTATTCTTTATTTCAACATCGGCAATCTTCGTCAAGTGGGCGGAGACCCCGATTGAGGCTGTCGCCTTTTACCGCATGTTGTTCTCGACCTTGTTGTTGCTCCCGCTCATTCGATTGAAGGAACTTTTGCAACTCAGTTCGTCAACGATCCGGCATATGCTATTAAGTGGCATTTTGCTCGCCGGGCATTTTTGGCTGTGGTTCCTCTCTCTTGATTATACGACAGTTGCGAGCTCGACGCTCTTCGTGACCGCGAGTCCGATTTTTGTCCTGGCCGGTAACGCGTTATTCTTCAAACAACATCCGTCGCGCAAAGCACTCCTGTTCGTCGCTGTCGCCTTATTTGGTGGCGGTCTCGTCGCTTATGGAGATATCGCTGTCGGCATGCGTGCCTTGATCGGGGACGGTCTTGCCTTGCTCGCAACGATTTTAGTCGCTGGTTACTGGTTGCTCGGTCAACACGTCCGCACAAGCGTCTCGACGAACCTCTATTCGTTCGGTGTCTACGCTGTCGCGTCGCTCGTCTTGCTTTTGTTATCGTTGATTCAATCGACGAATCTCGTTGCTGCGTTCCAACAGGATTGGTGGCTGTATATTCTTCTCGCCGTCTTCCCGACGTTACTCGGTCACAATTTATTCAACTGGGCGCTCGCTCGTGTCAGCGCCAGCATCGTCAGTATCACGATTCTTGGTGAAGCGGTTTGGGGGATGATCTTCGGATACTATCTGTTCGATGAGAAGCTGACATGGATTCAAATCACCGGTGCCGCTTTACTATTGATCGGAATCGGATTGTTCCTCCGACGCAACGAACGCGATATTCGCGAACAACTCGCCCAGCGTGAGAGTGCCACTAGTCAATCTTCTTAATGACAAAAGCGAACCAGGATGATCATCATCCTGGTTCGCTTTTTCATTACGATCGTGGATCGTCAGGTCGAACTTTCGGTAAACGCCATGTCATCGCGAACGCGAGAATCGCACAAAAGACGCCACCGATGAAGACGTAACGTAATCCATGTGATAACGCGATTTCTGCCGCATACTGCACATCCTGTCCGAACGTTTTTGCCGTACTCGATTGGAAGAATGGATCAATCGCGTACCCTGAGAGCGTGTCCGACGCTGAAAACGAACGAAGGATGGATAGGTTGAAGATCGTACCGAAGATCGCAACACCGAGCGTCTGTCCCGTCGTACTCAAGAACGAGTTGACGGCCGTCGCTGAGCCACGAAGTGACCAATCGACGGAAGTCTGCAAGACGACCATAAAGACAGGCTGTGAGAGACCAAAACCAATTCCGATCAGCGAAACAGCAAGATAGATGAAGACATCACTTGATTCGCGCGTGATTAACGATAAAATCACAGTACCGACGATCAGCAATCCCATTCCTGTCATCGTCCGGTACCGGGGCGAGGCGACACCAATCGTCCGTCCACCGATGATGGCGGTCAGCGTCCAAAAAAGCGACAGCGGCATCAACATGAAACCGGCCTCAGTCGGACTCTTCCCGAGTACCCCTTGGGCAAAAATCGGAATATACGCTGACATCGAGACGAGCACCCAGGCGGAAAAGAAGACCGCTAAGTTGATCACGAGAATGACCGGATGGCGAATGACTGCTGGTGGTAAGAGTGGATCGCTCGCCTTTTTCTCGACGCGATAAAATGTGAACAACAACACGAAACTAATGAAAAAGCTCGCTAGAATGATCGGACGCAAGAACGTCTCCGACTCACTCCCCGACAATAAACCGTATAGAAACGCACTCATCCCGAGCGCAAACAATAACGCGCCCCGGTAATCGATTTTCCGCTCCGTTTCACGGACCGTCTCTTTGTAGTAAACGACGATCATGAAGAAAGACAATAAGGCAAACGGTACGTTTAGTAAGAAAATATACCGCCACGAAAGCGATTCGACGAGGAATCCACCGACAAGTGGTCCAGCGACACCTGAGATTCCCCAGACAGCGCTGAGCACTCCTTGGATTTTCCCCCGCTCCTCATATGTATACAAATCCCCAATGATCGTCATCGCGATCGGCAATACAGCTCCTGCCCCGATTCCTTGGACGGCGCGGAAAACGATCAACATCTCCATCGATTGAGCGAGTCCACAGGCTAACGAAGCGACGGTGAAGACGCCGATCCCGAATAACAGAACTCGTTTTCGACCATATAAATCTGCCATCTTTCCGTAAATCGGTGTTGATACCGCCATGAACAACAAGAATCCAGCAAAGATCCAACTGACTAATTTCGCCCCGTTCAATTCACTCGCCATGACAGGTGTTGCTGTTGCAACGATCGTCCCCTCGATCGCGGCTAAAAACGTCGCGAGCAACAAGGCGACGGTTACTTTTTTCCTCATTCGTTCCACTTCCCCTCTACTGTTCTATCATACTGGTTGAACCAGTGATAAGAAAAGTAAATGCTTACGAAACAGGATTCGCGGGAACGGTATGGAATGGTATACACTAGACTCAGATTCACGATTTCGAATGGAGGAATGTCCTATGTTACGAAAAACGGCACTGATTACCGGTGCATCGGGTGGAATCGGACTGGATCTCGCTGTTCTCGCGGCGCGAGATGGCTTCGATTGTGTACTCGTTGCCCGCAATGAGAAAAAATTGAAGGAGCTTCAACAGGTCCTTGAAAAACGCTATCAGATCAAAGTCTATGTATTCGCTGCTGATTTATCACTAAGCGACAGTGTTGATCGTCTCGTGCAATACTTAGAGGAACAAGAATTGACAGTCGATCTATTGTTCAATAACGCTGGCTTCGCCACGTCAGGACGCTTTGCGGAAATCGATCCAACAGAAGACATTAACTCGATCCAGGTCAACGTCGTCGCCTTGACGGATTTGACGAAACGTCTCTTACCAGGAATGGTTGAACGTGGCTTCGGACGCATCCTGAATGTCGCGTCGGTCGCTGCCTTCATGCCAGGACCTTACATGAGTGTCTACTACGCAACGAAAGCCTATGTCCTGTCGTTCTCGGAAGCACTTGCGACAGAAGTAGACGGCTCGGGTGTCAGTGTGACTTGTCTCTGCCCGGGACCGACCGATACGAACTTCTTCGACCGGGCGAACATCACGCTACCGTTTAAGAGTATGCCGTCACACCTCGTTGCCTTCGCCGGGTACCGTGGCATGCTCAAAGGACGCCGCGTCGTTGTTCCAGGTGCAAGCAACCGCGCCATGGTTTCCTTATCTCGTCTCTTGCCACGCCGTCTCCTGACAGAAGTGACCGGTCGCATTCAAGACCCTGCTCGCCAACAAGAATCCTCGACAGAAGAAGAACTCCTGTACGCGAATTCATGAAAAAAAACGGAAGGACCAGATAGCTGGTTCTTCCGTTTTTGTATTTATGCCTCGTGATGACGAAAACGCCGCGTCGCATAACGTTTGATGCGATCAAAGGTCGTCGTATAGCGATACAGATAACGAATGACGAGCGCACTCGTGATCGAGACGATGTAGCCTGTCGATAAGACGAGTAACCAGGAGACAATCGCGAGGAACCATGAACTCTCGAATCGTAAATGTTGCCAAAGTAATCCTTCTGATGAGGTAATGAGCATGGCGCTTGGGAAGATGGCGGCAGCAAGTAAGTAACAAGCAGCATAACGTCCTCTAATCGTACCTTTCATCAACAGAATACTGCCAAACACTAAGCCGACACTCGAGACGATGAGCAACATGACGACATAAGCAAGCGAAATCGACGATCCCAGCATATGCCTTCCCTCCTGTTCGATATGTTACTATTCTGTACCCCTCTTTTCATCGAATGAATGCATAATTCGTAAAAAAATCGGAAACAATATCCAAATGAAAATCGCGTTACTGAAACCGTGAAGCATATCAAACGTTCCTCCGGCTACAAGCAGTGTCAAAAAAGCTTGCCACGAGAATCCGGTCAATACCAAGAACCCGAGATTGCTCACCCATCCGTATAAGAAACCAGCTAGAAATCCATATCCAGTCAATATGATCCGGTAACGAAGAAACGGAACAAATCCTAAACTGGCAATCGTTGCATACGCCAGCGCTTGAAAGAGGACGAACGGACCGCTTCCGAGAAATAAGCTCGTTAATACAACGACAAGCATCCCAGAAATGGCTCCGACGATCGGATGGATGAATACGGCTAATAATAAGACGAGTGCCGTTGCCGGCTGGACGTTCGGCAAACTAGAAAACAACAATCGTCCGACAATTGCCGCTGCCGTGATGATGGCGATGAACCGTAATCGTTGATCCGTCATCTGAAGTCTCTCGAACATGACTAAAAACAGACAAACGATTAGAACCGTTGCGACGATCATACGAACAACCGACTTTCTTGTAAAAAGTCCTTCGTCGGTCCATCGAAAGCAACTTCTCCGTGCACGAGATAAATGATCCGCTGTGCTGCCCGAATGAGAACTGGATCATGCGTCGCCATGACGATCAGATTCGTCGGATTCTGCTGCCACGATGCGACGAAAGCCATTCGTGCGCTGTCATCAAGTCCAGCCGTCGGTTCATCAAAGTAATAGCTGTCTTTACTCCAATCGATACCGTCCAAGAGACGCTTTTTTTGCGTCGTAAAACTACCGCTTCGATCGTCTAATGGCGCAAGCATCGGATGCGCTGGTACATAATGTGTCTCCCCCGACCGCCGGACTTTTCCGTATAGCGGTCGCTCGACACCGAGCGCGAGTCGTAGTAACGTCGATTTCCCACTACCATTCGCACCGATGATCGCAATGCGTTCACCTTGATGAAACGACAATTTTGCTGTCACGAGTGCAAAGCGTGTCTGTAACGGATAACGGTGTTGGACGTTATCGATCCGATTCAGGACACGACCTGTCAGTTCAGTTGCGCGACTCGTGATCGCCAAGTCGGATTGTATCGTCATCGAGCAATGGATCTGACAATCAAACCGTCTTTCGATTTCTTCAAGCAATCCCATCAATCGCTTTCGCCTGACATGATCAAGAAAGAGAAACGGTTCCGACAAGAACAAGCTCTTTGGTGACGAAGACAACGCATGACCGAGTCCGACGAGCTGTTGTTCTCCGGAAGAGAGCTCACTGGACTCCGCTTCAAAAAAAGCTTCTAGCCCAAGCAAGGTCGCGAGTTCTCCTGCCCGAAACAAGGAACCCGTCGCCAGAAGATCTCGGACACGTCCATGAAGCAACCGCTCCGGTGTCAAGACCGGTTGTTCATGTTCGCCCGCCTGTTGACGTAGTCGCTCTTCGCGATCGGTGTCGGTATACATGATAGGCATCCCGGATTCCCCCTTTTGTAAATAATAGTGCTACGGGCAAAATCATCGCCGAAATGATTGCCCATGGTGTCAGACAAAGAGCCAGTCCTGCCGCAAGCAATAAGCCTGTCTGAACATCACGTCGCGTGATCGGTCTTAAGCGAGACGGCACCGCTTCAATCGGTACGATATGATAGGCGGCCATCCGCTCCAGTCGAACAGCAAGCGACGCATTCGGATGACTCATCTTGACTTCGGGCCAAGTGCGTAAGAAAGACGGAATCAGTGCCAGCACCATACCCGTCAATCGTGTCAGTCGAGGTAAGAAACGAAACAACGGTCCCATCTGCTCGAGTCGAACCAACGTAAAAATCCATTGACTCGACGTGATGAATAGCGTCACTTGGACCGTCGTTTCATAAATCGCTACTGTGTCGATGCTTGCACCATAAAGAAGCGGGACACACATCATGACGGCATAAAGAGCCGGGAGGACTAAATAGCGAAACACAGTCCGTTCTTGAACGAATAAAAACAAGAGCAGATGATAGACGACGATCACTGATTGATCATGTGTGAGGACGAACGGGATCGTAATCATCCCGATGAAAAAGAGAGCGACGTTCACTGGGTGAAGTCGCTCCCGTTCTGGTTTACTCAAAATAAGCCATTGCATCTTTTTCAAATCGCCATTCGAGACGATCTCCTTTTTTCAGTTCATAACTTCCAGCACCGACTTCGCCCGGTTTGCCGTTGACTCCGAAGACCCAGCCACTACCTGTTCCAGCTGATTTCTCTCGAATCCCATCGACTGCCGTGACATATGCCATCTCACCTTTGCCTGTTTTGACGACATCGAGCGTTGTATCTTCAAGTGCATCAAGTGCCGTATCTTTTTCGTTCAAGCATACGTCTTTATTAAATAACGTCTTATCCTTGACGTGATCCACGACCGATACCTTGACTTCCGCCTCGCAAGACGCTGTTTGTTGTTCCTCTTTTGCTTCCGCGCAACCGGCAAGTAACACGATACTTGCAGCAAATAGCCATTTTTTCATCGTACGACTCCTTTTCGCCTTGATGTCTCAAAGCTGTAATTGTATAACAGAATGGTTTTATTTCGTAAGGATTGACCGTCAGAACGGTAATACGTCAGACGGACCGCATTCGCTAAGACATCGTCCCCTGTATTGACGTACGGAATCAATTTCCCTTCGTCATCAATCAAGAAGACCGTTGCATCCTGCAGACTAAACGTTTCGTAGAGCCCATCGAGATCCATCTCGACATAAGGGGTTTTGGAATCATGTAAGATTTCATGAATCGAAAGCTTTCGCAACGTCTCAAACGATTGATTCGCATCAATCAGTTTCTGGTAATATGATGTCAACGATTTTGTCGCCAACTCTTCACGTGGTCGATAGGAAATCGTTCCTGTCAGCTCCTGGTAACTGACATCGTAACGAATGAAGCGTTTCGGTGTTTCGACGAGCATCTCAAACGAGGCGTTCCGGAGATTCCCGCCCCGATCGAACATCAACCGACTTTGTTCCATCCGCAGTCCCTCTTCACCGACACGCCGTTCGATTTGAGAAAGGAAATTGTCGAATGAGTCATCCGTGATCGTCACGCGACCAATCTGTTGTGTTTCTTCCCGCAACACTCCCGCATCAAACGGACCGAGAAAGAGTTGCAACAGGAAGAATAAGAACCCAAAGAGTGCCATGTACCGTTTATAACGCGAGTTCTTTTTCGGGTGCAGGACGATCAGGAAAATGATGATGCCGAGCGGTAACTGAATATCATAGACTGGAAACGACACGGCCCCGAGACACGCATAAAAAATGAACTTCATGTACAAGTATTTTTCTTTTTCCGTCCGACGTTCGAGTAAAAAACCTAATCCGCTAGCAGCCAGTAAAAAGAGTGCCCATAAAATGAGAAAGTCCATCGTCTATCCTTTGACCGGGACGATCCGGTGATCAAACATGAGATGACTGTTCGTGAATACTTCTCGTGCCTCTTGTTCCAGTACTTCCTCTTGATCGACATAACGAGCGGAAACGTGCGTCAATAGAAGCTTTTTCGCTCGTGCCGTTTCTGCAATGACAGCTGCCTGTCGAGCGGTCGAGTGACCGAAGCGTCCCGCATGTTCGACTTCTCGATCGGCAAACGTTGCTTCATGGACTAATACATCAACGTCTCGCGCCAGTTCGACCGAGGCTGCGCACGGCATCGTGTCGCCAAGAACGGCTAGCTTAACACCTGGTTTTGGTGATTCTAAAAAGTCGGACGATGGATAGACCGTTCCTTCGAATTCGAAGGTTTCTTCCAGTGTGATTCGGCGATAGATCGGACCGGATGGCACGCCTAGTGCCTTCAGTGCATCCACACGCAAGGCGCCCCGCTCTTCTGGTCCTTCGAGTCGGTACCCGAACGCCGGGAAGCGATGTTCAAGCGACCGCGCCGTCACGCGGAATCCATCCTGGTCATAGGTTTGACCGTCTTCGACTTCAACGATCCGGAGTGGATAGCGTAGATATGTTCCTGTGATGCGTAATGTCGCGTCCATCCATTCTTTGATCCCGGTCGGTCCATAGATCGTTAGCGGTGTCGTGCCTTCCAGCGCTGCTCTTGTACTAATGAATCCTGGTAACCCAAAGATATGATCCCCGTGTAAATGGGTGATGAAGATCGCGTTGACTTTCCGTGGTTTGATCGGGCTGTGTAAGATTTGATGTTGTGTCGCCTCTCCACAATCGAACAACCAGGTCATTTTGGGGTGTAACAAGGCAATCGATGTGACGTTTCGTTGTTTCGACGGCATACCGGCTCCTGTCCCTAAAAAATAAAATTCCATCTTTTTCCCCTTTTCGTAAAATTAGCATTTTTTATACACAAAATACACCTTTCTTCTGTTGAAGCATGGTAAACTGTACCTATTCAGATTTGGAAGGTGGTTTTTTCCATGACTAAGATTGAACGGACCTATGCCCGCATCGTCCGGGAAGCCCGCAAACTGAACGAGAGTTATCGGCAAAAATACGGAAAGTCGATTCAAATCGATGAAATCGCTTCGACCTTATTATGTACTGAAGAACTCGTTCTAGAGTCTATGGAATATGTTGATCGTCCTCAAGTAGTTTAATCGTACAATGATAAAGAGTGTACCGCAATGTTGCGGTACACTCTTTTTTGTGTTTCATCAGCTTATTTGTTCGTGATGTAATCGACTAGCGTCACGCAAAGTTCCGCTGTTTTGACGAGTTCTTCGATCGGCATCTTCTCATTCGTCGTGTGGATATCTTCATATCCGACAGCCAAGTTGACCGTTGGGATACCAAAACCAGCAATGACGTTGGCATCTGATCCGCCACCAGAATGTAAGAGGCGTGGCGTGCGTCCGAGTTGTGTGATCGCTGCTTTCGCGACTTCGACGACTTGATCTCCATCCTCGAACTTGAAGCCTGGGTACATGACTTTGACTTCAACTTCAGCACGACCACCAAGCTCTGCTGCTGCTTCTTCGAACGCCGCTTTCATCTTCTCTGTCTGTGCTTCCATCTTCGGAGCGACGAGTGACCGTGCTTCCGCGAAGATTTCGACATAATCACAAACGATGTTCGTTGATGGACCGCCACCGCTGAACCGTCCGATGTTCGCTGTCGTCTCTTCATCAATCCGACCGAGCGGCATCTTCGCGATCGCTTTCGACGCAATCGTAATCGCCGAGACACCTTTTTCCGGTGCGACACCAGCATGCGCTGTTTTCCCGAAAATCTTCGCATTGACTTTTGCTTGCGTTGGAGCAGCCGTAATGATGTCTCCGACTTTTCCATCTGAATCAAGTGCAAAACCATAATCGGCATCGATTTTCGATGGATCAAGAACCATCGCACCGACGAGTCCAGATTCTTCACCGACTGTGATGACGAACTGAATTTTTCCGTGAGGTTGTTTCGTTTCGTTCAATACATGCACGAGTTCGATCAGAGATGCGAGACCTGTTTTATCGTCTGCCCCAAGAATCGTTGTGCCGTCCGTCTTGACGTAACCGTCCTCGATGATCGGTTTAATGCCTTGACCCGGGAATACCGTATCCATATGGGAAGTGAAATAAATTTTATCGACGCCGTCTTTCGTTGCCGGAAGCGTGACGATTAAATTGTTTCCTTTA
This sequence comes from Exiguobacterium sp. KKBO11, assembly GCF_001644945.1. Taxonomy (NCBI): domain Bacteria; kingdom Bacillati; phylum Bacillota; class Bacilli; order Caryophanales; genus Exiguobacterium; species Exiguobacterium sp. KKBO11. The sequence goes on from NZ_LUCU01000022.1 coordinate 479,894, forward strand.
TGTTCCGTCTTGGATGAAGCGTCATCCTCGAACACCTCACATCCGAGATCCTCGAACGTTTTTTTCAAATGGGCACAAATGCGTGCCTCCTCTTTTGATTCCGAATCAATCTGGACAAGTTCTAAAAACGTATCTAATACGCGTTGTTCATTGACCATGACAAAACCCTCCTCCTAATATGTTTCAATCCACTAGCGCTTTTTTAGTATACCATCCCCATCGTCATTTGCACTTCTGAAAGGTTGTTTGTACAATGGCAGTAATCAGTCGATACGAGAGAGGAGTCAATGACGATATGGCAAAACCATCGAAACAACAACGCATCATCAAATGGACGACGATCGGGATCTTAGCAATCTTCCTGATCGGTACGTTCGCCTCGACGATGTTTTATTTCTTTTGATTGACGTAGCGTTGTTTTAAACGTAAATATTGCTCCGCTTCTTGTAGCATGTGTAGTAAGGCAGAGCGGACCTCGAACTCTTCCCGCGTGACGGGTAAGGCAGAGGCACGGAAACGTGTCAATAACGCCTCTAGTTCTGAAATGTACACCATTGCGTCGGCTTCAGGTCGGACATTGTCACCAATCGTCCGAAAGAAGTCGGCGACTTTTTTTCCTTCTTCGACGACGAGGACCAGTTCCTCGGCATGATGGACGATACCGCGCAGTAACTCGAATTGTTGTTCGCGCATCCGGAAGTAGGCATAATCCTCATCATCGTTCCGACGACCGATCGCGTTTCCCATCCGTTTTAAGGCGGCATCCTTCCCTTCACGTAACAGTCGTTCTGTCTCGTCAAGCGTCAACGCATGATGATTGACCCGCCCTGTCTCGATCGCAGCGGCGACTTCGAAGAATAAGGCAGCGATCCGTTGATCAATCTTTTCTCGGCGGTCGTCAATCAACAAATCGAGACTTGGCATGTACATGTTGACAAGCAATCCGACACCAACACCAATGCCAAGCAATAAGGATTCATTTAACAGGATGTGCGCGTTGAGCTGACGTTCCGTATACAAATGTGTCAGAATGACGACACTCGTGATGAAACCGTCCTGAAGTCGGAGGCGTTGAACAGATGGAAGGAATAAAATGAAATAGATCAATAACGTCACCGGACGATAGCCGATGACCTCGAATAGAATGAATCCGAGCACGATGGCAAGTAATGATGCCATGATGCGTTCGTAAGAAGACCGAAACGTCTTCTTTCGTGTCGACTGGATGCTCAAGATGGCGATGATGGCAGCGAAGACGTAATAGTCGAGCTTGAGCTGTTCTGCGATCCACATCGCGAGCGCAGCAGCGACTGCTGTCTTCAGCGTGCGATAACCGATTTGCAACAGGTTCACCCCCTTTTGTTTTTCTTTGTTAGACTACCTACGTTGGACACGAATGTCCATTGCTTTTTAAAGGACGTGATTTACTTTGACGACACGCACTATCCGCCCCGGTCGCCCCGTGCGCCGGACCGGTTCGATAAAAGGATTGCTTTTTTTCTTCCTCATCGGAGTTCTCTTGTTCTTTTGGCTCCGCGAGGAACCGAAGACCGTCTTAACCCCACCAGCGCCTTATTCAGCTGAGCGCTATGAAAAAGGCAAAATCATGGAACAAGAGTTCCAGACGTTCACCGAAGCGAAGGAGTACGCGGGGCAGCGTGGTGCGGTGAAACGTTCATCGGACGACCGCTACGTCTACCTCGGTGGACCAGGTACTGGGATCGTCGACGATCGTGGTATTCTATCGATTCATCGTGACCCTGAGTTAAAGAAACGGCTCACTTACGTCGCTTCTGGCACACGTGTCCAGTTGCTTGAGTTCGGTGAACAGACGAGTCGTGTCAGTATCGCCGGCGTGACGGGGCATGTCCCAACGGACCGCTTACGTCCGTTCCCGGCAGAACGTGTCTCGAATGCATCGTATTATCAGACGAAGGGCGATCGACTCCTTCACTACATCGTCGCGGACAGCGGACTTGGTGGACTGATCGTTGCCGGCGAAGCGACGAAAACGACTCCTCGGACGAGCAAATATGTCGAATCGAAGACATTAACGCGTGATTTGACGAAACCGACGCGTCTCAGTGCCAAACAACTCGATGCGTTCATCAAGGAGCAAGCACCGGACAGCCCCTTGATCGGTAAAGGGAAAGTCTTTAAGTCCGTTGAAAAGAAATACCGTGTCAACGCGGCCTATCTGCTTGCACATGCGATTCACGAATCCGATTATGGACGGTCTGAGATTGCCCGCGAGAAAAATAACTTGTTCGGCGTCAATGCGACCGATTCCGCGCCGGGAGAAGATGCGACCGTCTATAAATCCTTGACGGACTCAATCGAGCAAACCGGTCGATTCATCGCAAAGGATTATCTCGATCGGGATGGACGTTATTTCCGTGGGGCGTACCTTGGAAACAAACAAAAAGGCATGAACGTCTTTTACGCGTCAGACCCCTTCTGGAGTGAAAAAATCGCTGGTATCATGGTGAAAATGAACGCTTTCTAAATCCGAGATATGATACACTATAGGGCGAGACAACAATCATTGAGGAGTGAACACGTCATGGAAAAAGTTTTAGTATTTGGTCACAAAAATCCTGATACCGATACAATCACATCGGCAATCGCTTATGCAGAATTAAAGAAAGCACTCGGTGTCAATGCCGAAGCCATCCGCCTCGGTGAAATGAATGATGAAACGTTATTCGCACTCGATACGTTCAAAGTGACAGCACCACGTTTAGTGACAGAAGTCGCGACAGAAGCGTCACACGTCATTTTAGTCGACCACAACGAACGTCAACAAAGTGCGAACGATATCGACGCTGTTACGGTAACGGAAGTCATCGACCATCACCGGATCGCAAACTTTGAGACATCGGATCCTGTTTACTACCGGGCAGAACCGGTCGGCTGTACAGCAACGATCCTGAACAAGCTCTACAAAGAGCATGGTGTTGCCATCAAACCAGAAATCGCTGGGTTGATGTTATCAGCGATCATTTCTGACTCGCTCCTGTTCAAATCGCCGACTTGCACGGAGCAAGATATCATCGCAGCACGTGAACTCGCAGAAATCGCTGGTGTCGATGCGAACGTCTACGGTCTTGAGATGCTCAAAGCTGGAGCTGATCTCTCGAAAAAATCCGTTCCTGAATTGATCTCACTTGATGCAAAAGAATTCACGATGGGAACACTCAAAGTCGAAATCGCTCAAGTCAACACGGTCGATACAGCTGAAGTCTTACTTCGCCAAGAACAACTCGAAACAGCGATCAACGAAGTCATCCTTGCAAAAGGACTTGATCTGTTCGTCTTCATCGTCACGGATATCTTGACGAACAACTCTGTTGGACTCGTCCTCGGGAAAGAAGCGAATCTCGTCGAACGTGCTTACGGTCTTGAAGCGACGAACAACCTTGTTTACCTCGAAGGTGTCGTTTCACGTAAGAAACAAGTCGTTCCTGTCTTAACAGATACGGCTCTTGCAACACAATAAGTCAGAAAAAGAAGGAGTTCGCTCCTTCTTTTTTGAATAAAGAATATGAATGGCTGTTCATTCATTACATAAAGGAGGAAGCAATATGACACAAACGATCATGGTGACGGGTGGAACGAACGGAATGGGGAAAGCGATGGCGCTCGCCTTAAAGGAAGCCGGCTGGAACGTCGTTGTTACAGGACGCGACGCGGAACGCTTGCGACTCATGGATGAAGCATTGGGTCAGATTCAAGGCGAACATCTGACGATTCAGATGGATGTCCGTGATGCTGACGCTTGTCTGGCTGCTGTCAATCAAGCACGCGAACGGTTTGGTCGTCTCGAAGCATTGATCAACAATGCTGCCGGGAACTTCATCTGTCCGACCGACGAGTTATCACTAAATGGATGGAAGACGGTCATCGATATCGTCCTCAACGGGACATTCAACTGCTGTCACGCTCTGGTCAAAGGATGGCAGGAAGATCAAGTCGTTGGCGGACAAATCGTCAACATCGTTGCGTCTTATGCGTGGCAGGCCGGCGCTGGTGTCGCTCCGAGTGCTGCTGCGAAAGCCGGTGTCCTGAACTTGACGCGAACGCTTGCCGTCGAATGGGGCTATAAATATCAAGCCCGTGTCAACGCGATCAGTCCAGGTCCGATCGAACGGACAGGTGGTGCTGACAAACTCGCTTTATCACCGGAACACGCGGAACGAATTCGTCGCAACGTCCCGCTCGGTCGATTCGGGACACCGGAAGAGATCGCAACGCTTGCAGCGTGGATGGTGTCAGATCAAGCCCGCTACTTGAACGGAGAATGTATCGCTCTTGACGGTGGTCATTGGTTAAATAAACAACCATTCTAATGATTGAGATTTAATGACTTAAGAAGTCGGTCTCCACAAAGATAAGAATGACGCGCTTCACGCAACTCCTACAGGAAAAAGCGCATCTTTGCGCTGTCAGAGACGAACAAGACCCGCTTTCCTGCTTGAAAGAAGCAGGAAAACTGGCCTGTGTCTCGTCCGAGGAAAAGGCGTGCGTCATTCTTTTTTTGAGTCAGCCCCTTGCATGCGTCGCGAACTATTTTTCTTCCTTTTCGCTATGTTTATGAATTATCTAGAACAGGTAGAAAGGACAAGAAGGAGGCGATCGTATGTGGGAAGCGTTCGGTTGGGGAGCGCTAGCAGGTGGTGCCGTTGTCATCGGTGCCCTATTCGGATTGTACTTACCCTTAAAGCAACGCCTGATTGGTTATATCATGTCGTTTGGGACCGGGATCTTGATTGGAGCAGCGACGTTCGAGTTACTCGATGAAGCATTAAAGAAGTCAACGACGCTCGTCGTCGCGATCTCCTTCATCGTCGGCGCTCTCGTCTTTACGGGCTTCGACCTATTCGTTTCGTCACGCGGCGCGAGTAAACGGAAACGCTCGTCTGGTGGGAACGAAGGCACGGGAACAGCGATTTTTTTCGGGACGATTCTTGATGCGATCCCGGAATCAATCATGATCGGTGCCAGTCTGTTATCGGGAAATGTCAGCGCGGCACTCGTCGCGGCGATTTTCGTCAGCAACATCCCGGAAGGTTTATCGAGTACGACCGGTTTGCGAAAAGATGGATTCTCGAAGAACAAAGTATTGCTGATGTGGGGAGTCGTCTGGTTGATCTCCGCCCTCGCCTCACTCGCCGGCTACACGATTCTCGCAGAACTACCGGACATGCAATTCGCCATGATCGGTGGCTTCGCAAGCGGTGGGATCATCGCGATGCTCGCTTCGACGATGATGCCGGAAGCTCATGAGGAAGGTGGTGCGATCGTTGGTCTGTTCGCAGCACTTGGGTTAATTACTGCCATCATCCTTAGTTAAATACAACATAAGGCGCGTTGTCTGGAAAATGAACCGGACAACGCGCCTTATGTGTTTAAATTGATTTACATATCACCTACTTCTCCCGTAGCGCCCTCCCATTCCTGCTTAAAACGATTAACGAACTCTTCCATGTAGCGATGTCGCTCTTCTGCTAAATGAAGTGCTGTTTTCGTATTCATTAAATCTTTTAGTCGGAATAACTTTTCTTCGAAATGATTCAGGGCACTTGTCTCTCCCTTTCGGTCACCCGGTTTTCGTGGTGCTAGTCCAGGTACATGCATCGGCTCCCCGAACCGGCCAGCGAACTGAAATGTGCGCGCAATCCCGATTGCACCGATGGCATCGAGTCGATCAGCATCTTGAACGACTTGCCCTTCGATCGTTTGCATCGGTGGGCGTGTACCGTCTTTATAGGACAGGCTCGTGATGATGTCTAGAATTTGTTCCTGTTCTTCTTCTGTCACTTTTCCTTGTAAAAAGGTTGCGACCGTTTCTGCCGTTCCCCCGAGTTTACTATCTGCTACGTCATGAAGTAAGGCCGCCAGTTCGATGATTTTGACGTTCCCGCCTTCCTGTTTAGCAATATGTAAGGCTAAGCGGCGAACCCGTTCGATATGGGCATAATCATGACCTGAAAAGTCCGTCGCGTGAAACGACCGGACGAACGCTTCCGTTTCTTGAATCATTGTCGTTCCCTCCATTCCGGTTCGAGTAATCCGTACAGTAACATATCATGTCGCTCCCCGTCTCGTCGTAAAAAGGCTCGGTATCTTCCTTCCTGAACGAACCCGAGTCGTTCGTACAGTTGAACCGCACGTGTATTATACTCAAAGACCGTCAATTGAATCCGGTACAGATTCAGTTCGAAGAAGGCGTATTCGAGGATTGTCTGTAGCGCATCCGTTGCATACCCTTGCCCTTCACAATCCGGATCGATGCCAATCATCAGCCATGCCGTTCCATGTGTCGGTAAAATATCTTCTAATGCGACCACCCCAATCATCCGTTCATCTTCGAAGTTACGAATCGCAAACCGAAACGTCTCCGGAGCATCCGTCGCCATCATCTGTTCAATCTTTTCCTTCGATAAGTGACGATATGGCGTCGCACTGAAATGGCGAGCAAACGTTGCATCGTCAAGTAGACGTTGCATCACTTCGGTATCTTCCGATTGAAAACGCGTCAGACGAGTATGATGACCTTCAAGCAATTTTTTCATTCTTATCCCCCCTCTATACAAAAAACCGAAAAACGCTAACCCTCTTCAGAGTTAGCGTGCTGTGCTCATAAAACTTTTTCGAGGAACTTTTTCGCCCGGTCCGTCTTCGGATTGTCAAAGAGTTCGACCGGTGAACCTTCTTCCATCAGAATCCCCTCATCGAGGAACAAGACACGATCCGCAACTTCTTTGGCGAAACCCATCTCGTGTGTCACGATGACCATCGTCATTCCGCTTTCCGCCAGTTGTTTCATGACGTCCAGTACTTCATTGACCATCTCCGGGTCAAGCGCTGACGTCGGTTCATCAAACAACATGACGTTCGGTTCCATCGCAAGAGCACGTGCGATCGCGACCCGTTGTTTTTGTCCACCTGACAACTGGTTCGGGTAATTATCGCGTTTTTCAGCTAGACCGACACGTTCAAGCAATGTCTCTGCCCGCTTGACTGCCTCGTCTTTTGAGATACCAAGGACGTTGATTGGTGCGTACGTCAAGTTATCAAGAACAGACTTATGTGGGAACAAGTTAAATTGTTGGAACACCATGCCGATGTTCTGACGTGCTTTCGAGATGTTCGCTTTTGGTTTCGTTAATTCAAAACCATCGACGATGATCGTTCCACTCGTTGGTTGCTCAAGTAAGTTGATACACCGTAGAAATGTTGATTTACCGGATCCCGACGGTCCGATGACAGCGACGACTTCACCGCGTGTGACTGTCGTCGAGATACCTTTTAATACTTCTAATTTTCCGAACTGCTTATGCAAATCGGTGACTTGGATCATAGGTTCCATCTGATTACCCACTCTTTCTCATAGCTTTTTCGACTTGTTGGCCTATCAAGCTCAATCCCATGACGAGAACAAAATATACGAATCCGGCAAACAACAACGGTTCGAAATAAATCGCCTTTTCTCCTCCAACGATTTGCGCACGACGCATGACGTCGAGCACACCGACTGTCGAGACGAGTGCCGATTCCTTCGTCAACGTGATCAATTCGTTCATGATCGCCGGAAGGATATTTTTAAAGGCTTGTGGCAAAATGATCGAACGGAGTTGTTTGAAATACGAAATACCGAGCGCATCTGCCGCTTCCCACTGTCCGCGATCAACAGCCTGAATCCCTGCCCGAATGATTTCCGAGATATACGCTCCGGAGTTCAAGGAGAAGGCGATGATTGCCGATTGGTATCCTGTCGTCACATACCCTGTCAACTGTGGTAATCCAAAGTGGACGATCGCCAGTTGCAAAATCAATGGTGTCCCCCGGAAGATCGCTGTGTAAGCATGACCAATGAAACGGAGGAAACGGCTCTTCGTGATTTTCAGTGCCGCGACGACGATTCCGATCAGCATCCCGGCAATGGCCGCCACGATGACGACTTGGAACAGGACCGGAATCCCCTCAAGAATATATGGAATTGAATCTTGAATCTTTGTAAAGTCTATCATAATCAATCTCCTAACGTCGCACAAAAGGGATGAGGTTACCCCCACCCCCATGCACTTGACTTATTTTGCTTCTTTTTGGAACCATTCTTCTGCCAATTTATCGATTTCACCACTGTCGATCATCTTCTTCAACTCTTTGTTGAAATCGTCACGCATCTTATCCCCTTTTTTGAAGGCGATCGCTGATCCAGCTGGACCATCTTCTTTAATCTGGTACGTTTTTAGGGATGCATCTTGATCCATGTATTTGACGGCAACTGCATCCTCGATGATGAGGGCATCAATCCGACCTGTATTCAATTCTTGAATGATTTCTGGGATTTTGTTTAAAGGAACCGCTTCGCTATCTTTGAAGCGATCTTTTGCGAGTCCCTCTTGGATCGAACCAAGCTGGACACCGATTTTTTTGCCTTTGAGTTCGTCTTCCGAACTAATCGCTTTATCCTTCGTCATGACTAAGTTTTTTGATTCGAAGTAGATGTCCGTGAAGTCAGCATTTTTCTTACGCTCTTCTGTCGGTGTCATGCCCGCCATGACGAAATCGACACGACCTGAGCTGAGGGCACCGAGTAGGCTTCCGAATTCCATGTCTTCGATTTTTAAGTCATACCCGAGATTTTTCGTGACTTCCTTGGCGATCGCAACGTCGAACCCGACGATGTCCTCTCCTTTTTTCGTATCGATGTATTCAAATGGGAAGTAATCCGCTGACGTTCCCATCGTCAATACTTTATCGCTTTTGCTTGATCCACCTGTTGATTCTTCCGACGCGCCACATGCTGCCATCGTGACTGCCAGAATGCCTGCCATTGCCGTTGCTAATAATTTTTTCATACGAATTTTCCCCTTCCAACGCTCAATTGTCAGAACTTTAACAATAGTATGACTTATGTGTATGTCCAATTCAATACCGAAAAGCCTGACCTGTTCTATTGCTTTTAGGATATACGAATATTTATTCACTGTAAAGCATAAATATATAAATTTTTTTGACTTTCTATTCATAAATCATGCATAAATGACTTTTTATACAATTTTGCAAACGCTTTCAATATTGAAATTTATTATTTTAATCTCATGAATGCACAAAAAAAGACCCCTTTATCAGGAGTCTTCTTTGCTTATGCGTAGATTTCAATCAATGATTCAAGTTTGTCGACGACTTCTTCTGCCGTGAACGATTCGATGTCGAACCGCTCGACCATTGAGAGGATGTTTCCATCTTGCATTAATGCAAATGATGGAGATGAAGGTGGATAACCTTCGAAGTATTCACGCGCACGGTCTGTCGCTTCGCGATCTTGACCAGCGAATACTGTGACGAAATGATCGGGCTTGATGCCCTCTTTCCGATTGACGTACGCTGCAGCAGGACGGGCGATCCCGCCAGCACATCCACATACTGAATTGACAAGGACAAGTGTTAGCCCTTCGCGTTTCATTGCTTCATCTACGCTCTCAGGCGTCGTTAATTCTTCAAATCCAGCAGCTTGCGCTTCTTTGCGGGCTGTTTGGACGACATCTTCAAAATACATTTGGAAATCCATCATATTGCCTCCTTTGATTCGTTCTCCTTCTTATTGTACGAGTTTCGATGAAATCTGTCCAAGTCTGTCGCTTAATTCAGTTTCTAAAAATGGTCGGGCATGCAACAAATCACGGAACGCGATGTAGCGGTCGATTTTTTCTTCCGTTGGTCGCTTGTTTTGTTTGTATGCTCGAATCAAGATGTTCTTCGGTGTGTGCTCGAGATCGATGAATTCGAGCAACTGCGCTTCGTATCCAACGAGCGTCAACAACTCGGCACGAATCGAGTCTGTCGCCAGTGACGCGAATTTTTCTTTGATCAGCCCATGCTGGAGCATGACATCGAGTGGCGAACAGTCCAGTTGACGGTTCAATTCCTTTTGACAGCACGGTACGCTCAGGATGACCGATGCATTCCAGTCAACAGCTCGCGCGAGTGCGACGTCAGTTGCGACATCACAAGCGTGAAGTGTCACCATCAGGTCGACTTCCGTCTCCCCTGTGTAATCATGAACGTCTCCGACACGGAATGTTAGATCGGTATAATCCAGATCACGCGCAATTTGTGTACATTCTTCGATGACTTCTTTCTTTAGATCAAGACCTGTCACTTCGAGGTCGAATCCTTTGACGACTTTTAGATAATGATAGAGAGCGAACGTCAAATACGACTTCCCGCAGCCAAAGTCCAAGATCCGGAGTTTTTTTCCTTTTGGTAAGGCAGCGATGCTATCCTCGACGAATTCAAGGAAACGATTGATTTGTTTAAACTTATCGTACTTCTGTTTTTTGACCTGACCCGCTTCCGTCATGACGCCTAAGCGAATCAGAAACGGAACCGGCACACCGTCTTCTAATAGATAGATTTTTTTCCGGTCATGCGACAAGAGAGCTTTCATCGGCTCCTTTTTGGATGTCTTGATCGCGACTTTCATCTTTTTCGAGAGCTGGAATTGCCATTCTTCTTCTTCAAAACGGAATAAGAATTGACGGAATTCCGTGAACCAGTCATCGAGTCGTCCGACGAAATCGTCAATTAAAATATTTTCATGCTTCATAACGCGTTCAAATTGAAACTCTACCTGCATCATCACCGTATCTCTTAATAGAATCGGTTTTACCTTGATTCGTCGGAGATCATTTGATTTTTGACGCGGATTACTTATCGTTGCATGGATCAGTATTCCTTGCGTGATTTGCGAGGCAAGACTCGCTTTTAATTCATGTAGTTCCACTAGTCGTCCCGTCCTTTTCTGATGTTCTTTCGAAACTGTAGCAAATTCGTACCTGTTCGACAAGTTTACAAGCTTCATCATTCGTACGTAATCAAAAGGAGGAATGCATCATGTTCAAAAAAATTCTCTCACAAATCGGAATCGGTGCCGCTACGGTCGATACACGCTTGACGGATGACCGCTGTGAACCAGGCGGTCAAATTCACGGTGTCGTCCATATCAAAGGTGGAAACGTCGATCAAGAAATCGATCGAATTTATCTTGAATTCAACACGCAGTACAAACAAGAAGTCAATGATAGCACGACGTTTACGACCTTTACGCTCGACCGATTTGCCTTAAATGAAGCGAAGTTCACGATTGAAGCGGGTGTCGAGCGGGAAATTCCCTTTACATTACGCGTCCCGCTGAATACACCACTCTCCGTCAGTCAATCGAAATCGTGGATCGAGACGGGACTCGACATCGCTCAAGCCGTCGATCCATCGGACCGTGACGCTGTCATCGTCGAAGCAAACCGCTACCAAGCAACAGTCTTAGATGCGATGGAGTCACTTGGCTTCCGATTGAAAAAAGCCGATACGGAAAAATTACCTGGACGATTCCGGAAAGATTTACCGATTGCTCAGGAGCTTGAGTATTCAGCTCGCAATACACACTACGCTCATAAACTGGATGAGATCGAAATCATCATGCTTCAAGACGGGTCTGGGATTGATTTAATCGTCCAAGTCGATCGTCGTGCGCACAGTCTCGGATCATTGTTCAGTGAAATGGCTGGTGCGGATGAGTCAATGATCAAACTTCGTCTGTCCAATAGTGAATTGCAAGATCAATCGTTCGTCGAACGTCAGCTGACAAGCATCGTGGAACGCTATAGCTAATCAATCGATCGAATTTACTTGAAAGTGATTCCTCTTCAGGGGAATCACTTTTTTATTGAATTTTATTTCAATTTGAAATCGTTTACAAATAAAACATTGTTTTAAAATAACCCCCTTGCTATACTGTCCGTATTGAAAAGAATTCCAGTCACGGTTTGACTAAAGGAGGACGTACATCATGAAAAAAATCGGACAGTTCACGTTAACAGCCGGACTCGCAGCAGTACTCGTCTCAAGTAGTTTACCTGTCATGGCAGAGGCAGGATCTTCAGCCGATCGGATCAGTCACAAAATCGACACGATGACACTCGAACAAAAAATCGGGCAGATGATCATGCCGGACTTCCGACAGTGGAATGGCAGCAATCATACGTCGCTTGCCCCAGAAGTCGCGAACATCATCGATCGCTATGATTTAGGCGGCGTCATCTTGTTTGCTGAGAACGTCAGCGAAACCGAACAGACGACGAAACTCGTTCATGATCTGCAAGAAGTCGTCAAACAAGATGCTAGCAACGATATTCCGCTCTTCGTCACGATCGACCAAGAAGGTGGAATCGTTACTCGGCTCGGAACAGGGACGAACTTACCTGGCAACATGGCGTTAGGTGCGACCCGCAGTAGCACATATGCCAATGATGCCGGTCATATCATCGGTTCCGAACTGCGTGCGCTCGGCATCAATGTCAACTTTGGTCCGGTTCTCGACGTCAACAGCAACCCTGGAAATCCTGTCATTGGTGTCCGCTCGTTCTCGAGTGATCCGGAGCTCGTCGGCACACTCGGTTCCGCTCTAATGAAGGGAATTCAGTCTGAAGGTGTCGCGGCGACCGCCAAACACTTCCCGGGTCACGGCGATACGGCGACCGATTCCCACTATGGATTACCGGTCGTTGACCGATCCCTGCAGGAGCTAGAACAAGTCGAGCTCGTACCGTTCAAGCGAGCTATTGCTGAAGACATCGATATGATCATGACAGGACACATCGGGATGCCGCAAATCGAACCTGAAGTCGTCACGTCGACAAATGGTACCTTCCCTTTACCTGCGACGTTATCGGATGATGTCATCACGGGCGTACTGCGCGAAAAACTTGGCTACGATGGCATCGTCATCACAGACGCGTTGAACATGCAGGCGATCGCCGACAACTTCACGGAATCAGAAGCCGTCTTAAAGACGTTTGACGCTGGAGTCGACATCGCGCTCATGCCGACGATCCTTCGTTCCGAGCAAGATGTCACAAAGCTCGATCAGATTTTCAAGGATGTGATCGCAGCAGTCAAAGATGGTCGCCTCTCAGAGGAACGGATCGATCAATCGGTTGAGCGGATTCTGACACTGAAAGCAGAACGCGGAATTTGGAACGGTACGACTGACACGACATCCCTAGCTGAAAAAATCGCGCAATCGAACCAAATCGTCGGTAGTCCCGAGCATAAAGCAAAAGAACGTGCGATGACGGAAGCCGCGGTCACACTCGTGAAAAATGATCAGCGGACCTTACCATTCAAACCGAAAAAGAACGCAAATGTTCTTGTGATCGCTCCTGCGGCGGATCAAACGGACAGCATGAAAAAAACGATCGCTTCCCTACCGAAGAATCGGAACTGGCACGTGACGACAGCGAATTACTCGGCTACTACGCTACCGCTCGACCAAAACCCGACATTACGGGCGCAACTCGATGCAGCAGATTACATCATCGTCGGTTCCAACGTCAACACGAGTGCTAAACTACTACCTACTGCACCAGAACAAGCGATTCCGGCTTCGATCTTCCGCTATGCGAAACAAACGGATACACCATCCGTCCTGCTCAGTCTCCGTAACCCATACGATGTCGCCGTTCAACCGGACGCACCGGCACACGTCCTCGTCTATGGCTTCAAAGGCGATCCAAACGGTCCAGACTCCGAAGCAGGCAATCTAAAATCAGCGGGACCGAACCTGCCTGCAGGTATCCGAGCGATCTTCGGAACGTTCAAACCGCAAGGCACTTTACCGGTTGATGTGCCGGTCTTTCAGAACGGTGTCTTTACCGATCAACTGCATCTCGAATTCGGTGACGGCTTTAAAAACTGGAAAAAATGATGACGTGATACACCAAAAGACCGAAGCTCCTTTACAGGATGCCTCGGTCTTTTAACGATTGATACGGATATTCGGCTTCTTCTTTCGAACGCTTGTAGACACGATGAAGTGAATAAGTCAACGAAACATAGAGGATGACGACTAGGATAGTCGCGATGGAACTCCCCATTGTAAAACCGAACTGAAGCAACACCTGAAAATTCTGAATCGTAGCATATGTGCCGTACACCACCATCAATATGGGAATGATGTACCCAACAAATCTCACTTTCACTTTTCCGAGCACCTGTTGCACGACATATGCCGCGAGAATCACAAGTGCGATCACGATGATTTCCATTCCAATCCCTACTTTCACCAGATGGTATTCCTAATTCTACCATCTACTGGTTTAAGAAGATACCGGGCGTGCTGGAATCTTTTCGTAGACCGACGTGAACGTCTCTTCCGTCCACCCCATGTGCCAGAAGAGTAACTCATAGTAACAACTTGTCACGAAATGACGTTTCATCCGCTCGCGTTCCGTCGGGCTCGCTTGTTCCGCCAGTGCATCAAGCCGTGCAATCTGTTCAAAGACGACCTTTTCAAACCATTCCGAGCTGTACGTGTCGATCCATTGCTGATAGATTTTTTCTTCCGGAGTACACGTCAGTAATTGCTGTCCGACTTCATAATACAACCAGTAACATGGCAAGATGGCAGCAATCGTCTCACCGAGCGTTCCTTCACTCGCATGATGCATGTGGGAGACATACGCATATGTTGTCGGTGCCGGTTCAAATGCTTCAAGATCTGCTTCCGTAATACCGAGCGGCTCAAAAAATGATTGATGTAAGCTCAACTCTGCCTCGTAAGTCGAAGTAGCATGCTCGGCAAGTGTCGCGATCGTCGCGAAGTCGTCTGCTTTTGACGCTGCCTTCGCTTGAATCTTCGCAAAGTGTTTTAAGTAATAGGCATCCTGCATGACGTAATGCCGAAATTTCGAGAGCGGTAACGTCCCCTCCCCGATTCCTTGTACGAATGGGTGCGTAAAACTACTATCCCAATACGCTTGTGCCGCTTGTTTGATTTCTTGTGTGAATGTCATGATCTCATCCTCCTCGTTTAGTATGAAACGAAAAAACACCACCCCGAAACACACGGGCATGGCGCAAGAAGAACAAGACTTGACGCCACTTCCCTCCGTAAGTACGAACTTAATCAGGTTCAAAGGGTCCGAACGTCTTCGTTCGTCTCAGTCGGTCTACCGACTCCCCTAGTGGTCATTATTCGATTCCCATCCACTATAGCATGCTGAAAATGGAAGTCAAGTTGTCCTCTTTTCGCTATACTATGGAGTGTCAGAAGACGGATGCCGTCTCCATCTACAGACCGATTCCGAACTTCTTTCGTTCTCGTACACTAACTTTAGTACCTGATACTATAATTCATTCTGTTACTTACAATTGGAGGATTTCATTATGCATACACCAACAAAAATCATGGCGTCAGCCGTTATCGCTTCTGCTCTATTACTCCCGACAGCCGCATCTGCCGAACAAGTCGTCGATAAGACGATCGTCACACTCGGGGAGTCGCTCGGCGCAAAGGATAAAGCATGGGTGCTTTCCCGTCTCAATGCACCGGAAGGCATCACACCGATCATCGCCACTTCTGCTGACGAAGAAAAATATCTCGGGAAAAACATTCCACAGTCGCAAAAAGGTGGCAACATGTATTCGTCGGCTAAGATCGAACTGACGGAAAAAGGTGATGGACTTTCCGTCTCGACGGAGAACATCACATGGGTGACAAAGGATATGTATCTCAACGCTCTCGTCACAGCGGGTGTCAAAGATGCCGATATCACGATCACTTCTCCCTACAAGGTGACCGGGACATCGGCACTGACAGGAATCATGAAAGCGTACGATCAAACTTCCGCTGAGACTGGAATTAAGTTAAGTGACGAACGCAAGGATTTAGCACAGCAAGAATTATCGGTCACATCAGACGTCGGAAAAACGGTCGGCACGGATAAAGTCGCTGACTTAATGAATGAGATCAAGGCTGAGATCGCCAATCAAAAACCGGAAACCAAAGTCGAGATCGAAAACCTGATCGTCCAAGTCATTCAAAACAACAATATCCAGTTGTCTGACGCACAAATGGACCGGTTGACGAATCTATTCAATCAAATGGAGCAAGCGAACATCAACTGGGGACAAATCGAGAGTGGTTTGAAAAATGCGGGGCAAGACATCCACGCGTTCGCAACATCAGAAGAAACGAAAGGTTTCTTCGCTAAATTATTCGATGGACTCAGTGACTTCTTCAGTTCAATCGCTGGCGTGTTCAAATAATTCAGACTTCCGTAACTGACAAAAAAATAGTAAACTAGAGATATCTGAAACGAAAGGTGGTGTGAAAAGATGGACTTTGCCGCGTGCAAACACTGGTTGATGGAACAATTGTATCTGTTGCGCGCGATTTTTCATGGAATGGCGTTCTAAGGCACCCGTCTGCCCTTTTTTAGAACTTCATGATTGAAAAATACAGCAAAGCGCATCTTTCACACATGATGGAGAGTGCTATTTGCGCTCTCCTTTTTTTGATGCGCGCGAAAGGATCAATTGATTATGATGATTTGCGACATTCAACACCTAACCAAACAATTCGGAGGCGAAACGATCTTAACGGATGTTTCCCTCTTCTTAAACGAACACGACCGTGTCGGTCTAATTGGACGAAACGGGAGTGGCAAGACGACATTACTCCGCTTGCTCGCTCGCCTTGAGCAACCGGACGGTGGTGTCATCTATCAAAAGAGCGGTTTGACGATCGGCTATTTGGAACAACTTCCTGTATATAGTGAGACGATGACCGGACTCGACGTCCTTTGGACAGCGTTTGAAGACATCCTCGCGATCCGTTCTCGAATGCAACAGTTGGAGCAAATGATGGCGACAGCACCAGAGAATCTGGATGCGTTACTCGCACGATATGCGGAAGCGACGAATGCGTTCGAACAAAAGGATGGCTATCTACTCGACTCGAAAATCGAGCGCATGGTGAACGGGTTACACCTTCGTCCGTTACTCACTCGTCCTTTCCACCAGTTGAGCGGTGGTGAACAGACGAAGATTTGTCTCGGTCGCATGTTACTCATGGAGCCAAATCTGCTCATTCTTGACGAACCGACGAACCATCTTGATTTAGCTGCCGTGGAATGGCTAGAGCAGTTCTTACGGGACTACACAGGAACCATCCTGCTCGTCTCTCACGACCGGGTCTTCTTAGACGCCGTCGTCACCTCGATCGTTGAACTCGAGGACGGTGAACTGACAACCTATATAGGGAATTACAGCGCGTTCGTCGTCGAACGAGAACGTCGCTTGATGGAACAGTTCCACGCCTACCAAGAGCAACAGAAAAAAATAAAGAAAATGAAGGAAGCGATTCGTCGACTCCGGCAATGGGCAAACGAAGCGTCTCCACCGAGTGAGAAATTATTCCGTAAAGCAAAATCAATGGAACGAGCACTCGAGCGGATCGAACGGATTAAACGACCACAACTCGAAGCCAAAACCGCTGATGTCTCCTTCTCTTCCACTGATCACACGAGCCAAGTCGTCTTTCGCGCTGAAGAACTCTCGTTTGCTTACGGAATTCGCCACATTTTTGATGACGTCTCGTTCGAGATCATGGCACAGGATCGGATCGCGATCGTCGGAACGAATGGGAGTGGGAAATCGACGTTGCTCTCACTGCTGCTTGACGAATTATCACCAGAGGCAGGCACACTCACGCGTGGACCATCGAATCGGATCGGTTGCCTGTCCCAGCATGCCCATTTCGAGGAGGACGCGCGGTTAATCGACTGGTTTAGAGACCGGATTGCCGTTCCAGAAGCGGAAGCCCGCCATATCCTAGCCCGGTTCCTGTTCTTTGGACCAACTGTCTTTCGGTCCATTTTGTCACTGAGCGGAGGCGAACGTGTGCGATTGCAACTCGCCGTCCTCGTTCATTCGTCGGTCAATGTATTAATTCTCGACGAGCCGACGAACCATCTCGATATTGAATCAAGAGAGACACTCGAAGAAGCACTCGAGAATTTTTCTGGTACATTGATTGCCGTCTCACACGACCGCTATTTCTTAAATCGGCTTTTTCCGCAGATCCTGTGGCTCGAAAATGGTCTGACGCGTTATCATGGTACGTATACGTATGCTCAACAGAAGCGTACTGAGTTCGCTACGTCTTCCTCACTCCACGTAACCCCTCAAAAACCAAAACGCTTGTCACAACATGAGTTAGAAGTGCAGATCGAGCGGCTTGAACAGAAATTAGCAAAACGTGAAAAACCGACCGATACCGTTTCTAAAAGCATCCAACAGCAACTCGATGACCTATACGAACAATTGCTACAGTTTGGATGATTTAGCTTTACTTGCCTGTCACTCTCGATACCGAGAGTGGCAGTTTTTTCGTTCACCTACAATGTTTTTAACTCCTAACATTTAGCTAACTTTATTAAGTTTTAAAATTTTATTTTATTTTGTTGTTGCTTATTATCTGAAAATTCGTATAATTTAGCGTATAGCTTTTATTATTCTTTGGGAGGAATACACCATCATGAACGCCATTCAGCAAGTCATTCAAGGAAGTGTCGATTACGCCAACAACATTTTATGGTCGTATGTATTAATCGCCGTATTGATCGGCGGCGGGATCTACTTCACGATCCGAACTGGCTTCATCCAATTCACTTACTTAAAAGAGATGTTCCGCGTCACGCTCGATAAAAGTGAACAAACAACAGACGATAAAGGAGAAAGCATCACTTCTCTCCAGTCATTCTTCATCGGTGCGGCGACACGGATCGGTACGGGTAACCTTGCCGGTGTCACGATTGCCGTCACACTCGGCGGACCAGGTGCCGTCTTCTGGATGTGGATGGTCGCTCTCTTAGGGGGCGCGACGGCTCTCATCGAAAGTACACTGGCTCAAGTCTATAAAGTACGCGATACGAAATCGAACGCATACCGTGGTGGTCCTGCCTACTACATCGAAAAAGGCTTGAAGAACCGAGCTCTCGGAATCGTCTTTGCAATCTTGATTGCTGTGACGTTCGGCCTTATCTTCAACTCCGTTCAATCAAACACGATTGCCGCTGCCTTTGACAATGCGTTCGGTATCAACACAGCTGTCGTCGGCGCAGCACTCGTCGTCTTGACGGGACTCGTCATCTTTGGTGGTGTCCACCGTGTCGCGAAGTTCTCTGCAATCATCGTTCCTATCATGGCAGGTCTCTACTTGATTGCTGCTCTTTATGTCGTCGTTACGAACCTGACGGAACTTCCTGGTGTGTTCGCAATGATTTTCAAAAGTGCCTTCGGAATCGAGCAAGCATTCGGTGGCTCGGTCGGTGCTGCAATCTCACTCGGTGTCAAACGCGGATTGTTCTCAAACGAAGCGGGAATGGGGTCTGCTCCGAACGCTGCGGCGGCGGCTGAAGTCTCTCACCCAGCAAAACAAGGTTTCTTACAAACACTTGGTGTATTCCTTGATACGTTGATCGTCTGTACAGCGACAGCAACGATTATTCTCCTCAGTGATAGTTATGCTGCTGGAAATGGCGAAGGAATCGGCATGTTGCAAAACGCGCTCTCCGAAGAATTTGGTGCAATTGCCCCACCATTCATCGCACTCAGCGTCTTCTTGTTTGCTTTTAGTTCGATCGTTGGTAGTTACTACTACGGTGAGACGAACATCGAGTTCATCAAACAAAGTCCAGCAGCCGTCTTCGGTTTCCGGATTGCGACAATGGGCTTCGTCTTCATCGGATCTGTTCTCAGCCTCGGTATGGTATGGAGTTTTGCCGATCTCTTCATGGCAGGCATGACATTAATCAATATGACAGCGATCCTCCTCTTGAGCGGCATCGCTCTCAAAGTCATCAAAGATTATCAGGAACAACGGAAACAGGGACTCGATCCTGTCTTCTCAGCAAAAGCACTCGGGATTGAAAATACGGAGTGTTGGGACGTTGAAGAAGAAGCTCGTCCTGCTGCTGGTGAAGTGCCGCCATCACAATAATTTAACTCTGAGTTCAAACTTCAACACCGAGGAAGCCATGTGCCTACTCGGTGTTTTTATTTGTAAAAAAGAATTTGGATTATGTTTTCATCGGACAGGGAAAAAGTCAACAGATTGTCCCGAAGGAGGAATTCATCTTGTCTCAAGCCATGTTGATCATCAACCCGTCTTCTGGTAAAGAACTCGGAAAAAAACACGCGACGCTCGCTGAAGAGACGCTTGCTACTCGCTTTGAAACCGTCGACGTTCGGTTCACGGAAAAAGAACACGATGCGACGGAATTTGCGCGTCATGCTGCCCAGTCTAATTACGATGCTGTCATCGCCATGGGAGGTGACGGAACGGTCAATGAAGTCATCACCGGAATTGCCGAACAACCGCATCGCCCAACACTCGGGATCGTGCCACTCGGAACGGTCAATGACTTATCGCGCGCATTACACATTCCGACGGATCCCGAAGAGGCGATTCAGATTCTAGCTGACGCCCCTGCCCGACCGCTCGATATCGGTAAATATGATGACCATTACTTCATGAACGTCATCGCTGTTGGTCTGATTGCAGAAGCCGTCGAGGAGGTCAGTGTCGAACAAAAAACGTCACTCGGATCGGTCGCTTATTTCATTGAAGGTCTAAAAGCCTTCAAGGATCATAGCCCCTATCCGATTGAAATTGATTCTGCTGAGAAACAATTTGATGGAGAAGCACACTTGTTGATTATCGCCTTGACGAATTCCGTCGGAGGGTTCGAATCCTTTGCAGAAGACGCAAAAGTCGATGATGGACTGTTGCATGGGTTCATCATTACGAAGCTTGGATTCTTTGATGCGCTCCAAGCATTACCCAAACTCATCACGGGGGGATTATCAAAAGCCGATCAAATCGAACACTTCACGACGACACGTGTCGAAATTCGCTCGAAAGAAGAATTGCCGATTAATGCCGATGGGGATACAGCAGGTCATGTTCCTGTGACTGTCGAAGTGCTCCCGCAACATTTAACCGTGTTTTCACCCTCTTCTGCTGAATAACAGTATAGGTTCATCGAAAAAAGAACTGACTCTTTGTCAGTTCTTTTTTACTTATTAATCCATTACAATATATGTTAACAAAGCGTAATTTTGAAACATATTTGAAATATTTTCGTGTTATTGACGATGCTATAATCATCTCAGGCGAAAAATCATTCTTTAAAATAAATAAATATACATAAATTCTTACAATTTTGTAATGATCCGTTCTGTCGCTTCAGATTTTTAAGGAGGAAAAACACTCAATGAAACGTTTACTTACAACAATGACAATGACAGCTTTGGTAGTTTCAGGTTTTGCAACAACGAGTGCTTCGAAAGTTGAAGCTGCAACGACATATAAGGTAAAGGTCACAGCAGACGGGCTTCGTGTCCGTACAGGTCCATCAACAGCTTATAAAATCGTCGGTAGCGTCAATACAGGACAGACATTCAATTATCTCGGTGTTTCCGGTTCATGGACAAAAATTTCATACGGTGGCGCATCACGCTACGTTTCTTCTACATACGTAAAAAAATACAGCACAACGACTTCGTCAAAAGCAACGACTGGCTTCTCGCGTCCAGCAAGCGGTCCAATCACGCAAGGATATGGTGCTGCAAGTGGCGTTTACGGTTATACGTTCCATAACGGCATCGATATCGGTGCTCCAACAGGCACACCTGTCTATGCATCGGCTGCTGGTAAAGTCATCACATCCCGTTATTACGGCGCATACGGAAATCACGTCATGATGACGCATACCGTCAATGGCATTCAATATACGACGGTGTATGCACACTTAAACAGTCGCTCTGTCTCAGTCGGACAAACGATTGCTAAAGGATCGAAAATCGGTACGATTGGTGCGACAGGTAACGCATTCGGTGCGCACCTCCACTTCGAAATGCATCGCGGTCCTTACGTCTACAGCGGAACGTCTGCTGCAAACAGTGTCAATCCACTCAATTACTTCAACTAAGCTTGATTCACCGGACTTCTCCCCATGAGAAGTCCGGTTTTGTGTTTCAGATGAAATCTCCTGACAGGAATGGTACGGTATGGTTATGAGTCTAATCCACAACGGAGGCGAAACACATGAAACGAACGATCCCCTTTCTTTTATCAGCGACGTTTGGTGTGACGTTACTTGCCGGATGTCAAGATCAGCCGACACCCGAAGAACGTCTTGATGCCTACATCAAACTTTGGGAAAAACAAGATTACGATAAGATGTATACGTACGCGAGTACGGCTACTAAAAAGGAATACGGAAAAAAAGAATTCATCGACCGGACAAAACAGTTGTCGAAATCGCTTGATATCAAAAAGTTATCCGTCGAGCGAAAAAAAACGAAGGAAGCAACGGATGACGAAAAAGCGTCCCTTCCCGTACGAATCTCCTTTGATACGGTTGCAGGAGCCGTTGCTTATGATAAACAAGTCCCGTTAACATTCGAGAAACAAGGAGAAACAGAAAACTGGTTCATTGACTGGGACTCTTCGTTTGTTCTAAAAGACTTTAAGAAAGAAGACAAGGTTCAACTACAAACCGTTGAAGGGAAACGCGGTGATTTGCTCGACGCGAACGATAAACCGCTCGCGACCTCGGGTAAAGGATATGCTGTCGGCGCCACTGCAGGACAACTTAAAGATGTTGAACAAGTTGCCGAGTTGCTCGACCGCCCGACCTCATCGGTCGAAGATTCCTTAAAAGCAAGTTGGGTTAAGGACGGACAATTCGTTCCGCTCAAAACACTGACCGACGAAACAACGGTATCGAAATTGCGTGATATTCCAGGTATCAGCGTCAAAGAGACGGAAGTCCGAACATATCCACTCGGGAAGGCCGCTTCACACTTGATCGGTTATATCGGTTCGGCGACAGCAGACGAGATTAAAGAATCGAAAAATAAAATCCAAGCTGGCGAACAGGTCGGGAAACGGGGTCTCGAACAAGTTCTTGATGATCGCTTACGTGGTGAAGCCGGAGCTTCGATCATTCTACAAAAGAAAGACGGATCAAGCGTTACTGTCGCTGAAACGAAACCGGCGGATGGTGAGGATATCCCGTTGACGATTGATGCTACGCTTCAGAAAAAGACGTATGACACGATGAAAGAGGATCCAGGAACGGCATCGGCAATCGATCCGCGGACTGGTGAGACACGTGTCTTACTCAGCTCCCCTGGCTTTGATCCTTCTGAATTCATGTCAGGGATCTCGCAAGCGCGACTCGATGAATTGACGCAGGATCCGGATCAACCATTGTTGAACCGATTCACGAGTGCTTTCGCACCCGGTTCGACCCAAAAACCCCTAACGGCCGCGGTTGGTTTAAAGAGTGGAACACTCGACCCGGAAAAAGCCTATACAATCAATGGACTGAAAAATAAGATCGATGGTTTTAACGTCACGCGGATTCACGAGACGCCAGCACCCGTTAATCTGCACAATGCGCTCGTTTATTCAGACAACATCTATTTCGCCCGCTCAACACTCGAACAGGTCGGAACGAAGGCGTTCACGTCTGGACTTGAAGCACTCGGATACGGAGAGAAACTACCGTTTGCGTATCCGTTACGCGCTTCTCAAATCTCAAACGACGGGACAATCGCTTCAGATGGACAGCTGATGGATACGTCCTACGGACAAGGACAGATGCTGACGAACATTCTCCATCTAACGTCGATGTATGAAATTTTCCTGACAGATGGAACAATCTATCGCCCGACCCTTTTACAAGAGGAAAAAACGAAGCAAGTCTTCAAAAAGGATCTGCTGGATGCAAAAGACGCGAAGATGATCCGCGATGATCTTTATGACGTCGTCCATAACGGTTACACGCTCCCAGCTGACATCAAGGAAGTCGATGTTGCCGGTAAGACCGGTACGGCAGAATTGAAAAAAGCAGGCGAAACCGATGGAAAAGAAAATGGCTTCTTCGTCGGTTACGACAACGACAAAAAAGATCTTCTCGTTGCCATCATGATTGAATCGGTCGAAAAAGAAGATCGTGGCAGTCCGTATGTATCGGGACTCGTCGCCGAAGTACTCAAACAAAATCGATGATTGGAGTGATTGCTTGATGATCCGCACGAGCCGTATTTCAGACCTTCCTGCCCTGCTTTCCTTGACGGCAGAGACGTTCTTGCACCATCAACGATTATCGCCTCACTTTCATCCAGATGTAACGACACCGTACACGCTGGAGTCTTTAAGTCAGATGGTGGAAGCAGAACAACAACTCTGTCTGACAGCGCTTGACGGAGAAACACTCGTTGGTTACTTGTTCGGCAAGTGGACTGCGCCAGCATCCGATCGATTTACACCAGTCCGGATCTTGAACATCACCGACGTCGGTGTCACCTCATCCCATCGTTCATTCGGAATTGGTCGCCAGTTAATGCAGGCTGCAGAAGAACTCGCACTCGAGCGAAAGGTCGATGCTGTTCGCTTAAACGTTTGGGCGGTCAACGACCGTGCCGCCACGTTTTATGAGGAACTTGGATTTGAACCGCTGTATACCAACTTGCAGAAGTCGCTCGTTCAACAGTGACATCTATACGAAAAAGGGGCTGACTCAAAAAAAGAATGACGCGTCTTTTCACGCCCTTTCCTCAGGCGAGACACAAGCCCGCTTCCCTGCTTCATTTAAGCAGGAAAGCGGGTCTTGTTCGTCTCTAAAGCGCATAAATGCGCCTGATCCTGTAAGAGTGGTGTGTGACGCGTCATTCTTTTTGTTACGAGATAAGGGTGGCAGATCATCATTCTGCCACCCTTATCTTTGTAGAGACTGTCCTTTGAGTCAGGTCCTTTTTATTAATGCGACGGCGTCGCCGCAAGACGTGCTGCCATCAACTGTTGAATTGTTTCTCGATCGTTCTGGTGCAGTAAATCGACGATTTTACTGCCGACGATGACCCCCGAGACTGGGCGGCTCAATTGTTTGACGTGTTCCGGTGTACTGATCCCGAACCCGGCAAGTACAGGTACTGGACTGTTTGCTGCGACGTTCGCTAAGTGGTCTTCAAGCGCCGTATCAAACGTCGTCTGTCCACCTGTCGTTCCGTTGACCGTGACCGCATAGAGGAATCCTTCACTTTTATCGGCAATCTTTTGAATCCGCTCCATCGGACTCGTCAAGGAGACGAGCTGGACGAGCGCGATGTCCGATTTGTCCTCTTGCTCGAAGAACTGTTCGCTCTGCTCAAGCGGCAAATCAGGAATAATCAGTCCGTCGACCCCGACTTCGCGACATGTCGCTAGAAACGCCGTTAATCCGTAGCGGAAAATCGGATTTAAGTACGTCATCAAGACGACAGGAACATCGACGGTCTGACGAGCAACGCGAACTGCCTCGAGGACATCCTTCAGTCCAACGTTCGCTTCTAGTGCGCGAAGTCCCGCTTCTTGAATGACTGGACCGTCAGCGACAGGATCCGAAAACGGAACACCGACTTCAATCGCTGTCGCTCCGGATTCAGCGAGAAACGACAGGATTTCCGGGAGTTGATCAATCCCTCCGTCTCCCCCCATGACGTACGGAATGAAGGCTTTCTCCCCTTTGCTCGTAACGGTACGAATGGCTGTTTCTAATCGCATCACGCTTCCCCCTTTAGTGCGTTTCTGACAGTGACGACGTCTTTATCGCCCCGTCCTGATAAGCAGATGACGAGAATCTCTTCCTTGTCCATCTCTGCCGCGAGTTGAGTCGCGTAGGCAATCGCGTGTGCCGACTCAAGTGCCGGGATGATTCCCTCCTTGCGGCTCAACAACTGGAGTGCTTCCAGTGCTTGTTCATCGGTCACCGCTTCATATTGGACGCGACCGATATCTTTTAGCAAGCTATGCTCCGGTCCGACGCCCGGGTAATCGAGTCCAGCTGAGATCGAGTGTGCTTCCTGTACTTGACCGTGTGCATCCTGTAAGAGATACATCATCGAGCCATGCAAGACACCGACCTCTCCTTTTGTCATCGTCGCTGCGTGTTTCTCTGTGTCGATTCCGCTGCCCGCCGCTTCAATGCCATACAATTTTACATCTGTATCATCGATGAACGGGTGGAACATCCCGATCGCATTACTCCCACCGCCGACACAAGCGACGATCGCCTCTGGTAGACGCCCCTCTTTTTCGATGATTTGGCGTCGTGTCTCTTTTCCGATGACCGCTTGGAAATCACGGACGAGTTGCGGGAATGGGTGTGGTCCGAGAACAGAACCCATCAAGTAATGCGTGTCTTCGACATGTTTGACCCAGTAGCGGAGTGCTTCATTGACGGCATCTTTGAGTGTCCGACTGCCTTGTGTGACTGGGATGACGGTTGCTCCAAGTAACTCCATCCGGAAGACGTTCAATTCTTGACGACGCACGTCCTCTTCTCCCATGAAGATGACACATTCGAGATCGAGTAAGGCACAGACCGTCGCTGTCGCGACACCGTGTTGTCCTGCCCCTGTCTCAGCAACAATTTTTCGTTTCCCCATCCGTTCAGCCAATAACGCTTGACCGATCGTATTGTTGATTTTATGGGCACCGGTATGGTTCAAGTCTTCTCGTTTCAAGTAGATCTTTGCGCCACCGATCGTTTGCGTCAAATGTTCGGCAAAATAAAGTGGTGTTTCACGTCCGACGTATTCTTTCAATAATTCGTCCATCCGCGCTTGAAACGCTGGATCTTCTTTTACGGTTGCGTAAGCTTCTTCGAGTTCGATCACCGCGTGCATCAATGTTTCCGGGATGTAGCGCCCTCCGTATTTACCGTATTGTCCGAGTGTATCCGGTTGTGCGTAGCTCATGCTTCTCTCTCCTTTACGGCATCTGCGAATGCCTGCATTTTGATGGGATCTTTCCGTCCATCCGTCTCGATGCCACTTGAGACATCGACGGCGAACGGGTGATATCGTTTGATTGCTTCTCCGACGTTTCCTGCTGTCAAGCCACCGGCAATGAATAGTGGACGATCGGCTTGAATGTCTCGTGACCAGTCGAATGTCTCGCCACTTCCAGCAACCGGTGCGTCGACGAGCAAATACTCCGTCTGTTGCTCTATTTCTGCGATGTCCGTCACGGGAATCGCTTGAATGACGGGAACTGGTATCTCTCCGTCCGGAATGACACCATGAATTTGGACGAGATCCAGTTCTACCTGTTCGACGGCGTCGGTCACCTGCTGATAGGTCGGGGAGACGAAGACACCGACGACCTGGACCGTTTTTGGAATGTCGCGTCTGAGACGCGCCGCCTCTTCTAGCGTGACCTGTCGTTTACTTTTAGCAAAGATAAAGCCGATGTAGTCTGCTAAGCGAACTGCCACTTCGACATGTTCTCCTTCCCGGAGACCACAGAACTTAATCCGTGTCATACGCGAACGCCACTTACTTCTCGGATGAAGACTTGCGGATCGTCTGCTCGCATCAACGTCTCGCCGACGAGGATACCGTCTGCACCGGCAGCGTGTAATCGCTGTGCTTCCTCGACCGTCTTGATGCCACTCTCACTGATATACCGGACGTCCGGTTGTTTTTGTTCGAGTAATCCGACCGATGTCTGTAAATCGACTTCGAACTTTTTCAAGTTCCGATTGTTGATGCCAATGATTTGTGCACCGATCGCCTCTGCCCGGCGTAACTCCTCTTCGTCATGGACTTCGACTAAGACCTCAAGTCCTTCCGCGTAAGCATATGCATACAAGTCAGCAAGCGTCTCCTGCTCGAGAGCGGCGACGATCAAGAGAATCAACCGTGCCCCATGTGCTTTTGCCCGGTCAATTTGAATCCGATCAATCATGAAATCCTTACAAAGCACCGGGATGTCGACTGCTGCAGCGACTGCCGCTAAATCGTCCATCGATCCTTTGAAGTACGTCTCGTCCGTCAAGACAGAGATGACAGTCGCCCCACTCGCTTCATATTGTTTGGCCTGAGCGATGACGTCGACTTCGAGTGCGATGTCACCTTTTGATGGCGAAGCTCGTTTGATTTCCGAGATGACGGATAAATCCGCTCCTGCTAGTCGTTGCTTAATCGACGGCTTCAATGCCTCCCGATCAATCCGTTCGACACCAGTTAATTTTAATTGCAGGACTTCTGCTCGTTTCGTTTCGATGATGCGATCTAAGATATTCATCCGATTGCTTCCTCCCGTGTCATTTGTCGTAATTGATTCAATCGTTCCATCGCCCGTCCTGAATCGATGCTATCTGCTGCTAAGGCAATCCCTTCTTCGATCGTCTTCGCTCGATTTGCTGCAAAGAGGGCAATTCCGGCATTGAGTAGGACCGTGTCGCGATAAGCGCCATGCTCACCACCAAGGACTTGCAATAAAATCGTCGCATTCTCTTGTGCACTACCTCCACGGATCGCTTCAAGCGGTGCGGTCTTCAGTCCGACTTCCTCCGGATGAAGACTGAAGCGGATCAGCTCACCTTCGTCGAGTAAGACAAGTTGGTTCGTTCCGGCAAGGGACGCTTCATCCATTCCATTCGCACCGTGCAAGACGATTGCCCGCTTCCGCCCGAGTCGGTGTAATGTCAACGCCATCGTCTCGAGCATATCCTCCCGGTAAATTCCTAATAGTTGTGTCTTGAGCGGGACCGGATTCGTCAACGGCCCGATCAAGTTAAAGATCGTTGGAATCCGCAGATCGCGTCGGACCTTCATGATTTGCTTGACGCGTGGGTGCATCCGTTGCGCAAACAAGAAGGCGATTCCGTTCGACTCGAGCTGTTCTGCTAAACGTTCCGGTGTCGCATCGAGCGAAACCCCGAGTGCTTCGAGCACATCAGCGCTGCCCGTTTTACTCGAGACACTCCGATTCCCGTGCTTCGCGACTTTCATGCCGGCACCTGCCAGAACGAAGGCGGCTGTCGTACTGATGTTGAACGATTGTGAGCCGTCGCCTCCAGTGCCGCAGTTATCCATGAAATCGCCGGTGACCGGAATGTCGAGGGCGACCTCGCGCATGATTGAAGCGAGACCGGCTAATTCTTCTGCAGTCTCCCCTTTTGCTTTCAATGCGACGAGAAAAGCGGCAATTTCGCTATCGGTCACGTCTTCCGCAAATAGTTCGCGTGCTGCCTGTTGCATCTCTTCATATCGTAAATGTTTTGCTTCTGCTAATTTCAATAACGTCTCTTTCATCGTTCGTCACTCCTTTGTCAATTCAATGAATCGTTTAATCATCTGCTGTCCTTGTGGTGTTCCGACAGATTCAGGATGGAACTGGATTCCGAACGTCGGATGCGTCCGGTGCTCGAGTGCCATGATCGTCCGGTCATCCGTTTCTGCTGTGATGACGAGCTCCGTCGGTAAGTCGTTGCGAGCGACGATCAGCGAATGATAGCGCATGACCTCTAACGTTTCCGTCATTTCGTCGAAGAGTTGTCCCGATTGTCGAATCATCGATGTCTTCCCGTGCATGATGACTGGTGCTTCGACGACGCGTCCTCCGAATGCTTCGCCGATTGCCTGATGTCCGAGACAGACACCGAGAATCGGTACTCGACCCGATAATTGACGAATGAGATCGATGCAGATACCAGCGTCAGCCGGGCGACCGGGACCGGGTGAGAGGATGATGCCGTCTGGTTTCATCTCGCGTAGTTCTTCGATGCTGACCGCATCGTTTCGAATGACGTGAACGTCCGAATAAACGGATGCGTATTGGTATAGGTTATAGGTAAAAGAATCATAATTATCAATTAGGACGATCATTTCCAAACCTCCAGTAGTGATTTCGCTTTGTGTAACGTCTCCTGGTACTCAAGGCGTGGAATCGAGTCGTAGACGATGCCAGCTCCTGCTTGAACAGAAGCGACACCATCCTTGATCACCATCGTCCGGATCGCGAGGGCAAAATCCATATTCCCTCGAACATCGAAATAGCCGACCGCCCCGGCATATACTTCTCGTTTCACCTGTTCGTACTGGTCAATCAGCTGCATCGCTCGAATTTTCGGAGCTCCCGTGACCGTCCCAGCTGGTAGACAAGAGACGAGTGCGTCTGCTCCGGTCTTTCCGTCTGCTAACGTGCCTTCAACGACAGAAACGAGGTGCATGACGTTCTTGAAGCGCTCGATTTGCATGAATCGCGTCACCTCGACGGTACCAATCTGACAAATCCGACCGAGGTCGTTGCGTCCGAGATCGACAAGCATCCGGTGCTCGGCTCGTTCCTTCTCATCGTGAAGCAACTCCTCTGCCAGTCGTTCGTCCTCTTCTTTCGTCTTCCCCCGGCGGCGTGTGCCGGCAATCGGATTCGTCGTCACTCGATTCCCTTTGACTTGGACCAAACTTTCCGGGGAGGCCCCGAGTACGATCGCTTCGCCTAAGTCGATATAGAAGAGATAAGGGCTTGGATTGTCCTTGCGGAGCTTCCGGTAAAACTGGAACGGGTCACCTGAGAATGTCGCATCGAGGCGTTGTGAGAGAACGAGTTGGAAGACGTCGCCTTGGCGGATATGTTTCTTTGCTTGTTCGACGAGTCCTTCAAACGTCTCTTGATCCATCAACGGTTCATAGACGACATCCCGGAGAGGACGCTCGATATCCGTTCGCTCCCGTGGTTGCTCAAGTTGTGCTTTTCGTTCTGCTAAACGTTGACGTAATTCATCACGATCAGTGATGCCACCGAGCGACGTCTGAATCAAATGAACACGATGTTCGAGATGATCGAACAGGATGATTTGGTCGTATACAGCGAGTAGCGCGTCCGGTAGTTGTCTCGTTCGCTCTGGAATATCACCAAGCGTTTCATAGGCGCGCATCATGTCGTAACCGACATATCCGATCCCACCCGCTAAAAACGGAAGGTCTTCTTCGACGCCACCCCGGAGGATCATCTGTTGCATCAGTCGTACTGGATCACCCGTTTCCTGCGTCAATCGACCTGTCGTCAACTGTTCCCGCGTCACGGTCCGTCCCTCTGCGCGAATCATCTCCACCGGATCAACACCGATGATCGAATACCGTCCTTGATCCGTATGCGCAGAACTTTCAAGCAAACATTTCTGTGTTCCGCTCAGTTGTTGAAAAATCATGATCGGCGTCATCTCGTCGCCGTTTAGTTCAAGTTGTTCGATGATAAGTGTGTCTGTCTGAACCATCCCTGTTCGCCTCCTGGAATATAAAAAAGTCCCCCACACAGCGTATGCTGCATGGAGGACGATTATCTCGCGGTGCCACCTCTCGATTGGAACGGTTTGACCGTTCCCACTTTGTCTGATGCGTCTTAATAAGAGACATCATAGCCTACGATAACGGGGGCATCCGTCGCGACCTACTTCTTCGTTCAGCCACGCTCTCATGAGACCATTCACGAAACCTCGCCGTACGGAAGTCGCACCATTCTTCCGCTCTCTGAAACGCCGATGTTGTCTCGCTACTTAACTCACTCTACGATTTGTTCGATTCGATTGTATACGAAAAGGGTCTTCTCGCCCATTCATGTAGAACATGAAGGACGGGAAGACCCGCGGTACCACCTTCGTTGACGATGCTGACACCGTCCCCTTTGAAACGAACCGGACCGTTGTCCTGATTCGTCGACCCCGATAACGGGAGGAACCCGTCAGAGCCTACTACCCATTGAAGGGATTCGGTCTGAAGCTCAGAAGGCCATTCGCTTGTTGCCCGATACTGATTCGCACCACCCATCAGCTCTCTTGAATCGTTTCACAAGTTACTTCTCTTCGTCTTTGCTATCGTGTGTTGAATTGATTCTTATATTACGATGCTTCTTCTTCCCTGTCAACTGGAAAAACTCAATATAGGGAAAGTTGGTTCGGATCAATCGATTCGAGCGCTTGTTTGACAGTTTGTAGGAACTGTCCGGCAACGAGTCCGTCGAGCACCCGGTGGTCGATCGACATACAGAGGTTGACCATGTCGCGTGCTGCAAACATGCCGTTCACCCAAACTGGACGTTTGACGATCGATTCAACGGATAGAATTGCCGCCTGCGGGAAGTTGAGGATCGGTGCCGATTGAATCGAACCGAATGATCCTGTGTTGTTGACCGTAAACGTACCGCCCTGCATCTCAGCAGACGACAACGTACCTGCTTGTGCGCGTTTCCCGAAGTCATCGATCGCGCGTGCGATACCTTTGATGCTTAGTTCATCCGCATTCTTGACGACCGGTACGAACAGAGCGTCTTGCGTCGCGACAGCAAGTGATAGGTTGATCGCTTTCTTTTGAATGATCTTATCTCCCGCCCATGTCGAGTTCATGATCGGATGTTTCTTCAATCCTTCGACCGTCGCCTTCATGAAGAACGGCAAGAACGTCAATTTGACCCCTTCTTGTTTGAAGAACGCATCTTTATGACGATTACGTGCTTCGACCAAGTTCGTGACATCGACTTCGATCATCAACCAGGCATGTGGCGCTTCGTGTTTCGCACGTACCATGTTCGAAGCGATCGCTTGACGCACACCGGCAGTCGGAATCTCGATGTCGCCCGTTTCCGTCGGTTGTGGTGCACTGACCGGACGTTTTGGTGCAGGTGGTGCTTCTGCCGGAGGCGCTACCGGAGCCGCTTGCGCTTCCGGTTTTGGTTCAGTTGCTTGTGGTGTCGGGATCGATCCAGACTCGATCAGTTTCAAGAGGTCTTTCCGTGTAATCCGTCCGCCAGCTCCAGTACCCGTCACTTGTTCGAGATCAATGCCGTGTTCTCCCGATAGTTTCAAGACAGCTGGTGAATAGCGTTTTTTCATCGATGTATCAGACGACGTCGTTTCTTCGACAGCCGGTACTTCTTGTTCGGTCGCAGCGACTTCCGTTGACCCACCACTGACTTGCATCGTGACAATCGCGTCACCGACTTGCAACGTATCCCCTTCTTCTGCAAGCAGTTTTTCAATCACACCATCAAATGAAGATGGGACTTCTGCCGTTACCTTATCGGTAATGACTTCTGCAATCGGATCGTATTTTTTGACAGTATCGCCCGGTTTGACGAGCCACATCGAAATCGTCCCTTCTGTGACGCTTTCTCCGAGTTGTGGCATCGTAAGTGTTTCAGTCTTCATCGATCAGTTCCTCCTTAGTATGCGTGCAACGTCCGGATTTTATCTTCGATTTTCTCACTCGAGATGTTGAAGAACTTCTCCATTGTCGGAGCGTATGGCATGGCTGGTACGTCTGGACCACAGAGTCGTTCGATTGGTGCATCGAGATCAAACAATGCTTCTTCTGCAATGATTGCCGACACTTCACTCATGACGCTACCTTCTTTATTATCTTCCGTAACGAGCAGGACTTTCCCCGTCTTTTTCGCCGCTTCGACGACTGCTTCGCGGTCGATTGGATACACCGTCCGCAAGTCAAGGATGTGGACATCGATTCCGTCTTTTTCAAGGCGCGTTGCCGCTTCGAGTGCCATATGGACACACAGACCGTAGGTGATGATCGTCACGTCTTCTCCCTCACGTTTTACGTCTGCTTTACCGATTTCAACGGTATAATCGCCTTCCGGAACATCCCCTTTCAACAGGCGATAACCACGTTTATGCTCAAAGAACAAGACCGGATCATTCGAACGAATCGCTGCCTTTAGCAATCCTTTTGCGTCATATGGATTAGACGGGATGACGATCTTCAGACCAGGCGTCGAGTTGAACATCGCCTCGACCGACTGAGAATGGTAAAGTGCTCCGTGAATTCCGCCGCCGAACGGTGCGCGGATGACGATCGGACACGTCCAGTCATTGTTCGAACGGTACCGAATCTTCGCTGCTTCACTGACGATTTGGTTGACCGCTGGCATGATGAAGTCAGCGAATTGCATTTCAGCAATCGGACGCATGCCGTACATCGCAGCTCCGATTCCGACACCGGCAATCGCACTTTCAGCGAGTGGTGCATCGATGACACGTTCTTCTCCGAATTGTTCGAGCAATCCTTGGGTTGCCCGGAAAACACCACCACGGACACCGACGTCTTCGCCGAGGATGAAGACGGACTCGTCGCGTTCCATCTCTTCTTTGATTGCACTATTGATCGCTTCGATTAAACTTAACGTCGTCATTTCGTTTCCTCCTCGTCGTACACGTAACGTAATGCATTTTCTGGCGCATCGTAAGCTGCTGCTTCCGCATAAGCCGTTGCTTCGTCGACTTCTTTCTCCATCGCTTGTTCGATTTCAGTCGCTGATTCTTCCGTCAGGACGCCCATTTCAATCAGACGCGCCCGGAAGAGTTTGATCCCGTCACGTGCTTTTAAGGCATCGAGTTCTTCCGCAGAACGGTACGATTTATCGTCATCATCCGATGAGTGTGGCACGAGACGTTCGACTTCAACTTCGATCAAGGTCGGACCTTCTCCCCGTAATCCGCGCTCGCGTGCTTCCTTAACGACCTTATAGACAGCGAGTGGATCGATGCCGTCTACCGTATAGCCAGGCATTCCGTAGCCGATTGCCCGATCAGCGACGTGTTTCGCCGACAGCTGTTTCGAGAGAGGTGTCGAAATCGCGTATTTATTGTTTTCACAGAACAAGATGACCGGGAGTTTATGAATTCCGGCGAAGTTCGCCCCTTCATGGAAGTCTCCTTGGTTTGAAGAGCCCTCTCCGAACGAGACGTAAGCAACGAGTGGTTCCTTACGCATCTTCGCAGCAAGTGCGATCCCGACAGCATGTGGGACTTGTGTCGTGACCGGACTTGAACCCGTGACGATGTTCAAGGCACGTGAACCGTAGTGTCCTGGCATTTGACGACCACCTGAGTTCGGATCTTCTGCCTTTGCGAATGCCGACAGCATGATATCGCGTGACGTTTGACCGAAGTGTAAGACGACGCCTAAATCACGGTAATACGGCAAAATGTAGTCCGTTCCTTTTTCAAGGGCGAACGCTGCACCGACTTGAGCCGCTTCTTGTCCTTGACATGAGACGAGGAAGGGAATTTTACCCGCTCGGTTCAACTTCCACATCCGTTCGTCGATCTTCCGCGCACGGACCATCGTTTCGAACATCTGAATCGCGTCCTGTTCCGTTAATCCGAGTTCTACTAATTCTTTGAATTCTATTTTTTCCATCCGTAATTCCTCCTTAGGCGTGAACCGCGAGTCCGTCGACTGCAAGTGCTGCTTCACCGAATGCTTCTGACAAGGCCGGGTGCGGATGCACGAGCTGTCCGACTTCCCATGCCGTTGCATTGAGTACGAGCGCTAATCCACCTTCACTGATCAGTTCCGTTGCTTTTGGTCCGACGATGTGAACGCCGACAAGATCATCTGTCTTCGCATCGGAGACGAGCTTGATGAAGCCTGCCGCCTCTCCTTCGATCCGCGCTTTCCCTAATCCGTTGAACGAGAAGCTTCCGACCTTAACGTCCATTCCGGCACGTTTCGCTTCGTCTTCCGTCAAACCGACCGATGCCGCTTCCGGTACGCTGTAGATACAACGTGGCACGAACGCATATTCAAGTGGTGTCGTAGTTCCATGGACGATCGCCTCGACCGCTTTGACACCTTCTGCTGACGCGACGTGCGCCAGTTGTAAGCGACCGATGACATCCCCGATCGCATAGATATGTTGATCCTTCGTCCGGAAATGGTCATCTACTTGGATGAAGCCATTTTCGACGACGATATTCGTGTTTTCAATCCCAATGCCTTCGACATTCGCCATTCGACCGATTGCGACAAGCAATTTATCCGCTTCAAGCGTCGTTTGTTCTCCATTACGGTCGATCGCGATCGAGACACCGTCTTCTGACATCCGGAACGTGTCACTTTGTGCAGCTGCGCCGGTATGAATCTTGACGCCCCGCTTTTTCAATTGACGGGCGACTTCACGACTGACTGCCGCATCTTCCGTCGGTAAAATCCGGTCGCTGAATTCGACGACCGTTACTGCGACGTCAAAATCCGTCAACATCGATGCCCATTCGACACCGATGACGCCGCCACCGATGATGACGATCGACTTTGGCAAATCTGCCATATCGAGTGCATCATCCGAGCTGAGGACATACTCTGAATCAAAAGCGAGTCCGTTCAATGGACGTGGACGCGACCCTGTCGCGACGATCAATTGACGCGGAAGGATCAACTCGCCTTCGCCTTCTTCCGGCTCAACGCTGATCGTTCCCGGCATCGGTGAAAAGATACTTGGTCCAAGAATCGAACCCCGACCATGAAAGACTTCAATCTTTCCTTTTTTCATCAGATGCTGAATGCCTGCCTCTAATCCATCTACGATCTCTTGTTTCCGTTGTTTGACCTGTTCGAATCGTAAAAACGATTCCGGTACGTCCACGCCATATGTAGCAGCGTGTTTGACCGTCTGATAGACTGCTGCTGATTTCAAAAAGGCTTTAGATGGGATACAGCCACGATGTAAGCATGTCCCGCCTAATTTTCCTTGTTCCACGATTGCTACCGACTTCCCGGCTTGTGCCGCACGAATCGCGGCGACATATCCACCGGGTCCACCACCTAGGACAACGACGTCGAATTCTCTAGCCATGTTGGTTCGCCTCCATATTCCTTAACTTCTTCTTCCCCACGTAAGACACGCAACACTCCTTCTGCGAGCGCCTGCAACTCATCTTCACCAGGACTACGTACGACTTGACCGAGGTGGGCGATGCGTTCTTCGATCGCACGCGTCAATCGATCACTATAGGCAAGTCCGCCTGTTAGGATGATCGCGTCGATCTGACCGAACAAGACGGCACTTTGACCAGCGATTTCTTTTGCGATCCGGTACGCCATCGCGTCATATAACAACGCCGCTTTTTCGTCGCCTTCCTCAATCCGGTGCTCGATCTCGATCGCGTCAAACGTTCCCAAGTGCGCGACAAGTCCGCCTGACCCAACGACCAGACGCTTCATCTCTTCAAGTTTATACTTGGTACTATAACATAGTTCTACTAGTTGACCAACAGGTAGCGATCCGCTTCGTTCCGGCGAAAACGGTCCTTCTCCATCGAGTCCGTTGTTGACATCGATGACACGCCCCTCTTGGTGCGCACCGACCGTAATGCCGCCGCCCATGTGTGCGATGATCAGACGTAGTTCCTCATAGGGACGTCCGATTTCCTTCGCGTACCGCTTCGCGACAGCTTTTTGATTCAAGGCATGGAAAATACTCTTTCGTTCAAGTTCAGGTAAGCCTGTAATTCGCGCAATCGGCTCAAGTTCGTCAACGACGACTGGATCAACGATGAACGATGGGATATCGAGTGTCCGAGCAATCTCATCCGCGAGGAGTCCACCGAGGTTCGAGGCATGGACGCCAAAAATACCGCTGAGTAAGTCTTCTCGCATTTCCCGGTTAACGGCGTACGTACCGCTGACGAGCGGTCGGAGTAACCCACCGCGTCCTACGATTGCAGTAAGCGCTTTCAAATCAATCTGTTCTTCAGCTAACACTTCGAGTAACACATGACGACGCATCTCCAGCTGCGCTGGAAGCGGTCCTCCGACCGCCTCCGCTGGATGGCGTAACGTCTTCGTGAACACCTGATTCGTCCCTTCGAAGATACCAATCTTCGTCGACGTCGAACCGGGATTGATCGTTAAAATACGTTCGCTCATGGATATCCTCCTCTGATCAGCCGCGTGATCCTAGAATGTTTTTATCACGACGCAGGAACTGGCTGCGGGCACTACGCATCGTAGCAATGCGCTCTTCTGCCATTTTCTCAGCCGCACGGTATGTCGGTAAATGATCGCGTTTTGCGATTTCGAACACTTTCGTGACCGCATCATAGACAAGTTCAACTTTTTTCATAGCACGATCACGGTTGTATCCGTCGAGTTCATCGGCAACGTTGATGACACCACCGGCATTGATGACGAAGTCTGGTACGTATAAAATATCGCGTTCTTCAAGCATGTCACCGTGACGATCTTCTTTGAGTTGGTTATTTGCCGCACCAGCGATGATCTTGACTTTCAATTGGGGAATCGTCTCGTCGTTTAATGTCGCACCGAGGGCACATGGCGCAAAGATATCCGCTTCGACACTGTAGATGTCTTCTGGTGCGACGATCAAGGCACCGAATGCTTCTTCTGCACGTTGAAGTGCTTCTTGGTTGATGTCCGTGACGATCAGTTTCGCCCCTTCTTCATGTAAATGACGGCATAGATTGAAGGCAACGTTACCGACACCTTGGATCGCAATCGTTTTTCCACCAAGTGAATCTGTTCCGTACACTTCTTTTGCCGCTGCTTTCATCCCACGATAGACACCGTATGCCGTAACCGGTGATGGGTTACCACTTGATCCGAATGCTGGGCTGACACCAGTAACGAAATCTGTCTCCATGTGGATGTAATCCATGTCTGCAACTGTCGTATTGACATCTTCTGCTGTGATGTAACGACCGTTCAGTGACTGGACGTAACGTCCGAATGCCCGGAAGAGTGCTTCTGACTTTTGTGTCTTCGCATCGCCGATGATGACCGCTTTACCACCACCAAGGTTTAATCCAGCGGCTGCGTTCTTATATGTCATCCCTTTTGATAAACGAAGCGCATCAATCAATGCCTCTTCGTCTGATGCATAGTTCCACATGCGAAGTCCACCGAGTGCCGGTCCGAGTGTCGTGTCATGAATCGCGATGATTGCTTTTAGTCCTGATACTTTATCGTGGCAAAAAACGACTTGTTCGTAATCTTCCATCTCCATTGTTTCAAAGATGCTGAAGCGTGATTCTACGTTTGTTTCGACCATTTTAAGTTCCTCCTCAAATTGTTTGTTTTACTTTTTTCGTCTGTTGGGCATTTAATAGCGCAAAGGCTAGTGAGTACATTTTTGCTTCTGCTGTATCGGCACGGCTAGTCAAAACGACTGGCGCCCGCGCTCCGACGAGAATCGCCGCAACCGAGGCATGTGCGAAATACATGAGTGATTTGTAGATGACGTTTCCGACTTCGATTTGCGGAACGACGAGTAAATCCGCCTGACCTGCTACATCTCCCGTCAATCCTTTTTGCTGGGCAGCGACGAGATTTACGGCATTGTCGAGTGCGAGTGGTCCGTCTACAAGGCAATCCTTGATTTGACCACGTCGGTTCATCTGTGTCAAAAGTGCGGCATCAATCGTCGCCTGCATCGTCGGATTGACGACTTCGACAGCTGCTAAGACTGCGACTTTCGGTAAGCCGTATCCAAGCGCTCGTAAGGCGGAGACACCGTTTTCGATGATCTTCACTTTGTCTTCGAGTGTCGGTTGGATGTGAATCGCTGCATCGGTTAATCCGATCGCTGATTCACGCCCCGGTACTTCGAACAAGGCGACATGCGACAAGACATTCCCTGAACGCAAACCCGTTTCTTTGTTCAAGACAGCTTTCATGAACGTAGCTGTCGGAACAAGACCTTTCATCAAGACGCTCGCATCCCCCTTGCGAACGGCATGAGCAGCACGTTCTGCCGCTTCTTGCGATGTAGAAGTATGAGTGATCACGAACTGTGACTCTCGTAATGCTCGCTTTTGAATCATCTGCTGAATCCGTGTCGCATCCCCGAACAAATGAAAACGCGCTAAATCGTTCTCAATTGCTAATGCGACAGCATCCATCACTTCTTCGTCATCCGCAGCTGCAATCGCAACGACGGAATCTTCGAGTCGAGCTGCCTGCTCGACCATTTCACTGAATCTCACCGTATTCCCCCCTCACCTGTCATACATAAATAGTAATAGCAATTTTCGTGCCAATTCAAAAGAGACGGTAGGTTAAGCAAGAACGTCTTTAATTTTGCACGCTTTTGCATTTTTTGCAATATATTGCACGCAAAAATTTGCGCTTCACGAATAGATGTTAAATCGTTCCACTTTGTAATAAAGTGCCCGAAGAGAAATTCCGAGTTGTTTCGCCGCTTCTGTTTTGTTGCCATTAAAGGCAGTAAGCGCTTCCCGAATCAACCGTTCTTCGACGTGTGACATCTCGTCCGATAGATGCTTGATTTCCTTTTTCTGTCTCGTCGTGACTTTCGTTGTTTGTGGCACGACAAGCTGAAGATGACCTTTTCGCAAGACGGTTTCTGTTTTATCCGTAAAAATCAACGCGCGACCGATGACATTTTCAAGCTCGCGGACATTTCCTTTCCACGGTTGCTTCTTCATTGCTTCGAGTACATCATCTGAGATCCGTCCGACCGATCGTCCATAACTTTGATTCAATTTACGGAGTAAGTGTAAGGTCAATGGTGCGATATCATCCGGTCGCTCACGTAGTGCCGGTATGTGAATCGGTAAACGATTGATCCGGTAGTAGAGATCTTCTCGGAACTCATTCATGATGATCTTTTGCTCTAGATTCGCATTCGTCGCCGCGATAATCCGGACATCGACTGGAATCGCCTTCGTCCCACCGACGCGAACGACTTCATTTTCCTGTAACACCCGTAATAGTTTGGCCTGGACGTCGAGTGGTAGTTCGCCAATCTCATCTAAGAATAGCGAACCTCCATGTGCTTCTTCGAAATATCCCCGCTTCCCACCACGTCGCGCTCCTGAGAACGCGCCTTCCTCGTAGCCGAATAGTTCACTTTCGAGTAACGTCGGTGCGATTGCCGCACAGTTGACGCGGACGAATTGTTCATATTTACGTTCGCTCGCTGCATGGATCGCATGTGCAAACAGTTCCTTGCCGGTTCCGGATTCACCGCGAATCAAGACGTTGACGGGCATCGTTGCCGCAAGCTTTGCTTGATCGACGACGAAGCGCATCGCTTCACTCTCAGCGATGATATCGTCAAAAGTATATTTGGCTTCGAGCGTCCGGATTTTTTGTCGCGCTGCCTTCAATTCTTTGGCGAGTGCCTTCATTTCTGAAATATCCCGAATGACCCCAACGGAACCACGGACTTGTCCATCGACGATGACGGGTGCCGCATTGACGATGATATCACGTTGATCTTGCCCGATCTTCATGCGAACATCCCGCACGTTCTCGCCCGTATTCAAGACTTTCAAATGAACGGATTCCTGCATTCCGATATCGGCACTTGCCGGTTTTCCGACAACGTCTCGCTCCGTGAAACCGGTCATACGCGTATATGCTGGATTGATCAGCATCGTCTGTCCGTCTTGATCGGCGACGGAAATCGCCTCGCTCGTACAATGAATGATTGCTTCGAGCATTTTCTCTTTTTCAGTCAATCGCTCAAGCAACACTCTGACGAATTCACCCGGTAAGACCGCTGCTCCCGGAAAATCATGAATCAATTGCTCAAGTACGCCAGTTTCTCCTGTAGCGTCAATGATGAAATCGACATCAGCTCCTTCAAAAGCTGACCAATTCGTTTCGATCCGAATGTCCGCACGCCGTGCAAGCGCCACCCCAGGCGCCTCCATGTTTGGATCGACGAGACCGATGACCGTTAATAATGGTGAACGTTGAAACGCATGTAGGACTTCTGTTCCCCCTTGACCAGCCCCGACGACGAGTAGATGATGCATATGAATTCCCCCTTTGAAACTGCTTACATTTCTATCGTACTCGGAATAAAATAGGGAAGCAAACCCGATTCGCAGAACGATCGATTTTTTGATACAATACGCTTGGAAAGGAGTGGCGTCCTATGCGTATCATTGGTTTGCTCTCATTATTAATCCCCGGCATCATCGGCGCGATTGGTATTAAGCTCATGCGTGATAGTGTTTTTCTAATTGCGCAAGTGCCATTTAAATACTTAGGCGATGCGGCTTACGTATATGTACTGCAAGGTCTCGTTGGTTTGGTTCTTGCGATGGGTGGCATTGGATTTGTCGCAGGATATGTCTTTTATCGCGATCGAAAACGTGGAAAAGTCTCCGACCGCTATCAAAAAAAATGAACACAGAAAAAGGTCCCCATCTCTTGAACTCATTTCAAGCGCGGGACCTTTTACTCGTATAAAATTGGTTTCACTTACGGATGAACTCCTCTCATAGTTAGAACTATTCGTGTACTCCAAAACCTTAGGTGTTCCTCTTAATGAAGAGGTAGAAAGAAATCAGATCTGGCTATCGGGCTAACGATAGAATGGTGTTTCAGTTCCATCATCTGACTGTACTCGGGACCTAGGTGGAGCGTAATGTCATCCGCTTGAAGCAGTCAAACATTCGGTTGCTAACAATCACTGCTAGACAACACTCCTTTTCACGAACTGTACTTTTCATTTTAGACGATCCGTTACCTTCCACTTTTCCCTAGCTTCGAAATCA
Organism: Exiguobacterium sp. KKBO11; assembly: GCF_001644945.1. Taxonomy (NCBI): domain Bacteria; kingdom Bacillati; phylum Bacillota; class Bacilli; order Caryophanales; genus Exiguobacterium; species Exiguobacterium sp. KKBO11. The sequence continues at coordinate 521,929 of NZ_LUCU01000022.1, forward strand.
TGGAAGCTCCCATTCATTCGAGATTTCCCATCTAGAATGAACAAGATACCTTGGTACGACTTCTACCAAGAGAATGTCGTCCGGCATTCTTGAGCCATTTACAGTTGGCGTTCTGAGATGATGTTCATCAACAGGATTTCCGGAGTCCTTGTCGACTCGACGTTCATCTGACGTCTTGCCAAATCATTTGGTACCTTTATTATAACAAACATTTCAGTTTATGCAATATTTATTTGCAAGCGCTTTTATATATTTTTAGCTTTACGGTATGCTATAAGCAGATCGTAATCGAAAGGAGACCTTTCATGCGAAAAATCATCGTATTCGAACATCTATCGTTAGACGGTGTCATTCAAGCACCGAGCGGAAAGAATGAGGATGTGAGCAACGACTTCGAACAAGGGGGATGGACTGCTCCATTTCAACATCCTGAGATTGGTCAGGTCATCCGTGAATGGATGCAAGAGGATTGCTCCCTGTTACTCGGTCGCAAAACATACGAGCAATGGTCGAGTTACTGGCCACTCCACCCAGATATCTGGCCAGTTGCTGATCATGCCATGAAGTATGTTGCTACGCGTCATACACCACCTATTCTTTGGCAGCCGACGATTTATTTGAATCAACCAACTTCTGAACTAACACGCTTGAAACAACAGGACGGACCACCACTTCACGTCTGGGGGAGTAGTCAACTCGTTCATACGCTTTATCAAGCCGATCTGATCGATGAACTTCGATTGATCCTCTATCCCGTCATCATCGGTTCTGGTAAACGTCTATTTCCCGACAACGGAATGACGCCCATCACTTGGAATGTCACGAAACGACACACGTTTGATAACGGCGTATTGATCGCTTGCTATGAACGGGATAGGAACTAAAAACACACCGTCTATCATTCAGACGGTGTGTTTCCTTTAACCAGATTGTTCTTGATTCATATGACTCGAAACATACGAGATGAATTCCGAGTTCTTCGGACTTTTCTCTTGTTCGATTCGGCCATTGAAGAGCTCGTGCTGTTGCATCCCTTCGTTCCAGGCGGACTTGATGGCGTGACGCATCGCTCGTTCGACACGAGAAGCCGTCGTTTGGTGTTTCTTCGCGATCGTCGGATAGAGTTCCTTTGTGATCAATCCGAGTAAATCTTCCCGTTCAAGCACCATTAAGACAGCGTCCTTCAAATACGTGAAGCCTTTAATATGCGGAGCAATCCCCACTTCTCGAAGTGTCGTACCGACTTTTAAATCAATCGTTTCGACGATCGGTGCTTGTCCTTGATTCGTCACGAGACGAATTTTTTGAACGAGCTGATCCATGCTGAACGGTTTAAGTAAGAAGTACGATGCTCCGAGGGTGACCGCCTGTTGCGAGACCTCGTCTTTACCGAAGGCACTCAACATGATGACAGCAGGGTTCTTCTTTTTCTTCATCAATTCTTCGAGAACACCAAGCCCATCTAAATGAGGCATGATGATGTCGAGGAGCAATACATCCACTTCGTGTTCTTTCATACGTTCGAGACAACTCTCGCCATTGTAGGCGACGCAAACGACTTCCATGTCTTCTTGCGCAGAGATATGCTGGCGAATCAGTTCGACCATTTCGCGATTATCATCTGCTATCCCGACTTTAATCAATCCTTACACCCCATTTTTAAGCGATTCTTTCATCGTCTTCGCCTGATCCATCAATTCCTCGGCATGGCGTAACGTCAAATCCGTCATATGTGCACCGGAAATCATCCGTCCTAGTTCGTTTCCTCGATCTGACTGAGACAAGACGTTGACCTGTGTCGTCGTACGATCCGTCTCCTCGATTTTCCGAATATAGAGATGTTGATCGGCCATCGAAGCGACTTGCGGTAAGTGCGTAATACAAAGCACTTGTCCGTCTACCGATAAACGATAGATTTTTTCAGCCATCGCTTGTGCGACACGACCCGATACTCCTGTATCGACTTCATCGAAAATGATTGAAGCAACTCCGACCGAGCGCGAGAAGATTGACTTCAATCCGAGCATGATACGAGATAACTCCCCGCCCGATGCAACTTTTCCGAGCGACTTGAATGGCTCTCCCGCATTCGTCATGATGAAGAACTCCACTTGGTCGATTCCGTTCTTGCGTAGCATCGGTGTCTTCCCGTCTTGAAGAAAACGAATTTCAAACCGTGCTTTTTCCATGTAGAGCTCACGCAACTCCAGATGAATCGCTTCGCTTAATTGAACGGCCGCTTTTCGACGCTGTTGCGAGAGACGCCCACCTATCTCAAACAATTCGCCTTCGAGCTGTTCGACTTCGGCTTTTAAGCGTTCAATCCGTTCATCTCGATTCGTCATCGTATCGAGTTCAACTCGAATCTTCTCCCCATACGCGATGACTTCCTCGATCGTCGCCCCGTATTTTCGTTTCAGTTGTTGAAAGACGGATAAACGTTGTTCAATCTCATCGAGTCGATTGGAATCAAACTCAAGTGTTTCGAGTTGATCTCGAATCGCATACCCGACTTCTTCGAGTCCATAAAAAGCGCTTGCGATCGCGTCACTCTGCTGCGAAAACTGTTCGTCGATGCTTGATGCTTGTTGTAATTCACGCATCGCGTCTCCGACAGAGTCGATGCCGCGCATCTCATCATGCAAAGCATCGTACGCTGTCTTTAACGACGCATATAGCTTCTCGAAATTCGCGAGACGATTTCGTTCGACGAGCAACTCGTCTTCCTCATGTGCTCGAAGTTTTGCGCCTTCAATCTCTTCCGTCTGGAACGATAGTAGATCAATCCGTTGAGCGAGTTCTTGCTCACTTTGCGCGAGCGATTGCAGCGCCATCCGTTTTTCTTCATACGCTTGATAACCGGATTGATAGGCTTGAAGGAGCGGTGCAATCGTCTCTTGCGCGAAGTCATCGAGAATCGCTTGATGATACGTACTGTCCATTAAATGCTGATGTTCATGTTGCCCGTGCATGTCGACGAGGACACGCCCGAACTCCCGTAAGATCGTCAGTGTGACCAGCTTATTGTTGACGCGACAGACACTTTTCCCGGTCGCGAACAGATCACGTCGTAAGATGATCAATCCATCTTCGATATCGATACCATACTCTTCTGCGAGATCATAGACGAGATGGTCGTCTTCAATCAGAAACAATCCTTCTAGCTCCGCTCGATCTTCCCCGTATCGAACGAATTCTGCGGATCCACGTCCACCAATCAATAATCCGATCGCGTCGAGAACGATCGATTTACCGGCACCTGTTTCCCCAGTCAAGACGGTCATTCCTTTTTTAAAGTCGATCTGTAGCTCGTCAATGATCGCAAATTGTTTGATCGATAATTCAGCTAGCATCCTGTCAACTCCTTACAGCATTTCTAAAATTCGTTCCGTCACTTCTTTTGCTTGTTCCTCACTTCGTGCGATCAATAGGATCGTATCGTCCCCACACACCGTGCCAAGCAGTTCGTTCCAGCTCAAATGGTCCAGTAAGACAGCGACTGCATTCGCATTTCCCGGCAGGACATGCATGACAATCAGATTTTGAGCAGAATCAATCGAGATGAAGCTGTCCCCGAGCAGACGCCGCAATTTCCCGAGTGGGTTGAAGCGTTGGTCGGCGGGTAAGCTGTATTTATAACGTCCATCATTCAACGGAACCTTAACGAGATGAAGTTCCTTGATATCTCGTGATACCGTTGCCTGTGTCACCTTATATCCTGCATTCCGTAATTCCTCTACCAATTCATCTTGGGTTTCTACTTCCGACTGGGTGATGATCTCCCGAATCTTAATCAACCGTTGCCCCTTTGTCATTCCTGCACCTCACAGTATTCTTCGATGTTACTATTGTAATCCAATAAATCATTAAAAGTCCACGTTTGCCATTTTATTATACGGTTTTCGTCGCTCCGAACAACAATGAGGACGGACCCATGAACCGGATCCGCCCTCGTTTTCATCTGTTCGTTTAAAGACTAGCATGTGCTTGCTTGACTGTCTCCGTCGCATGGACAGATGGATCAAGTCCTGGTTGACCAAGGCGCGCATGCAATAAGAACTCGATGTTCCCCTCTCCACCGGTAATCGGCGAATAGTCGAGCTGTTTCACATAGAATCCTTGTTGAATGAAGAATTCGACCATCTCCTCGAGGACACGGACATGAATCCGTTCATCACGCACGATGCCTTTTTTACCGATATCATCACGCCCCGCTTCGAATTGCGGCTTGACGAGCGCCATGACATCTCCTCCTTCGACGAGGATCGTCTTCAGCGGCGGAAGCATCAACCGTAACGAGATGAATGACACATCGATCGTCGCAAACTGCGGCGCAACAGGGAACATGTCTGGTGTCGCATGCCGAAAGTTCGTTTTCTCCATCACCGTCACACGGTCATCCGAGCGAAGCTTCCAGTCCAGCTGATTGGAACCGACATCCAGCGCATACATATGTGCTGCTCCATTTTGTAAGGAGCAGTCGGTAAAGCCACCCGTTGACGATCCAATATCGAGACCTGTTTTACCCGTGACATCGAAATCGAATACTTGAAGTGCCTTTTCCATCTTGAAGCCTCCACGACCGACATAAGGCATCAACTGACCTTTGACGTGCAGATCGATGTCCGACTTGACCTTCTCACCGGCCTTCTCTAATCGTTCCGTACCACTAAAGACCAGTCCAGCCATGATCGATCGCTTTGCTTTTTCACGCGTTTCAAACAAACCGCGCTCGACGAGAAGAACGTCGAGGCGGATTTTTTTTACATTTTCCATGAATCGTCACACACTCTGTTTCTTTCCTTGATTGACGAAAGCGCGTACTTCTTCTGCGATTTGTCCAGGTAATAATCCGATTTCTTCCAGTAATTCGTTCACACCGCCATGCTCGATATACCAATCCGGAATACCAAAGCGTTTGACGCGCGGGAATGCTTCCTGCTCGTTCGCATGCTCAAGGACAGCTGATCCGAATCCACCTTTTAAGACGGCTTCTTCGAGCGTCACGAGTGGAATGCCTTCTGCGTAAAGGGCATTCAGCATCTTCTCATCAAGCGGTTTGATCGTCCGAGCATTGATGACACGAACCGACAGTTCGTCTGCTAGGAGATCCGCGATTTTGAGCGCATCTTGTACTTGTGGTCCAAACGCAAGGATCGCGACGTCCATTCCTTCACGTTCGACTTCCCATGTATCAAGCGAAATTTCATGCAGTGTCTCGTCCATTGGTACACCGATACCTTCTCCACGTGGGAAACGAACGGCGATTGGCCCTTCATATTTGACGGCCGAATAGAGCAAGTGTTGCAGTTCGTTCTCATCCTTCGCCATGACGATCCGGATGTTCGGTACGTGACGCATGAAGGCAATATCGAAGACGCCTTGGTGTGTTTCACCATCTGCGCCAACGAGACCTGATCGGTCAATCGTAAACGTCACATCTAGATTTTGACGCGCCACGTCGTGAACAAGCTGATCGTATGCACGTTGGAAGAAGGTCGAGTAGATCGATACGACAGGTTTCATGCCTTGCGTCGCCTGACCAGCTGCAAATGTCACAGCATGTTGTTCTGCAATCCCGACGTCAAACATCCGCTCTGGGAATTCTTTTTCAAAACAATCGAGTTTTGAACCGACGCTCATTGCTGGCGTGATCAACGTCAGCTTTTCATCATCGCGTGCCATCTTCGTCAAAGTATCCGCTACCGTAAAGGAGTAACTAGGTGCTTTTGATTTCCCTTTGATGACTTCGCCAGACTCCATCTTGTACGGTCCAAGACCATGCCACGTGCCAACGCCATCGAACTCTGCCGGACGATAGCCTTTCCCTTTTTTCGTGATGACATGAAGCAGGACAGGACCTTCTTCTTTTTTCACGTAATTGAGCTGTTCGATTAAATCATCAAGATCGTGCCCATCGACTGGACCATAATAGTTGAAGCCGAGCTCTTCAAAGAACATGCCAGGAACAAGTGCGCCTTTAACGGCTTCCTTCAACTTCTCGCTTCCTTTTTCAAGGCGTCCGCCAATGACCGGAATCTTTTTGATCAACGTTTCAAGCTCGTCTTGGGCAAAACGCACTTTACGTGATGAACGAATTCGTCCAAGCATTTGATGCATCGCCCCAACGTTTGGTGCAATCGACATCTCGTTATCGTTTAAGATGACGATGACGTTTTGTTGTTCTGCTCCAATATGATTCAATGCTTCGAGTGCCATACCACCTGTCAAAGCACCGTCACCAATGATCGCGACTGCACGATCACTCTTACCGCTCAGTTCGTTCGAAACAGCAATCCCCATTGCTGCTGACAAGGACGTCGAGCTGTGTCCTGTCTCCCAGACGTCATGCACACTCTCATTGCGTTTCGGGAACCCACAGAGTCCTTTGTGCTGACGGAGCGTATCAAACTGGCTCGCTCGTCCTGTCAAAATCTTATGCACGTATGCTTGGTGCCCGACATCCCAGACGAACTTGTCATTCGGACTGTCGAATTCACGATGCAACGCAAGCGTCAACTCGACGACACCGAGGTTCGGTGCCAAGTGTCCACCTGTCGTCGCTAATTCTTCAATCAAAAAGCGTCGAATATCGCCTGCGAGTACTTCGAGTTCGGAGACCGACATACGCTTTAAAAATGACGGATCCTGTATTTCTGTCAATTTCATACCTTACCGCCTCTTTTCCTTACAATCTTATAGGGTTTGTACCCTACATTGTACTAGAACAATCTATCGAGCGCCATTGTCAGCATAGAAAAAGACGACGCAGATGCGTCGTCCTGCTTAATGGTCGCGCTTGACCACGAAGTCGAGCAGTTCCTTAAGTGTCGTCGCTTCGACTGATAATGCATCAATCGCTTGTTCCGCTGCTTCCACCTGAGCTGTCAGTGCGCGTTTCGCTCCTTCAAGACCCAGTAATTTTGGATACGTTGCTTTTTCGTTCCCTTCGTCGCTACCAACCGGTTTGCCGATTTTTTCAGCATCTCCCGTCACGTCCAAGATGTCATCTTGGATTTGGAATGCGATTCCGAGATGGCGACCGTATTGCTTCAAGTGCTCAAGATCCGTCGAGCTGACCGAGGCAAGCAAACCACCCGCTTCGACTGCAAAGACGAGGAGTGCTCCTGTTTTCCGACGGTGAATCGACTCAAGCTCCGCTACGTCATTGATGCCGCCACGCTCACCGAGCATATCGTCGAGCTGACCACCGACCATACCCGTAGCACCAGCCGCTGCTGCTAACCGTTCGACAAGTGCAAGCTTCACTTCTGACGAAGCTGGTGTCTCAAGAAGACAGCTGAAGGCGTTCGTGAGCAAGGCATCTCCTGCTAAAATCGCTGTCGCTTCATCAAAAGCGATATGATTCGTCGGACGCCCTCGACGCAAATCATCATCGTCCATTGCGGGAAGATCATCGTGAATCAGTGAGTATGTATGAATCATCTCAAGTGCCGCAGCAGTCGCGTCACCTTTTGAACGATCGATGGAAAAAGCATCGAGTACCGCATAAATCAAGGCTGGGCGAATTCGTTTCCCACCCGCATCGAGTGAATACCGCATCGAATCGCGTAAACGATCCGGTGCGTCGAGTCGCTCCATGAACTCTTCCATTTTGTTTTCGACTTGTGTCTTCCACTCATTCAAAGCAATCATTGCGCTCCTCCTTTTTCCCGAAGCGTACCATCTTGCTCCAGGATTTGATCGAGTTTTTTCTCAGCAACGGATAACTTTCCTTGGCAAAGAGCCGTCAGTTTGACGCCTTCTTCATATAGAGCCATCGCTTGTTCAAGAGGAGCTTCGCCCTCTTCGAGTAACGTGACGATTTCTTCTAATCGTTCCAGTGCTTCTTCAAAAGATTGTTCCGTCTCCATTCTTACTCCCCATCCTCTCGTTTAGCACGAATCGTTCCATCATGGAATCGGATATCGAACGAAGACGCTGTCAATGCCTTCGCGGAACGGACGATTTGTCCATCCTGTTCGACATACGTATAGCCGCGCATCAGAACATGCGTCGGACTGACGGAGTCGAGTCGCGCGAGCACATGACGCACCTGTTGTTGCTTCGATTGTAAAAGTCGACGAACGATTTCGAGTCGACGTCGTGATTGTTCAATCGTCGCCCGTTGTTGCACGAAGCGGTCCCGCATCGGCACACGCATTAAGCGTGTGTCAAGACGCTCCACCTGTTGCTGGTGTTGCGCTACTACTTGCTTGATCTCCTTTTGGAGTGCCATCTCTGCTCGGTCCAATTGTTCCTGCTTCAGTCCGAGTAGGACGCGTGGTGATTTCAGACCGTAGCTCGCGGCAAGCCGTGTCACTTGCTCTTGTTTACTTTTGAGGAGTTGTGCATACGTTCGTTCTAAACGACGCTTCACATCCTGCACCCGTCGAGATAGTGCCTCTGCTTCCGGAGTGACGAGTTCTGCCGCTGCCGTTGGTGTAGCCGCACGAACGTCGGCGACGAAATCACTGATCGTAAAATCCGTTTCGTGCCCGACGGCAGAGACGATCGGAATGCGTGATTCAAACACGGCTGTCACGACAGACATCTCATTGAATGCCCACAGCTCCTCGATCGAACCACCACCACGACCAATGATCAACACATCACAGGCATCATGCTCATTCATCAGCTGAATGGCACGACTGATTTGTGGTGCCGCGTCCGCTCCCTGTACAAGGACCGGAGCGAAGACGATGGCCGCTTGCGGATAACGGCGCCGGAGTGTCGTTGCGATATCATGAAGCGCTGCTCCTTTTGGCGACGTGATGATTCCGATGCGCTCTGGAAAAGCTGGCAACGATTGTTTGATTGCTGGATCAAACCAACCACGCTCTTCAAGATCCACCTTCAAGCGTGAGAACGCCTCATATAACGCTCCTACACCGTCTTCCGTCATCCGTTCGACATAGAGTTGCATCTCCCCAGAAGAGACGTAAACGGATAAGCGCGCGGTGACGACGACTCGCATCCCATCGCGAACGTCTGCTTTGACTCGACTCGCATCCCGGGCAAACATGACGGCTTTCATCCGTGACTGCTCGTCCTTCAACGTAAAATAAAGGTGACCGGAAGAGTGTCGTTTAAAGTTCGACACTTCTCCCACCACCTGGACTTGTTGCAGAAGGGCGTCGCCTTCTAGTTCACGTTTGACATAGTGGACTAAATCGGAAACGTGAAGAGGTTCGCTCATCGCGCAGCCTCGATCGTGTTATGCAGTAGCATCGTGATCGTCATCGGACCAACGCCACCCGGAACAGGTGTAATCATCGATGCAACGTCTTGTACCGTATCAAACTCGACATCACCGACGAGTTTGCCATCGACACGGTTGACACCAACGTCAATGACGACAGCATCCGGTTTCACCATATCCGCCGTAATCAGCTTCGGTACGCCGACTGCGACGATCAAGATATCCGCTTGACGCGTCATCGCACCGAGATCTTTTGTCTTGGAATGACAATAGGAAACGGTAGCCGATTCATTCAAGAACAACATACCGACGGGTTTACCGACGATTTGGCTACGACCGACGACAACGACGTGTTGACCAGCAATCGGTACGTTCATCTCTTTGACGAGATGAAGAATGCCGTTTGGTGTACACGGTAAAAATGTCGGTTCACCAATCATCATTTTCCCGACAGAGACAGGATGAAAACCATCGACGTCCTTTTCAGGAGAAATCGCAAAAATGACCTTACTCTCATCAATGTGGTCAGGCAACGGCAATTGGACGAGAATCCCATGGACACTCGCATCAACGTTCAGACGGTCGATCAAGTGAAGAAGCTCTGATTCCGTTGTTTCTGCCGGAAGTCGGATCAACTCCGAATCCATGCCGATTTCCTTCGCCGCCTTTTCTTTACCACGTACATAGGACTGACTAGCAGGATCTTCGCCAATCAGGATGACAGTCAATTGCGGTTGAATCCGCTGTTCTTTCAGACGTGCGACTTCTTCTTTCAGCTTCATACGATATGAATGGGCTACCTGTTTTCCATCGATTACTACTGCCATGATTTGTCCACTCCCCCAAAAAGTTCGATTCACTCTTCTGTCTGTTTGTCTCTATTCGGTTTTACAAGTTTATGAATTTTCTTTGACGACGCCTTGTGCGACCTTACCGAGAACACCGTTCACGATTTTTGTCGCTTCTTCGTCAGCAAACGCCTTCGTCAATTCAATCGCTTCGTTGATCGTCACTCGAACTGGAATGTTCGTTTCGAATAACAATTCGTAGACGGCTAAGCGAAGAATCGTCCGCTCGATGTTTCCGAGTCGTTCGAATGACCAGTTGACCAGTGCTTCTCGGATGTGTTGGTCAATCGTTGCTTTGTTCGTTTCGACACCGTTCACCAATTGCTCGACGAATGTGTCATATTCCTTACCTTCTACCGCGAATTCAATGGCCTCTTGTGCAGTCAGATCCGAAAGCTCCATTTGGAACAAAGATTGGACTGCGAGTTCGCGTGCCATGTGTCGTTTCATCATGATTTTGCGTGCTCCTTTTTTTGTCGTTCTCAATCAGTTAGTTTAGCACATTCCTCTTTTAAAAAACATAGAGAACGCCAAAAAAAGACGGGAGTTCGTCGCACAAACTCCCGTCCTGATTCAGTTAACGATCGTACCTTTTAGCTCACGCTCTGCGAATTTCGTCGTGAACGTGCCACGCCGGAATACCGGGTGACTGAGAACACGTTCGTGGAACGGGATCGTCGTCTTGACACCTTCGATCCAAAATTCAGCTAGTGCACGTTCCATCTTCGCACATGCTTCTTCCCGTGTTTCCGCATGGACGATCAACTTCGCAACCATCGAGTCATAATATGGTGGAATCATATATCCTGGATAGACCGCGCTATCGATGCGCACACCCATTCCGCCTGGTGTCACGTATTGTGTGACGCGTCCAGCAGACGGACGGAAATCATGGTCTGGATCCTCGGCATTGATTCGGCATTCGATCGAATGACCGTGGAACTTGATATCCTTTTGTTTGACGGCAAGCGGATGATCGAGCGCCACTTGCAATTGTGCTTGAACGAGGTCGAATCCAGTGATCATCTCCGTTACCGGGTGTTCGACTTGAATGCGCGTGTTCATCTCCATGAAGAAGAACTCTTCCGTCTCTTCGACGAAGATGAATTCGATCGTTCCAGCTCCCGTGTATTGAATCGCTTTTGCGGCTTTTACGGCAGCCTCGCCCATTTTTAATCGTGTCGCTTCACTGACCGCAGGTGATGGCGCTTCCTCGATCAGTTTCTGCATCCGACGCTGGACGGTACAATCCCGTTCACCGAGGTGAATGACATTCCCGTGACGGTCAGCGAGGACCTGTACCTCGACATGGCGGAATTCTTCGATGAAACGTTCTAAATAGACATCCCCGTTTCCGAAAGCTTGTTTTGCTTCACGGCGTGTCTCACTTAGCCCGTTGATCAGCTCTTCTTCCGAACGAGCGACCCGAATCCCTTTACCTCCACCACCTGCTGTTGCTTTGATGATGACCGGATAACCAATTTCTTGCGCCAGTGCGACCGCTTCTTCGTCCGTGACCGTTCCATCTGAACCAGGTACGACAGGCACACCACACTCGATCATCGTTTTCTTCGCAACGTCCTTGATTCCCATCTGACGGATCGCATCCGACGTCGGACCAACGAACTTGATCCCGCACGCTTCACACATCTCAGCAAAATCGACGTTCTCGGCTAAGAAACCATAACCCGGATGGATCATCGTCACTTGACGGTTCGTTGCGATCGCAAGGATATTCGTAACGTTTAAGTAGGATGAAGCAGAACTCGCCTCACCGATGCAGTACGCCTCATCGGCTAAACGAACGTGTAGGGCTTCTTTATCCGCTGTCGAGTAGACAGCAACGGTTTGTATTCCAAGTTCCTTTGCCGCTCGAATGATGCGGACGGCGATTTCTCCACGGTTGGCAATCAATAATTTTTCCATGCTGTTCACCCCCGTTTACGGACGGATCCGGAAGAGTGGTTGACCAAATTCAACGAGATCTCCATCGGCGACAAGAATCTCGACGACCGTTCCAGATACTTCCGAGTTTAAGTTATTGAAGAGTTTCATTGCTTCAAGGACACAAACGATCTGACCCACTTCAATCTGATCACCGACTTTGACGTATGCCGGTTTATCTGGATTCGGACGCGAATAAAACGTTCCGACCATCAAGGCATTGATCGTGACCGTATCATCCGCAGTCGCCTCTTCCTCGACTGGTGCTGCCGCTTGCTTCACAGGAGCAGGCGCCGCCACTGGAGCAGCAGGTGCTTGATGCGAGACCGTCACTGTTTCTCCTTGTTTCTTCAACTTTAATTTATACGTATCCGTCTCGAGTGAGAGTTCATTTACACTCGACTGATCGAGCATTTCGAGTACTTGTTTCAACTGATCGATTTTCATCTGTCATTCTTCCCCCATCTATGCTGTATTCACAATTATTATACCAGGTGCTAATGCCTACTCAAATACTTATATTAACTGGTCATACCATTGGATGCAAGTCAAGCTGAATGAAAAAAGACGTCTCTCGACCTGATAGAAGGTGAGAGACGTCTTGTCGTTTCAATATTATCCGTTGTAACGACCTGTGAAATCACCTGTACGTGTATCAACCGTTACTTTTTCGCCTGCTTCGATGAAGAGTGGGACTTGAATGATATGACCTGTCTCCACTGTCGCATTTTTCTTGACGTTCGAAGCTGTATCACCCTTAACGCCAGGCTCTGCTTCAACGATCGTCATGACGACTGTGTTCGGTAATTCAAGACCGAGGATTTCGCCGTTGTAAACCGCGATTTGAACTTCCATGTTTTCAAGCAAGTATGGAAGAGCTGCTTCGACTTGCGCCGTCGTCAATTCCAATTGCTCATACGATTCTGTGTCCATGAAGACGTAAGTCTCGCCCATTGGGTAAAGGTATTGCATCTTGTTACGCTCGATGTGTGCACGCTCGACACGCTCACCACCACGGAATGTCATCTCTTGGATGTTTCCGTTACGGATGTTACGCATTTTCGTCCGAACGAAAGCTGCCCCTTTACCTGGTTTAACATGTTGGAATTCAAGTACTTGCCAAATCATACCGTCTGAAGTCTTAATCGTTAATCCTGTTTTTAAATCGTTTACTGATACCATGAATGGTTCCTCCTAAAATGTCCCGTCACTCTGAATTAGAGAGTGATCAGTTCTTTTGGTGAAGACGAAAGAATTTCTCGACCTGTTTCCGTGATCAAGACGTCATCTTCAATCCGGCATCCGCCAACTTGCGGCACGTAGATACCTGGTTCGACCGTAACGATCATGCCTGGTTCAAGTTTCGTCTCAGAGCGGAACGACAAGCCAGGTCCTTCATGTACTTCTAGACCAATACCGTGTCCCGTCGAGTGACCGAAGTACTCACCGTAACCTGCTTCTTTGATGATATCACGTGTCAACGCGTCCGCTTCGATCCCAGTGATGCCTGGTTTTAAGCCGTCGACACCCGCTAGTTGCGCTTGTAAGACCGTATCGTAGATTTTCTGCAACTCGGCATTGATCGGACCGACTGCGACAGTCCGTGTGATATCTGAAACATAACCGTTCAAGAGCGCTCCGAAATCAAGCGTGACGAGTTCACCTGTCGCAATGACCTTCGAGCTGGCAACACCGTGCGGCAAGGCAGAACGATAGCCCGATGCCACGATCGTATCGAAAGAAGAAGACGTCGCTCCATGCTTACGCATGAAGAATTCTAGTTCATTTGATACTTCAAGTTCCGTTCGTCCTGGTTGAATGTACGTCAAGATGTGTTGGAAGGTCGCGTCTGCGAGCTCCACCGCTTCCTTAATCATCTTAATCTCTGACGAATCCTTAATCAAGCGTAGGTTTTCAATGATTCCTGTCGTCGGAACAAGCTCGATTGCCGAAGCTTGATCGTATGCTTCAAAAGCACCGAGTGTCATCGCATCCTTTTCGACACCAACCGCGCGAACACGCGCTCCTGCCATCAATTCGCCCATTGTCTCTGGAATCGAACGTTCGATTTGAACGATCTCCATTCCTTTGACTTGGTCTGCCGCTTGCTCCGTGTAACGGAAATCCGTCACGAAGTACGCTTGCTCTTCTGTTACGAGACATGCACCGCTTGAGCCCGTGAAGCCGGAAATGTATCGAATGTTCTCTGCCTTCGTGACGAGTAATCCTGGAAGGTCCCGTTCCTTTAAAGCTGCTTGTAACGCCTCGATCCGTTGTTTCATGATTGATTTCCCCCTTGTTCCGATTGTTGTAAAGCTTGGAGTGCCTCCGTTGCCAGACGATATCCCGTCATGCCAAGTCCAGCGATGACTCCTTGGCAGACAGGTGCAATCATCGAGTGATGCCGGAAGGATTCACGTGCATGGACATTCGATAGATGGACCTCGATGACGGGCGCTTCGATTGCAGCAATCGCGTCACGTAACGCGATGCTCGTATGCGTGTAGGCAGCCGCATTGAAGACGATGCCGTCCGCTCCCCGTTCCTCGTGAAGAACATCAATCAGTCGTCCTTCATGGTTCGATTGTTCAAACCGAAACTGAATGTTCGGAAAATAAGTGCGAAGGTCGTGTTCTAAGTCGGCTAATGTCGCCGTTCCATATGTATCCGGTTCGCGTGTTCCGAGTAAATTCAAGTTTGGTCCGTTTAATATCAAGACACGCAAAAAAACACCTCCTCGAATTCCTTTTCATTGTATCATAACCCGATTTCCGACTCCTAAAGATTACCTCGTTTTGACGAGTCGAACATAGTTTTTTTGTCGTAAATCAAGTACACTGACGATACACCTAATTTTAATGAAGACGGGATGCGTTCTATTATGAAAACGACTAATCCGCCGGTCGGTGGTCAAGCCATCGTCGAAGGCGTCATGTTCCAAAATGCGACCCACGCGGTCTCTGCGATTCGTCGAAATGATGAGTCGATCGAGACGTTCGCCCAACAAAAGCCGGTTCGACCACGAATCGCTAAAGGTAAAAAAATCCCACTTCTGCGTGGCTTGTTTGCTTTAATGGAGTCCTCAGCGAATGGCGCCAGTCATATGAACTTCGCAAGTGACCGATACGGTGTCAAACCTGGTGAAGAAGAGCCGGAAGAAACGACTGCCAGCCCTTTGACGAAATGGCTCGGCGTAGCTGTCGTCGGGATCCTATCATTCTTCTTCGGTAAATTACTCTTTACGTTACTACCTGCTTTCCTTGCGTCACTATTCGATGTGTTCCCTGCTTTATCGGGACATGTCATTCAAAATGTCATCGAAGCAACAATCAAATTAACGCTTTTGTTCAGTTACCTCTACGTGATTTCATTGACTCCGCTCGTCAAACGACTCTTTCAATATCACGGTGCAGAGCATAAGGTCATCAACTGCGTCGAATCAGGACGCCCACTCACGGTCGAAAACGTTCGCGTCAGCAGTCGTCTTCATTACCGTTGCGGCTCGAGTTTCTTGATCTTCACCGTCATCGTCGGATTTTTCGTCTATCTGATCGTGCCAACGGATCCGCTTTGGTTGCGTCTCGTCTGCCGGATCGCCTTATTACCGGTCGTCATCGGTCTTTCATTTGAAGTGTTACAGCTGACGAATAAAGCGCAGCACATCAAAGGACTTCGCGTCATCGCCTTGCCTGGCCTATGGTTACAATACTTGACGACGAAAGAACCGGACGATGCACAGATCGAGGTTGCGATTTATGCGTTTGAAGCATTGGAAAAACAGGAACATAACCTACATGAGAATGCACTGGGTTAATCGATAACAGGGGTGATATTATGATCAGACAACGCATTGGTTCTACATTTGCACTCGTCGTGTTACTGTTCGCTTTTGTCGGCTTCGGATATAAACTCGTCAATAATCCAAGTAGTCTGTTTTCACAATTGCTGTTCTTCGGGATTACCGCTGGGATCATCTTCTTGCTCTTTAAGTTCCTGACTCGTAATCGAAGCGTCGGAACGGGCGCAAATGCTCAGTACCGAAAATCCGTCGCTCAATCAAAAAAAATGCATGGCTCTTCGAATTCTGTTCGCCGGACAGACTTTAAGAAAAAACCGGTCAAGTCCTCAAAAGCGCCGGCATCGAATAAAGTCAGACCGTTGCGCGATCGTTCAAAAGCGCCTCATCTGACAGTGATCGAAGGAAAAAAAGGCAAAAAGAAAAAACGTGCTTTTTAATTTCAGAAGTACATTAAAAAGGAGATTCGTCATGCGACGAACCTCCTTTTTTCGTGTTCAATCCGTTTCGACCCAACCGATATACGGTAGATTGCGATATTCCTCCGCACAATCGATTCCGTACCCAACAACGAAGTAATCCGGAATCTCGAAACCGACATAGTCTGCGTCGAGTTTTACTTCACGACGTGCCGGTTTATCAAGCAATGTACATACTTTGAGAACTCCGGGTTGATGCAATTTCATGTGATCACATAAGAAATGGAGCGTCCGCCCTGTGTCGATGATATCTTCGATGACGACGACATATTTCCCTTGCACATCGAGATCGAGATCTTTCTTCAACTGAACACGCCCGGAAGAGACGGTCTTTGTTCCGTAAGAAGAGCACGCGACTGTATCAATTTGAACGCTTCCTTTGATTTCGCGCATCAAATCCGCAGCAAAGACCATCGACCCTTTTAACACGACGACGAGAACGATTTGACGCCCAGCCGCATCCACTTCGATCTGTTGTGCTAATTCACGAACCTTTTCTTTCAGTTGTGACTCCGACACTAATTTTTCTTTAATCGTGATTTCCATGACAAGGTGCGAACACCCGCCACCCCCTTCGTCCATTTTCAGGCTCAGTATAGCATATCTAACTTAAAATGCGCACTTTATCATAAAAATGTAATGGATCGTTCGTGTTTGAGAACTTTTTTTAGCAAGGAACTATAAAAAAACAAGCCTCAATCCTCTGGATGGGCTTGTTGATAGCGATGCAGTTCCTCTTTCAAACCAGGACGTTCCGCAAAGAACTGAATCATTCCGTTAATCTTATCCAACGCTTCGATACTAATATGATGCTCGATTCCTTCGACATCCTTATAAATCAGTTCTTCATCCACACCAACGAGACGAAGAAAATCTTCAAGTAAGGCGTGTCGTTCCACGAGACGCTTTCCGATTTTGCGTCCTTTAGGTGTCAGCATGAGACCCCGATACTTTTCGTAAACAAGGTACGTCTCCCGGTCGAGCTTTTGAACCATCTTCGTTACCGAGGACGGGTGAACTCCTAACGACTCCGCTATATCCGATACGCGAGCGTATCCTTTATCTTCAATCAGTTTATAAATTTGTTCCAAATAATCTTCCATACTCGGAGTTGGCACGACATCACCTTCCCATTTCATTCATTAGCGTTTCCAGTTCCACTCATCACTACGGTATTTCTCGGCAAGACGCTCAATCTCCTGCCACTGCTCACTCGTGAATGTCAACGGAACGAACGACAAATCAAGCGCCTCTTCGAAGCCTTTCGTGAACGCTTCTCGTACCTCGTCAAATGCGACAGCGCGACCTGCTAGCTCATTCAAAGCGACAGCTTTTCCTGAAAAACGCGCTTTCATCCGCTCGCGCGTCGACTCATCATCATACAAGAAACAATCAAACAATTCACCTTCATCGACAGAGAGTGGGACCGAACCGTGCTGTAAGACAACGCCTTGATGGCGGACTTGTGCACTTCCTGCGACTTTCCGTTTTCCTACAGCGAGTTCATAATACGATGCTGCATCAAAACAGACGGCTGATTTCGGCTTCCGTAATTCTTCTTTTTCCTCTTCCGTCAACGGAACGGAAAATTCGACCGGAATGCCGAGGTGATGGTATCCTTTGCGAATCCCTTCCGTCAACATCCGATAACTTTCGATGACCGTGCGTGGTAAACCTTCTGTATCTTCCGGGATGACGACACTGTATGTCAACTCGTCTGCATGCAAGACAGCGCGCCCTCCTGTCATCCGACGCACGATCGGAATCCCGAGCTCTGCAATCCGCTCTCGATCGATATCACGGGTCGCCCGTTGAAAATGACCAACACTTAATCCACGTGGTTCCCATGAGTAAAAACGAAGCGTCGGTGCGATCTCCCCCCGCCCGACGAACTGAATCAATGCTTCATCGATTGCCATGTTCATTGCCGGCTCCATCGCCGGCGTCGTCAACACTTGCCACTCTCTGTTCACTTGAGCACCCCCAAAACGTTTCCGTCTTAGTGTATCAAACCCATTCTCGGTCGCGCAATCACGAGTCGATTGCCGAAATCGATTTCGTTGACTATAATGAAACAGAGGTTAAACGAACGAAGGGGTTGGAAGTCGAATATGGAAACTGGAACTATCATTACGATCGTATTATGGGTCGCGCTGATCGCCTACATCGCTTGGCGTTTCATGCCGGTCAAAGGCATCACGAAATTGTCGCAAGAAGAATTCCGTGCGAACTATCGTAAAGCACAAATCGTCGATGTTCGCGAAACACAGGAATTCAAAGGTGGACACATCGTAGGTGCCCGTAACATCCCGGTCAGCCAAATGAAGATGCGCTCGAAGGAATTACGAAAAGACATGCCGATTTACTTGTATTGTCAAGGGAGCATGCGTTCTTCACAGGCTGCAAAAGTCTTGAAAAAAGCAGGCTATACGAATCTGTATCAGTTAAAAGGCGGATTCAAGCAGTGGTCAGGAAAAATCAAACGGAGCTAATGCTTCGTTCATCGCAAAAAGAGGATCTCTCCTTCGTCGGAGAGGTCCTCTTTTTTATGAAACAGCTTATGCGTGTACTTCTTGTTTTGGTTCGTAGCGTAAGACTGGTTTTCGAGCAGCAAGTGTCTCGTCCATCCGTTTGACGACCGTCGTGTGTGGTGCGTTCAAGACGACATCCGGTGTCTCTTCGACCTCTTTTGCAATCTGGAGCATCGCATCACAGAAGGCATCGAGTGTTTCTTTCGACTCTGTTTCCGTCGGTTCGATCATGATACACTCCTCGACGTTCAACGGGAAGTAGATCGTTGGTGGATGGTATCCAAAGTCAAGCAGACGTTTAGCGATGTCAAGCGTCCGGACACCTAGTGCTTTTTGACGTTTACCCGACAAGACGAATTCGTGCTTGCAATAGACGTCGTATGGCGCGTCATACGCACCTTTGAGACGAACCAACATATAGTTCGCATTCAAGACCGCTTCTTTCGAGACGCGAGCAAGACCTGCTCCACCCATCGTCCGAATATAGCTATAGGCACGAACGTTGATGCCGAAGTTACCGTAGAATGGTTTGACACGACCGATTGCTTCCGGACGATCGTAGTCGAGGACATAACGCTCTTCCTCTTTGCGGACGATTGGTTTCGGTAAATACGGAATCAAATCTTGTTTGACCCCTACTGGACCCGATCCTGGTCCGCCGCCACCGTGCGGTCCTGTGAACGTCTTATGCAAGTTCAAGTGAACGACATCAAAGCCCATGTCCCCTGGTCGAGCGATGCCCATGATCGCATTCGAGTTCGCACCATCGTAGTACAGTTTTCCGCCTGCCTCATGAACCGCTTTGGCGATTTCGACGATATCCGACTCAAATAAACCGAGCGTGTTTGGATTCGTCAACATGAGTGCCGCTGTATCGTCACCGACTTTTTTCTTTAAGTCCGCTAAATCAACGAGACCACGTTCATCCGATAAGACCGTCACGGTATCAAATCCAGCGACAGATGCCGATGCGGGGTTCGTTCCGTGTGCCGAGTCCGGTACGAGGACTTTCGTCCGTTTAAAGTCACCACGTGCATGATGGTAGGCCTTAATCAGCATCAAGCCTGTCCATTCACCGTGTGCTCCCGCCGCCGGCTGAAGCGTCACTTCATCCATTCCTGTGATGACTGCGAGTTTTTCTTGCAGATCATACATCAAACCGAGTGCCCCTTGGACACTTTCGACTGGTTGAAGCGGGTGAATGTGTGCAAACCCAGGGAGGCGTGCCATATCTTCATTGATTTTCGGATTGTATTTCATTGTACATGACCCGAGTGGATAGAATCCAGAATCCACACCATGGTTACGGTTCGAGAGTGCCGTGTAGTGACGGACGAGATCCAGTTCAGATACTTCCGGTAGCGCCACGTCTTCCTTCCGTAACATCGAGGTCGGTAACAATTCTTCTACTGCCACCTCATCGACAGTCGGTAACGGTAAGCTATAGGCGATACGACCCGGTTTAGAAATTTCAAAGATCAATGTTTGCTCATTCATGTGTGAGTCCCCCTAACGCTGTCACGAATTGATCCAACTCTTCATTCGTCCGTAATTCCGTTGCACAAACAAGCATTTCATTTTGACGCGCTGCGTCATACGATCCTAACGGTAAACCGCCGATGATTCCGTGATCGAGCAATTGTTGACTCGCACGTGTCGCGTCGATTGGTAGCGTAACGACGAATTCATTGAAGCTCGGTCCATCGTCAACGATCGTAAAGCCAGCCTGTTTCAGCTTTTGTTTTAATGCATGTGCCGTTTGCAAGTTACGTGTCGCGAGTTCCCGGATCCCCCGTTTTCCGAGTGCACTCATCGCGATCGAAGCAGCGAGTGCATTCAACGCTTGGTTCGAACAGATGTTAGATGTCGCCTTGTCACGGCGAATGTGTTGTTCACGTGCTTGTAACGTCAGAACGAAACCGCGTTTCCCATTCTCATCGACGGTCTGTCCAACGAGACGTCCCGGAATCTTACGCATCAACGCTTTTGTCGTCGTGAAATAACCACATGTCGGTCCACCAAAGCTTTGTGGAATTCCGAACGGTTGGCAATCTCCGATCGTAATGTCAGCGCCAAGTTTACCTGGCGCTTCTAAGATACCGAGTGCCAGTGGATTCGCAGAGACGATGAACAGCGCACCACGAGCATGAGTCGCATCGGCCAATGCTTGTAGTTCTTCGACACGACCGTAGAAGTTCGGATACTGCACGATGACACAGGCGACGTCTTCGATGGCATCGAGTTGATCGATCCGTGTGACACCTTGCTCAAGCGCCAACGTCTCGACGTTTAGTCCTGGACCGTTCGCATACGTCCGAACGACATCGTGCGCTTCCGGGTGAACGCCGTCTGAAAGAACGATCGTCTTTTTCTTCGTATGGGCACAAGCAAGCATGGCCGCTTCCGCTAACGCCGTGATACCGTCATACATCGACGAGTTCGCGACATCCATCCCTGTCAATTCACAAATCATCGATTGGAATTCAAAAATCGCTTGTAGCTCACCTTGCGAAATCTCTGGCTGATATGGTGTATAGGCAGTGTAAAACTCTGAGCGCAGTAACATATGATTGACGACAGCAGGTGCATAGTGATCATAGATGCCTGCGCCAAGGAACGATGGATATTGTTTCGTATTCATGTTTTGGTCGGCAAGCTTCGATAGCGTCCGAATCAAGTCCGTTTCCGGAAGTGGCACACCGACTTCTTCCAATGTACCGTTATCACGGACGGATGCCGGGATATCAGCGAGTAAATCTTCGATCGATGCTGCACCGATCGTCTGTAACATCGCCTGCTCATCTTCTGCTGTCATTGGTAAATAACGAAAATCCATAGAAATATCCCCCTTATTTCGTGCGACGATAAAACGGTGTCGCTGTTCGTTTCGCTGCTAAACGTTTTCCGCGTACTTCCACTTCAAATTGCTCTTGTTCCGCTACTTCTGCAGGAACGAGTGCCCAAGCAATCGCTTTTCCGACTGTCGGCGGCAACGTACCTGTCGTCACCACACCAACGACTTCCCCGTCATGCCAAACCGGTGCATCTTGACGCGCAATCCCTTTATCGAGTAATTCAAGACCGATCAAGCGTCGCGGTGCTCCTTGTTCTTTCTGTTGCAACAAGACCTCTGCACCGACGAACGGTTTGACTTGTGGTTTGACCGCAAAGCCCATTCCCGCTTCGATTGGTGAAATCGTTGCTGATAATTCATGTCCGTAAAGTGGCAGACATGCCTCAAAACGTAATGTGTCACGTGCCCCGAGCCCGCATGGTACGACACCTTGCTCAAGCAGTGCTTGCCAGACAGCAGGTGCGTCACCAGCTGCCATGTAGAGTTCGAATCCATCTTCCCCTGTGTACCCACTGCGTGAGACGATCATTTCCACTCCTGCAACCGTCCCCCGTTGGAACTTGAAAAATCCGATCTCTGATAAGACAAGTGGTGTCATGCCGGAAAGGATGGCTTCCGCACGTGGTCCTTGGACCGCAATTTGACCATATTGTTCCGATTGATTCTCAAGCGTGACGTCCCCTGTTAGATAGTGACGTAAATGTTGTTCGTCTTTTTCAATGTTCGAAGCATTGACGACGAGAAGATAGTCCGTTTCTGCCAAACGATAGACGAGTAAATCATCCACTGTCCCACCGTCTTCTTGGCATAAGACGTTATATTGCGCTTGCCCCACCGCAATCTTCGAAATATCGTTCGATAATGTAGCTTGTAAAAACGTCAGAGCATCCGGTCCGCTGACGAACAGTTCTCCCATGTGCGAGACATCGAACATGCCGACGTTCTCCCTTACTGCAACGTGTTCTTCTTTAATCGAGGAAAACAAAACTGGCATTTCAAATCCCGCAAAATCCACCATCTTACCGGTTTGCGAAACCGTCTCGAATAACGGTGTTCTTTTCAATGTCGTTTGACTCATACAAATCCCCCTATTTACGAACGTTTTCGCTCTCTCTTCTCTTTAATGTTCCATTTTCAAATCCATCTTACCAATTAAAATCATAATTATCTAGTATTATTCGGAAAAAGGAACATACGAAAAAGAGAGAAAGGACCCTGTCCCTTCTCTCCTATTGTTTCATATTCTTCCCATGAAAGCCATTTCAAAATTGTTTGATTCCGGCAGTTCGTTTGATTTCCTCCTGGAGTCGACGACCTTCCGTCACCAATTGGCTCGCTCCTTGCTTCACACGATTTCCTTCTTCAGTGATTCGATTGATATTCCCTTTGATTTGATCGATTCGCTGCGTCGTATGATCAATGTTCGTCTGCAAGGTTTGCTGACGAATCGTAAAGCGCTCCATCAGTTGTTTTAACTGCCGAATATCCTGAGACAGCTTCTTTTTGTAAAGACTGAATCCGAACAACACGAGTCCTATGATAGCCAATAAAATAATACCTAACGTAATCCAAATCATGACTTCTCCTCCAATACAGTTTCAATCGCACGCGTTAATTCTTCGATTGATGCCGTTCCTTCGAGTCGGACAGTAGCTACTCCAGCATATAAGGAATAGCGACGTTCAAACAATCGTCTCACTTGTTCCCGTTCTGTCACGAGTGGACGATTCGGATCAGCGGCGATACGTTCCCAAATCAAATCAAAGGGTGTATCGATCCAGACGACTGTTCCGGACTCCTGCATGTACAGTCGGTTCTCTTCTCGTTCGACGATCCCGCCACCTGTGACGATTACTTCCGCATTGCTACTCTTCAACAATTCGCTTTCATGTGTACGAAACCCTGCTTCGCCATGCTCAGCGAAAAAAGCGGTAATCGTTTGTCCATGTTCCTGTTCGAACCGTTCATCCAGTTCGTCGATCTCGTATTGTGAACCCAATCGATGTCCGACGGCTGTTTTACCAGTTCCCATAAACCCAATCAAATAAACCTTACTCATGTGTGACGACCGCCTCGATTCTTTGACCATTCTCTAATCTCGCTTCCATTTTAAAGCCTTTATCGGTCGCTGTACAGCTGACTTGTCCGATTGGGTAGTGGAGGGTCTCGTCCTTCGTACAATCTGCTTTCGCCGCTCGGATGAGAGACTCGAGTTGAAGGGCTTCTTGCTCTAACTGATGATGCCGCATCTCTTCGTCAATTTGCTGACAAGAAATCAAGAGCACGACTCCCATTCCTAGAAGTAACAGTAACGTTTGAATCAAGATGAATCCTTCCTGACGCATCGGAAGGAACGTCTGCTGTCGTTCAACTGAATCGAGAGAATCTCGGCATCCCCTGTCACGGTATAGTGTTTGACGTCGCGGGCGTATGTCAGTTCACCTCCCTGTTCTTTCTTGAGACGTAGTTGATCTTGCACACGGACGAGACGCCACTTTTCAGCCGTCTCTCCCGGATTGACGTCCATTCCACGAATCTCGTCTCCGACGCGCTCACACATCGTACTACGCCACATCAGTCGTTCCACGGTATGAAAGAACAATTCTTCATTCATTCGGTTGACTTCCGGCGGACGAACGAGTGGGGTCAATGTCAAGATTGCCAGCAGAAGAAGTGGGCTCAGCCATAGGACGAATGAGAGTTCGAGAAGGGTCATTCCGGATTCCGCTCGCAAGACACATCGTTTCATTGCACCACGCTCCTTGTTTCAGGACATAGGACGCTGTTCGGTTTTCAACTTGATCCGTAGCCATCTGCTCAAGCTGTTCCGTCTCTTGTTCCCATTTCATTTGTTTCGTCCGTAAATCGAGATAAGGATCAATCGCTAACATCATGAAGATACCGATTGCAACGATTGAGAGCATCACTTCAAGCAAAGAGAAGCCCGCTTGGCGTTCGTTCTGCATACTTCTCACCTCACTTTACGGATTGCCATTTGATAGTTCCCAAGTAAGAATTTGATTTCATATTCGGCTGTTGCCGAACGGCAAGACCAGGTCGCTGCATAGATCGAGTGATAGCTTTTAAAATAGATGATGCGATTCGAGGGCGGAACGGTACACGTATGACCATTTTGGAATGTTCGTTGCCATAACAACCGGTCATCCGCAAGGACAAGATATCCCGTACCATCCCCTCGAAATCGAAACTGCATCAATGCTTGATCTTGCTTTGAGTACTGCATCAGTCGAAGTGTCTGAATATCTTGTTCCATCAGACGAACCTCTTGTTCAAGCGGAATCCAGTCCGGTCGTTTTTCAAACAGTGCCGGCAACAAAAAAACAAGTAAACAAGCAATGATTGTCAGCACCGCCGTCATCTCAAATAATGTAAATCCTTGTTCACTTCGTAAGTTCGCCAGTCTTCGGATCATACGTATACGTCTCCTGATCACAGACGAGAGCATTCGGTTTATCAGCTGTTCCGCGATTGATCGTCTGAAGCGATTCTGGGTACTTCTTCTCTTTGGCATAGTAAAGGTTTACTTCTGACCGAATGACTCGAATGTTCGCCTCACAACTCACACCTTTCGCCTGGTCTTTTCCACTTGTCATCGTTGGAATCAAAACGAGCAGTAATAACGAAATAATCAATAAGACGGCTGCCATCTCAAGTAAGGTGAATCCATCCTGTCTCTTTAAGAATTGTTTCATCGTATCGTCTCCTCTGTTTAGAATGGAAGCTGCTGTATCGCTAGCTGTATCGGATAATACAAGATGAGAAACAACGTTCCCGTCATGATCGTCAATCCACCGTACAAAATCGGCTCGATCCATAACAACTTTTTCTCTAGTTCCTCTTCCATCGACTCATGTAAGAGTGTCGCTTGTTCAAGCAACAACGGTCCAAGATCGCCACTTTCCCGCGCCAAATGGACGATTCCAATCGTCTCGGCTTCGATGATCTCATCTTCGCCAAGCGCTTCTGCAAGTGGTTCCCCTGCCTGTTGTTTAGCATGTAGACGAGCATAGAGATGTCCTTTTTTATTCGCTTGTCCTTGCTCTAGATGGCGAAAGGTCTCTTCGAGCGAGAAGCCAGCATCGATGAACGATCCTACTTCGATCGTGAATAAATAGCTGTAGTAGAGGCGAATCAAACGCTGTAGCGGTTTCAGTCGTAAAATACGGTTTAACGGAAAGAAGCGAAAAAAGAGGTACCCGGAGGTCAACAAAATAACGGGAATACTTGCGAGCAGATATTTCGCAGAGGGGTGAAGAAGGAGATGCAGAAATGAGGGGAGAGTCTTCGGGTCCGACATCTCGAGGAGAGACGGAAATACGTAGAGGGCGTAAAAGAAGAACAGAAGGAATAGACTGGTCGCTAGAACAAGCGGATACCGAATCATCTTCCAAAACTTCGATCGCATTTCTGTTTCGAGGTCGAGCAGTTTCACGATTTGGCGAAGAACGAGCAATGGTCGCTCTGTCCTCTCTCCAACGAAAAGAAGTCGTTTTAAGGTATTCGTTAACGCAAGCGGTTCAAGCGATGCTGCAAAGGAGTCTCCTTTCTCAAGACGTTGTTCCATTTCTCCGACTACTTCCGCGAACGGCTGACGCTCGAATCGTTTTAAAATGAGTAACGTCTCTTTCGCGGAAATGCCTTTTGATAACAAACGGTGATATCGTTTTAAGAACCGACTTTGATCGCGGCTTGTAAGTTTCTGACGGTACAGCGGACATCCTCTCCTTTTCGCTCGAGATGAATGATACGTTGACAGACAGCTAGTTCTGACTCTTCGATCCCTAAACTACGCAATCGCAATCGCGCCTCATCAATACTTCCAGCGTGTAACGTAAATAACACGACGTGACCACTAAGTGCGGCATTCATCGTCAAACGTGCTGCCTCTCTCGTCCGCACCTCACCAAAAGCAATCCAATCCGGATCCGCTCGCAATATTTCCTCAAAACATCGCGTAGCAGTGAAGCCTGCCTTTTCATTTAGTTCCAGTTGCAAGACGTTTGGTACCGTACATTCCACCGGATCTTCAATCGAGATGATTCGCTTTTCTTCCATTGCACTCATCAAGGAATATAACATCGTCGTCTTTCCTGCACCTGTCGATCCAGAAATGACGATACACCCGTGTCGTTGTTCAGCTAACCAAGCGAAGTCCAATTGATTGTGTAACGTTCGTAAAGCTGTTTCTTGAGAGACCGTTGATCGATAAAATCGCCACGACATCGCATCCCCTTGTCGACTCGGCAACAACGAGACACGCATGCCCTTTTTCCCGTGCGGATACAAACCACTTTGCGGAATCCGCTCATTCTGTTCCTTTAAGTTCGCCTCATAGCGGACATGACTGACAAGTGTCCGGTAACGCGTCAGTTCCACCTCTTCTTGTTCACACAAACCGTCACCCGTTCGACAAACGATTCGGACGCAAGCTTCATTCGGTACGAAATGAACATCTGTTGCACCAAGTGATTCGAATCGTTCCATGAGTTGTGTCGTCCATTCCTTCATTTCTCTTCACCTCCCTACCGCAAACAATACACAAAAAAAAGAAGCCGACCAAACCGGCTTCTTTACGATACGTGTGCGATTGTCCGATGTTTACGCTTCGCCAATGTCTCAAGACCTGGTTTATCGTATCCGATAACAAGTTGTTTTCCATCAGTGATGATTGGGCGGCGTAATAATTTCGGATTGTCACTCATGAGGCGTAATAACTCACTGAGTTTCATGTCTTCAATATCAATGCCGAGATCCTTGAAGGCTTGACTGCGTGTTGCGAGCAAACTTTCAATCCCATCCGTCGATAATTTCAACAGTTCCATGAGTTCATCAACTGTTGGAGCATTTCTGAACAGATGACGTTCCTCTACATCAACATGTTCCTCTTTTAACCATGATTTCGTTTTACGACATGATGTACAGCTTGGGTATGTGAAAAAGACTAACTCATTCGTCATTTTTGCTCCTCCTCTCAAAGTGTGGGGTTTCATTACAGTTACTATAGCACGTCAATTTTACTTTGTACACCTTTTGTACAACTATTGTACAACTTTTTTTGAAACTTCATCTTTTGTTCACAGTTATTCCTTAACAATCACTAGAACAGGATAGACGAATGATTGTTTGCTTGGTAAAATAAGTACGTATATTGACTATCTGTCGGATTTAGGGGGTTATAGGAATGGGGAGAATGTACCGCGTACTCGGTTTCTGGACTGGTATCATCGCAGTCATGGCATTTATCGGCGCATTGGGTGGCGATGCAAGCTCAAGTGAGCATACGGATTCATTTTTAGTCATGGGCTTCGTCTTCTTAGCACAAACTGTCTTTTTTGCAGCGCTTGGTTACTTGCGTTTAACTGAAAAAACGTATGTCTATATCTTTGGAGCTTACTTAACTGTATTTTTCATCGTCTTTACGTACTGGTCGAACTTCCAGATGTAATGAAAAAAACTCGTCATCCTTTTGGATGGCGAGTTTTTTTTAGTCATAGGAATGGATTCGATTTCATCTCTTGACGAATCGTCGTACTCGGACCGTGCCCTGGATAAACCGTCGTATCTGCCGGTAGTTCCGCGATGAGTCGATCCAGTGAACGCATCAATACGTCTTGATCCCCACCATGAAGATCCGTCCGTCCGACGCCTTGCTGGAACAGGAGATCTCCACCGAACGCGATCCGCTCTCCTTTAAAGTAGAACGTCACACTTCCTGGTGAGTGTCCTGGCGTCTCAAGTACATGCATCGAAAAGCTACCGACCGTCAATCGTCCTGGTTGCAACAAATGATCCGCTGGTTTCATTCGCATCGGTGGCATTCCGAATTTCGCTGAACCATTCCATTCTGGATTACCGAGCCATCCTGCTTCTTCCGTATGCACGTAGACAGGAGCTTCCGTGAAGCGTCGTAACATATCCACACCACCAATGTGGTCAAAATGCGCATGCGTTAATAAAATCGCTTTTAATGTTGCTCCCCGACTTTCAATTTCATCGAAAAACCGCATATCTTCTGTACCTGGATCAATGACGAGACATTCCTTGTCTTTAAATAACAAATAACCATTCTCAGATGCCATACCGGAAGTGATCATTACGATTTCCATTCTATAAAACCCCTTTACAATAGACTCTTCTCCTACTATACACGAAATTGTCGAAAGTTCCTGCAACGCCCTCTCGACTTTATCCCGCGAGTCGGATAAACTAAAAAGTGAGATTTAAGTGAAATCTTCGTGAAATTCATAACGTGATTGTTTAAGGGGGAGTACGTCATGCATTTGGATCAACCAATCGGTTGGCTTTTCTTCTTCGTCGCACTCGTCGGCGTTTGGGCCGTCGTTCGTTCACTTAAGAAACGCCAAATGTTTCCACTCGTATTCGCAGGTCTGACTGTCGTCTTATTCGGCTGGTTCGGGATTGCGACATTGATTTACGGCGGTATTCCATCGTAATCAAGATACGCTAAAAAGAGGCTGACTCAAAAGTCAGTATCTACAAAGATAAGGGAGGCAGATTGATGATCTGCCTCCCTTATCTCGTAATAAAAAGAATGACGCGTCACACGCCACTCCTACAGGAAAAAGCGCATTTATGCGCTGTCAGAGACGAACAAGACCCGCTTTCCTGCTTAAATGAAGCAGGAAAACTAGCTTGTGTCTCGCCTGAGAAAAGGGCGTGAAAAGATGCGTCATTTTTTTGGTGTCAGCCCTTTTGTCTAAAATCTGAAGAGAGATGCCTCGCGCATCTCTCTTTTTATTTGCCTTTCTACAAAAAAAAACGAATCCACTCGAAAGTAGATTCGTTTTCCTCATCTTATTTTGAAGTTTGAAGGAAACGGAGCAAGTCACCGTAGATGACTTTATCCGAAAGTCCTAACTCCTTCTCGGATTGTTTCGTAGATTGTTTACACATCTCCGCTAACTCTCCATCTTTTACTTCTTCACCTGTCTGACGATCATAACATGTTTCCTGCGTATAAACCGTTTTGTCTGTTATGACGGAACCATCGCGGAACAGCGCATAATCCTTGTGCTGCTTCGAGAAGAGATCGGTACCGAACAATACTTCATTCTTGAAGTCTTGTCCTAACAGATGTAGCAATGTCGGTTTAATGTCGATTTGGCTCGCGACGTCTTCATGTTTCACACCTTTCGTTTGACCCGGTAAATGGATCACGAATGGTACACGTTGCAATTGCGCGACATCATACGGTGTCAACTCATCTTTGTTCATGAGTTCTGCCATCGCAGCATTGTGGTTCGTCGAGATACCATAGTGGTCGCCATAGACCATGAAGATCGTGTCATCCCACGTACCATCTTTTTTCAGACCCTCGATGAATTTACCGAGTGCCATATCTTGATACGCTAGTGCCTGAACATAATGGTTCAACGTCGTAGAACTTGTCTCAAGCGGTGGTACGAGTTCATCTTCTGGTTTTGGCATCTCAAATGGATAGTGGTTCGTCAATGTGATGAACTTCGAATAGAACGGACGTGGTAAATCTTTCAACATCGGCAATGACTGTTCAAAGAATTTATCATCGAGCAAGCCCCACTCCGTCAAATCTGCTGGATCACCTAGGTCATAATCCGTCTCTGAGAAGAAACGATCGACGCCAAAGCTATTGTAGACGATGTCTCGGTTCCAGAACGATTTGTTGTTTGCATGGAAAACAGCTGAATAATAGCCGTCTTCTTTCAACATTTCAGGAGTTGCCCGGAATTCGTTTTCTCCGTTCGTAAAGAATGCTGCACCGCGTCCAAGTGGATAGATCGAGTTTTCGAGAATGAACTCAGCATCTGCCGTTTTCCCTTGTCCTGTGTTGTGATAGAAGTTATCCCATGAATGCGATTCCTTGATCAACTTATTCAGGTTCGGTGTAATCTCTTGTCCGTTTGGTGCTTTTAATCCAACTGCAAAGGATTGTGCCGACTCAAAGGAAACGACGATGACGTTCTTTCCTTTGTACTTTCCGAACATAGCTGGGTTCGGTTCGGCATGTTTTGAATCAATGAAGCTTTGAACTTCCGACAGTTCAGAACTGTCTGCGAGTGCTTTTTGCGCAGATGTCTTCGACTGAATGAGTGCGTCATACATATGGAAGTTAAATGTTCCGATGTTTTTAACGAGCAGTTCTCGGTCAAAGGCACGTGTGAGCAATTCTGGACGTTCTGTCTCAGCGAGCGTCAAGTTTCCAAGGAAAACGACAACTGCTGCAACGAATGCGAGAATCGCGCGTCCACGTGACGCAACGTTTTTTGACATGTCCATTTTCCGTAAGAAGAACGGTAAGATGATCAAGTCACCGACGATCAATAAATCGGACCAATTCAAGAGTGACCCGAGCGATGCAGAAACGGTCTCTGCATTCGATGTTTGGAACAATACCGGCAACGTCAGATAGTCATTAAAGAAGCGGAAGAAAATGATGTCCGCATATAAAATGAGTGTCGCGACGAACAATGTACCGTAGATGAACCATTTTTGAACATTTCCCCGGAAGAAGAAGCTGAACCCGAACATGAAGAGCGCTGAACTAATTGGGTTAATTAGTAGAATGAATGCTTGCGCAGAGTTTGTTACGGGAACGTTGAAGAAAAGTGTATACGCTAAATACGTTTTTAACCAAATCAATAAGGTCGCAATCCAAAAGAGCTTGTGCTCTTTATAGGTGCTGCGAACGCCTTGACCCATCTTTAGGCGCATTCGCGACCAGATGTTTGCGTCTTGCTGCATAAAAACCTGCCTCCTAATTTACATGTGCTTTCTGCTTTCAGTTCACACAACTTACATCATAATTTACATATACCCATATCACGTGAAAATTTTACGCTTAGTTTTACAAAAATGCAACTGGAATCCGGAAGATACTTAACAATCACATAATTACTGTACGTTTGTAAACAAAAAAAAGATTCGCCGAAGCGAACCTTTTACTGAAATTGAATATTATTATTTTTTGAGAAACATCTGCTTCGCAAGCCATGCACAGCCGATGACTCCGGCATCGTTTCCAAGCTCGGCAATCTTGAACGTCGTCGATCCGAAAACCCGTGGTAAAGCGAAGCGTTCGAACTGTTGACGGAGTGGTGCAAGCAATGTCTCGCCCGCTTTTGAGACACCACCACCGATGACGATGATTTCCGGGTTGATACTGTTTGCTAAGTTGGAGATGGCAAGACCGAGATGGAACGTCACTTCTTCTACGACTTCCGTTGCAATCCGATCGCCTTTCTCATACGCTTCGAATACGTCTTTCGCCGTCACTGCCTTGATATCGTTGAGTAATGTTTCCTTCCCTTTTCGCTTCTCAAGACCAAGACGGGCAATCCCTGTTGCTGACGCGATCGTCTCAAGACATCCTTTGCGACCACATCCACATAGGACGCCACCTTCAGGCAACATCGTAATATGACCGATTTCTCCAGCCATTCCGACTGTACCATGCACGATTTGTCCGTTTGTGATCAGACCACCACCGACACCCGTACCGAGTGTGACCGCAAGGAGTTCGGTTGCTCCACTACCGGCACCTTTCCACATCTCACCGATTGCCGCTGCGTTCGCATCATTTTCAATAACAGCCGGTAAACCCGTCAAACGCTCGAATTCACCGATGAGTTCAAAGTTATTCCAACCGATATTGACCGCTTTCTCAACGACACCTGTATTGAAATCAATGAATCCCGGCGCACCGATGCCTGCTCCGACGAAATCTTCTGGTCGTTTATTGCTCTCTTGACACTTCTCAAAGAAGGATTTTGCGATATCTCCAGGAATTTGTACGCCATCATTCAAAACGACCGTCTCGATTTCCCACTTTTCTACAATGATCCCTTGCAAATCCAAAATTGCCATCTTGACTGTCGTTCCGCCGATATCAATGCCGAGTAACCATTTCATTGCTTCGTCTCCCCTATACTCATATAATGTCTGCTTCCTCATTTTACCGGACATAACCCGTTTGCGCAAAGGGTTGCACGATCTTAAATGTTATCGGATTGTGAACGCTTTAATTCATGTCGCAAGATTAGTTTTGCTGAATCGTACTGTCGTTGTTCCAAAACGCCTGCTTCTTGTAATTCATCGAGTTCAAGCATCATCATCGCGATATCGGACGCCCGATCCCCAAGATAGATGAATGTCCCGTATGTCTTGAGTAATTGCTGTACATCATACAGTGTCTTCATCGACCATCGGCTCCTTTACATAGGCATGCAGCAAATCATATGTCGCTTGTAACGACGTCTCATGTGTACGTTCGTACGAATGACTCGATTCGATTCCCGGACCGAACAATCCGTGCCGGACGTCGTGGCCCGCACTTACTGCTGCTGAGGCATCCGAGCTATAGAACGGATAGATATCAACCTTATATGGAATACTATTACGTTGTGCTAAGCGCGTTAACTGGTGGCGTAAAGCCAAGTCATACGGACCTGAACCATCTTTCGCACAGATCGAGACCGTGAATTCATCCGAATGCTGACCGTCTCCTAGTGCCCCCATGTCGACCGCGATGTATTCTGCGACCTCGTCCGTGAATCCAGCATTCCCACCGAATCCAACTTCTTCGTAATTTGAAATCAGAATCTGGACCGTGTGTGGTAGTTCGATTGTTTTCCATTCCTTGATCAATTCAAGTAACAAAGCAACGGATGCTTTATCATCGAGATGGCGCGACTTCACGAATCCTGTTTCCGTATAGAGGAATCGCGGATCAAACGTTACGATGTCTCCTACTTCAATCCCCGCAACGCGCGTCTCTTCTGCCGTCGTCGAACGGATATCGAGTCGTACTTCGATATTATCAGCGGAGCGTTCCGTTTTGTTCGTCTCGCGCGACGTATGAACACTCGAATGATGAAACACGATCGTACCTGAAACCGTTTGACCGTCCATCTTATGAATGAGACAGTTCTCACCTTCGATCGCTGTCCAAGCATATCCCCCTAGTTGTGATAAACGAAGTCGTCCTGTTGGTAGAATCTCTTTCACCATCGCTCCTAGTGTGTCGACGTGTGCCGTCAGTAACCGCGTACGCGTTGAAGCACCAGGTAGTGTCGCTAAAATCGCTCCTTTTTCAAGCTTTCGATACGTGATCCCTTCTGCGATCAATCGCTTTTCTACATATGTAATCGCTTCTTTTGTCGAACCTGTTGGACTCGGAATCGAGACAAGCTCTTCAATCGTACGTATGACTTCTTTCATATTCATTCGCTCCCTTTCAATCGGACTACGACGTGACATCCGCTTTGTTCTCATGATAACAAATATTCATTCTTTGCCGATACTGATATCCTACGGATACCATGCAAAAAAGCCGTAGCACTTTTTTTGCTACAGCTTCTAATCTACATCCTCTGAAGAACTTAGACGTACTTCTTCATCCAAATATCATCACGATATGTGCCGTCTTCTAATTTTACGGAATCTGGATCTTCGGCATATACTTCAAAACCGAGCGACTCATAAAGATTTTGTGCGGCTTCGTTCCCTGATAAAACGGCAAGAATGACTTGCTCGACGTCCGGTAACTTTTTCGCTTCCTCGATTAAGGCTTCCATTAAAGCGCGACCAGTACCCCCGCGATATTCAGGTGATACGTATACTCCAGAAATCATCGCTTTATGCGATTCACGTGACAATTCATATGGTTTGACCTGACCAAACCCAAACAATGTATCACCGTCGAACATACCAAGCCAAACCTCATCGGAGTCGGGTTCTCCCTCAAGTCCTTCTTGTACTTCGCGGAGCGGGGTTTGCTGTTCATCATCAAACGAATGACCGAATGCATCTGGATGATTTTTTAATCCCTCAAGGCGTAGATTCCAGTATTGTTCTGCATCCTCTTTAGTTAGTTTTCGAAAAGTATACATGACTGTCGGTTCTCTCCTTTTTGGGTATCATGACGTACAAAAAAAATGACGTAAAAATGCTTCTATCTCTTACTTAACCCTTTTCTAGTAAAATAAAACCTAGATTTTTTTCTTTTTACTACCGGACGAATAGATGTGATTTTTTATGTATTCGTTCTCTACATCAAAAAAACTCAAGTGTGGACAATATGAAGCAAGTCCGACACTTGAGTTTTTTGCTACTTTATTTCGTAATACCTTCATCATGATGCGTACGCTTATCCTTGCAAGACGGGTTCAAGCGTCTGACGTAATACATCAGCAGAATGATGGAATTTCTTCAACTCTTCTTCCGTCAATGAGACTTCAATGATTTCACGCAC
The DNA here is from genome assembly GCF_001644945.1 of Exiguobacterium sp. KKBO11. Taxonomy (NCBI): domain Bacteria; kingdom Bacillati; phylum Bacillota; class Bacilli; order Caryophanales; genus Exiguobacterium; species Exiguobacterium sp. KKBO11. The sequence continues at coordinate 556,853 of NZ_LUCU01000022.1, forward strand.
ACCTTGACGATTGATGATGGCGGGAACTCCAATATGGATACCGGAAATTCCGTACTGCCCATCGACATGCGCACCGACCGTCAATAGACAGTTCTCATTTCCGAGGATGGCACGAACGATCCGAACGAGTCCAAGCCCAATCGCATAGTAGGTTGCCCCTTTGCGCTCGATGATATGATAAGCAGCATCTCGGACGTTGATGTAGATTTGATCAAGATCTGCTTGAGAATAACGATCGTCTTCAGCAAGTAGTTCATCAATCGTTTTTCCATAAATGCGGCTGTTACTCCAGGCTGCGAATTCCGTGTCACCATGTTCGCCAAGAATATAGGCATGGGCATTTCGGGAATCAATGTGAAAGTATTCTCCGAGCATTTGACGCAGACGCGCTGTATCCAGCACCGTCCCTGATCCAAATACGCGGGATTTCGGAAGACCAGAATATTTCCAGGCAAGATGTGCCATGATATCAACCGGATTGGAAGCCACGACGATGATCCCATCAAAACCGGAATCCATGATTTGACGAATCATTTCTTTCATGATCAACGCATTCTTTGCGACAAGATCGAGTCTTGTCTCACCTGGTTTTTGTGGAGCGCCTGCCGTGATGACGACGACTTCCGCTTCGCGGCAGTCTGCGTAGTCGCCAGCCCATATTCGCATCGGTGAAGAGCTAAATGGTGTTCCATGGTTTAAGTCCATTGCCTCGCCCTCTGCTTTGGCTTTGTTGACATCAATGATGACAAGTTCTTCACAAAGTCCAGCTGTTGACATCTGATAGGCAAAGCTTGAACCGACTGCACCAGCTCCAATGAGGGCTACTCGTGTCACTTTCGCATGTAATTCCATATCGTTATGTCCACCCTTCCATTCGTCCTAAGAGTTTGTTAACTATCTCACAAGTAAATTGTAACATCTTTCACATTCTTTGTATCATGTGAAATTAATCACATTTGTCCATTTTGTGTCATTGATATCCTAACATAAGGAATTACATACTCACATAATTTCCAGTTACCAAAATCGAACGATGATAAACCCGATTCCGCTTGCCAAACCACTCGTTAAGACATTGACAGCATCATTCCCTAAAAATCGAATGCCTGAAACGTAAGCTGTCGGTTGACCATGGTGCTCTCGCTTTTCCGTGTATTCCCCACAAACCGTACATCGGTAAACGCGTTGCCCTACCGCTCCAAATAGTGTATCCAGTAGGCTCCCGAGTACACCGATGCTTGTTACGAGTAAGACGTGTCTTAAAGAAAGAGAAAATATCCAATGCGCTGCTACAGCGATGAACGCAGCTCCTGCGATCGTACCGATCGTTCCAATCAGCGACATCGCTCCACTCGTTCCTGCTGGTACCCGTCGTAACGTTTTGAGAGACCACGGATCACGTCTTGAGAGCGGTCCGATTTCAGATGCCCACGTATCAGCATTCGATGCTGCGATGACGAATAGAAATAACAAGAGATACGCAAAATCCATCGTCATGGCATACGCTAAGGCAGCAACGAACGCTACCCCTCCATTCGCAAGGACTTGCCATCCGTCACGCGCGCCGTCTTTCTCAACGATGGAGTCGACCGATTGTTTTCTAGATCGTCCGACCTTCGATAACAGACTCGAGCTACCAAAGAAGAGTAAGAGTACTACTAATCCTTGCCAACCGAATCCGAATGAGACACCACTACCGACGAGCAGGGTCATGATAGCACCACTTGTCGTCAATAAACGAAAAGATCGTCCGGTCCAAGCAAGCAATAGACAAAACAAAATGGTCGCGCTCAACATCGGATGACCTCTAATTCAGTGACGATCAAGTCAACGGGGATATCAAAGGCTTCCACTTCGAAATCTGGAAGAAGTTGTTCAGAAAAGGCAATCGATACTTTACATCCTGTATATGGCACGAGTGCACGATCGTAATAGCCTCCTCCCCATCCTAAACGATAGCCGTCCCGACGATAGGCGCGACCTGGAACGAGGCAAAGCTCTGCTTGATCAAGTGAGGCGCGACGCGCTGAAGCGATCGGTTCAGCAATCCCCATCTGATTTGCTTGCAGTTGATCTTCTGGTCCATGTTCATAAAAGACCATCTCGTCTCCGACTACTTTTGGTATCAAGACCGTCTTGCCCTCTTGCCACGCTTGTTCAATCAGCATTCTTGTATCACATTCATTTCGAAAAGCTAACGTGATCGCGACACAGGTCGCTTGTTGCCATTCGGGTAGTAACAAGACATGTTCGTGAATCAATCGTTCCTTTTCCGCACGGTTCTCCATCACATCTAGTCGTTCTTTGATCAGACGGCGTACTTCTTGTTTGTTCATAGTTGTCTTCCTTTCCACAAAAAAAGCCATCACACGAAGTGACGGCTTCCATCTCAATTATTTCACTTCACGGTGAAGTGTGTGCTTACGGAGACGTGGGTTGTATTTCTTCAACTCAAGACGCTCTGGGTTGTTACGCTTGTTCTTTTTAGTGATATAAGTACGGTCACCAGTTTCAGTGCAAGCTAATGTGATTTTAACGCGCATGGGATTCCCTCCTATCTAGCTCTCGATGTATCAAGTGATTTTGCTTTACATAAGGTTAAGCATACTCAAGTATCGTACCAAGAAAGGAAAGGAATTGCAACTGTTCATCCGTTCTTTTTCGGATTCGTCACGTGTTGATATGGTTTTTCAAGGTTCTCTTCAAAACGCAGCGGCTTCTTTTCGACGTGATACTCTTGTTCCACCCCATGACGTGACTCTTCTCGTTCTAGATAAACGACCGCTGATTGGCGCAACGCATCTCCTTCAAGTCGTTTTAAGGCAACGACCAGACCGCCTGAACGATCAGGTGAACGCTCACTTTCGACATCGTAGACGTTACTGACGAGTGGCAATTCTTTGATCTTAGCGATGGCTTGGGCAGCTGATGCAGTCTCCATGTTGAAGTTGTGGATGACTGCGAAATCAACGATCTTACTCAAGGCTTGCGCTTGACGTAAGAAGGCTAAGTTTAGTGCCGCCAATTGGTTATAGGTCTGAACGAGCGGTAGACCCGTCACTTGCACTCCGTAAACGTGAACACCTTCTTCAAATCGATACGCTTCCGGATGTTCCGTAACGACATAGACATTCTCACCAGCAGCAGCGAGCCGTCGAGCGAGCTCCGAAGCTGGCCGGTCTGACGCATCATATTGTCGGACGAACAATAAGATGGCGTCTGTATTCCAAGATTTCTCACGCTTCACTGCCACATAGTAATCATGTGCTGTCAAAAAGACATCTGGTTCAATATCTGAATCTTGAAGAAAAGGATATTCGCGATATCGATCATCCAACCATTCCACCGTCAGCTCCTCAGCATCCAGTCGACGCTCGGTTTCTTCAAAACGTAAGATGTGCTCACGGAAACGATTCGCAGCATATTGCGCTGTCGTCTGTCCATCGAGGATGAACGGCCAGTCGCTCGAGACAGCGAGGAGATATTCTCGAATGAGTTGACGCTTCGCTTTGACAGTCAACGTATCTTGATGACGATTTCGAGCTACGACACCTGCTAGTCTCTTCTCAAGCTGATGGAGATGACGAATCATCCAGTCATTGCGTTCGTTGATCCAGACTTCCGCGTAGCCTTTTCGTCCCCATGTTCCCATCGCGACGTGTGCCGTGTCGATGTCTTGGAAGTGACGCTCGAGGAAGATTGCCGGTGAAATCGACTCAATTCCTTGATCTTCTAAACGTTCCATCGCTTTACCGAGGAAGTCGGGACCTTCAAACCACCAGTGACCGAACAATTCGGCATCAAATGGTGCAGTGACAAGGAACGGTGGGAAGTCTTGTCCTTGATGCGCATCTAAATGTTCACCGAGTGCTTGTGCGAAGTCTGCTGCGTGCTCACTTGTCCGTTGCCATGCCCAATCACGGACGTAATAGTCTTTTTGATCCGTTTCTCCTGTTACGCGATGCAATTTCAATCCTGTATCATAACGTAAGCCCTCTGGGTGCATGAACTCAGCGATTTGATCCCACTCTCGATCGTACGCAAGGTCACGATAAAACTCGCGGTAATCCGGATGACCCGGGTATCCGATGACAGAGCTCCAAATCTTCCCGGAAATGATTTGATCACGCGGGAACAGTGCCACACCGTGCGGCGAATAGACAGGTGCTCCGATTCCGTGTTTCGGTGACGGATCCGCGTTTAAGATTGAATGTTCGTCAACGAATGTATAACGAATGCCCTCTTCATACAAAATACGATCAAGTCCGGGCGTATACGCACACTCTGGCATCCAAAGACCAGATGGACGGAATCCATAATGACGTTCGAAACAGTTCAATCCCGTCTGAATTTCAGAACGTGCCGCTTGTTCGGACAACATGTGCGGACTGAATCCGTGCGTCGCCGTACACGTAATCAAATCGAGATAACCTTGCTCCTTATAATGACGGAATGCGCGGTTCAAATCTTTTTCCCAGTGAAGGAACGTATTCAATAAATCTTGATAGCGGTCTTGATAGAATAGAAGTGCATCTCGTTCCTTTTGAGCAAGCTCTCGCTCTAGTTCCTGGCGAATCAAACGTAACGTATCCTCGATATGCTCGATATACCGTTCTTGAATCAATGGGTCGGCAAGCATCTCGATGACGGGTGGTGAAATGCTGACCGTCCAGCCGAGCGGACGTGATAAGCGATCGACCTCCCACAATAATGGGATGTAGGTTTCTGAAATCGCTTCATACATCCACCGTTCTTCTAGACGATGTGCCTCTTCATGACGGATATATGGTAAATGTGCATGTAAGACGAGTGAAAAATATCCTTTTCGCATAGCTTCTCTTCCTTTCCCTCTCTCTAATTCCATTACCGGACGCGATCGAAATAGGAATAAGGACGTAATACCTCGACCCATTCCGGTTGTTCGACCTCTCCGTATTGCCAATGATGCACGACTTCCGCGAACCGTCCATCCGTGACTGGTTCGTCACGTGGCGTTTCGACTGGTTTTGAACGTAGTACTGGAACAAAGTCCCCGTCGATCGTTTGAATGCCCCATTCGATGATGTATGTAGTATTCGGGGCGACTGGTCGAACGAACCAAGCATTCGTCATTTCTGGTAGCTCGAATTGATACGTCCGATTTGCCTGTCCTTGTTCATATTCAACAAGCGTGACATCAATAATGCGTAATTCTTTACGGAACGAATCAAACGTCGTGTGATAGTGCGTCTCTAGCAACTGTTTCGACAGTTCAGATAATTCCCAGTAGACGTACAACGCTGTCGGTGACTGAACGATGGCGTGGAGGATGTCATCCTCGTAATGTGTCGCCATTCCAAACGCGTCACGTTCTAGCGAAGGTACCACTTGCACAGACGGTACGACGTCTAATACCGGTGCAGTCGACTTTTTCGTCTGCTTGACCGTTTTTGATTTTACTTTCGGCGCTGCTACAGAAGGTTGTTCTGTTAACGATTTACGATATTTAGTCCAAGCATATTTGATTTTTCCTTCAGTCGTATCCAATTGAGCTGCGATTTGTTTTGTTGTCAGCCCTTGTTCCTTCATTTTAATGATTTGCTCAAGCATTCCCAATCACCTCTCTGTCATTATTCACTTCTTTCCTATTCTACAAACGTGTTTCGAATCCCTTTACAAAAAAAGTAGGCAGAGGAAATTCCTCCTGCCTACTTGATTCATCCGTTTAAATCATAATGTTTTCCTTTTTCGAGATAGATCAGATGCTCCCCGACGTTCGTCAAGTGATCACCCATCCGCTCGATGTAGCGGCAAATGTTCGTGAATTGCATGACTTCATCGACGACGATCGGCTGAAGTGACATATGACGCATGTACTGGCGAAGTGCCTTATATGTCGTCTCATCAATGACGTTATCGAGATCAGACAAGGCTTTTGCTTTCTCGACATCTCCGTCACGATAGGCGACGATCGCAGTTTCCGTCATATCCAGTAATGTCTCGAATGCTTCCTTCAACAAAGAGATATCGATGACATACGGGAATGTTTCGACACGAAGAACCGCTTTTGAGATATTCCCCGCGTAATCTGCAATCCGTTCGAGATCCGAAGAAATTTTCATCGCGGTGATGATTCGTCGTAAATCTGTCGCAACGGGTTGTTGCTTCGCGATTAATAAAATCGCATCATCGTTGATTTCAAGTTCAAGATCATCGAGTTCATTATCGTTTTCGATGACGCCACGCGCGATGTCTTGATCATATTTTTCGAGTGCTTCTGCCGTTGTTGCGATCTGTTGCATCGTCTTACGAGCCAGTAAAAAGACCTTTTGATCGAGTATTGCAAGATTTTCTCCAAAAATCGTACGGTTCGCTGCCATTCGTCTCGTCTCCCCTTCTTATCCGAATCGTCCTGAAATGTAATCTTCCGTCCGTTTGTCACTCGGATTTCCAAAGATCCGGTCTGTTTGATCGAACTCGACGACTTCACCATTCAAGAAGAACGCTGTTTTGTCCGAAACACGTGCAGCCTGTTGCATGTTGTGTGTCACGATGATGATCGAGTAGTCTGATTTCAACTCTTGGACAAGTTCTTCTACTTTTAATGTAGAAATCGGGTCAAGTGCCGATGTCGGCTCATCCATCAAGATGACATCTGGCTCGATTGCAAGACAACGCGCGATACAAAGACGTTGTTGCTGCCCACCAGAAAGACCATAGGCATTTTCGTTCAAACGATCTTTGACTTCATCCCAGATCGCCGCGCGGCGTAAACTGCGTTCGACGATCTCGTCGAGGATTTTTTTGTTTTTGACACCGTGGACACGGGGACCATAAGCGATGTTGTCATAAATTGATTTTGGGAATGGGTTCGGTTGCTGGAAGACCATTCCGACCGATGTCCGTAATTCTTCGACACCGTATTCTTTATCGAAGATATTACGTCCGTGATACTCGATAGCACCATTCGTCCGTACGATCGGAACGAGCTCGACCATTCGATTCAATGTTTTGATGAATGTCGATTTCCCGCAGCCAGACGGTCCAATGATTGCCGTGACTTCATTTTTCTTAATGTCGAGATTGACATCTTTCAACGCATGATCGTCACCGTACCATAAGTTTAAGTCTTTGACGTTATAGACGCTCTCGCGTGCTGCTACTGGTTGGTTCATACGCTCTGTCCCTTCTGTAACGACTGATTTCGTATTCAGCTTCGTATCCATCATCTGTCTTCCTCCTTAAAAGAAATCCCTTCTATCTATCTCGTTCGATTAGTAGCGTTTTGAGAATCGGTTCCGAATCCAGATTGCAAGTGAATTCATCGTCAAGAGGATGACCATTAAGACGATGATTCCTGCCGCTGCAAGTCCTTGGAAGTCCGCTTGTGGACGACTTGTCCAGTTGTAGATTTGAATCGGTAATGCTGTGAACTCTGAGAAAATACTTTCTGGCGCACGAGCAATGAAAATCGCAGCTCCGACCATGATGAGTGGTGCTGTCTCACCAATCGCTCGAGATACAGCCAAGATGATCCCAGTGATGACACCCGGTAGTGACGCCGGAAGAACGACTTTGAACGTCGTTTGCCATTTCGAAGCACCGAGTGCAAGTGATGCATGACGCATCGCTTGTGGAACGGCACGGATTGCCTCTTGAGACGAGACGATGACGACCGGAAGACTCATCAACGCGAGTGTCAATGCTCCTGCAATCAATGTTGAACCGAAGCCCATGTTACGTACGAAGAACGTCAAACCAAGTAAACCGAAGACGATTGACGGAACACCAGCAAGGTTTGAGATGTTGACTTCGATGAATGAAGTCATCCGACTCTTCTTCGCGTACTCTTCTAGATAAATCGCTGCCCCGACACCAATGATGAAAATCATCGGGATGATGAGGAGCATCAAGAAGATGGAGCCCATTAACGCCGGATAAATCCCGGCACGTTCCGAACGGCGTGATGGTGCATTTTGTAGAAACTCAAGTGATAACCATGATGCACCGTCACGGATGACGCCGAACAAGAGAATACCTAAGACGACGAGACCGAAGAACAGTCCAGCAAGGAAAATGACTTTTGTGACGTTGTTGACGACGAGTCGCTGGCTAATGGATTTCTTCACCGCGACCGGATCAATGAATTTCTCTGAGACAGGTTGCTTTTCTGGTAAGGCCATCTTAGTACTCCTCTCTGAAGCGGCGTGTGATCCAGTTCGCAAGTAAGTTCATCACTAATGTGAAGACGAACAAGAGTGTACCAACCGCATAGATACTGTAATATTCGACAGTTCCAAATCCAGCATCACCTAAGGCGACCTGAACGATATACGCTGTCATCGTTTGGACTGGCTCGAGTGGATCGATCGCAGCTGTCGGATTCGAACCACCAGCGATCGTTACGATCATCGTCTCACCGATTGCCCGTGACATACCGAGTACGATCGATGCAATGATCCCTGATAAGGCAGCTGGAACGACGACTTTCAATGCAACTTCAAGACGTGTCGAACCGAGTGCAAGCGCACCATCGCGAATTTTTTTCGGAACGGAGCTCATCGCATCCTCAGAAATCGAAGCGATCATCGGAATGATCATGATCCCGACGACGATCCCCGGACTGAGCGCATTGTAAATTTGAATACCTGGAATCAATTTTACGAGTAATGGTGTAACGAACGTCAACGCGAAGAATCCGAAGACGATTGTTGGAACACCTGCTAACACTTCAAGAATTGGTTTTAAGATACGGCGTGCGCGGTCTGACGCGTACTCACTTAAATAAATCGCTGATGTGAGACCGATCGGCACGGCAACTAGCATCGCAATCACGGTAATCTCAAGCGTACCGACGACAAGTGGCCAAATTCCATACTCTGGTTGTGAGTTGAGTGGATACCAGCTCGTACTGCCGAAGAATTCCTTGAACGGAACGACTTCGAAGAAGTGTTCTGTTTCAATGACTAACGTGAGAATGATGCCGATGGTCGTAACGACCGAGACGAACGCACAAAGGAATAAAACGATCGGCATGACGCGTTCCATGACGTTTTTCATACTATATTTTTGCTGTCGGTTCTGTTGAATCAGCTCGCGAACCGATTTATTTTGTGTTGAACTCATCCTTCTTCACTCCCTACTCCTTCTTGACATGAGAACGGGACCCAACCGGTACAGACTTCCCCGGTTGGGCCATCCTCATGACTCGATGATTTATTTCATTGCGTCTTCAATTGCTTTTGCGTTTTCATCGTAACGATCTTGCGGCATTTTGATGTATCCGACTTCTTCAGCAAGATCACCAGCGTTTTCGTTCGTGAACTGAACGAAATCAGCGACTTGTTTTTTGTCTTTCATTGATTTGTTATTGATGTACGTGTAGATTTCACGTGACAGTGGATAAGAAAGATCTTTGATCGTTTCTGGTGTTGGATCGACTGCATCTTTTCCTTCCGCAGCAAGTGGTACTTCCTTCAACTTATCTTTGTTCTCTGCGTAGTACGCATATCCGAAGTATCCGATTGCGCCTTTCGTTCCTTCAACACCTTTGACGAGAACGTTATCGTCTTCTGATAATTGAACATCTTTACGCATATCTTTTTTCTCAAGTACTTCCTCAGAGAAGAAGTCGAATGTTCCTGAGTCTTTACCTGGGCTGAAGAATTTCAATGGTTCAGCCGGATAAGAAGAATCGACATCTTTCCAAGTCTTGATGTTCGGATCGAGCCAGATTTTCTCGAGTTGCTCCATTGAGAGTTCTTTTACCCATGTATTTTCTTTGCTGACTGCGACAGTCAAACCGTCATATGCGAGTGCCATTTTTGTGAATTCAATGTTGTTCTTTTTCGCTTCAGCTGCTTCTTCTTCTTTAATTTCACGCGACGCGTTCGAAAGATCTGTTTCACCAACGACGAAGCGTTTGAATCCGCCACCTGTACCAGAGACACCGACTGTGACATCTACGTCAGGTTGTTCCATCGAATATTCTTCACCGACAGCTTCCATGATCGGGAAGACAGTAGAAGAACCGTCGATTGCGATTTTTCCTTTTAAATCAGATGAACTAGCAGAACCGCCTTTATCGTTACCACATGCTGCCCCCACTACTGCGATTGATGCTACCGTTGTGATGAGTGCTGTTTTTTTCATCCAAGACATGATTAATTTTCCTCCTCGAAAGTATGTCGCTGACGATGCTACGACTTTTTATCCGTTTTCCTTACAAGACTTATACTACGGATGAACTATTAAAACGAAATGAATCCAACGTAAAAGAATTGTAAAGGCGTGTTTTTTAGTGTTTACAATTCGAAATCCATTAGAAAAAAAGGTCAATGCAAACAAAAAAACGAGAGTGATTGCTCACTCTCGCTTAGTTTCTAGTTAATTTGGCTTAGTTTGCCACGGGATATCTTTGACATTAAAGTACGCTTTGACAAGATCGTGACCGATTTTCGAGTTGACGGTTTCTTGTTCCATATAAGGAAGGAACACGGCCCATGCCATCTCTGGATTATCGTACGGCGCCCAACCAACGAGGTTCGAGTTCAATGAACGAACCGGTTGACCACTTCCGTCACGCAAGGCGATTCCATCGTCACCATAGACACTGACCTGCGCTGTACCTGTTTTCGCAGCTGCATCAATACCGGTTTGCGCGATGACTTTCGCTGTACCACGCTCTCCCTTGACGACACGATGCAATCCTTCTCGGACATGATCAATGTTATCTTGACTGACTTCAATCCGATTCAGGTAATTCGTCTTGAAGCTATAATCAACTTGTTTCGTTCCTTTTTCAATCGAATTCGACGCGAGAACTTCTTTTAAGAAATGCGGCTGAACACGATAGCCACCGTTGGCAAGTGTTGAAATATACTGTGCGACTTGTAGCGGTGTAAACGCATCATACTGTCCGATGACTCGGTCCATGAGTAACGTGACACGGTCAGGTGTCCCTTGAACCCCTTTTGCTTCATAAGGCAAATCGATTCCTGTCGTCACACCTAGTCCGAATTGACTGTAATAGTTTTGCATGATTGCCGCTGCGGCATCAACGCTCGCACCCGCAATCCCGTTGCTCGGATACTTCGCCATCCGCATCGCAATGTTGAACATATACACGTTTGATGAACGCTCAAGTGCTGTCAAATCCGTGATTGCTCCCATGTTGACGTACGATGCTTTTTTCGTACCCCCGATTGTGATCGGCGCATCATTGATGACTTCGTTTTGACGAATGACACCTTCCTCGAGTCCCATCGCAACCGTTGCGCCTTTGATCGTCGAACCGATTTGAAGCGACGTCAACACGTTATTGATTGCGACATCCGAGAACTTACCGGTTGCTGGATCCAACTTTTGACCAGACATCGCAAGAATCTCACCAGTCTGTGGGTTCATGACGACGGCGTAACCTTCTTTTAGATAACGACTCCCCATGCCACGACCCATTTTAATGGCTTGTTGCATGATTTGGTCGACTTGTTTATTGTATTCCGCATCCACGGTCAGAACGAGATCTTTACCGGACTCACCTTCCTCACGTTTTGGATCACCGACCGGCTCCCCATTGAACGTCTCATACACATCGTACGCGGGTTTCCCGCGCAGAAGATCTTCATACTGTTGTTCAAGGAATGATGTTCCGACACGGTCATTCAAGCTGTAACCTTTTGCTTTGAACTCCGCTTGTTGTTCTGCTGGAATCTTCGAATACTTCCCGAAGATGTTCCGAAGTGTTCCTTCATATGGATAAGAACGCTCGTAGAACGGTTCCACCGATACACCTTTTAAATCTTCTAGATTTTCATCGATGATCGCCATCTCTTTTGCGGAAGCACCGAGTTTGACGAGTTGTGGATCAAGTGCGTATCCGACTTCCATGTTGTGTTTGATCGCAATGACTTCCATCGTTTGGTCGTCATAATCGATATCGTCTTTCGTAATCGCATCTAATCGGATTTGATCCTGTTCTGCGATTGATAGTTTACTTTGTGCTTCTGCTGAAGGATATTTCTGTTTGACGGCTTCTTGATAACGACGATCGGACTCTTCCGTGTTCGTCGCAATCCAGAAGTCCTTAATATCACGTTCTGTGACTTTCCAATCTTTTTTAGGTAGATCAATGATTGCCGCAAGACGCTGTGCAATCTCAATGCGTTCATCGACTTTCGTCGTTTGTGCGCGACGGTAGACGATGGAGTATTTAGAAATCGTATCAACCAAAAGACGACCATCCCGGTCATAAATCTTTCCGCGTGGCACTTCATATTTTGATGCGATCATTTCTGTTTTTTGAACTTCCCGCGAAATTTTCTCACCATTGACGATTTGCACAACTCCTAAACGGAAAATCAAAATCGCAAACAATAAAAAAACGACGAAGAACATTAAATTCAGACGAAGCGGCAGATGATTACGCCGTCTTCCTCGTACGGTGATTCGTTTAGCCATGGCGTACTCCCCTATCGTTCAAAAGTCATCTTGTTTCATTATATAGAAGGAAACTTTCCATAACAACCTATCCCATCATTTTCCGCATTAAAAAAAGCGTATCGTTCACAATTGAACGATACGCTCGTTTTCATATTACTTCGCGTCAGCGTAAAGCTTCGCTACGTGATCCCAATCAACGACGTTGAAGAACGCATTGATGTAATCAGGACGACGGTTTTGATAGTTGAGATAGTATGCATGTTCCCAAACATCAAGACCGAGGATTGGTGTTTTGCCTTCCATGACTGGTGTATCTTGGTTTGGTGTCGAAACGACTGCCAATTTTCCACCGTCAACGATTAACCAAGCCCAACCTGAACCAAAACGAGTTGTTGCTGCTTTCGCGAATGCATCTTTGAATGCATCGAATGATCCGAATGCTTCGTCGATTGCTGTCGCGAGTTCCCCTGTTGGAGCAGCACCGTCGTTCTTCTTCAACAGTTTCCAGAAGAATGAGTGGTTCCAGTGACCGCCACCGTTGTTACGGACTGCAGTTTGAATGTTTGCTGGGAGAGCATCCAAGTTTTGAAGAAGTTCTTCAAGTGACTTTCCTTCATGTTCTGTACCCTCAAGCGCCGCATTCACGTTCGTGACATACGTGTTGTGGTGTTTCGTGTGGTGAATCTCCATCGTACGAGCATCGATATGTGGCTCAAGCGCATCATAAGCGTAGCCGAGTTCTGGTAATTCAAATTTTGACATGTTCATGTCCCCCTTTGTGCTATTTTCGAAAACTTCAATACCCTTTAAGACTAGCAAAAGAACCTGTGTTGACGCAAGTCAAGACCCTCGGATTTACTCGACTTCTCGCGGAGCAAAAACTGAGACACCACCACCTGGAACCGGGAAGACACCAAATCCTTCATCGTCGATCACGACAGGGTGATCTTGATGGTTCGTATAGTCGAACCATTCTTGTCCCGCACGCTCAACACCTACGAACATCCGTTTTTCACACATATCGGCATTCGACAATAAGACCGCGCAGCCGGAGTTCTCGATTTCTTCAACACCTCGACGAACCCAACCGACACAATGAGGATCATCGAGATAATCTTCTTGCTCACCATACGCTTTGTGATACCGTGCATAGAGTAAAGCATCAATCATTTCTTTTTTTCCTTCTACCGGATGTGGTCCTTGCACTCCATAATAGTCACCGTAGAAGACACACGGGTAACCGTCTTTACGAAGTAAAATCGCCGCGTAAGCGTGTTGTTTGAACCAGTCATCCACCCACGACTCAAGTGATTCCCCCGGTTGAGAATCGTGATTGTCGACGAACGTGACGGCATTCGTCGGGTGTGATTCGACAAGGGTATCCGCAAACAACGTCGTCATATCAAAGTCCTGTCCCTGCTTCGAAGCTTCATGGAACTTGTAATGAAGCGGAACATCGAACAAATCGATCGTATAGTCGACGCTATCAAGGAAATGACGACAATCATCGAGATCTGATTTCCAGAACTCACCGACCATATAGAAGTCACCTTCACTTTTTTCAATCATCGATTTTGCGAATTCATGAACGAATTCATAATTGATATGTTTGATGGCGTCGAGTCGGAAACCTTGGCAATCAATTGTTTCTTGGAACCAATGTCCCCAGCGGATCATTTCTTCGCGGACTTCCGGATGATTATAATCGATGTTCGCGAACATCAAATAGTCATAGTTGCCGAATTCATCATCGACTTGATCATTCCAATCTTTATTTTTACCGGAAATTTTAAAGACACCCGTCTTTTCTTCACGGGCATCAAAATCCGTTCCATTGAAAAATTCATGTGTCCAGATGAAATCTGAATATTTTCCGTTACGTCCTGGGAATGTAAACTTCGTCCAGGCTTCGATTTCAAACTCTTCTGAAATTTCTTTCGAACGATCTTCCGGATGGACTTCGACGACATTGATCGTCTCAAGTTCATCAGCTGCTGCTTTATGGTTCATGACGACATCAGCGTAAACAGCGATATCGTTCTCACGAGCAACCTGGATTGCTTCGACGAGTTCATCTTTCGTACCGTATTTCGTACGGACCGTTCCTTTTTGATCAAATTCGCCTAAATCATAGACGTCATAGATGCCATATCCTGTATCCTCATCTGATTGACCTTTTGACGCCGGTGGAATCCACACGGACGTGATGCCGGCAGCACGTAATTCAGGCGCCCGCTCTTTCAAGCGTTGCCAGTGCTTCCCATCATTCTCTACATGCCACTCAAAAAACTGCATCATCGTATGGTTACGTTCCATCTCTCTTCGCTCTCCCTTAGTTACTATAGTATGAATATTATTACAATATCTTTACTATTCCCCGGGGGAACAAAAATAAACGCTTCCCGTTTTTCAACGAGAAGCGTTCTACTGAATGGACCCTGCAGGGCTCGAACCTGCGACCGGACGGTTATGAGCCGTCAGCTCTAACCAGCTGAGCTAAGGGTCCTTAAGTAATAGTAGCGGCGGAGGGAGTCGAACCCACGACCTCACGGGTATGAACCGTACGCTCTAGCCAGCTGAGCTACACCGCCATGATGTATGTTTCTTACTCTTACTAGATTACGAGATGTGGCGAAACTTGTCAATATGCTATTTCAAAAAAATAAACAGCTGATTTCATATTTTTGAAATCAGCTGTTATAAGAAAATCGTATTTCACTTAGTTCGTTAAAGCCGTCCGCTGTTCAAGGACGAGATCCGTGATGTTGACAGCGTGATCGCCAATTCGTTCGAGGTTCGACAAGAGATCGACGAAAATCATTCCTGCTTGTCCCGTACATTCGCCAGCGTTAACACGAAGGACATGATGCTTCCGGAATGAACGTTCGAGTGCATCAAGTTTGCCTTCGAGTTCCAGAACCTTACGAGCTCGTGTGACATCATCCTCTTCGACAGCGCGAACAGCACAATCGACGATTTCTTGCGTTAAGGCGTACATGTCATCAAGCTCTTGCTTCGCAGCTGATGTGAACTGAATTCGGTTGACGATTTGGAAATCGACCAATTCAACGATGTTTTCGACGTGGTCACCGATTCGTTCAAAATCATTGACGGCATGCATCAATAACGAATGATCATTTGATTCTCGTTCTGATAAATCATGTGCCGCTACTTTGACAAGGTAATTCGTGACTTCTGTGTTCAAGTGGTTGATTGCATATTCAATCTGCTCTGATTCTGAAACATCTTTCTTATCATGCGATTGCGTGTAACGGTGCGCTTTTGCAAGGGCGTCTTTCGAGAATTCTCCCATTCGCAATACTTCGAGTTTTGCATGATTTAATGCAAGTGCCGAAGATTGGTTCAAGATGTTCTGATCGAGATGACGCGGTTTCGAATCAATCGTCGTATCCGTACCCGGTACGATTTTTTGTACAAGCCATGCGATTTGTGCGATGAACCAACATTGAATCAACGTATTGACGACGTTGAATGTTCCGTGTGCAAAGGCAATTTGCATTTTCGGACCTAAATCAAGCGTTCCTGTGATCCACGTAATGAAGCTTGAGAAAATTGGTAATGCAATCAGGAACAATACTGTTCCGATGATGTTGAAAATGACGTGTGCTGCTGCTGTACGTCTTGCTGCAATCGACGCACCAAGTGCTGCAAGTACTGCTGTGATCGTCGTTCCGATGTTATCGCCGAACAAGACCGGAAGTGCCGCTTTGATATCGATCATGCCGCCAGCGTACAACTCTTGTAAGATGCCGATCGTTGCTGACGACGACTGGACAAGAACAGTAAAGATCGTTCCGACGAATACACCAAGCAATGGGTTATCCGACATCGATACCGTCAACTCACGGAACCAGACACTTGACTCGAGTGGAGCCATTCCGTCGCCCATCAATGTCAAACCATAGAACAATGCACCGAAGCCGAAGAAAATCTGTCCGATGTATTGAATCCGTTCTTTTTTAAAGAAGAAAATCAAGAAGGCTCCGAGCGCAATTGCCGGAAGCGCAGCTTCCTTGACGTTAAAGCCAATGATGAAGGCGGTAATCGTTGTTCCGATGTTTGCCCCCATGACGACTCCGATCGCTTGTCGTAAATTCATCAGACCCGCACTAACGAGTCCGACGACGATGACGGTCGTTCCTGACGAAGACTGAATCAGGACGGTTACGACGATACCCGCTAGGATACCTAGTAGTGGATTTGTCGTATATTTATCGAGGATATAACGTAATCGGTCTCCGGCTGTTTTTTGGAGCCCATCTCCCATATACTTAATACCGAATAGGAAAATCCCGAGTCCACCGATGAAGGTGAAAATCATTTCCTGCAAATCATAGTTCATCTTGCCAGCTCCTTTATTTCATGTGGATTGATGTGTTTGTAAAGTTTATTTTCTCAACTCCCCCATTATGTAAAGGTCTGTTGAACTTGTAAATAGTTTTTGAGACATCCGTTTGTTAAGGTTTTATTAATCTGTACCATCACACATAAACCCTTTATCACCAATCAAAATTAAACAATTAAAATCTGTTATAAAACAGTAGAAAGAGTGATTCACTTGTCATTTTTACGTCAACTAATTAATTACTTACAAACTTCCTTAATTCCAAATTATCCGTTTTTGCGCCTTCGTTTGGCAGATGTTTCCCTTTATTTTTGTGGATTAGCTTGGATTTCATTTTGGACGACGGTCATTGATTCCTTCTTTTTACAAAAAAACATCCCGATCGTCGTCTGGTTCATCCTTCATTTCATCTTTATCGCAATCGCTGTATTACTTTACGTATTGTTTATGGCGTATCTAACGAAGGGGTTTGTCCGATTGTTACTTCCCCGTCCGTGGGCGTATCGCCACACGTTTCCTTACACGGTCGCAACAAATCTCTGGTCTTTCCCACTCGGTATGCTTCTATACCAACTCGATTACCCTCGCTTCGGAATCGGGATACTCGTAATCGGACACTTCGTCTACACATTAGTACCATTATGGATTGCCCGTTCCTCAAAGCCACGCGCTTCACGTAAACCTCAATGAGTATAAAAATCAGGCGTCCGACGGATTGACGGACGCCCTTCTTTCATTAAACAATTGTAAATGTTCAATTTTCGTTCTTGTTTCTCGATTTTTAGGGAATAGTTCGATATGATAGAAAAGGTAAACATAAACAATATGGCGGTATGCCACAAAAGGAGATTTTCGATATGCCGAAAATGGTCCATCGCTCTAAGACTCGTCCCGTTCGTGTAGGGGACCTTGTCATTGGTGGAAATAATGAAGTCATCATCCAAAGTATGACGACAACTAAAACACACGACGTCGAAGCGACAGTCGCTGAAATCCTACGCCTTGAAGAAGCTGGTTGCCAAATCGTCCGCGTCGCTTGTCCAGAAGAACGTGATGCGCTCGCACTTGCAGAAATCAAAAGCCGAATTAACATTCCGCTTGTCGTAGACATCCACTTCAACTATAAACTTGCGCTTATGGCAATCGAAGCTGGCGTCGATAAAATCCGGATCAACCCGGGTAACATCGGTCGTCGCGAAAAGGTCGAAGCCGTCGTTACAGCAGCAAAAGCGAAAAACATCCCAATCCGGATCGGGGTAAACGCCGGTTCACTTGAAAAGCATATTCTTGAAAAATATGGCTACCCAACTGCTCGTGGTATGGTCGAGAGTGCTTTGCACCACATTAAGATTCTCGAAGATCTCGACTTCCATGATATCATCGTCTCGCTTAAGGCATCAGACGTACAGTTGGCGCTTGAAGCGTATCAGCTCGCTTCTGAATCATTCGACTATCCACTTCACGTCGGGATTACGGAATCTGGTCCACTTCGCTCTGGTTCATTAAAATCAGCAGCGGGACTTGGCGCGATCTTGTCACGCGGAATCGGAAATACAGTTCGTGTATCTCTTTCAGCGGACCCTGTCGAAGAAGTAAAAGTCGCAAAAGAAGTCTTGAAATCATTTGGTCTCGCAGCGAACGCAGCGACATTGATCTCATGTCCAACATGTGGTCGGATCGAAATCGATTTAATGTCAATCGCTGCAGAAATCGAAGACTATATCGAAAACATCCAAGCGAACATCAAAGTTGCGGTTCTCGGATGTGCGGTCAACGGTCCTGGTGAAGCACGTGAAGCTGATATCGGTATCGCTGGTGCACGAAACGAAGGATTGTTATTCCGTCACGGAGAAATCATCCGTAAAGTACCGGAAGCAACGATGGTCGAAGAATTGAAGAAAGAGATCGATGCGATCGTTCTCGAAAAACAGGCTGAAAAAGAAGCCGAAAAAGCGAACCATGCATAAGTTGAAGACTCCTCCCTCGCGAGGAGTCTTTTTTCGTATCTCGATTTCGACTATGTTATACTAAGTGAAGAAAAATTTTTAGAACGTGGGTGACTGTAAATGAAAATTGGAATTGACATTGATGGAACGATCACACATCCATCCTCTTGCTTCACTTACATGAATAAATATCTCGGAACGTCGATTGACTTCAATCAGGCGTCCGAGTATGAATTGCATACGTACACCGATATGAATCAAATCGAATTTTGGGACTACATGGTGAACTCCGGTCACGAGACCGGCATTTATCGTGAATCTATCCCTCAAGAACATGTTCGCCACCACTTATGGAATTTGCGGAAGCAATATGACCTCCATTACGTAACAGCACGATCGGAGCTCGTTCGTCCTGTAACAGAAGAGTGGATCAAACAACACGAACTTCCTCTTGATTCCTTGATCATGACGGGATCACACGACAAAGTACAAGTCGTTCGTGATTTATCACTCGATTTATTCATGGAAGATCGATTAGAGAATGCTGTGCAGATCGCAGAAGACACATCGATTCCTGTAATCTTGTTCGACGCACCTTATAACCGTAAAGCCGTACCGAATAATGTCATTCGTGTCGCTTCATGGAATGAGGCCGTTCAAGAGATTCAAAAATTTGCACCGATTCGTTAAAACAGCCGATTAGGCTGTTTTTTCCATTTTTATGTCATTGTATGACTTGATATCGTACAATGACGATAGATTGAAACTTTGATATAGGAAGGGCTTCGTGATGCTTGCGACAGTGAATATCTTTTTTATTAATATCTGTATTATTTTTCTCGTTTCTACGTTCACCTTTTACCTACTTCGTGATCGTTTGCCAATTCAACCTGACTCAAAAATGTCTACTCGTCTCTATTTCGGACTTTCCAATGGTATGACTGGCATTCTACTTATGCATAATGCAATCGACTTAAATGGAGCGTTGATTGATTTACGGTTATTACCTCTCGCTTTGTCCGCTTTGTTCGGTGGTAATATCAGTATTGCCGTGACAGGGCTGATGCTCTTGATTTATCGATTCGTGATTGATAGTGGCGATTCACTAGACGCTCTGTTTAGTTCTGTCATCACACTACTTGGATTTCTAGTACTTTCTTTTATTTGTCGTCGATTCATCAAACGGCAAGGGTATTTCTTTTCTGCTATCGTCACGGTCGGTTCCCTACTCGTACTCTCGCGATTGATTATGAGCAACTCCCCAGCGGATGCCTGGGGAACGATTTATATTCCATATTTCATTTTAACGATTGGTGGAGCCTTTTTGTTTTATCGTTTGTCTTAACTTCTTCAGCAGCATTTTGTTCTTTATTCTTATCAATCCTATCTTGCTTCGACCGATCAATTGACGCGGCTCGCGAACCGCCATGTCATTTTAGAAAAAGTCACGACGCTCGAAAAGAGTAAAGATTCTTGGGGAGTCATCTTGTTTGATTTGGATCACTTCAAGAATATAAACGATACACATGGCCACGCTATAGGAGACGCTGTCTTGCGCCACTTTTCAATCTTATTGAACGAGCATTGTCCGGCACCCGTTACGGTCGGTCGATATGGTGGTGAAGAATTCATCGTCATCGTTCCAGACATTGAACCGCATCCTCCTGTCGTCTTAGCTGAAACAATCGTAACAGCTGTTCAGCAAACACCGTTCGTCATGCAAGATCATGCCGTATCCATTACGGTATCCGCAGGAATTGCTTACGCTCATCAACAACCAGCTGAAACAGTATTTAAGCAAGCGGATAGCGCTTTGTACGAAGCAAAAGCACAAGGACGAAATCAGTCTCGCCTGTATCAATCGAAATGAATACTAAAAAGCCACTTCTCCTCCGAGCGATTCGGACTGAAGTGGCTTTTGTTGGTCAACGGACCGTTCCTTCATTCGTCTTTTGCAGTAGACAGATGATTTCTTCAAGTGGTACCGGTTTAGCGAAGAAATAACCTTGGAATAGATGAATACCGATTTCCTTGGCAATGCGTACTTCTTCTCCTGTCTCAACTCCTTCGACGATACATTCGACATGCATCGACTGGCTCAGTTGAAAAATCGACTCGAGGATGGATTGTCGTTTCTCCGATTCACCGATTTGTTCGATGAATTGCTTCGGAATCTTTAATTGACGTAACGGTAACAAACGCTCGAGAACATGATAGGATGCGTGACCAGTTCCGAAATCATCGAGTGACAACGGGAAATCGAGCGTTTTGATTCGTTTGAGCGCTCGATGAATCGATTGACTCTCGAAATCAAGTGACTGACTCTCTGTGATTTCAATTTTAATCTGTTGCGGTTTTAAGGCATACTTCAGTAGCGTTCGTTCGATGAACGGCATGAACGATTCACTCGTCAACTGGCGTGGTGATACGTTGACAGATAACGTAAACTCGTCTGGAACCAGATCGATCAATGCTTTGCGTGTCTTACAGCTTTCCTCAAAAATCCATTCTCCTAGACGAATGATTAAATCACTTTTTTCAGCAATCGGAATGAATACGGATGGTCGATCTGCTCCTTGTAACGAGGTCTTCCATCGAACTAAGGCCTCAAGACCGATGAATCGCTCTGATCGGACATCGTATTGTAATTGATAGACCAGATGAAAATCCGTTTCGATGTTAGCTTGGGCTAGGGATTGTGCTGCTTTGACTCGTAATTCTTGATCCTTACGCCATTCTTGGTCAATACACATCACACGTTCGTTTTGTTGCGCTGCTTCTTGTAAGGCAGTCAATAATTGCTGCACCCGACGCTTTCGATTGTTGGTCGCCCCTTCGCCATTATCAATGACGATGGATATGTTGACATAGACATGATGCCCCTCGATTTCGTATGGTACAGAGATTTCTTGGCTCAATTCTTCCATCGCTTCCTTACACGCCACCTCGTCCGGCTTTTCCATGACGATCAATAACGTCCCTGCTTCAATCCGAGCAAAAGCTTGATAAGGAGGTAGTTGTCTCTTGAGTCGCTCGATACAGGCGCGTAGTACTTGTAACTGAATATCTTCTCCAAAATAACGTGCCAGCTCATAGTAGTTTTCTAAATGAATCCCGACAAAAATGAGCTGTTGTTCGGGTCTTGGAAAATCAATTTCGTTTAATCCTTGGCGATTCAAGACACCTGTTTCTTCATCACGTCGCGCCGTATCGTGTAATTGTATCGCAAGGTCATTTAACCGATTTAAATTGCGAATATGCAAGTGATTGATGACAAGCGCAATCGATACGCCAATCACAATCATGCCAATCCGTCCATAATGGTCCGTCGGATCAATTTCTACCGTCACGGTATCGGCATTCCACATGACATACAAACTAGTTGCGATGGCAATCACGATGGCGTACCACATCATGATTCGTTGATACGAGATTAAAGCGATCATCAAAAACAAAAAGCTACTTGCCCAAACGGTAACTGCCGCATAAGGTAAAAAGCTAATCGATGTAATCGGAACGACGAGCAACATCAAAGACAATAAGTGCGTTTGCAAAACGGTTTCCATTTTGCGACGACTAATATAAAAAATAAATAGACCCATGACGATTAAAAATGAAATGATGACAGAACGACTCAAATACGCATTCTTAATTGTCTCTTCTGTCGTCGTATAAATGATCAAAGCACCAACGAACATCATGAATAAGGCAAAATTTCCAATCCACCATTGTTGTTTCCGAACGATATCCTCCATGCTTTCCCCCTCCTTTCCGTCTGATTTTCCGTATAAAGGTTTCGACATCGCTTGATGATACTCCTGTCAAATGGAATGTGTCAATTCTTTCCTAAAAAGAAAAGTCTTCCCTCATACGTATCGTGGAAGACTTTTCTTTCAAATTGATGTTTTTATAGCTCGACTCTTCCTAACTCCTCGATGACATCCGTTGCTAGCAAGCTGCTCGGATGCATGTGTCGTTCGACTTGTCGAGAAGCACGTGCATACCACTCCGCTCCTTGCGCTAGTGTTCTTTCAATATCTCCTGTTGGATGTTGTGCAAGAAGGCTGGTCAATATGCCAAACAGCGTATCCCCACTTCCTCCTTTGGCGAGACCACTTGATGCACCAGAGACGACGAATCCGCCTCCATCTGGTTTCGCGATTAAGATGACATGGGACTTCAAAACGACAGTTACTTGATGCAAGATGGCATAGTCGGTTGCCTGACCAAAAAGATCATCTTGAATACTTTCGACACTCTGATTCGTCATCCGGGCGAATTCACCGATATGCGGTGTGACGATGATTGGCGCGGTTCGTTCGGGATAACTTTCTTTTACTAAAGCTGCAGCATCTAGTACAACCGGCAAATCACTCTCAAGCAGATAGTCCACCCATGTTTCGACTGCCTCTTGCGATAATCCGGGACCGATTCCAACTGCTGAGACGGAGGGGAGCATCTCCTGAATTGCTGGTAACGTCTGATCAATGACCATCGCTTCCGGCGCTTGGACGATGATTCCATGTTTCGCAAGTGCCGTCGTTGCCACTTGTAGTTTACCGACTCCTGTTCGTAAGGCTGCCCGTGTCGCGAGTTGGATGGAACCCGGCATCGTCTCACTTCCACCAATCAATAGCGCCGTCCCGTACGTTCCTTTATGACCGTATGGTTCCCGCTTGAACAACGCGGTCACACCATTAGGTGATACGCGCCATTCACCAAATGTCGGTAATCCGATATCAATCGTTTCTGATTCGCCATAAAACGGTGCTGTCCGTATTAAAAAGGCAGATCGTTTCATTGCATGCAGTTGAAATGTCACGTCTGCGCGAACCGCTGTCTCCTTAAATTCCGTTGCGTGATCCGTCGGTACTCCGCTCGGCACATCCACTGCATAGATACGCGCCCCTTGTCGCTTTTGTTCCGATACGAATTCACATTGCGCTTCGAACACTTGATTCACCCGCTTTGGATCAAATCCCGTTCCATATAAGGCATCTAGAATGACATCATATTGACCACACGGTTGTTCGGTCACGAGTCCAAACGCTTCTGCATAATGGACATGAACGATGGATGTATCCGAACGATTCTCTCCAAATGGTGCATGTAGTGTGACATCAAATCCGTCGCGTATCAATTCGCGTCCAATAACATACCCATCCCCACCGTTATTGCCTGTCCCACATAAAATCAAGATTCGCTCCGTCTTCCTATGACGCTCTTTGATACGTGTTGCGATGTGACTTCCAGCTCGTTCCATCAGCACTTCAAGTGGCAGTCCGGATGTCCGTGCCCACTCATCGATTTGTCGCGCTTCTTGTGTATCATAAATCATCTTCTCATCACCTCTGTTCGACTATTCCCGTTTTGAACAGGACTAGTCTTTTAAAACGCAAAAAGAGGACGCCCGGCCGGGCATCCTCTTTCATTTAAGATGTCATGCGTTGACAATTCGCACAGCGTCCATAAATTTCGAACTTATGATCCTCGACTTCAAAGCCAGTCTCTTGGACCGGAGAAACCCATTCCATCGGACAGACATTCAATGTTTCCGTCTTGCCGCAGATTCGGCATATCAAATGATGATGATGGTGTCCTGAAGCACAAGCTGCTCGGTATTTCATCTCACCGTCTAATTCCGTCACTTCTAATAAGTCGATTTCCGAAAAGTCATTCAAGTTTCGATAGATTGTATCATAACTTAACGAAGGATGAGACGTTCGAAGAGCTTCTGCTACTTCCCGCGCACTGACATAACGATTCACTTCAAACAGATACGATAGCAAATCGAGACGCTTCGGTGTCATTTTAAACCCGGAAGCCTTCATGCGTTCACGCGCTTGTTCGATGTTCGTCTTCATGTGTTTTCCCTCCTATCCAAAAACGTTCCAACAGCATCACGATGATCAGCTCAAGTACCGCAAGCAAGACGATCATTCCGCCGGGTGCCAAATCGAACTGATAGGCCAGGATGAGCCCAAGTACTGTCGCAACCTCACCAAATATGATAGCTAAAAAGATCGTCGCCTTAAAACTTTTCGCAATTCGAAGTGCTGCCGCAACCGGTAACGTGATTAAGCTTGAGACAAGCAAAATCCCAACGATTCGCATACTGATCGCAATGACAAGCGCAACGACGATCATAAAGAGTATATGCACTAAGCGAAGGCGAATCCCGGAAACGCGCGCCTGCTCCTCGTCAAAGGAGAGGAACAACAATTCCTTATAAAAAGCAAAAACGAAGATGACGACGACGACCGTCACGATAAGAATCGTGTACACATCCGTCAAGGCGACAGCCGAGACCGTTCCAAACAAGAAGGAGACGAGATCCATTGAAAAGCCGTTCGCGAGACTGATGAATGTTGCTCCAAGCCCCATCCCCGTCGCCATGATGATCGGGATTGCGAGTTCTTGGAAATGCTTGTACTTCGCACGCAACCAATCGATCGTCAGTGCCGCGATGACCGACGTCACGATTCCTAAATACAGTGGATTCAAGTCCGCTAATTGTGCGACCATTCCAGAAATCAATAGACTGAGCGCAATTCCGGCAAGGGTGACGTGTGATAGTGCATCTGCGATCAAGCTCATCCGCCGGACGACGACGAACGAACCGATCAATGGTGCCGTGAATCCGATCAGAATGGCAGCCACTAAAGCGTACTGTAAAAACTTTAACGTCATGAACGCTTCAATCATTGAACACTCTTCCCTTCATGAACGAGAACACGTCCCGGAACCGGATAGAGGGAGCGGATCGTCTGTTCATCTAGTTCCCAGTATTCCTTGATGCCACAGTTACACCCTAAACGTCCATCGACCAGATGAATCACATCCGTGACAAGTTTACTGACGAAGTGAATATCATGCGTGACAAGAACGAATGTCCGGCGCTTATCTCGACGAAGTTCTTCTAAGATCTCATAAAATTCTTTCACGTATCGCTGATCGACACCAACGGTTGGTTCATCCAAGATCATTAAATCAGGATCGTTGACGAGCGCACGTGCGATGAAAACACGTTGTTGTTGACCACCGGATAGGTCGCCGACTTTTGAATCGCGTCGCTCCCACATTCCGACCGTTTCGAGGGCCGTTCGTACTTTGTCTCGATCGTCGCGAGATAAGCGACGAAAGAGTCCTTTTTTGGCGTACAGTCCCATCTCAACGACTTCTGCGACAGTCACCGGAAAACCGGAGTTGAACGCTGCCGCTTTTTGCGAAACATAGCTAATCCGCCACCATTCATTGAATTGTGATTGGGATTGTCCAAATAAACGAATCGTTCCTTTCGGTTGCAATAACCCTAATATACATTTGATCAGCGTCGATTTTCCGGATCCATTTTCCCCGACAATGGCTAAAAATTGTCCTTGCTCGACCTGAAACGAGACTTGATTCAACACCCGACGATCTGGGTAATCATAGCTGACTTGATCAATCTCGATGATTGGTGTTTCCATTTATTTTCACTCCTTCCGTTTTCGTAAAACGGAATAATTACGCCTTAATCAACTGTCTTATTATAGCGCCCGCCAATTATTGGCGCAACTCTAGCAACTTCCTATCCTCCTTAGAAAACATTCAAGGTACAATAAAGAAAGAAGCTAGCTGTTTCCGGCTTGTTCAGAGAGGGAATTCTTTTAGTGCACGCATCGCAGAGAGGAGTCGGAGTCATTTGAAACAAGAACTTGCAGTCATCGATATCGGTTCCAACTCGATTCGTTATGTTATCTTCCATCCGATCGCTTCTGGTCGCTATATCGAGAAGATTAATATTAAAGTCGTCGCCCGGTTATCTGCTCACATCAACGAGGATGGAGCACTCGATGATGAAGGCATCGCCTTACTCGAAGAAACTTTACATCGTTTTTATGAAGTTGGTGTCACCCATGAAGTCGAAGAAACGATCTGTGTCGCGACAGCAGCCATCCGTAATGCAACGAACCGAGATGCCATCGTTGAATCCGTTACAGAAAACACGCCTTTTTCCATTCAGGTTCTGACAGATGAACAAGAAGCATACTATGGCTATTTTGCCATCATCAATTCGACCTTCCTTGAAGACGGATTTTCCGTTGATATCGGTGGTGGTTCCATGGAGGTCACCTTGATTGAGAATCGTGAAATGGTCGCGTATCACAGCTTTCCATTTGGTGCCGTCACCTTGACACGGCAATTCGTTTCGGACGAGACACTAAGTGCCAGCGACAAGAAGAAATTGGTGAAATTCCTACGGGAACAATTCGAATCGATTCCATGGCTGAGTGACAAAAAGCTTCCTTTAATCGGTGTCGGTGGTTCTGCCCGAAATTTCGTTCGGATCCATCAGTCGAATCAGGACTATCCCCTTCGAAGTGTTCATCAATATCAAATCAAAGCGAAAGAACTTGCGAAGATGGTCGACGATCTCGAAGGAAAGTCGGCGAAACAACTATCGAAAATCGAAGGACTATCAAAAGATCGAATTGATATCTTCCTGCCGGCATTGATTGCGATTCAAGAGTTAGCCCATCACATCGAAGCAGAAGAATTCGTCATGAGTAATCTCGGTCTTCGCGAAGGTCTTGTTTACGAGTTCGATGTGCAATACGAAGCATACCGTCGGATTGAAAACGTACGTGAGCAAAGTCTCTATCAGCTCGAGAGCGACTATAAGGTCAATCGAGATCGTGCGTCATATATTGGAACACTCGCCAAATCGATGTACCGGCAGCTCGTCACGCTCGACTTGATTTCAGAACGCGCGTCTGATCTACGACTGCTCGATTCAGCAAGTCGCTTATTTTATTGTGGACAATACATTAATCCAGATACACGATCGGACCAGACGTTCTACTTGTTGACGAATACCGAACTGAACGGCATGACGCACAAGGATCGCGTTGCTCTCTCGCTCGTCAGTTCCTATTCTTCAGCTAAACGGATGAACCAACTTGCAAAACCTTTTAAGGACTGGTTTACGGAAAAATCGCTGGATCGCTTTGACCTACTTGGATCTCTCCTCAAATTAAGTCATGCGCTCGACGTGACGGAGCGAAAAGCTGTCGATCATTTGGAGCTATTCCTTCAAAAGGATCAACTCCAATTCGTCCTCGATACAGGGGATCATGATTATGGATTCGAAGTCGAAAAAGCGGAAAAACAAAAGAAACACCTGGAACGAATCATTGATTGTACGATTACCTTCGAAACGAAAGGAGATCTTCCTTCATGAAGCTCGACATACCGGAACATTTCAATAATCGTGAGCTTAGCTGGCTCCAATTCAACAAACGTGTACTGGATGAAGCGTTTGACACACGCAATCCGTTAATGGAACGTTTTAAGTTTCTCGGTATCTTTAGTTCCAATCTAGACGAGTTCTATATGGTACGGGTCGGTGGTTTAAAGGATGAAGTACTCGCCGGATTCAATAAACCGGAAAATAAACAACAGATGACACCCAAACAACAGTTACGTGCGATCGCAGCGAAAACAAAAGAGTTAGTCGATCGGCAATACGAAGCATTTCAAGCAATCAATCAGACGTTATCCGATGAAGGCATTACATTCTTGAAATATGACGCCCTGACTTCGGAACAAACGACCTATGTAAAATCCTTTTTCCGTGAACAAGTCTTTCCGGTACTCACGCCCGTTGCCGTCGATGCCTATCGTCCGTTCCCGATGCTCTCGTCAAAATCACTTAACATCGCAACGGTACTCGAGGCAGAAGACGGGACGAAACGAAATTTGGCGCTCGTACAAGTACCTGCTGTTTTACCGAGATTCGTCGATTTACCAGTAGAAGATGACGAGACGACGGCTGTCATCTTACTCGAAGACGTCATCATCGCCTTCATCGATAGTCTATTCAAAGGCTATCGTGTGTTGTCTGCCATGCCGTTTCGGATTACGCGTAATGCCGACCTTCCGTTTCATGAGGAAGGTACGCATGACTTATTAAAGCTGATTGAGAAAGAATTAAAAAAACGGCGTTGGGGAGTCGCAATTCGACTCGAAGTCCAAAAAGCTGCCATCAATACCGAACTGCTCAACATGTTACGCGATGTGCTTGATTTGCAGGAACGCGACATCTTTGCCGTGGACGGTCCGATTGATTTAACGTTCTCCTTTGCCTTCTACAGTCAAATCGGTATTGAATATGATCATTTGATCTATCAGACGATCATGCCGGTCGACCCACCGGCACTCGATAGTTCAAAAAATCTGTTTAATCAATTACTGGAACGCGATTACCTCTTGCATCATCCGTATCATACGTTTGATCCTATCGTCCGGTTCATCGTCCAAGCGGCGAATGATCCGAACGTCCTTGCCATCAAACAAACGCTTTATCGTGTATCTGGTGACTCACCGATCATCAAGGCCTTAAAAACGGCAGCGGAGAACGGGAAACAGGTCACCGTCCTCGTTGAACTGAAGGCTCGATTCGACGAGGCGAAGAACATCGAGTGGGCAAAGCAACTGGAGAAAGCCGGCGCTCATGTCATTTACGGATATAGTGATTTAAAGACCCACTCAAAGATCACGCTCGTCGTTCGACTCCACGAAGGCAAGATTCAGCGTTTCGTCCATCTTGGTACCGGCAACTATAATGATTCGACGGCGAAACTATACACGGACGTCGGATTATTAACCGCTCGGGAAGAGATCGCCGAAGATGCGACGAACTTCTTCAATTGGTTATCCGGATACGGGGAACAGCCGGAATGGAACGTCATCCAAACTTCACCGAACGCGATGCTTGAGAAGTTCCTGTCATTGATTGATGAAGAGATTCATCATCATAAAAAACACGGAAACGGTCGAATCGTCGCCAAGATGAATAGTCTAACGGAAAAAGACATCATTTTACGGCTTTACAAGGCATCGCGCGCTGGTGTCCAAGTCGAACTCATCGTTCGGGGCGTCTGTTGTCTGCGTCCTGGTATTCCAGATGTTTCGGAGAACATTCGCGTCATCTCGATCGTCGATCGTTACTTGGAGCATTCACGCATCTTCTACTTCCATCACAACGGTCAGGATTTGATGTATGGATCAAGCGCAGACTGGATGACACGCAACATGCGAAAACGAATTGAAATCTTGTTCCCAATCATGGACGAAGAACATAAGGAGTATTTAAAGGATTGCCTCGCCCTCGCCCTGGCTGATAATGTAAAGTCGCGTGAGCAGGCAGCCGATGGATCCTATCATTACGTGAAGGAAGGAAAACAGAGCTGTGAATCCCAGTTGCTGATTCAAGACTATACGAGCGGCAAACTCAAACAAAAACCTAGTTTTACAACACCATTAACACAAAAGTGGATCACGATCGAAAAGAAGGAGGACAAAGTCATTCTTGATCAAAATGCTACATGATTCTGGTAATGTTTTACCACGTACTCTACTTCACATGCTGATTTACAGCAGAAAGGACGAAATGTATGCTTCAGCAAATCTTATTATCCCTTCTCGCCGGCGTCATCTGCGGCGTCGTGTTTACCGCACTGAAACTGCCGATTCCTGCCCCACCCGTTTTTCCAGCCGTCGTCGGAATCTTCGGTGTCTTCCTTGGGATGAAAATCTATCTATTTTTAGTAGAACGCTTTTTCTAATCCAAACAAAAACAGTTCTCTTTGTTGCCAGCGCAGAAAAGAGAACTGTTTTTGATTCTTTTTAAGGTTTTAATGATTAAATGTCAGTCGCGGGAGCTTTGCTTGAATAGGAAAAGATTTTACTCACTCTCTTCCGTTGCCGCTGCCGTATCCACCGCATGAAGCATCTGTTGATGTAACCACCGGTGACAGGTCGGGCAAACCGTCTGATATCCTTCTGGTGTCAAATGCCATTCCAGTAACGACTGCCTAGACTCCTCACAATGCATACATTGACGCGCGACTTGTTCCAGATGATTTCGCTCCTTGAAGCGCTCGATTCGACGTTGTTTAGATTGTTCGAGTGTCAGTACATCCGTTTCGAAATACCCATACTGCCATGAATCAAGCAGACGCGTGCGAAACACGCCTTCGACCGGTCCAGTTTTAAGACCAAGTTGATCGAGTGGTCGTCCAAGTAAGGGATGACGTAAATCCACACTGATGAGATCAAGGCACACATATGACCCTTCCGAGTCGTCAGCATTCGTCAACCAAAATGGATCTTCTGGACGTGTCGTATACTCGGTGAACAAGGCTTCAGCATACGCCATGATACCGTCAGTCGTCGCAAGAAACACCTCTTCTCCCTCTACCAGTTCTGCCGGCAAATAAAACGGTTCCTTTGTTTCATAGTAGTGGACAACAGCTTTTCGTATCGCAAAACTAGTATCATCAACGACGAGTATATGACACATCACAGACACCCCTTTATGAGTTATTCGACCGGTGCTCCTAGAATCGGTAGACGCCAGTCTGCATCAAACGCACCCGAACGTAACATATCGATTTCTTGTTTATACGGTGCCACTTTTTTCTTTGGATCGAGACCGATGTATGGCGTCTCTAAGATTTTCGGTAAATGTGCCAGAGCAGGATGATGCACGACGCGATGTAAGGCATCAAATCCAATCTCACCAAAACCAATATTTTCATGACGGTCCTTTCGCGCACCACGTATATTCTTTGAGTCATTCACATGGATGACACCAAGACGATCCAGTCCAACGATCCGGTCGAATTGCTCAAGAACACCATCTAAGTCGTGCACGATATCGTATCCTGCATCATGCACGTGACATGTATCGAGACAGACGGACAGACGATCATGATGTGTGACGCCTTCGATGATTTGAGCAAGTTCCTCGAAGGTTTTTCCGATTTCCGATCCTTTTCCAGCCATCGTCTCAAGCGCGATCTTGACCTGTTCGTCACCTGTCAGTACTTCATTGAGTCCTTCGACAATCCGTTTGATTCCGATTTCTTCCCCAGCACCGACATGCGCACCAGGATGTAATACGATGTGTTGCGCCTTTTCAAGCGCTTCTGCTCGTTTAATTTCTGCTGCTAAAAACGAAACGGCGAGTTCGAATGTCTCGGGTTTCGTCGTATTCCCTAAGTTAATGATATACGGCGCATGCACGACGATTTCCTCTATTCCATTAGCACTCATATGTTGCAATGCTTCTTGAATCCGTAACTCTTCCATCGGCTTACGGCGTGTATTTTGAGGTGCTCCTGTATAGACCATCATCGTCGTTGCACCGTAAGATGCCGCTTCCTCACTTGCACCTAACAGCATTTTTTTCCCCGAAACGGAGACGTGTGAACCTATTTTCATGTTCTTTTCCACCTTTCTCTTTTTACAGTGTACCAAATCTTAAAAACAACAAGACACCCGAAAAATGTTTTTTCATTTCACGGGTGTCATCAATGGAATTATTTTGATTTGCGTGCGTTTTCTTTACGTTGCGCGCGACCGACACCACGTTGTTCTTTGATGCGTTCACGTTTTGCTGTTTCTTTCAGCTTATATTGATGCTTCTTCTTATAACCTGGTTTAACGCGTTTTTTCGCTTTTGCTGCTTCACCCGACAGACGGCTATGCGCTGTCTTCGAGACAGCAGTTTTCATATGCGGCTTCGCACGACGACGTTCTTTGACCTCGACGATTTGACTGCCTTTGACATCAACGTTCGTGAATTGAATGCCACGGTCCTCTAAGCGATTGATCATGCCGTTCTCGTGATCTTCAAACAATGTGTACGCCAATCCATCTTGATCGACTCGACCTGTCCGGCCGACACGGTGGACGTAGAAGTCTAAATCTTTTGGAATACCATGGTTGATGACGTGTGAGACACCTGAAATATCAATTCCGCGTGCTGCAAGATCCGTCACGATGACGTATTGATACTTCGCATCGTTGATTTCTTTGATGGCTTGTTTACGACGACGTGCCGGAAGATCTCCGTGAAGGGAACCAACGTTCAGTCCTGCTTCTAGGAACAAAGCTTCGACTTCGATTGCTTCTGCTTTTGTATTCGTAAAGATTAGACAAATATACGGATTCAGCGCTTTCGCGACTTTCAACGTCAATTGTGAGCGCTCACGATGCTTGACCGGAATCGTATGGTGAACGATTTTCTTCGCTGTCTGTTGTTTTGGATCCACATGCGCATAACGCGGGTTGTTCATGTATTTTTTCAAGAACGGTTGCAATTTCTCAGGAATCGTTGCTGAGAAGACCATCATCTGAAGCTGTTCTGGAAGAGCTTGCGCAATCCGGTCAACTTCTGGCAAGAAGCCCATGTCGAGCATTTGATCCGCTTCATCGATAACGTAGTGCTTCACGAAATGCGGTTTTAAAGCCTGTTCTTTGAATAGGTCTAAAATACGTCCCGGTGTTCCGATAACGATTTGAGGTGAGACTTTCACACGACCGATTTGACGTTCGCGATCCATTCCACCTGTAATAAGACTCGTCTTGATGAAGTCTGGTTCCTTCACGAGTAACGATTTCAGTTCTTCATGAATTTGCCAAGCAAGTTCGCGCGTTGGAGCAACGATGATTGCTTGTAATTCTTGAAGCTTTGGATCGACGTTTTGAACGATTGGAAGAAGGAACGATAACGTTTTTCCTGTTCCTGTTTGTGATTGACCGATGATATCGCGTCCCTTTACTGCAGCTGGGATGATCCGCGACTGAATGTCGGTCGGTTTTGTGATGCGGGCGTCATCGAGTGCTTCGATGACGAACGGGTGTAATTGATAATGGCTGAATCCATTCATGAATTGACACCGTCCTTTCCTTATTTGCTGAGGCTTCTGCCTCTCGATTAGTTCAACATGGTTATGGGTCTACTACCGTCATACAGATAGGAGTACGTATAAAAACGAGTTGGAATCTTTTTGTTTTTCGTATGAAGCTTCAATGCACTGAAGGCGACTTTCATCATCTCATCAGCACTCTGGACGACCGTCGCATCCATCGATTTCATGTCAACAGCTTCTAATATAGCACGATTCCCGTCTATGCCGACAATTATTTTTCCTTTGATCCCTGCTTTTTTCAATGCTTCGAGGACACCTAGCGCAATATCGTCATTGTGACAATAGACGGCATCAAACGGAATTCCTGACTCAATGACCTGTGTCATGACCTTTTCTGAAGTGACTGGGTCGTAATCCCCATTCACGGATTCGACGATTTCAAGTTCCGGCTCACGCTCAAGACCAGTCAAAAATCCCCTGTGTCGTTCATTCGTCGTATTGACGTTTGCCGTACCTGCGACTTCAATGATGTCGGCCGTAGCTCGTCCCGTCTGCTTGATGCGTTCGTGTTTGATGAATGAGGCAAGCTGTTCCCCGATCAATTGGTTATTCGAGGTAATCGAACTGACGACTGCATCGGAGCGAATCAATCGATCGATCGCGAAGACCGGAATCCCAGCACGAGCTGCCTCTTCTAACGTACTAGCAATATAGACATCATCAAGCGTCGTCACGAAGATTGCATCTACCTTCATTCGAATGAACTCTTGAATTTGCTCGCGTTCATTGATGCGTGAATTATGAGACGTCGCGACGACTGCTTCGTATTTATTCAGTTTGGCTTGTGTCTTAAACGCATCGACGAGCCGTTGCGCAAATTCATGTTTATCATTGACGATCGTGAAGCCGACGAGATGACGGCGTGGACTCGGATCCGGATTGACGAATAAATTGGAAATGAACAAAACGGATGAAATCCAAACAATCAGGACGAATAACCAGGCCTTATTGAATTTCATTCCGTTTGCTCCTTTCGAGGTAAGTGGACTTGAATCGTCGTACCGACACCCGGCTTACTATCAAAGATCATCTTGCCTTTATGATCACGAACGATTTGCTTCGACATGAAGAGTCCAAGTCCATTGCCATCGACTTTTGATGTCTTGAACGCTTGACCGACATGATCAATCTGATTTCCATCCATCCCTACCCCATTATCCTGAACAATGAAGACGACTTCTTCTGGATAAACGTGGACATGCAGATGACAGATTCCATCCGGTCCTTTAAACGCGACAGCTTGAAGGGCATTTCGAACACAGTTTGCTAAAATCTGCAAAATCCCCTCTTCTGATGCATAAATCTTTGGCATGAAGGAAGGTGTATAAATCTTGCAGTCCGCTTCGTAATGATGAGCTTCCGCTTCTAAGATATATGTCAGCTTCTTCATTAAATCATTCATATCAATCGTCGTTTTTTGAAGTGCGTTGTTTTCGCCTTTCGATAAATCAAGCATCGTTTGAATCATGCCATTTGCTCGATCCAGTTCCGATAAGGCGAGAATCAACATTTCTGGATCACGATCCTTTTCTGCTGCTAACAACTGTAACGTCATCTTGACTGGTGTTAGTGGATTGCGGATTTCGTGGGCAATTCCTGCTGCTAGTTGACCGAGTGATGCTAATTTTTCTTGATGTAACATCGTTTGTTGTTGACTCAACTGCTCAAGGCGCGCATTTTCCATCCGTTGAGCGTACTCGTTATAGGCAGCAACGAGTGTCTTGACTTCGTTTGATCCGGCACGCTCGAGAACAATCGGTTTGGGTGAGCTGCTTTTCTCGATCTTCTTCACAAGTTCAAGCATCGGTGCTGTCAATTGTTTTGACATCAAATAGCCGACGATCAGACTGAGGACGAGCGTCAAGGCAGCGATGATCAAATACTGTTGCCGTGTCGTGTAAACTGGTTCATAAAAGACGCTTCGTGGCGTTCGAACGAGAATCTTCCAATCCGTCACCTTCAAATCTTTCGCGAAGTAATACATGTCTTGGTTCGTACTAAAAATCTCAGAAGGTTCTACCGACTGAAACGCACGTTCAATGACACTTTTCGATAATAAGCGTTCTTCATCCGGTACTAGATTACTAGATGTGGCTAACAATTCTTTTTTACTATTGAATAGGTAGGCGATCGTCTGATCGTCAAATGATTCGAGCGAATTCCGAAAGACGATCGAGTTCATGACACTTAATCCACCACCAAAGACACCGACGCGTTTATTACCGTCTCGAACCGGAACGAACATATAGGTGACAGCATCTGACTCCATCGTATACAGCTTACTCATATGAAAGTCCGTACTCGTCAACGTTTGCAAGAATTCATCATCTTTCAGGATCGTACTGTTTTCTATACGTCGATCCTCACTTGAGAACCAAGTGACTTGCTTCGTCTGTCGATCAAAGTAGAAGAAACTCTTAAATCCTGTATCAATGTCTAATAGATTCGATTCTTCAATTTTTTGTTTCAGCTTTTCGGGGTTTTTGACATTCAACTGCAAGCTCATGATCTCTTCATGCAGATTCCCAATATTGTCGCGAATCGCATTTCCTGAGACCTCGACACTCTTCTCGCTTTGTTTCTCTGTTTGTTGCTCGACCCGGGAAATCGTGACCCGGTCCGCAGTGAAGGCAAGCGCTGAAATGACAAGACAAATCAGGATGAATAAGACAGCGGTGATTTGAAAAAAATACGACCGCATCATTTTCTTAGACTCCATCCCTTCGCCTCCCTTTTGAATAATTGACAACTTCATTAGTATAGCATGTTCTGTAGATGAAACAGACTCCTCTATTTTCATTCAGCTTCAATCAATGGTACACTCTAACTAATCATTCTTTTTCACAAAGGGAGAATCCATAACTATGCTAGTAAAAAAAATCAGCCCCCGCGGCTATTGTTACGGTGTCGTCGATGCAATGAAACTTGCACAACAAGCGGCATTGAATAAAGACTTGCCACGTCCGATCCATATTTTAGGAATGATCGTCCACAATGCTCACGTGACACGTGAGTTCGAAAATATGGGGGTCATCACTGTCGATGGTCCCGATCGCCTTGAAGCGTTAGAGACGATTCAAGAGGGCACTGTCATCTTTACTGCACACGGCATTTCACCTGCAGTTTATGCGCGTGCTGCTGAGAAGAACTTACACGTCGTCGATGCAACATGTCCTGACGTGACGCGTACGCACGATTTGATTCGACAAGTCGTCGCGGACGATTATGAAGTCATCTACGTCGGCAAACACGGACATCCGGAACCTGAAGGTGCAGTCGGTGTAGCACCAGAGCATGTGCACCTCATCGAAAAAGTCGAAGATATTGATGAACTTCCGCCTCAGCTTGCCCACAAAAAAATCATCGTCACGAATCAGACGACGATGAGCCAATGGGATGTCCAAGCTTTGATGGAACACGTTCGTAAAAAGTATCCGCATGTAGAAGTACACAATGAAATCTGTAACGCAACACAAGTCCGGCAAGAAGCGGTGGCTGATCAAGCAGGAGACTGCGATCTCGTCATCGTCGTCGGGGACCCGCGTTCGAACAACTCGAACCGTTTGGCACAAGTATCCTTCGATATCGCTGGCACTCCAGCGCATCGGATTGGTGATCTGACAGAACTTGATTTGACTTGGCTCGAAGGTGTCACGCAAGTTGGTGTCACATCAGGTGCATCAACGCCAACACCGATCACGAAAAAGGTCATCGATTTCCTACAACAATATGATCCTGCTGATATCAGTACGCATGACAAGACACCGTTCCTTGAATTACGACGCATCTTGCCTAAAGTCAAAGTACTTTAATCATTACAATCGATACAGCAAAACCGAGTCGCGATCGTCATTCGCGACTCGGTTTTTTTATTACTAAATACGACGGTAGCATCGACGTATTCCATTCGATTCATCATAAAAACTGAAACGGATTCGTATTCGCTGTTGAAATCAGCAGTTCGACGTCGATTTTTTTCTGTTCGAATCGACGCTTCAATTCGTTGACGACGCCTTCCTTCATGACCGACTCTACATGATGTCCCGGATCGACGACTGCTAGTCCAAGTGCCATCGCATCATGCGCCACATGGAAATAGAGATCGCCTGTCACAAGGACATCCGCTCCCGCAAATGCTGCAGTCGAGACGTACTTATTGCCGTCACCACCAAGGACCGCAACTTTTTGGATGTGGCGTGATTCGTCTCCTACGAAGCGTAAGTTTTGTACACCAAACGCATTGCGAACATGCTCTGCAAATTCCCGCAACGTCATTGCTTCCGGTAACCGACCAATCCGTCCAAGACCAAGTGATGTTGCCGGGCGTTCTTGACGAATGAGATCATAGGCGACTTCCTCATATGGATGAGCCTGTTTCATCGCTCGAATGACTTGTTTCTGATTCAGTTCCGTGACGATCGTCTCGATTCGGACTTCTGAAACGCGTTCGAGTCGCCCTGCTTTACCGATATACGGGGTAGCTTCCGTCAACGGTCGGAATTGACCCGTTCCATTGACGTGGAATTGACAATCACTGTAGTCCCCTTCTTTTCCTGCTCCCGCTTGTGCAAGGGCTGTTGAAACGCGCTCTACAGCCTCGTTCGGTACGAAGACACTTAGTTTATATTGTGTGTTTTCAAACGTCGGTGCTAGTACTTCACAAGACTCAAGACCAAGCGCATCTGCCATCCAGTCATTGACCCCGCCTGGTGTCACGTCAAGGTTCGTATGCGCAGCATACACCGCAATATCGTGTTTGATACATTTTGTGACGATCCGTCCTGTTGCAGAACGATCCGTCACATTTGCTAACTTACTAAAAATCGGTGGATGATGCGCAATGATGAGATCGACCTTCTTTTCAATCGCTTCATCGACGACAGACTCCAAGACATCAAGTGTCACGAGCACACGTTTGACGTCCTTGTTCAATGTTCCGATTTGTAGACCAATCGGATCACCTTCGAGTGCGAATTTTTTCGGAGCAAATGCTTCAAACTGCTCAATGACATGGTTCCCATTCGCCATTAGTTCGTCACCTCTTCCATCTTTTGAATCAATTGTTCGATGGCTTCGATTTTTTCAGATAAAACCTCCGTTGCTTGTCCTTGTTTCATCTGAGCTAGGATATACTCTCGCTTTTGTTTTTCGATCTGCCATTTTTCGATAAATTCTGGTGCACGTTCCCGCATTAACTGTGGTCCAAAGAACAATTCCCACTGACGTGTTGTTTCGTCCTCTGAGTAAAGTGTTTCATCTCCACGTTCTGCAACGAGAATTTCATAGATCTTCCCGTTCTCCTCGACGATCGCTTCAGACAATAACGCATAAGAATTCGTCAGCAACCACTTCCGAACATCGACTGCATCGACATTCGGTTGAAGAATCAAGCGTTCCTCACCTGACAACCGATCTTTTCCTTCTTCAAGGATAGAGGCAATCAGCGTTCCGCCCATTCCCGCAATCGTAATCGCTGTTGCTTCGCCCGGCTTCAAAACCGATAAGCCACTTCCTAAACGGACATCAATCTGTGATTCAAGACCGACAAGCGCCACTTGTCCTTTTGCCGCTTCCATCGGTCCTTCATTCACCTCTCCTGCAATCGCACGCTCGATTTTCTTTTGTTGTACACAAAAACAAGGTACGAATGCATGATCTGATCCAATATCTGCGAGGATCGCTCCTTGTGGAATATACGACACGACTTTTTGGAGTCGTTGATCCAATACGACGTTCATTTGCATCATCTTCATCCTTCCTATTTTCCGAAAAACTCTCTTTTAAAAATAGCGGATTTACGCTAAAAAAGATACCATACACCACAAAAAAACATCCATCTCGTAACGAGATAGATGCCCTTGTTCTTATTTCTTAGCAGCTAACCATTTGGCTAGAACAGCTGCTTCTTCGTCATTCGCAAGACCGCCAGGCATTTGCCCTTTACCGTTCATTGCGATGTTCTTAATTTCGTCTTCTTTCAGCTTCGCGCCGATCTTTGTTAAGTTCGGACCTGCTCCGCCTTCTAAGTTTCCACCGTGACATCCTGTACATCCTTTAGATGCAAACAAGTCTTCCGGCTTCATTTCTGCAGTTGACGGCCCTTTACGAGCTTCCTTCACCTGATCGACCCCAAAGTAAGACAATGAAATCATAGCGATGATGGCGATGACTGCGATCGCCGCGAACGGTACTAATGGATTACGCATTTGGATTCCCCCCATATTCTATACCCAACCAAGTTGGTGACTGAATGGTATTCCCCGTTACTATTCTACTGTAAAAAAAACAGGGAAGGAAGAAAAAAACGAAACTTTTTTCTTCCTTCCCACTAAAATTTCATATATTCTTCACACTTTGAATTAATCGAGGAAATCTTTCAGACGTTTTGAACGACTCGGGTGACGTAACTTCCGAAGTGCTTTTGCTTCGATTTGACGAATCCGCTCACGTGTAACGCCAAATACTTTCCCGACTTCTTCAAGTGTCCGTGTCCGACCATCGTCAAGACCAAAACGAAGACGAAGGACGTTTTCTTCACGATCCGTCAGTGTATCTAATACATCTTCAAGTTGCTCTTTCAAGAGTTCATATGCCGCAGCATCTTGTGGTGCCGTCGCATCTTGGTCCTCGATGAAATCTCCGAGATGTGAATCGTCCTCTTCCCCGATTGGTGTTTCAAGAGAAACCGGCTCTTGCGCAATTTTCAGGATTTCTCGGACTTTTTCCGGCGTGATTTCCATCTCTTTCGAAATCTCTTCCGGTGATGGTTCACGTCCAAGATCTTGCAAGAGTTGACGCTGGACACGAATCAATTTGTTGATCGTCTCAACCATGTGAACCGGAATTCGGATCGTCCGCGCTTGGTCAGCGATCGCGCGTGTGATTGCCTGACGAATCCACCATGTTGCATACGTCGAGAATTTATATCCCTTCGTATAGTCGAATTTCTCGACCGCCTTGATCAGACCCATGTTTCCTTCTTGGATCAAATCAAGGAACAACATACCGCGTCCGACATAACGCTTCGCAATCGAAACGACGAGACGTAAGTTTGCTTCCGCTAATCGTTTTTTTGCTTCTTCATCGTTTTGTTCGATTCGTTTAGCGAGTTCGACTTCGTCTTCTGCATTCAACAGATCAACGCGGCCGATTTCTTTTAGATACATCCGGACAGGGTCATTGATCTTGACACCAGGAGGAACAGACAAATCGTTTAGATCCGCCTCTTCTTTTTCGTCCCCTGTGCCGTCATTGTTGACCTTGATACCTTCTGTTTCAAGCAATTGAAGGAATTCCTCGAACTGCTGAGCATCCATTGATTCGAACGAACTTAGTTTGTCTTCGATCTTTTGGTGTGACAATTCACCATTTTTATGTCCGAGCGCGATGAGTTCCTCTTTCGCGAGACGGAGTAATTCAGCTTCTGATCTTGCTTTTTCTGCCATCGAACCATACACTCCTTCCACATCATGCAGCAGGTCATCGATCTTTTAAACGACGCTTCCGTTCTATGATCGCCTGCATCAGCTCCGCTTGAGCACGGATATCTGTTTGTTGATTCAATCGTGACTTTTCTTCTTCTAACAACCGACGTTGCTGTTCATTTTGGACGGCACGAATGTAGTGACTGAGTAAATCAGGATCATACTCAGGCATCAGCATGAACTCTAAATCCGCTACGATTCGTTGCAAAGAAGCGTCGTGCAACATCGTCAAAAAACGATCAGGACTTCCTTGCGTACCTGCTCCGTAAAATTCATATAGCTTGCCGGCAATCAATTGGTGTGCCGGATCATTGAATTGGACACCTAGTTGCTCTCGCACTTCAAGACATACTTCTTCTGAACGGATCATGTAGGCAAGCAAGAAGCGTTCTGCCTTTTTCCAGTTCGCGAACGTTCGGTCAGGAGGTGCTGTCGGTGGAGCAGTTGGGCGATCGGAAACGATTTGTTCTCTCTTCGGTTGTTGGACGGTTGGACGCACTTGTGCGATCAAGGAGTCTTTCGAGAGTTTAAATTCCTCAGAAAGTTTTCCTAAATAAATGTCCCGTAACAACGGATTGGATGTTCGACCAATCTCTTCAAGCATAGTTTCAATATATCGAACGCGTTCTCCTTCTAATCGCAAGTTTTTTCCTTGTCGAAAATAAAAAGATTTGAATTCAAGACTTGAAACCCGTTCTTGTTCGATCCAGTGTAAAAACGTCTCTTCGCCCTGATTCCCAATGAAGGAATCCGGGTCTTCGCCATCCGGTAAACGGATGACGGAACAGTCGACGGCAACGGCTTCAAGCAATTGTAGGGCTTTTAACGTCGCAGCGCGTCCTGCCTTGTCTCCGTCATAACAAATAAT
Organism: Exiguobacterium sp. KKBO11; assembly: GCF_001644945.1. Taxonomy (NCBI): domain Bacteria; kingdom Bacillati; phylum Bacillota; class Bacilli; order Caryophanales; genus Exiguobacterium; species Exiguobacterium sp. KKBO11. The sequence goes on from NZ_LUCU01000022.1 coordinate 598,699, forward strand.
GACTTCATCGACGATACGTGCTAGGTTTTGGGCATGAACCGGTGTTAAGGCTGTTCCTAAAGAGGCTACCGTATAAGGTATACCCGCTTGAGCGACACGCACAACATCAAGATTCCCCTCAACGAGGACGACTTGTTTGATTTTGCGCATCGCCCCTCGTGCTTGAGCGAATCCGAATAACAGTTCACTTTTATTGAACAAAGGTGTTTCCGCTGTATTGACATACTTCGGATCACGACCATCAATCGAACGTCCACTAAATCCGACGATCGTGCCATCACGATCGGAGATAGGAAATACGACTCGACCGTTGAATCGATCTCGATAATCGCCATCGCGTCCGATTGAAATCAATCCCGCTTCGACCATCTCATCTAAATCAAACCCACGCCGTGCCAAGGAATCCACTGTAAAACGATCTTGATCCGGCGCATACCCGAGTCGGAACTCACGCATCGCACCCTCACGGATACCACGATTCTCTAAATAGATTCGTCCCGCGTCGCCTGCTTCCGTTTGAATCAACACCTCATGATACAACTCGGTGACGATCCGATGTGCCTCGCGCATCCGGAACTTCTTTTCCTGTTCAGGTGTCGATTCCGATTGTTCGAATCGATCCGGCTCCAGTTCTGGAAGTGTGACATCGCTGCGATCAGCTAATTTAGAGACGGCTTCCTTGAAACTCATTCCTTCTGTTTCCATGACGAAAGTGATCGCGTTTCCACCTGCACCACATCCAAAACAGTAGTACATCCCTTTATCAGGAGAAACAGAAAAGGAAGGTGATTTCTCAGAATGAAACGGGCAAAGCCCTGAATATCGATTCCCTTGTTTTTTTAATTCTACACGTTCTGAAATCAATTCGACGATGTCCGTTGCTTGGCGGACCTGATCGACGATTTCATCAGGAATTCGCTTCATTCCGTCCTCTCCCCTTTCCTTGAGAACTTATCCTTACATGACCATACCCGCAATGAAACGGAACGATGACTCGTTCCGTTTCATTAGAAAAAGGGCATTATCTCATTTATCAGCTAAACAAGTATACTATGTTCCTGACTGCTTGACTAGTCATGCGCTTTCCCAGAAATTCCGGTCAAAATCAGGTTCGCCGTTTCCTCGACTGCTTTATTCGTCACGTCGATGACTTGGCAACCGATTCGTTCGTATAAATTCCGTGCGTATTCGAGTTCCCGGTTGATTCGGTCCATCTGCGCGTATGCTGCTTCTGGTTTGAGTCCTAATGAACGCAGGCGTTCCATTCGGATGTCGATCAACTTTTCCGGTGAGATGAGTAGTCCAAAACATTTTTCTTTTGGAATATCGAATAGCTCTGTCGGCGGGATCGATTCAGGTACGAGTGGTACGTTCGCTACTTTATATCGCTTCAAGGCCAGATACTGCGAAAGTGGTGTCTTTGATGTACGCGACACCCCGATCAAGACGATATCCGCACGTTTAATTCCTTTTGGATCACGTCCATCGTCATACTTGACAGCAAATTCAACCGCTTCGATTTTTCGGAAATACTCCTCATCCAAGCGATAGATTAATCCTGGCTCTTCCTTCGGTTGCATCTGCAAGCGATCTTCCATCGTGTCAAGCAATGGACCAAGTAGATCAATCGCTTTTACACCGTGGGCGCGAGCTGTGTCTGCAAGCAAACGACGATGGGTCGCATGAACGATCGTAAAAGCAATCGTCGCTTGTTCTTCTTTCGCATGAAGAACCAAGTCATAAATGACTTGATCATCATCGACGAACGGAATGCGGACCGTTTCGATGGCTTGTTCCGGGAATTGGATTGCAGCTGCGCGGACGACGAGTTCACACGTCTCTCCGACAGAGTCACTCACGACATAAATCCGTTGACGCATCAGGAACCCTCCTTAAATTTCTTCATCACGTGCTAAAGCGACCAACACTTTCGTCATGTTCGTCTTCGTCATTCGACCCACGACTTTCAAGACGCCGTTCTCTTCTTCGACGACTGGCATTGAATCAATCTGCTTTTCGATCAGTTTCATGCCGGCACCAATCAACGTCTCCGATTTTTCACAGACCGTCAAATTCGGCATCCGTGTCATGATGATGTTGACCGGTAACGAGTCTAATTCTTGATTACCGATTGCCGCACGTAGAAAATCCTTACGTGACAACACACCGACTAACGCATGGTCCTTACTGACGACGAACAGCGAACCGACATCTTCCAGGAATAAGTGAACGATCGCATCGTATACGGTCATCCCTTCATGAATGACCTTTGCCGACGACATGAATTCGCCGACGGTCAAGGTGTCGAGTTTCTCATGAAGCATGGACGCATTTTTCTTTCCAACGTACATATAGCCGACACGTGGACGCGCTTCTAGCATGCCGGTCATCGTTAAAATCGACAAATCGGGTCGTAACGTCGCCCGTGTCAAGGAGAGTGCAGAAGCAATCTGCTCTCCCGTGATCGGACCGTTCTCTTTGACGATTTGGAGTATCTTTTTTTGCCGTTCATTTAACTTCATCGGCTCATCCGTCCTTTTTCTTTACGCTAAAGTAAGTGCATTGAACCGGGCGACTGATTCGATGGCTTGCGCAAATCGTTTCATTTCGCTAAGACGGTTCGTGCGGACTGTTTCGTCGTCCGTCATGATCATCGTACCGTCAAAGTATGCTGTGATCGACGGAACGGTTGCCTCAAGTGCCTCAAGCGCTCGTTCATAATCAAGTGACGCGATCGCTTGATCGACCTCTGGTAAGGTCTTCTCAATCGCCTCATGTAACGCGCGTTCCGCATCATTTTCAAAGAGCTCTGGATTAACAGTTGTGACGTCTTCTGCTTTTTTCGAGATGTTTAAGACACGACTGAGTTGTTCGACCGTTTTCTTGAACGATTCTTTTTTCGTCGCACTTTCAAGCATCGCAGCACGCTGCTCATTCGCTTCGACTGTCAACGTATGATCAAGAGCGGCTTCGACGACATCATGACGGAAGTTCATTTCCGATAGACGGTATTTCAAGCGTTGTGCAAAGAAGTCTTGTAATGCAGCTTGAACTTCTTCGGCATCCTTCGCGTAAAGACCTGCTGCCACCTGTTCTGAAACGACGAAGGCAATCAATTCAGTCAATGTCAGATTCAACTTGCGATCTGATAAAATCTGAACAATCCCTTGTGCTTGACGACGCAATGCATACGGATCCGCTGATCCACTCGGAATCATACCGACACCAAAGAATCCAGCGACGCTATCCATCTTATCGAGAATCGCATAGAGTGTTCCTGTCGGTGTCTCCGGACTTGCATCACCCGCGAAGCGTGGCATGTAATGTTCACGAATCGCAGCCGCGACTTCCGGATCCTCATTCTTCATGTTCGCATAACGCTCACCCATCAGACCTTGTAATTCTGTGAATTCATAGACCATTTGACTGACGAGGTCGAATTTATAGATCTGTCCTGCACGTTCGACACGTGTTTTGTCTGCACCGACACGATCTGCAAGTGTGAGTGCCATCTGACGGACGCGACGGACTTTTTCGCCTGTCGTTCCTAATTTTTCATGGAAGACGATTTTATCAAGACGTTTCGCCTGTTCATCGATATCTGCTTTTTTATCTTCTTCATAGAAGAACTGCGCATCTGCTAAACGGGCACGGATGACTTTTTCGTTTCCGCGTGCGACGTTTTCAAGATGTGTTGCGTTTCCGTTTCGTACCGTCACGAAATAATGGAGCAACGCCCCGTCACGTTTGACCGGGAAGTAACGTTGGTGTTCCTTCATCGTCGTGATCAAGACTTCTTCTGGTAACTCAAGATACGCTTCATCAAATGCACCGAACAAGGCTGTCGGATACTCGACGAGGTTCGTGACTTCTTCAAGTAAAGACGCATCGATCGGCACTTCGAATTGTTCGCGTGCCGCAAGCGCTGCAATTTGTTCTTCGATCAATTGACGACGTGCTTCGTAACTGACGATGACATTTTCTCCTGCGAGCGCTTCAACATAAGCGTTCGGACGTAGGATCGTGATGTCCTGCCCGAGGAAACGATGTCCACGCGATGTCCGACCTGTTTCGACGGATGCGACTTCAAACGGGATGACTTGATCGTCAAGCAGGGCAATCAACCAACGAATTGGACGCATATAACGTAACGATTGTGTGCTCCAACGCATGTTTTTCGGGAATGTCATCGCTTCGACGACTTGTTTTAGTCCAGGAAGTAGATCAGCTGTCGCTTGTCCGACTTCCTTACGTGTCGCATAAAGGTATTCGACTCCTTTTTCTTCTCCAAGGAAGAGATCGTCCGTCTTTAACCCTTTACCACGCGCGAACCCTTCGGCTGCTTTCGTCCAGTTCCCTGCTTCGTCCATCGCGATACGTTTTGCTGGTCCTTTTAATGTCTCTTCGAGGTCACTTTGACGTGCTGCGAGACCTTTGACGTACACTGCAAGACGGCGTGGTGTCGAGAAGGATTCGACGCTCGCGAACTCAATCCGTGCTTCTTCAAGAAAACGCGTCACGCGCTCCTTGAGTTGTGTTTCGGATTGAAGGACGAATCGAGCCGGCATCTCTTCTAAACCGATTTCAAGTAATAATTCATGCATGTGACTCACCTGCTTTCGACTTGATCAATGGGAAGCCAAGACGTTCCCGTTCTTCGATGAAACTTTGCGCACAACGACGCGACATGTTCCGGACACGATGGATGAATCCTGTGCGTTCCGTGACGGAAATCGCCCCTTTCGCGTCGAGAAGGTTAAAGGTATGTGAACATTTCAAGATGTAATCATACGCTGGGAAAACGAGGTTCTCGTCCAAGGCACGATTCGCTTCTTTTTCATATTGATCGAACAACGTGAAAAGTAATGCGACATCTGACGTTTCAAACGTATACTTCGAATGTTCGAACTCCGGTTGATAGAAGATATCACCGTATTTGAAGCCATCTGTCCAAACGAGATCAAAGACACTCTCGACGTCTTGGATGTACGACGCGAGACGCTCGATTCCGTACGTGATCTCTACTGCGATCGGATTACACTCGATTCCACCGACTTGTTGGAAGTACGTGAATTGTGTGATTTCCATCCCGTTCAGCCATACTTCCCAGCCGAGACCTGCAGCACCGAACGTCGGGTTCTCCCAGTTATCCTCTACGAAACGAATATCATGTTCGAGTGGGTTGATACCAAGCAACTCGAGACTTTGTAAGTACAATTCCTGAATGTTGTCAGGTGATGGTTTCATGATGACTTGGAATTGATGGTGTTGATACAGACGGTTCGGGTTTTCCCCGTAACGACCGTCAGCCGGACGGCGTGATGGTTCTGTATAACAAACGTTCCATGGTTCTGGTCCGAGACTCCGTAAGAACGTCATCGGATTCATCGTACCGGCTCCTTTTTCTACGTCGTATGCTTGCATCGTCAAGCAGCCTTGTTCTGCCCAAAATTTTTGTAATGTCAAGATCATGTCTTGTACTGTCATCTTCACGACTTTCACCTCCGAAATGATTAAGGAACGCAAAAAACGCCCCTATGTACAACAATCGTTGCACATAGGGACGAGACGAGCCCGCGGTTCCACCCTACTTGCATGCATCGCATGCCACTCTTTTTGACAAAGAACACTCCGAAACGCCATTCGCGCCCCTCTCACTCCCAGCTCACACCACCCTGGAATCGCTTGATTGAGAAAAAGACGGTACTCCTTTTCGTCATCGTGTTCATTTAGTTGCTTCTACCGCATTTATTCTACCGAACCCGCTTGTTGCTGTCAATCGTTGCCGAAATCAATCAACTGGTCGAGGACACGTTTTGAACGTAGACGTAACCCGCTGTAGCGTTCCATATAAGCATCCATGATTTGACGCAATAGACGCTTCGTTTCCGGCTTCACCGTCACGGTCCCGATCCGCGAGAAATCATAGACAGAAAACACATAGAGCATCTTCGCGACTGCCTCTGACATAAAGACAGCATGTTCATCCTCATGGCGATGCCGGCGACAGAGTAGACCACCGTGGTGTAACGAAAAAGCAAACGGTGCTTCAGCACTCCCGCAAATCGTACAGCCATTCAAGTGCGGCGCAATCCCTAGATGACGCAACAGGCGCAACTCGATGATGAAAGAGACGACGTCGGGATCCAGTCCTTCATCCATCGCCTCCAGTCCTTCGACGAACAAATCATAGAGTGCCGGTTGCGGCACTCGTTCATCAAGCGCTTTATCTGCCAGCTCCAGTAGATACATCGCATACGCCATCAAGACGACATCTTGCCGGATATGCGCGTGGCTCGTGATGACGTCTGCTGATTTCAACTGACCGAGACCACGTGACCGTGGATAGATATAGACGGCTCGAACGAAAGGCTGGCTTGCCGCGTTGAAACGACTACCCGGCTTCTTCGCTCCTCGCGCCATGACGGCGAGCTTGCCGTATTCACGTGTCAGTAGCGTGACGATCTTATTCGATTCACCGTATACGACCGTTCGTAGTACAAGCCCTTCCGCCTTATCGATCATCGCTTAATACTCGTCATCGCGGAAGCCAAGTTCACGCAATTGACCGGCCTTGTTACGCCAATCCTTTTGGACTTTGACCCACAAGTTCAGGTAAACTTTCGTTCCGAGTAACATCTCGATGTCCGTTCGTGCTTCAGAGCCGATTTCTTTTAGAAGTGCTCCGCGTTTACCGATGATGATTCCTTTTTGGGAATCGCGCTCGATCAAGATCGTCGCATGGACATCGACCATGTTTCCATTCTCACGCGTCTTGATTTGATCAATCGCGACTGCGATCGAGTGTGGTACTTCATCGCGTGTCTTCTGCAAGACTTTCTCACGGATCATCTCTGAGATGATGAAACGCTCCGGGTGGTCAGTGACTTGATCCGCCGGGTAATACATTGGTCCTTCCGGTAAGATCTTCGCGATTTCTTCAAGTAACGGTCCGACGTTGTTACCTTGTAACGCAGAGATCGGAACGACTGCCGCAAACTCAAGCTCATTTTTATATGACTCGATGATTGGCGGAATATCATTCGGGTGAATCAAATCGACCTTATTCATGACCAGAATGATAGGTGTATCGAGTTCCTTCAATTTTTCAATGATGAAATCGTCACCTTTTCCTTTTGGTTCCGTCACGTTGACCATGAACAAAATCGCATCAACTTCACGCAATGCGTTCGTTGCGACCTTCATCATGAAGTCGCCGAGTTTATGTTTTGGTTTGTGAATCCCTGGTGTATCGATGAAAATCGTCTGAACGTCTTCTGTCGTATAGACACCTTGGATCTTGTTTCGCGTCGTTTGTGGCTTATCAGACATGATGGCAATCTTTTGTCCGATGACACGGTTGAGGAATGTCGATTTTCCGACGTTCGGGCGTCCGATGATCGAGACAAAGCCCGATTTGAATCCTTCTTTAAACATGTAAATCCCCTTTCGTGAATGCTCCTGGTAAGAGGGCACCCACTGTTGTTTCTGTGACATCCCCTTTAAGGTTCGTCAAATAGATTGGCATATCCGCGTCACACATCTCTGATAACACTTGGCGGCATTGTCCGCACGGTGCGACCGGTCCTTCCGTGTCCGCAACGACAGCCATCGCTGCATACTCGCGCGCATCCTGTGCCCACGCAGAGAAGATTGCTGTCCGTTCTGCACAGTTACAAAGACCATATGCAGCGTTTTCAATATTGCAGCCGTGGAAGACTTGTCCGTCTTTTGTTAGTAGAGCAGCACCGACTTGGAATTTCGAATATGGAACATACGCTTTTTCGCGTGCACGTTTAGCTTGTTCGAGTAATTGTTCTGTTTTCATGTGAATATCCCCTTCTTAGGAACGGTATTGGCCAAAAAGGCCGGATTCTTATTGTACCAAATATGGGATGAAGATGCATAGTGCAATTGCAATAGATGTAAGCGCCAACACGAGAACAGCTCCACTTGCAATATCCTTGACTGCTTTTGCCAGCGGATGCCATTCCTGCGTCACGAGATCAACGACGCGCTCAAACGCTGTATTGAACATCTCGGCACTGATGACGATCCCGACCGTCAAGAAGAGGATCGCTCGCTCGACAGACGTCAATGGTAATAGAAAAGCGACAAGTAACACGATGGCACCAACTGTCACGTGAACTTTCATATGCCGTTCTTCTCGAATCGATTGGCACAATCCGTTCATGGCATGCCGAAACGGTTGCCACCAGCTTTTCACAATGTGCCCCGATATAACTCGAAGTGATGCAGGATTTCCTCCTGTCGCTTCGTCATGACTTCCTCATCTGCTTTTTCAATGTGATCGTATCCAAGTAAATGGAGAAAACCATGGACAGCGAGAAAACCGAGCTCTCGCTCAAAATGATTGCCATACTCTGCCGCTTGTTCGCGACACCGTTCTACGGAAATGATCAAATCGCCGAGGACGATTGGTTCGTCTTCGAGCAATCCAAAATCGATTTCATCTTCTCCGAGTTCTTCCATCGCAAAGGAAATGACGTCTGTCGCCTGATCCTTTCCACGCCATTCACGATTGATTTCTTGAATCTCATCGTTTGAGACGAAAGTCACGGACAACTCACTATTTGAATCGACTTCTTCTTGTTCCGCCGTGTAAATCAAAATCGATTCGACAAGCTGTCGTTGTTCTTCCGTTAGACGATTATTTTCGTCTGTCATATAAATATTCATGTCGTTGCCTCTTTCTTTAATTCTGGATACTCGATTCGTTCATGGAACAAACCGGATAAGGTATGACACGCACTTTCACCGACGCGATAAATCTCACGTGTCGTAATGTCACATTCCGCAAATTGGTCATCCATCATCTTTTCACGAATGATTTTCGAGACCAAGTCCCGAATTCCTTCTTCTGAAGGAGCTTTCATCGAACGAACTGCCGCTTCAATCGAGTCAACGATCATGATGACCGCCGCTTCACGGGTTTGTGGTTTCGGACCCGTGTAACGGAACGTCTCCTCGTCGACCTCACCTTGTTCTGCTGCCTTGACATAAAAGTATCGTAGCAGAGAGGTTCCATGATGCTGGCGGCAAATATCGATGATCGCTGCAGGCAGTTTTGCGTCTTCGAGTAATTCAACACCATCCTCAGTATGTGCCAAGATGACACGTGCCGACTCTTCCGGTGTCAATCGATCATGGGGATTGCGTCCATGCTGGTTTTCAATGAAATAAAGTGGTCGTCGCGTTTTCCCTAAATCATGATAGTAGGCTCCGACTCGTGCAAGCAATCCATCTGCTCCGATTGCTTCACAGGCTGTTTCTGCTAGGTTCGCGACCATCATACTATGATGGTACGTTCCCGGTGCTTCAACTAATAGTTTTTTGAGTAACGGATGCGTCGGGTTCAACAGTTCGAGTAGGCGGGTCGGTGCTAAAATACCGAATGTCATCTCAAGAAACGGCAATAGTCCAATTGCTAGGACGGCACTCAAGATACCACTCGCAATCGCAAAACCGATTAAAATCAGCGTTTCTCGTAGTTCGAACGTACCACTTCGTAACAGGACGAATGCTAAGAAAATCGCGATGTTTGCTCCGGCAATCGAAATACTGCTCATGAAAATACGACGACGCGACAAACTAGATTGTAGGAAAAACGTTGCAACTAACCCACCGACCAATAAATAGATCGCGATATTGAAGCTGAAGTTTTGATTTGCACTATAGAAGAACGTTCCAGCAAGCGCCGTAAAAAGAGAACTCGATAATGCAATCCGTTCGTTCAATAAATTGCGCAGGACAAGCGCAGCAAAAGCGGTCGGTGTGAGTAAGTAAAGTGCAGGATTGATGTCGTCTGCTAAGAACGCCATACCATACATGACGAGTAATTGTAGACTGACGACGAGATAGACAAGACCGAATAAACGAATCCGCCCCATTTGAGCGTATCGCAATTTCGAACGATGAATGAATCCAAATAAAAAGGCAGTCATCAACGCACTGACAAGCATCGCACCGAGTAACGGTTTCAACGACTGTCGATCAGAAATCAAACCGACCAGTTGTAGCTGACGATAGGCATCTTGTGAAATCACTTCGCCTCGTTTGACGATCACTTCACCTTCTGAAATGATAACCGGTTCGACTTTATCACTCGTCTGCTTACGAAGCTGTTCCGTCTTTTCCGGATCATAGACGTAATTCGTCACGATCAGTTGATCGGTCAGCGCTTTAGCGACTGCTTTTAATGAGAAGGAGAGCGGCGAACGTTCGATATCCGTCCGCGCATTCTCACGTGCTTCTGCTACTTCACCACCATCGGACGAGATACGTTGACGCATCGCTTCTTCAATCGCTGTAATGACGACGTCACGTGTCGTATTCCGAAGTGCTTTCGTCGACGTCACAAGCAAGCGTAACTCATCATCCTTCAACAGTGTCGCCGCCTCCGTTCCACGCAGACGCTGTTTGATTTTACCGATCTCATTTGCTTTTTTAATACCGGACAAACTAGCAAAAAGTTGTTCTACTTTATCAATTTGCTGTGCTGCATACTCTTGTTTGATCGTATACTGACTCTCGATTGCAGCAACCGAATTTTCCTTGATTTGATTTGTTGCGACCCGGTCCTCCATCGTCAAGGGTGACCGGATATCTTCTTCTGCAATTGAGAATGGTTCTGCGGACAAGGCTTCTGGTCGAACGCTGACATACATCATCGTCGATACGATGAGATAGAATATTACTGTCAAAAGACCGACCCAGACCCCAACCTTGCGCATATCATCTCCCCCTTTTTCCTCTATTTCCGTAACGGCTTAGGTCAAATCCTGACTATAAGCATCAACGATTTTTCGGACAAGTGGGTGACGTACGACATCAGCTGAGCCAAAGTGCTCAAAATGAATCCCTTTGACATTGCCGAGCAAATGTAACGCTTCTTGTAGACCAGACGTTTTTCCACGCGGAAGATCGACTTGTGTTAAATCGCCCGTAACAATCATCTTCGAATGGAATCCGAGACGCGTCAGGAACATCTTCATTTGTTCCCGTGTCGTATTTTGCGCTTCATCGAGAATGACAAAAGCATGTTCAAGCGTCCGTCCTCGCATGTAAGCAAGCGGTGCGATTTCGATGACACCACGTTCAAGCAGACGAGCCGTATGCTCGACACCAAGCACGTCATGTAGCGCATCGTACAGAGGACGTAGATAGGGATCGACCTTTTCTTTAAGATCCCCTGGAAGAAATCCTAGATTTTCTCCTGCTTCTACTGCCGGACGCGTCAGGACGAGTCGTTTGACGTGACCTTCTTTTAACGCTTTTGCTGCCATCACGACAGCAAGATACGTTTTTCCGGTTCCCGCTGGTCCAATACCGAATGTCAAATCACAGCGGTCGATTCCCCGAACGTAACGTGCTTGACCGAGTGTCTTTGCACGAAGTGGTTTTCCTTTATGATTCGTATGGATGACCGTATCGTAAAGTTCTAGCAGTTCATCCACACGATCTTGACGTGCAAGTTGAATGGCGCTCGTCGCGTCACGTTCCGTTAAAACAGCTCCGCGATTCACAAGTTGTTTCAAGACGCCTACGACCTGTCCTGCTAAGATCACAGACTGCTCCTGTTCGGATTGTGCCAACAGCTCATCTCCTCGATGGGTCAGCTGAACGTCAAGTTCTGCTTCCATCGTACGTAAGACTGCATCATTCGGACCGACGAATGCTTGAATCTGTTCTGAATTCGAAAATGCAAATGGGATTCTTTCGTTGAATATCACGTTGTGAATGGCCTCCTAGTCATGGATAACAAGTTGTCATCGCTTCATATCTAATCTCTTCCACTTTAGCACTTCCGCCGAAAAGATGGAAAGAAAAACCCGTTCCCACCTTTTAGGAAATAAAAAGAGTCGATCCTACGCGTTTCGTAGGATCGACTCACTAGACAAATATTAGCGTTTGCGCTTGGAAACAGGCGCACCAAGAACTTCACTCCAAACGATGGCACGTCGCATTTCATCTTGTGAAATCGTCGTTGCTGATGCTGAACGACTAGACGATCCAATGGCACCATCTGCTACGCTATCTTTGATTTCGCCAATCGTCGATGAGGACATCCCTTTTTTCGAATGTTGCTTTTGACGTTGGTCCAAACGTTGTTGCAATTCCGTTCGTTCATGAACGGGTCGCGCTTTCGTTTGCGTTACCCCCGGTTGTTTCTTCGTGGGTGCTTTTTTACGAACGACAGGTGGAGGTACCGTCTCTTGTCGCATCGTATCGACCTGTTCGGTCATTTGCTTCACATATTCACCGAACTCCTTTGAAGGAGTTCGGTTCGTCTGCTTCGGTTTTTTATCTGCTGCTTTTGAGATGACGGAGATGACACCGAATGCGATCATCAATCCGACCCATATGATATCCATACCGTCTCACCCTTTATTGTGAGTCATTTGGTGATGATTGCCCACCGATTGCTTGGCGCATTTTCGTATCTGCTGTCACGTTCAAGTAGTTCGCATAATCCATGACGCCAAAGTTACCGTCACGCATCGCTTCAGCGATAGCAAGCGGCACTTCCGCTTCAGCAGCGACAACCTTCGCACGCATCTCTTCAACACGTGATTTCATCTCTTGTTCACTTGCGATCGCCATTGCGCGACGTTCTTCGGCTTTCGCTTGCGCAATGTTCTTATCTGCTTCTGCTTGATCCGTCTGCAGAACCGCACCGATATTCTTACCGATATCAATATCTGCAATATCAATCGAGAGAATCTCGAACGCCGTACCCGAATCGAGTCCTTTTGCAAGAACCGTCCGTGAGATCATCTCTGGATTCTCAAGTACTTCTTTTTGGTCATTACACGAACCAATGGTTGAGATGACACCCTCACCAACACGTGCGATGACCGTTTCTTCCCCAGCACCACCGACGAGACGATCGATGTTCGCACGTACCGTGATCCGGGCTTTCGCTTTCACTTCAATCCCGTTCATCGCCACACCGGCAATGAATGGTGTTTCGATGACTTTCGGGTTAACCGACATTTGAACAGCTTCCAAAACGTTACGACCAGCAAGATCAATCGCCGCTGCGCGTTCGAAGCTCAACTCGATATTCGCACGGTGTGCTGCAATCAAGGCATTGACGACGCGGTCAACGTTACCACCAGCAAGGAAGTGACTTTCCAGTTGGTTCGTATTCAAGTTCAATCCCGCTTTAACCGCCTTGATCAACGGATTGACGATCTTAGACGGTGTTACTCGACGAAGACGCATCCCGACTAATGTAAAGATCGATACGCGTACTCCCGCTGCGAGCGAGCTAATCCAAAGTGGAATCGGAACGAGCGTGAAGAAGATGGCGAGGAAAATTAAAATTCCTCCGGATATGAGTAATACAGTCAATAATTCAGGTGTCATGTGTGGGACTCCTCCTTCGTATGTTGGACTCTAACAATGACGCGTCCATGCGTCACTTCTTTTACGACGATCGTTTCCCCCGCTTGAATGAAGGTCCCTTCCGTAACCGCATCGATTCGATTTCCGTCGATTTCAATTGTTCCTGACGGACGGAGAGGTGTCAGACTAACTCCTTCTCGTCCTAACAATTGCACTTTGTCTTGATGAGAAAGATAGCCTTTTTCAGACGATGTGGAATCTGTCAAAATCAAACCTCTCCATAATAAGGATTGATTCGATTTGATTCTGCGATATGCCCAGTATCCGGCCGCAAGTGATAGAAATACAGCAAGTCCAACCGCTATGCCTACTTGACCAACTGTAGCACCTGCCATGATCAGACTAGCAAGGACAGCGCCGATTCCGAGGACTCCAAAGATTCCGAACCCTGTGACGAATATTTCGACCAGTAACATGAGGACCCCGATCATGAAGACCGCCAAAATCATCCCTAAGCTAAACGTCATGCGTACGTTCACCCCTTTTCATTCGTGTCAGAAGCTGCTTCTTTTGCACTTTGATTCGTTACTATAATTATATACGCTTTCAAAACAAAAAGGTTTCATGACTATTCTGAATTCATCAAGAAACTTTTAATTGTGACAGGAACGACAAAAAAGGTGCCCCGAAGGACACCTTTTCCATGTATTAAGCGAGCCGTTGTTTGACGAGTCGATTAATTAATGCACCATCTGCCTTGCCTTTAAGCTGTGGCATGACGATACCCATTACTTTCCCCATATCTGAAGGAGCAGAGGCACCCGTCTGCGCAATAGCTGCGTCGACGATTTCCTGTACTTCTTCCTCGGAAAGCTGTTTTGGCATATAAGCTTCGAGCACGACAATCTCTGCTTGAATTTTCTCGACGAGATCGTGACGACCAGCGCTTTCGAATTCTCGGAGGGAGTCGTTGCGCTGCTTCATTTCACGTGAAAGAATCGTTAATTCTTCCTCGTCCGTCAATTCTTGCTTACCGAGTTTGATCGTTTCATTTTGCAGCGATGATTTCACCATCCGAATCGTCGTAAGACGATCTTTTTCACGTAGACGCATGGCTTCTTTCATATCCGCTGTCAAACGCTCCTGAAGACTCATGAGGATACACCCTCTCTAACGTTAGAACTTCTTACGCTTACGCGCAGCCTCCGATTTAAGCTTACGTTTTACACTTGGCTTTTCGTAGTGTTTACGTTTACGAACTTCTGCAAGCGTACCATCTTTTGAAACACCACGTTTGAAGCGACGAAGTGCGTCTTCAAGTGATTCATTTTTACGTACACGAGTTTCCACTAGTTTTCCCTCCCTCCGATATTACCGACTAAAGGAAACGTGTCAGACACGTCATACAACATTATAGTAGGAATATACAATTTGGTCAACAGTTGATTCTAGCGACTTTTCTATACCCTACGCTGTTCCTTTTTGTTCTTTTCTATCCTCTCATGGTTGCATCTGTTTGACAACAAAATCTAGTCATTCCTGCATCAAAATCCAGAAACTTTTTTGTAAGCGTTATCATGTATTTTTTAAAATGTTTTGTCAAAATGGGTGATGATGTGTCAAAATATAGACAATTATCAAATAAAGGAGTGTGACATCACTTATGAAAGAAGCAAAGCGCATCATCTGGGGATTGATTCTCGGGGTGATCCTCGGAATCATTCTTGCAACCTTACCGGATAAGTCGATTTATGAGGGATTGAATAAATATGCTTTACAGCCCATCGGGACAATCTTCCTGAACCTGATTAAGATGCTCGTCGTACCGATCGTCTTCTTCTCGATCACTCTCGGTGTCATGGGGCTCGGGAATCCAAAAGAGCTTGGTCGTGTCGGCGGAAAGGCAATCGGCTACTTCATGACGACGACGGCTGTCGCGATTGTCATTGCTCTCGGTTTGTCATTACTGATTAAACCGGGTACTCTCGGAAGTTTCTCTACAAATAACCTTGAATACGATAGTGGAAGTCTTCCCGATACGAGTTTGATCAACACAATCGTCGGTATGTTCCCGACGAACCCGATCACCTCGATGGCAGAAGGCAACATGTTGCAAATCATCGTCTTCAGTGTGTTCGTCGGTTTTGGAATCACATTCCTCGGTAAAAAAGTCTCGACGTTACGGACATTCGTCGAACAAGGAAACGAATTGATGACGTACCTCATCACACTCGTCATGAAGATGGCTCCGCTTGGAGCATTTGCTTTGATCGCATCAGCAGTCGGTTCACAAGGTTGGGAATCGTTAAAAGCAATGTTCTTCTATATGCTCGTCGTTGTTCTAGCGTTAGTCGTTCATTCTTTATTCACATACGGTTCGACTGTTTCGTTACTCGGGAAGATGAACCCGTTCTTCTTCTTTAAGAAGTTCGCACCTGTCATGTTGTTTGCTTTCTCGACGTCTTCGTCGAACGCAACACTTCCTGTCGCGATGCAAACGGCTCAAAAAGAGTTGAAGGTTCCGCGTTCCGTCTCAAGTTTCGTCCAACCTCTTGGTGCGACGATCAATATGGATGGAACAGCAATCATGCAAGGTGTCGCGACTGTCTTCATCGCGCAAGTCTACGCTGTAGATTTGACGCCAGGTCAACTTGCGACTGTCGTCCTGACAGCTGTTCTTGCCTCAGTCGGTACAGCCGGTGTACCGGGTGTCGGTCTCGTCATGTTGACGATGGTTCTTCAATCGGTCAATCTACCGGTCGAAGGGATCGCTTTAATCATCGGTGTCGATCGTCTTCTTGATATGATGCGGACAGCCGTCAACATCACTGGTGACGCAGCATGTGCCGTCATCGTCTCGAAATCGGAAGAAGGTAATCTGAAAGAAGAAGAGAACGAAGAAACGGATGAGCGTTACGCTTGATTGCACGTTTCTCGACTGACGAAAAGGACGTTCCGCCAACTGCGGAACGTCCTTTTTTATCTGTTCACTTATTTTGATAAGACGAATGAGCTAAGTCCTTCGACACGAACCGTACCTGATACTTTACGGATTGCTTTGGTTCCTGCTTGTTTACCGTCTACAAGCAACTTCCATTTCCCTGTCGGTAACTTCATATCGACTGCTGTCCGATTCGCATTATGAATGACGTAGAGATCATCCTTTTGTTGTGGCGCAGCATCATCTAATCGATAAGCGATGACTTGTGCCGGTGCTGTTTCAAACGTCAGGTAACGACGAATGTCTTTTGCTGTTGCTAAATGAAGTACTGGATTCTTTTTACGTAACTCGATCAATCCTGTCATATAATCAACGTCTTGTTGACGGTCCATCTTCCGTTTCCAGTCGAGCTGGTTGACAGAATCCGGTGATTTATACGAGTTATGGTCTCCGCCCTTCGTCCGCATGAAGTCCTGCCCTGCATGGATGAACGTCGTTCCTTGTGACGTCAACAAGATACTTGAAGCCAAACGATGCATCTTTGTCTTCGTTGCGTCATTGTCTTGTGGATTCGTCAGGTTCAACTTATCCCAAAGCGTATGGTTATCATGTGCTTCAACGTAAGTGATGGCTTGATCTGGTTCTTGCGTAAATCCTTGAATCTCTTTGTCATAAGCAATCTCTCCGACGATTCCGCGTTTGATGCGCGTTTCAAGACCGGTTGTTCCGTTAATGAAACCAGCATCTGAATCGATGAAGACGCTACCTTTGAGCGCATCGCGTAGATTGTCATTGAAATGTCCGATTCCTGGCATTTGTTTTGTATTCGTTTGGTTGGCCTTATCTGCATCCGGTAGCGGTGTTCCAAGGCTCCACCCTTCTCCGAATACGAGAATCGACGGATCAATTCGTTTTGTCGCCTGTTTAACAGCATTCATCGTTTTGACGTCGTGAATGCCCATTAAGTCAAAGCGGAATCCGTCCCAGTGGTATTCTTTCGCCCAGTAGGAGACAGAGTCAACGATCAATTTGTGCATCATTTGACGCTCAGACGCTGTATCGTTTCCGACACCCGTTCCGTTCGCTAAATCGCCGCCTTCTGTATAACGGTAGTAATAACCAGGGACGATTTTATCAAGGTTTGATGCCTTTGCGTCAAACATGTGGTTGTAAACGACATCCATGACAGCACGAAGTCCATTGTCATGTAGTCCTTGAATCATCTGCTTCATTTCTGTGATTCGGACTTTTGGATCATAGGCGTTTGTCGCATACGAACCTTCTGGTGCATTATAGTTCTTCGGATCATAACCCCAGTTGTACGATTTAAGCGGGTTCGTCTCATCGACGGATGCTGTGTTGAAATCATAGACTGGAATGAACTGAACGTGCGTGATGCCAAGTTCCTTCAGATGATCAAGTCCCGTCTTCGTCTTCGTTTTCTTACCATCCTTCGTCAAACGTGTACCTGGCTCGATGACGCCAAGGTACTTCCCTTTTTGTTTGATACCTGAATCGTAACCTGAGTTCGTCACATCAAACATCGATAAATCACGGACGTGTGATTCATAGATGATCGCGTCTGTCGCATGGCGAAGTGGCATTTTTCCATTCGTCCAGCGTTTTGGATCCGTCTCGCGTAAGTCGACGACGACACCTTGGTCGCCATTGACGGCGACCGCTGTCGCATACGGATCAACAGCACGCGTCGATTCTTTGGCGTGTTTGACTTCGTATGTGTATCCGACACCGTCAAGATCACCCTTGACCGTCACTTGATACACACCACGATCCGTTCGCTCCATCTTGATTTCACGCGTGATATCTTTTGTCGTAGCAGCTTCTTGTTTTGGTAAGCGATACAATTCGAGCTCGACCGCTTGTGCTGTCGGTGCCCAGACTTTAAACGTCGTCTTCGATTTTTGATAGTCGACACCGAGTTTTCCATCGTAGGCATACTTTTGGTCGAATGCTTTCGAACGGAGCACTTTACCTGCTTCAAGAATTGCTTCTCCAAAAACAGGATGAGATGCTCGGACGACTTTTGCTAAATCGATATCTGAAGTGACTTCGACTTTTACCGTTTTGGCATCGATTGCTGACACGACTGGATTCGTCACACCTTCAAACGTAAATGCCTTTAAGTCTTCTTCCGTCAACGGTGCATTCGTTTTTAATGTCATCGTCCGGAAGTCATCTGCTAAAAAGCTTGTGATTTTCGGTGTGCGATCGATTTCCGGTTTGCTGTAGTATACTGTCTGATCCCCTTCAATCAACCAGATGTCTTTCGCCCCTGCATAAAAGAAACGATCAGCTCCGTCTTTTTCCGACCATCCTTCAAGATGCGGAATGACGCCTGCAAGACGTGCTTTCGTCGGATTATCGAGTGTTACTTTGGCAACGGCACCAAACTCATCTTGCTTGTCGAACTCGAATCGCTTGCCATCTTGCTCTTCCGGCCAAGACCAGACACCATACTTGTCATAATCATTGTCATACCGGTAATAGTGGATGTTCGTATCGATATTTTCGACATCTGCTCCATTGCTTGGATTGACTGTCGAGATGTTCTTACTTCCCGACTCGATCCAGATTTCAGCAACACCATTTTTAATCATATCTTTCGTGATGAAGCGATCATTTTCAGATCCCCCATCCTTGTTCCAGTTATCATCTCGAACGATGAAGCCGATTTTTTCCGGCTGATCCACTGGGAATTCATAAGCTGCGATTTTCCCGTAAGCATCCTCGCTGTTAAAAGCGTGAGCTTTATTCGGAAAATAATCCGGACCATTTGCCCATAACCACAGATTCCAATCCTTTGTGGCATTTGGGTCTTCCTTGTAGTGAATGATGACCAATGTCGACTTCCCTTTTTCCAGTGCTTGACCGGATAAAGAGAGTCCACTAAATATCAGTGCAAACGTTAGCGCAACGATACAAACGAATCTCATGCGTTTCATACGGTAGCCATCTCCTTTTGGTATGTAATCGTTTTCATTTTGCATCCGTTTACAAGTCCTGTCAAAGCCTATTTCATCGGTTTGATCGAAAATAAGACTTTTGAACCAAGCACTTTTTTTCAAAAAGAACGATGTTACTTTAGAGAAAAACAGGAAAAAGCGTCTCCACAATCATGTGCTAGAGACGCTCATCCTGGTTTGTTTGATGGTAATACTATTTATGGCTTACGATCGTGCGAGAAGTGTAGCGATCGTCTGCTTCGTCTGTTCCATTGATTCGTCCGATGCAAAGAAATACCAGACACCATCACTTGCGATATATCCTTCTCCATCAATTTTCAGCGGCTTCAATTGTTCGAACCCACGCTGATTCTCCTGCGCTAGCTGCGCTGCGACATCAAGTCCGATATTCGTCGTAAAGTTGTTTTTCATGACGTCCGTAATCTTTTCGAGTTGCGTCAACAACTGTGGTCCAGCAAGCTTCATTCCGACGGCTTCTAGCACTTGACGCTGACGAATTTGTCGACCCATATCGCCGAGTGGATCTTGCTTTCGCATACGTGCGTAACCACTCGCTTCAAGACCCGTCAGATGAATTTTCCCTTTCTCATACTCCTTTTGAAGACGGCGGTCGTTCCAACTGAAGGCAGATGGATTGTCGACCGTGACACCCCCAACAGCATCGACCAACTCAATCAATCCATCCATGTTGATCTTCGCATAGTAAGGAATATCGGTCTCAAACGTCTGCTCCACCGTTTCGACTGTCTCTTTCACACCCCCATAGGCATAGGTATGATTGATCTTAGTCTTTTCGCCAGAAGGCACGGTTACCTGCATATCTCTTGGAATAGACAGGGAAGTCGCTTGTCTTGTTTTTGGATTGAATGAAAGAAGCATGATGGCATCGGCACGTCCCTTATCATTTTTCCGTTCATCCACACCAAGTAACAAGACATTGACCGGCTTCATCGATTCGAGTGGCTTCGGCTGCTCTCCATCTAACGGTGTTAAGAACGCGTCTGCCGTTTGTTTCACTTTTAAAAAAGCTAAACCAGCTGATGCACTAGCAATCAGAACGAAACCTAGCAGGAGCGCACTCAATACGCGCCAAACAAGACGCGGTTTTCTTTTCGCCATTCGGGATCTCATATCATGAACTCCTTCATAGTGTGTTTTCATACGTCTTCATCAATCCAGCAATGTTCGAGTTATGCAAGAACAACACGGAGTCGACTTGTTTTTGTTTAGCGAACTGCGAGACGTCGAATGATTTTGGCACATAACGAACGTCGACGACTTCCAGATTGGCACTTTTAGCAAGGAACGGTAAGACGGGATTCGCAAATGAATCCTTTAAGACGAGAATCGTTGGTCGATCATTCTTCGACTGCTCCTTCATCGACATGATGCCGTGATTCCCGCGCAAGAATACTTCATACCGATCGACGTAATCTCCCTCCTGCTGAACGAAGGATTCATCAATGATTGGACGATCACATGCCCCGTCGTAACAGACATCGATCCCTTTAAAGAATGCTGGTCCATAATAAGCTAACTGATCACCGGACGTCGCGTACGCAAGCGTCGTCTTTCGCGCTAATGAACCATAATAGGCATGCTCATCCTCTTTACGATCTGCTTTTGATGGTGTGACCGGTTGCAATCCCATCCCCTTCGTAATCGTCTGGTATGCTGACGCTGCTCCGTCGATATTCCAGTGATGGTCCGTCTTGAAGTAGTCCGTTAGTTTTAATTGATCAAGTGACAAATTCGTCATCCCCGCAGCCTTGAAGTCACGAATCATTCCTGCGTAACGTGTCCGTGCATTCGAAGCAACATACGATGGGATCAACTGATCGCGTTCAGCAATGACCGTCTTCGATGGAGCTAGCGCCATATAGACGGGTCGATCGACTTCTTGCACGAATTGCTGAAACGCGTTTGGAATCTGGACTTGAGTCGAGGCACTCGGTTCGATCATATAGCCATTTTTAGCTGTATAGATTCCATTACGAAAAGGCTGTCTGAATACATCCTTCGATAGTAGCGCCTGCATCTCAACGAACGTCCCTCGCAAAAGTAGTTGGTCCGTGAAATACGTCTCCATCTTCAGCATGTCTTTTCCAGTCGCGATTCCTTCGATCGTCGGATCGACCGATTGTGCGAGTGTACGATTTTCTAGCTGAGAACGCACACGGTCTTCTCGGACGATCGTACCAATACCAATCGTTAACAAGATGAGTAAAAAACTGATCGTCGTCACCCACATCATGATCCGTTCAAAAGAAGTCGTCCGTTTTTGTCCCTGCTTATTTTCTGTTTCAAGTGGCTGTGCCATCAGTAGACCTCCTTTTTAGAAGCGGAAATAGATGAATGGATTAAACGTACTTGCAACAAGTGCTGATGTCGCCAAAAATAGTAGCAACATCGCATATCCATACTGCATCGTCGTACCAATTCTTCCGAGTGACACAACTAATCGCTCTCCGATGATTTTCGGAATCGGTGTCGCTGCGATGCACGCGACAAGCAGTAGAACACCATTTTGGACAAGCTGGTAGCTCGCGCGTTCATCCCAGATCACATCTGGTACGAACATCGCTTGAATGTACGTAACGGCTTCTGGGAACGTCTCTGAACGGAAGAATACCCAACCGACCAACACGAGTACGAGTGTCCAAACGGTCGAGAAGACTGGCGTTTTCTCCAACCATTTCCCGAGAAATGCTTTCTCGAGCATGATCCAGATTCCGTAATACGCTCCCCACGCGACGAACGTCCAACTCGCACCATGCCAAAGACCTGTCAGCATCCAGACAATTGCTAAGTTGCGATACTGTAACCACGGTGAGACACGATTTCCACCAAGCGGGATGTAGACATAATCCCGAAACCATGATCCAAGCGAAATATGCCATCGACGCCAAAATTCAGAAACAGACTTTGAAATGTAGGGATAGTTAAAATTCTCAAGAAAATGAAATCCGAACATCAAAGCTAGTCCAATCGCCATATCACTGTATCCCGAAAAATCGAAATAGATTTGTAAGGCGTAGGCGATGATGCCGATCCAAGCAAGCCCCATCGAAAGATCTTTCATATTGAAGATGGCATCCGCGACCTGACCACATCCATTGGCAAGAATCAGTTTTTTAGCTAAGCCGATCGTAAACCGACGAACCCCTCGGGCAAAATCGGAAACCGTCTCTTCTCGTGACTCGATTTGGCTCGCAATCGTGTTATAGCGAACGATCGGACCCGCGACGAGTTGGGGAAAGAACGCGATATAAAGGGCGAGGTCAAGCGGATTCTTTTGCACCGCTTCCTTCCCTTTGTAGATGTCGATGACATAACTCATCGCATGAAACGTATAGAACGAGATTCCGAGTGGCAAGACGACTTCTGGTACGAACCATCCTAATCCGAATGTCTCGTTGACTGAACGAACAAAAAATCCGCTGTACTTGAACCAGCCGAGTAACCCCAGATTGACTGCGATCATACTGAACATGATCCATTTGACGCCGATTCGGTGTCGATACAGATCGACGAACAAGGCGAAGAAGTAGTTGATCGTGACACTCAGTAGCATCAGCAACGCAAAACGTGGTTCTCCGAATGCATAAAAGAATAGACTCGTCACTAATAACCAGCCATTTCGGAAGCTGCGTGGGAGTAGGTAATAGACGATCAATACAGTCGGTAAGAACAGAAATAAGAATATCGTCGAACTAAATAGCATACGTCGCTTCCTCCCCTGCCGTGACATGTTGCACAATCTGAATGTCCCGGAGATGGACCCGGAAGCTCCCCTCTTGCAAGAACTTCCATGCCACCTTGAAATACTTCGCTCCTGGTACTCGTTTCATCTGTACATGAACGACTGTCTCATTCGTCAATGTGACGGTTTCCGTTTCGGATCCCATCCGTTTTTTCTGTCCATACTGCATCTTGAATAACTGAACGACACATGGTGCATCGACTTCGAAATGACAGGTCACCTCGATGATGTCTCCTGTAATCGTGGCGTCTGACCGGTATAACTTTGAAGGCGGATGTTGAAATCCTTGATCAAACAACTGAATGTACAATTTGTCGTCTGCCGTCGCTTCTTGAAAATCAAAATAGACACCATCTGTAGCATCCTCAAGCAAGATCTTCTCCTGCGTTCCGAATGGAAAGAATTGATAAATCGCTGGAGGAATACGTTGACTCATACAGGTACCTCACTCATGATGGCATCGACGATTCGCTCTGCTGCCTGTCCATCGCCATAAGGATTCGCCGCTTGTGCCATCGATTGATAGAACACCTGATCCGTCAACAATTGATGACTCATCGTATAAATCATCTCTGGATTCGTCCCGACGAGCTTCAACGTTCCAGCTTCGACCCCCTCTGGACGTTCTGTCGTCTCCCGTAAGACAAGAACAGGCACGCCGAGCGAAGGTGCTTCCTCTTGAATCCCACCTGAGTCAGTCAGAATGAAGGATGCCCGAGCCGCAAGATTATGGAAGTCAAATACATCAAGTGGTTCGATCAATTGAATCCGCGGATGATGCTCCAAGCGAGCTGCCGCCTCTAGTACGACCGGATTCGGATGAACCGGATAGACGATTTCGATTTCTGGATGTTCGTTCGCTAGTCGCTCGATTGCATCAAAAATCGTTGCCAGTTGTAAATGATTCTCACGGCGATGAACCGTCAAAAGAACGAGTTTTCGTCCCGACTTCTCTAGGCGCGATAGGACAGGATGCGTATATGTCGGTGATACAGTCGTCTTCAACGCATCGATGACCGTATTACCGGTTACGATGATCGGTGTCTGCTTGTTCTCAGCACGTAAGTTCATTGCAGCCTGTTCAGTCGGTGCAAAATGATAATCCGCCAACACACCTGTCAATTGACGATTCATCTCTTCTGGGAACGGCGCATACTTTTCATATGTCCGTAGTCCTGCTTCCACATGACCGACTGGAATCTGTTGATAGAACGCCGCTAAAGAAGCAGCGAACGTCGTCGTCGTATCCCCATGGACAAGGACGAGATCCGGCTGTTCCTTTTCGAGGACGCGACGCATCGCGTTTAAAATACGCGCCGTCATTTCCTCTAACGTCTGACGCGGACGCATCAAATCCAAGTCATGGTCCGGAGTGATCTCGAACAGTTCAAGGACCTGATCGAGCATCTCTCGGTGTTGTGCTGTAACGACGACGATTGGTTCGACGTCCTGACGATTTTCAAGTGCTTTGACGACCGGCGCCATTTTGATCGCCTCTGGTCGTGTTCCGAATACAAGCATGACACGTTTCATTTACTTCATCCCCTATCTCATTTCATGACGATTGTTCAATCGTCTCACCCATCATTTGCTGATCCACGGAACCGATCCGTTCCGTTCGTTTCTTAGCTACGTAATGGGAGGCTTGCTTTTTTGATAACTGTTTGTACCAATATAGATATTTATTGTATTCAGCCAACGTTTCGTTCGTCGGACCAAATAGACGTACTTCCCCGTATTCCAACCAAAGGATTTTTGTACAGAAACTCTTTACCTGGCTGAGCGAATGACTG
Source organism: Exiguobacterium sp. KKBO11 (assembly GCF_001644945.1). Classification (NCBI taxonomy): domain Bacteria; kingdom Bacillati; phylum Bacillota; class Bacilli; order Caryophanales; genus Exiguobacterium; species Exiguobacterium sp. KKBO11. The sequence continues at coordinate 623,551 of NZ_LUCU01000022.1, forward strand.
ACGAAAAAAATCGTTTTCCCTTGATCGCGGAATTCACGCATCTTATCGAGGCACTTTTCGGTAAACGTTTGGTCTCCGACTGAGAGTGCTTCGTCGATGATCAAGATATCTGGATTAATATGAATCGAGATCGCAAAACCAATTCGAGCTCGCATGCCGCTCGAATATGTCTTGACCGGCTGATCGATGAACTCCCCAATATCAGCGAACTCTAAAATTTCTGGAGTAATCGTCTCGATTTGTCGTTTCGTCAAGCCCATCATCAGCCCTTTTAATTCAATGTTATCTCGCCCCGTCAGTTGACTATTCAATCCACTAGAGATAGCAATCAAGGCTGACTTTCCACCCAATGTGACCCGACCGTACGTCGGTGGTGTCACGTTAGCAAGCAGATGCGATAGTGTCGATTTCCCACTTCCGTTGATGCCAACGACACCGACGATTTCTCCCTCTTCCACAGAAAAGGAGACGTTCTTCAGAGCATAGAACGATTTTCCATTCACCTTACCGAACAACACTTCTTTTAGCTTGTCGATCGGTCGGGCATAGAGCATGTACCGTTTCGATACATTCTCAAACACGACATGACCCATCGTTCTCCCTCCTATACGTAATCGATGAAATAGCGTCGGAATCGAATGTGAATCGATGCTCCAACAAGTAAGATTGCGAGCGTCATACACCAGAAGTACACGCCGTACCACATATGATCGAGCAGATAACCCGTTCCGATGAGTGCGGACCGATATCCCTCAATCAAATAAACGAGTGGGTTTAACATCAACAACATCTTGAATAACGAGTGATCTGGCGGAATCCACATGATTGGTGTTAAATACATCAGCATGCGAATCGCAGATGTCACCATGTTTTGCACATCTCGAATCATCGTCGCAAGTGCGGATAACAATAAGGAAACCGCATAGAGGAATACGACGCCCGCCGGTACGATATATAGGAGTTCAAACGTATGCCATCCCGGGAAGTAACCGAAGGCACACCCTAAAATGATTGTCAAAGCAATCATCGCGAGATGACGGTAGAATTGTGCCAAAATAACATACGCCGGAATCGTACTTAGTGGAAAATGCATCTTCGAGACGAGGGCGACCCGACCATAAATCGACCGGGAACCACTTGGAATCGTACTGCCGATGAAGAACCAAGCAATCAATCCGCTGACGAGCCAAAAGACGAACGGAATTCCATCGACTGGATGACCACCACGAATCCCGAAGCCGAATACGACCCAGTAGACACCGATTTGGAGAAGTGGCGTCATGATCTCCCAAAACCAACCAAGGTATTGCATGCTATATTGACTCTTTGTTTCATAAAGCGAGAGCCGAAAGATCAGATATAGATGATCCTTCAGCTCTCCCCCAATCGTTCGTAACGCGTTCATATCGCTTTCGCATCCACTTCCGTCACGCGGTGCGTATGCAAATTACCGAAGTTCAGGACTTTGACAGCGTCGAGCTCATTGACGATCCCTTTCGTATCAAAGAGTAACGGTGTCCGCATGTAGTTTGCGAGACGACGTGAATCGAATTGTTTGAATTCATCGTGGTCGACTAAGACAAGCGCTAGGTCGGCGCCTTGAATCGCCTCCAGCTCATCGACGAGTTCGAAACGTGTCGAAATCGAGCGTTCGACGTGCGGATCACAGACAGCGACGTCAAGTCCACGGTCGAGTAATTGTTCAATGACTTCGACAGCTGGACTCTCGCGCATGTCGTCGACGTTTCCTTTATACGTGACACCAAAGACGGCGATTTTTGGTCGGACACGCGAACCGACGAGACGAGCTGCTTGTTCGGCAACGAATTGTGGCATCTGAACGTTCGTTTGTCGTGCCGTATGAATGATGCGAGCAAGCGATGGGGCTTTTGCGACGATGAAGTACGGATCCACTGCGAGACAGTGACCACCCACTCCCGGTCCCGGATGATGCAAGTTCACCCGTGGGTGCATGTTTGCCATCTCAATCACATCTAAGACGTTGATCTCTAGCTGATGACATACTTGCGTCAATTCATTTGCGAGAGCAATGTTGACATCGCGGAACGTATTCTCCATCAACTTCGACATTTCGGCTGTCTTCGCATCTGTCCGGACGATTTCACCTTGAACGAATGTTTCGTAAACGGCAGCACCTGCCTCCGCACACGCTGGCGTCAATCCACCAACGATTCGGTTATTATGGATAAGTTCATGTAAGATTTGTCCTGGCAAGACACGCTCGGGACAATGGACGACATAAATGTCCTCACCGATCGTAAATCCAGCTGCTTCGATTAAGGGACGGACATGATCATCCATCGTTCGTGGCGCAATCGTCGATTCGACGATGACGACGTTCCCTTTTTCAAGGAAGGGTAGCATGTTATTAACCGCTGAAATGACATATTTCAAATCACACGATTTATACGTATCGTTTAAGTTAGGAGTTGGAACGGCGATTAAAAAGACATCTGCTCGTTCTGGCGTAAGTGTCGCTCGGAATTTTCCGTTCGCGACGACTCGTTTGATGACATCCTCGAGTCCTGGTTCTTCAATATGAATCGTTCCCGTGTTCAGAAGATTGACGATTTGTGGATCGATGTCGACACCTACGACTTCCGTGCCATGATCCGCGAACATCGCAGAAGAAGGTAATCCAATATATCCTAGTCCGATTGTGCAAAGTTTCATTTTGTCATTCCTCCATCGAGTTAGTCATACTAGCCAACGAACGGTCTGTGGCTTGGCTGTAACTAGACCATAACGACATTTCCTTTGCTTTCCAATGCTTTTAACCATCTCTTAAACCATTCTTCACAGACCTTACATTTCCAGTGTTTTCTATCGTTTTTGTAAATCTTATGAAGCTTTCGCGAATCCTTCGTGTCTATTCGAATGAAACAAAACGACTCGTCAGGAATCCGCCTTCATTGCACGTGGATTTCCCTTCGAGTCGTTGACTATTTTTCTTATTTTGCGCCAGATTCCATGAAAATCGAGTCATAGACAGCAAGAAGTCGACCTTTTTCTTGCTCCCAGTTGTATTGTCTCCTTGCTACGCTTGCTCGTTCCTGCATCGCCCGTCGCAAGTTCTCATCCTTCACTAGACGATTGACCGCCTCGGCGATACTCTGCGGTGATTCGACATCGACGATTAATCCAACTCCTTCTGTTTCGACGACACGACGGATTTCTGGTAAGTCGGCCGCGATGACAGGAATCAACGCCGCCATGTATTCGAATAGTTTATTCGAAGAAGCGGAATAATGATTGAAGCAAACGTTCTGGAGGACTTGAAAGCCGACCGTCGCCGCTGCCGTGTAACTGGGTAGTTCAGCAAGCGGAACCTTATCAATGAAGCGGATACGAGACTTTTCCGATGATTGCGTGGCCAGTTGCATCAGTTTCCCTTTTAACTTTCCATCTCCAACGAAAATAAGTGTTCCTCGATCGATGAACGGCATCGCTTCAATGAGTCGCTCCAGTCCACGTCCTTCCTGGATCCCGCCTTGATACAACAAAATCGGCTCGTCTGGTGCGAGTGCTAACTCTTCGCGTAACGGTCGCGGTTGCGGAATAATCGGTTCGTAAAACGGATAATTGTGCAAGACGGATGGTCGGGTTCCATATAATTTTTGATGATAATCTGCACGCGTGTCATTTTCAACGATTGTCTGGTCGACGAATCGAAGCAACCAGCGTTCTAATTTCCCTTGCATGCTTCCGTATCCTGTCCGATCGGTCTGGACTTCATGCGAGTCATAGACGATTTGTGCACCACGCGCCGCCCCAATCGCTTGTGGTAACGTATTGACATCGTTCGCATGCATGACGTCATAATCATGCTTCCGGGCAGTACGTGTCATACGAAGAATGCCGAAACTGTTATATAGGGCGTAACGGATGAATCGACTTCGCATGAGTAAAAAGAGCACGAGCATCACGGGAATAAGCCATGGCGCAAGAAGCGCACCCATCAATCCGATAACAAGGGTCCGTTTTTTCCGTTTGCGAAAGAACGGGAGCCACCTCGCAAAAGGTGGCGTCCGGTCGATTCGAATGACGCGAAACCCAGACATCGGGTATTCGACTTCTGGAAGTGTTCCGTCATTTAAGCAGTATAGGTCCACGCGGTGTCCTGCTTCGACAAGTGCCGTACATTCACGTAAGACACGGGCATCATTCGTAAACGGATTCCAAACAAACATTCCAATGCGCTTCATTCTGCGACCGCCTTTCGTGACTGCGTTTGTTCGATGGCTTCAAACAAGCGCTGTTCATTTTGTTCCCAATCGAAATGGCGTTGGACGTAATCCACACCCGCCCGTCCCATCGCTGCACGTTTCTCTGGATTTCGTGATAACTCGAGAATATGATCAACGATCTCCTCTTTTTTCCGCTGGACAGACACATAACCGGCTCCTGCTTCTTCGATGACATGCGCCGCATGACCGGATACCGCACCGACGATGGCACAGCCCATCGCCATGTAGTCGATGATTTTGCCTGGTGTCACTGTATCGAACGCTGTACTCTCGACGAGTGTCGCAAAGGCGATGTCACTCTTCGCGAGTTGTTTCAACGCATCCCAGCGTGGCATCGCGTCAAGAAACTCGATATTCGTCAATCCACGTTCCTTGACGAGTCGTTCGAACGTTTGCTTGTGATAGCCGTAACCGACGACTTGAAAGCAGATATCCTGTTCTTGTTGAAGTTCCTGTGCGACGTCAAGCAACAAGAACACATCTTGTGCGAGTCCGATATTCCCTGTATACACGACGCGCACTTGTTCCGATACTTTTCGGCGTTTGATCAACCACTCATTTTCCTCGATGGAGTTCGGGATGTAATGAATTTTTTCCGGTGCAATGCCCCGCCCCTCAATATATGATCGAAACCCCTCACTGTTGATGACCAATTGATCTGCCTGACGATACATCCACTTTTCAAGCCAGTAGAGCGGAGTCAATAAGAGACGCGATTTCGTGATTCCGACGCCAATCAACGATTCCGGCCATAAATCACGTACATCGAGAATCAAAGGAGCCTTTTTGACATGTTTCGCGACGACCCCGACGAGCCCCATGAAGATGGATGGCGTCGTCGCATAGATGTAGGCATAGGATTTCGGGTCATATCGCACTTCTTTTACCGCGAGCACGAATTGTTCCACGAACAAGCGAAGACGCCGCCATAAATTATTCGTCGCCCGGACGTCACGCGGTTGGATACGGGTTACATGTGCCGTATCGAGGCTCGGTTCATCCCAGAACATCGAGTCCGTATAAAGTTCTGCCGTCGGATAGAGCGGTTCTGACGTCAACACATGGACGTCACTTCCCGCTTGTTCCATCCGCTTGAAGATATTCTTCATTCGGTTTGCCGCACTCCCGATTTCCGGATAGAAATTTTGACAAATCATCAAGACGTTCATCGACGACTCCGGCGCTGCTTGAGTTGACGTCGGAACTTCCAGTAGCGGACGACGATTTTTCCGAGCTTTGATCGCGCGAGTGAGCGGTATTTTGATTTCCATGATGCATTCGCCTCCAGCAATTCCAGATTTGTCACCAATGATCCTTCGAATCGATCAAGCAGTACGGCATATTGTTCTTCGAGCATCTTGTACTGTTCACGCTGTTCCTGTAGTTGCTGTTCATGACGTAGCAATTCGACTTGAGCGTGTTCCAATTGGTCCGTTTGTTCCCCTAACCGCTGAACTTTTCGTTCTAGATTCTGTTGCTTGCGTTTTAAATCAATGATCGTTGCGAGATGCAATCGTTCCACCTCTTCAAAGGCGTCTTCAAGCCATTCGACTTCCGCCGGTAGAATCGATCGACCGGATTGAGGTTCCGGATAGACTTGAATCGTGATCCCAAGCCACTTGTCAATCCGCTCGATCGTCTCGATCTTACCGAAGGGTGTCAACTGTTCAAGCAGTCGGTTTAAATAATACGTCCGTTTGTGATCAGCATAATCGTTCACTCCAAATGGGACTGTGATGACGAGTCGTCCTTCTGGTGCGATGAACGAGACGGCACGGGCGATAAAGCGCTCTGGCTCCCCGATATGTTCCAGTACTTCCGTCATCAAGACTGTATCGAATTGAATGTCAGGTGTGTACGTCATGACATTCGCTTCATGTAATTCCACCTTTTCTTTAACGGATGCCGGTTCTTCAAGTAACGCTTGTTTGGCCTCGATGATCGCTTCTGGTAACACATCGATCCCGATGACATGTTTCCCTTCGCGTCCGAGCAAAATCGGGACGACTCCACCCGAACAACCAATATCTAAAATGTGCTCTCCTTTTGCTTGTCGAACGATCCAGTGAACACGCGCGCGGACTTTTTTACCGAATCCACCGCCTAACTGATCGTAGTAGGCAGCTCGGATTTGATCCTTGGGGCGTGCTGTTTTCATCGATGCCGTCATTTTTGCACCTCCTCGAGTAGTAAGTGTTGAAGTCGATCCGTCTCCTGTCGATCTGCAAGCTCCATGAATCGACGAATCAACGGGTTCGTCAACGTGATTGGTTCATAGAATCCGATGATCGTGCGTAGTAATGCGACACTCGGTGCAAAGTCCTTATCACTGCAGTAGCGTAACTTGACAAGATACCAATGCTCAAAGAAATGCTCGAATCGAGTTTCCTTGTATTCCTCTAGCACTCCATAACGAGCGAATTTCTCAGCTCGTGCCCGCTCTCGGACGACACTTCGTTCAAAGAACTTCACCGTCAATGCATTCACGGTTGATCCTGCAACGGCTGCGTAATAATAATGGATGACTCGATTGACGAGTAAGACACGGTTCGCGCGAAGCATCAATTCTTGGAAGAACAAGGAGTCCTGACCGACCGCACCGACGACTTGTTCCAATTGATGTTCAAGCAGGAAGATACGATGGACGACGAGTGCTTGAATGCTTTGTACCGCAAACCGATGTTTCAATAGAAAAGCTTTCGGATCCTCACAAACCGTTCGTCCTTGTTTACGAATCGTCGGCAAGGCGATGATGCTCGTCTTCTCGGCAAGCTTTTTCATATGCCCTGCTACAAAATCAAGTGATGGATCTTTTTCTAGTTCTTGAAGCAAAAAGGCATATCGATCACTGAGTACCTCGTTATCCGGATCAAGGAACGTCACATAGTCAGCTCGTGCCATCTCGACTCCCTTGTTACGCGGACGTGAAGCACTACCGCTTCCGCCTGTCTCGAAGAAATAAGTTCTGACATTTCCATAGCGTCGCGCGAGACGCTCTACGGCTTGACGTGTCGCTATGTCCGTCGATCCATCATCTACGAGTAAAATCTCCGAATCCATGAATCGATCCATCCGCGTTAGACTGGCGAAACATTTATACGTGAGGTGTTTCCCATTGTTATAGATCGGAACGACGACCGACAGTTGCGGGGTCTGATTCGTCGGAACTACCGTCTGCTCGTTCCACTCAAATTGATCAAGCAACAGTGTTTTTCCGCTCAGCTCATCTGCCTGGAACATGTCATATCCGATAGCTGACCGCCAAACGATCGCACCGTTTCGGCTACCGCTCATCTCTTGTACATGATACGGATGCTCGCTTCCCTTTCGGACGATGCTGGCATCGCTATATTTAAAGCCATTCACGAGGTCCTCTAAATAATATTCGCCGTAGGATTCCTGTCCATCCATCCAAGCAACGAGATCCGCTTGATCATAGGTTTGCTCCGTCAACGTATCCGCTGAGACGATTTCGTCTGGTGTGAGACTTTGGCGATCGATTGCGTTACGAATGGCTTCCCCGTCTTGAGCGACAACGACTAATAAGCGATGTTCCCGTGTCTCAGGTACTCGTCCAATGAACGCTAGAATCTGATCCATCCGTTCGAAGACTGTATGTTCCGTCATGACGGCACGAAGTCCTTCTGCTCGCAATCGTTCGATTTCTTCTTGCGACGTACGTTCTACGATCGCCGTCGCCTCCTGTGCGTCATGCACGGTGAAGATATTCGGAAACTCGTTGTTGACGGCGATACTGTAATTCGACAGGATCAAATTCCCGAGTGCTTGCGATTCATAGACGCGACGAGCACACATCGTTTTACTGTATTTGATGCTATTCAGGTTCAAGACCCAGTCGTAACATTTACTGACTTGTTGTAAAGCATCATAAGGAATCGCTGGTGCGACCCGTGATTGATAGCGCTCCGGAAACTGATAGGCTGGTAAGTCGAGATGATAATTCCGGTCCACGATATCGAGTTCGTGCGAGGATTGCATCACCCCATCAAACAACATCTCCGTATCTTTCACGCGCTCCGGATATTTCGCCATCCAGCTACCGGCAAATAAAACGCCTTTCTTTCGGCTACGTGTCGCTCCGATCGGATTGTGAATCAATGGATTGACACCAAACGGCATCGCCATGATCCGATCATGACCACATAAGACGCGGTATTCAGGAATCATCGCCTCATCTGAAGTCAGGACATAATCGGCAGCTTGCGCCACGTCTTGAAACCGTTCATGATTGCTCGGATCTTCCGTCGATTGAAAGACGACTGGAATTCCTTTGGCTTTGACTTCCTGCATCATCGAAAGCAGTCGTTGGCGTTTCTTTGAATTCGGTGTGGCGACACCTTTCCAATCGTCTCCTCGTAACCCCTTCCATGAGGAAACGACTAAAAAGAGATCAATCTCACGCTCGAAGACTTCTTCGAATGTATGCGCATTGACGTAGTGGAGATGAACGGCATCTTCATAATAGGCATACATGAATTCCGAGCAGACGATTGCCATCTCGATTGGTCGCTTTTCATAGTAACGCGTCGTCGTCCGGACCGGAATCTCCGAGACATCCAATTGATTCAGCAGTGATGCTTGGCTATTTTGTCGATAACGTGTCGTCGTATTATTAGAAGTTCGAACCGTCGGCAGTCGCAAGACGTCTAACTGACGGAGTTTTTCGAGTGCATCTTTACTTGCGGTCGTCGCGCTCGTAAGCCGTTTTTTCTCTTCGCGGACCCAGTTCAGTTGTTGCATGATTTGTCGTTTCCATTTTTGATCACTCACACGTAAACACCCTTCCTCTTTTCAACTCTTTCTTAGTCTACGGAAGCAGTTCAAAGGCTACTTGAAGGACTTGCAAGGTTTTTGTAAAGACTTAGTGAAGCTTTTTTGGATTTTCCTTACATTCCAGTTCAGTCAACCTGTATTTCCTAGGAAATCGACCAGTTTCGCTTTCTTGTCCGTGGAAGTCATTCACATGTTTTCAAAAACGAATCCTATGCACTCTCATTGTTTTGGATTTAAAAAACGGGGAAACATTACTACGTACTGATAAAAGGAGATGACTGGACATGTTAAACGAAAAAAATCATGATTTACCAGATGAAAAGGCAGACTTTGGTCTTCATCCGGATCCTGATCCAGCTGAGACATCAGATCCCGGAATCAAGCCTGCGGAAACACAGCATCCGGATCCTGATCCAGAAGAGCTCGAGCGCGATCGAAAAAATTCGTGAATCTCACGCCATAGAAAAAGAGGTTGCGGAAATGATTCCGCAACCTCTTTTGGCATGTTCACTTAACTTTTACTAGTAGTTTCCCTGTGTTCGAACCCTCGAACAAGCCAAGGAACGCATCTGGTACACGATCGAATCCTTCAAAGATCGTCTCTTCGTATTGCAACTTCCCTTCACTAACCCATTGACCAAGTTGCTCAGCTGCCTCTTTAAAACGTTTTCCATAGTCGCCCACTAAGAAACCTTGCATACGCGCGCGCGCGATGATTAATTTCGATTGAACACGTGGACCAATGTCCTGTTGTGCGTTATATCCAGAAATGGCACCGCAGACTGGTACCCGCGCGAATGGATTGAGTCGATCAAGGACTGCATCACCAATCTCTCCGCCGACGTTTTCAAAATAGACATCGATCCCGTCTGGACATGTCCGGTCCAATGCCTCTCGGATGTCTTCCGTTTTATAGTTGATGACTTCGTCAAAACCAAGATCTGCTTTTAAGTGTTGTAGCTTTTCGTCACTTCCTGCGATTCCGACGACACGTGCTCCTTTGATTTTAGCGATTTGACCAACGATTGATCCAACAGCCCCTGCTGCTGCTGATACGACGACCGTTTCCCCTGGTTGTGGATTCCCGATATCAAGCAATCCGAAATACGCTGTCATCCCTGTCATTCCGAGAACACCGAGTGCTGTTGAAATAGGTGCGATCTGCTCATCGATTTTACGAACGGTTTTCGCATCGACGACTGCTTTTGTTGCCCAATCGAGCATCCCGACGACGACATCACCAGACTTGAGCCCTTCACTTTTAGACTCGATGACACGCGCTACGACACCTCCGTGAATCGGTTCATCAATCTCAAATGGTTGCGAATAAGAACGCGCATCGTTCATACGACCCCGCATATATGGATCGACCGAGATATAGAGTGACTCCAGTGCGACCTGTCCTTCCTTCAGCTCTGTTAACTCAAATGATTCATAGCGGAATGTTTCCCCTGTTGGCTTTCCGTTTGGTCGTGCTGCTAATACGATACGTTGTTCTGACATGATTCATGACCTCCTCATTCAATGTACTTCTTCACTGTAACAATTCCGTTTCTGAAAGACGAATCCTTTGCTCGTTTGGAATTTTCTAACTTTTTCTTGACGTCCTTCTGTTCTTGCCGTAAGATAAAAAACAATTCATAACTTTTATACTGTTATGCACAAAAGCGTTACATAAGGAGAGGACTTGTATGGATTCATCTATTTTGCGCCAGCCGCGTCAATTTGCCGTTCATGTTTTAAACGGACTTAGTATCGGAATTCTCGTTGCCCTTATCCCAGGAGCACTACTCGGTGAACTCGCTAAGGCATTGTTGCCATACGTATCCGGAGCCCAACATGTTTTAGATGCCACCACACTCGCGATGCGCCTTTTGCCGATGGTGATTGGTGTTGCCGTAGCCATGCAATTTAAAGTGACACCGATTGCGACCACGTCGATTGGACTCGCGACGGTCGTTGGCTCAGGTGTTGCGACCCGTGCAGATGCGACCTTCGTCTTCGTCGGTACGGGCGACGTCATCAATGCTGGTCTGACGGCAGCTGTTGCGACAGCAATCGTCTTATTGATCGGTGAGCGTTTCAAGACGTATACGGTACTTGTCATGCCAACGATTTTGATTGTCGGTGCCGGTGGGATCGGTGTGTTAACGTACCCGTTCGTGACACGGATCACGACAGCGATCGGACATGTCATTTCAGACTTTACAGCACTTCAACCTGTCTTAATGGGTATTCTAATTGCGATTACTTTTTCCGTACTTATCGTTTCTCCGCTTTCAACGGTCGGCATTGCGACAGCCATCAGTTTATCCGGTGTTGCCGCCGGAGCTGCGAATCTAGGCGTCTGTGCCGCTGGATTCGGTCTTGCGATTGCCGGGTGGCAAGCGAATTCACGCGGAACGTCGATTGCTCATTTTCTTGGTTCTCCTAAAATCCAGATGGCGAACTTCATACGTAATCCATTGATGATCCTACCTGTCATGTGTAGTGCTGCTATCCTTGGCGCACTAGCAGGAATGCTCGGCGTCCAAGGTACGCCGTTTAGTGCCGGCTTCGGGATGTCTGGTCTAATCGGTCCGATCAATGCGTTACATCTGATGTCAGGGGGCTGGACATTGTTCAACATGACATTCGTTCTCGGATTATTCATCGTCTTGCCCGTCATTCTTTGTCTATTGTTCCATCTGCTCTTCCGGAGATTCCGTCCATGGATGAGTGCAGAGCCATACCGACTGGATTTTGAGTAAGTTCATCGTTAGCGTTCTTTCATCACAAAAAAGCCAAGCCGACCGTCTAAAAAATCGACGGATTGAGCTTGGCTTTTTTGTGCATTTATTTGATCACTGTCAGTAAGTCAAGCGGTGTCTCGATGACATGGTCCGCCGAATCCCACTCGGATTGTGTCCCAAAACCATACTGGCATAAGACGACCGGCATGTTTTCCTTACGGGCCGCTTCGACATCGGAAGACCGATCCCCAATCATCCAGTATATTGCTTCCCCAAACTCCTCACGGTGAGCTCGTAAGATATCCGCTTTTTCTTTCCCGTTGACGGATTCTAAGCATTTCGGACTCGTGAAGAATGAACGAATTCTCTGGCTATCCAGCACAAGGTTTAGATAGTGGTTGCCACAATTACTCGCTGTTGAAATGGTATGTCCAGCGGAAACTAGCGCTTCTAATAAAGATCGAATTCCGTCGAACAAGACGTTCTGTTCTGCCATCGTCGCTTCTAGATGACCATGTCTTTTTTTACGAATCAACCGAATATCCTCTTCTGAAGCTTCCGGAATCGCCTTACGCCAAAAGGCACTTCCCGCCAAACCATAGCTCGCTTGTACACTCGATTGAGAAGGTTTTGGAAGATGCGGCATGTCCTCCATCGCTCGATGGATTGCTTCTGTCATCTGTTCCGTTGAATCAATCAATGTACCGTCAATATCGAATAAGATAATTGCCATGTTCCCACTCCTTTTAGATCTCTTTTTTTGCTTTTCTCTTTTTTTGAATCAAGTAGCCAACCGTAATCAACACGCCTAAACCAATCCAAACTATTGGATGATTGAGGTGGTGCAATTTTCGCCATTCATGTCCGACGGCTTTCCCGCCCCAAATGAAAATCGCTGACCAAAGGAAAAAGGAAATCGTCGTCACGACGGTAAACGTCCAGCGTGAAACACCAGTCAGACCGGCACCAATCGCAAATCCGATGCGCCACATCGGAGACAGAAGAAGGATATAGCGTCCCTTTGTCTCCATTTGTGTCTGAAACTGAAGCATTTTTGTTTCCGAAATCCGAAACCATTTGAATAAACGATTCAATAACCGTTCACTCCCGAACTGACCAATCGTAAAGAAGAGGTTCTGGCTAATGACGAAGCTCACTACAGCGAGGAACAACATGAATAAAAGATTCGCCTGTGCGGTATGCACGAGATATCCGGCATACGCGAGCGGTACTTCGCTCGGTATGAATGGAAACATGAGCGTCATCATAATCCCGATATAACCGTATGATTCCATCCACTGGTGTCCCATCTTCGCCCCCCTCTCTCTTTACCAACTATTTCTAGTGTATCGAACTTTCAAGAAGGCGTACAGGAAACGGCTCTCCGTAGACAAAGAAGAGCGACTTCTCATAGTGAAGTCGCTCGGATCATTATTTGATTAATACGCATCCTCACTTTGTAATGGTTGCGTACGACGCTTTTGTTGTTCATCTTGCCAGTCACTGAAACGTGTCAACTCTTCAAAGACTGTTTTCGTGACGAAAAGGATGACGGCGATATCGTCTGCGAAACCAAATCCGAGTACGAAATCAGGTACGAGATCAATCGGTGACACGAGGTAAATCAACGCTCCGATTACTTTTAAAATCGTCGTACGACGAATGTTGCGATATTCACCTGACTGGTACGCGCGAATCATATCGACGAACAACGTCAACGGCGAGAAGACGACGGACAAACGAGAGTTCCCGTTCACTTTAGCAGTTGCTCGTTGTAACAGCGAGTTCGTCTTTTTCGGACGATCGATATAATCTTTTGCATCTTCGGCATATTGATTTTGTTGTTTTTCTAATTGTTGATTTGAGAATTTCATTCCTGTTTTCCCCCATTCTAAAGTAACTTCAACGCTTTTCTATTTCCCTGTTCCTACGTATGATAATCCTGTCAGGTTTCAGGATATGATGGAACGGTAAAAAAGGGAGAGAAGCGTTACAGAAAGGATGATTTTTATGAATCATGTTAATCAAACCGTCATCATTACGGGAGCGGCGAATGGAATTGGTGCAGAACTCGCCCGCACCTACGCTACGCATGGCGCAAATGTCGTTCTTGCTGACATCGATCAAATGACAGGAGACGAACTAGTTCAACAAATTGAAGAAGATGGTGGGACGGCTTACTTCTATCACCTCGATATCCAACATGAAAAAGACGTTCAACTGTTGATCGAAAAAGCGATTGAACATACGGGTCGCATCGACATCGTCATCAACAACGCCGGTATCATGATCCGAAAACCCTTACTCGAATTGTCGCTTGAGGAATGGGATCGGGTTCATCATACGAACCTGCGTAGCATCTTTCTAACGACTAAGGCCGCTACACCCTATTTGAAACAAAGTAAAAGTGGTGGTCGGATCGTCAACCTCGCTTCGACCCGCGCCTTCATGTCGGAACCGCATACAGAATCTTATGCGTCGACGAAAGGTGGCATTTTTGCCCTGACCCATGCACTTGCTGTCTCACTCGGAGAAGACGGAATTCTCGTCAACGCGATTGCTCCGGGTTGGATCGAAACCGGTGACTACCAAGAATTATCACCCGAAGACCACAGTCAGCATCCAGCCGGTCGCGTCGGAAAACCAAGTGATGTCGCACGTGCTGCTCTTTATCTAACACATCCAGATAACGACTTCTTGACGGGAGAAACACTGGTCCTAGACGGCGGGATGACACGAAAGATGATTTATGAGGAATGATGCGTATAGGGTGCCTTTCGGGGCACTTTTTCATTTTACAAAAACTATATTTATACCTTTTTCAAACATTAATAAACCTTCTATTTATACGATGTTACAAAAATATATCTTCTGACATCATTCGGAAATCAATCAATTGCACAATGATTTTTCCTTTCATATCAACATTTTCTATTTATCCTTCTATTCATGCATTATTATTTTCATAAATTCTTCATACTTTTCGCTAGCTTCTCTTGCATTTTTTTAAAAGAATTGTAAAGTTGATTTTCCGATTTTCTTGTTAGAGTGGGAAAGGTAACACTTCATACAAGGGAAAGGAATGACGCTTAGTTTATGAAACAACCTTTCGGAAAGTCAATTGGGCTATCGCTCATGACACTCACTTTACTCGCAAGTCCGCTCATGACGACAACTCCCGTCGACGCGGCAAGTTCATATAAAGAAAAGCAACAACAAAACCAGCAACAACAATCGAAGCAACGTGAGGCGTTGTCTCAAAAGAATAACCAGTTATCTAAAGCACAACAACAAGTCTACGCACTGGATCAACAGATTAATGGGCTGACATTACAAGTCGTCGAGAATCAAAAGAAAATCGACGAAAACACGAAACAGATTGCTCGATTAGAAGATAAAATCGAGAAGCTACAAAAGAAAATCAAGAAACAAGAAAAAATGCTCGGTGATCGTCTGGCGGTCCGTCAGTCGAAAGCCGATAACGCTCCGCTGCTTGAGGCCGTATTCGGCGCAAAAGATGTCGGTGATATGATTAGCCGCTTCAATGCCTTCAATACAATCGCGGAAAGCGATGCTTCTTTGTTAAAAGATTACGAATCAAACAAAAAAGAACTGGCAGTTGCGAAAGAAGAACTAAAGCAGACACGCCAAGACTTGATTGAAGATCGTAATGTTTTAAAAAAGAAACAACGTGAACTGAAACAAGAAAAACAAAAGCGCACAGAACTTTTGAAGCGTCTGACGTCGCAAAAGAAAAAAATTGAATCCAATATCCTAAGCCTGAAAGAGGCATCGGCCCAACTGAAGGCACAGGAAGCAGCTGAAAAAGCAGCAGCACGAGCAGCAAAGGCAGCTGCCGCAAAAGCTGCGAAACAATCGGCAGCACCAGCATCTGTTAGTAAGGCCAGCACGAAAGTCATCTCAAAAGCAAAAGGTAAATTCATCAAACCTGCTCAAGGCTCTGTTTCGCAAGGAATGGGTGCAGCAAGCGGAAGCAATGGTTATGCGTACCACAATGGAACCGACTTCGCTGGTCCACTCAACTCGCCAATCGTTGCATCTGCAAGCGGGACAGTCATCTTAGCAAGTTCAGGTGGTCCTTACGGCAACCACGTCTATATCTCTCATAATATCGACGGGAAAACGTATACGACCGTTTATGCCCATATGAATGCCTTGAACGTTAAACAGGGACAACAAGTCAAACAAGGACAGCAAATCGGTGTTCTCGGAAGCACCGGTAACTCAACTGGTCCACACTTGCATTTTGAAATCCACGATGGTGGGTACCAGTATGATGCGAATGGACGGACGAATGAGCTCGACCCAGAAAGCTTCTTCTAAGTCGATTCAAGAAAAAGTGCACTTCTTCTCTTCCCGAGAAGGAGTGCACTTTTTGCTGTGTTCATTAAATTTTGAATTGATGTGTCTGACTGTCAAGCGACGTCGTCGTCGACTCGAGTTCTTGCATCAATTGATGAATCTGTTCAAACGAGGCCTGTTGATCACGCATCGAAGCAGCGATCTCTTCATTTCCAGCTGCAAGTTCTTCCATGACACCACTGACTGTACTGACTTGACCAACGACATGGCGGGCTTGTTGCTTCGAATGAACGAGTTGTTTCGTCACGTAATCGAGGGTTTCCGTCACACTCGCTACCTTTTGACGTGTTTCACCGAAAGCTTGTTGAACATGCGTAAAGTTCTCGACCTGATTTGTCTGCTCCCGCTCCGCTTGCACGAGTGCTTCTTGTAAAACAGCACCGTCCTGACGAATCGAACGGACAAGCGAGAAGATCGAGCGCGTCGCTTCGTGTGTCTCATCTGCTAACTTTTTAACTTCACTTGCCACGACGGCAAATCCTCGACCAGCTTCTCCAGCCCGTGCCGCTTCGATTGCCGCATTGAGTGACAATAAGTTCGTCTGCGCGGAGACTCCCGCGACAAGTTGTGCCATCTGTTCAATTTGTTGCGTCTGTTCTAAGAAACCTTCCAGTTTCTGACCGAGTTCGCGATTTTGTTCTGTTGACGCGCGAAGTGACCGTGCTTGCTGTTCCATGACGGAACTACTTTGAACCATCACGTGATCGGCCGCCTGTCCTTCTGCATAAGCCGTTTGTGCACGTTGTTCACTCTCTTCAAAGAGCTGTTGCATATCGGACATCGTACTGACTGTCGTCTGGATATCGTCCGACACTGTTTGTGTCCCACTTGCCATCTCATTGATCGCATGGGTCATGTTTCCCGATACTTCAACGATGTTCGCGTTCTCTGTCGTCGCTTCCGTACTCATCTGACGAATCGTGTTCGACGAACGACTAATCGTTCCGATGACCTCATGCAATGTTCCTTGCATCTGCGCAACCGCTGTCTCGAGTCGACCAATCTCATCTTTTCGACCAGAAACAACTAGTTCTTGCGACAAGTCTCCGTCTGAAATCTGCTCAGCAGTTCGAACGACACGGCTGATTGGTCGCGTGATACTACGTGCAAAGTACCAGTTGTATAGTGCGAGACCAACCAATAAGGCGAATGTCGCAATCAGGACGGTCCGCGTCAAATTTAATGTCTCGTCTTTTGCTTCACGTTGTAAGACATCATAAAATTCTCCGTTTTTCGTATGTAACGTGTAGAGATCACTGAGGACCCCTTCAATCTGTGCAGCGTGCGAGCGAATCTCAATCGGATTCATCGCATCCGTCAGTTCCGTTCGTTTCGCCGCAAGCGTCTTATACTTCATATCTGCCCGGTTCAACTCTTCTTGGAACGCCGGAATCAAATAAGTCTTCTGTAATTCGTTTAATGCTTGTTCGTTCTTTTTACTAAGTGCCTGTACTTGCTCCGCCTGACTCTCAGACGGTTGGCTTGCCAGTCGGTTCCAGGCTGCTTGTTCGTATAAGAGCTTCGTTTCAAGTTCTGAGATCTCAACGAGCTGTTTCCCATAATCTTCGTTGTAGGACTGAATTTGACGGAGCTGGAACAAAGTCCATCCCATCAAGATGACGACACTCAAAATCGTCACTAACGTGGAGAGTAAAAATCGTTTCCGTAACGTCATTGGATTGTCACCTTACCTTCGAGCACATCTTGCTGCAGCTGCTCTAATTTTTTTCGTTCTCCGTCCGTAAAGTTCGTATTTCGGATTGGAGCCAACTGGATCGCTCCTTCTTTGACGCCAAGGACGACTTGTCCGGACTGTAGACCTTTCGCAGCTACATCTTGTCCGATTTTCGTAATCGCAAGATCAACTTGTTTTAGCATTGACGTCATGACGGCGTCAGGTGCAATCGCGGTCTGATCGCTATCGACACCGATGGCTTTTTTCCCCTTCGTTTGTGCTGCCTCAAGGACACCACTTCCCGTCAATCCAGCAGCTGCGTATAATACGTCTGCCTTTTTCTGCATCATTTCGTTTGCGAGCGTCCGTCCCTTTTCGGGCGCTGCAAAGTCTTCAGCATATTCGACGAGTACTTTTGTTTTTGGATTGACGGCTTTTGCGCCAGCTATGTATCCTTTTTCGAATTTTTCGATCAGAGGTGACTTCATCCCACCGACGAAACCAATCGTATTCGTCTTCGTTTGGATCCCTGCCGCAGCACCGGCTAAGTAACTACCCTCATCTTCCTTGAATGTAACCGAGAGCACGTTCGGTAACGTCGAAACAGCATCAATCAAGGCGAATTGTTGTTTCGGATATTTTTTAGCAACCGTTTCAAGATCCGTCTGTCCCATAAAGCCGAGTCCGACGATAACGGTCGGCTTCTTTTTCGCTAACGCTTCGAATGCTGCTTTATAAGTCTTCGTTTCATTCAATTCTCGGTAATCGATCGACCAGCCTTCCTTCTCGCGTAACAACGCCATACCACTCATTGCCGCATCGCTGAACGACTGATCGCCAAGACCCACATCAGACAAGACGACTGCCATTTCCTTTCTTTCCTTGACTGCTCGTTCTGGATCATCAATGACACTACCGCACCCTGCGAGGCTAAGTGTCGATGCCAGGATGATTCCACTCCATCGTTTCATCTATTCCACACCCTTCCAACATTCTACATCTGATTATCGGAAGCGATGTCTGACTTCTTAATACAAAATTTAAAATCAGAATACTTTCATAACAAAAAAACATGCCCCTCTTAAAAAGAGGGACATGTCAGATATTCTTAGTAGTCGCTATCAGACGTACCGCCTGTAACGATTGCAATTCCTGCTGATGCACCAATACGCGATGCACCTGCATCGATCATTGCTTTTGCACCTTCGAAGTCGCGAACACCACCAGATGCTTTAACACCGATGTCAGGACCAACTGTCTCACGCATGAGACGGATGTCTTCAACTGTAGCACCACCAGTTGAGAAACCAGTCGATGTCTTCACGAAGTTAGCACCTGCTTTAACTGAAAGTTCAGCAGCTGTTTTGATTTCTTCTTTTGTAAGAAGGCAGTTTTCGAAAATGACTTTAACGAGTGTACCGTTTGCCGCTTCGACAACCGCACGAATGTCACGTTCAACTAACTCAAGATTGCCATCTTTTAATGCGCCGATGTTGAGAACCATATCGATTTCTGTTGCACCGTTTTGGATCGCATCTTTTGTTTCAAATGCTTTCACTTCTGGTGTGTTTGCTCCAAGTGGGAAGCCGATGACTGTACATACTTTGACGTCGTCATCTGATTTTAAGAGTTCTGCTGCTAACGCGACGTATGTTGGGTTAACACAGACGCTTGCGAATTTGTATTCTAATGCTTCTTTACAGAGTGTTTCGATCTGAGCACGTGATGTTTCTGGCTTCAGTGCCGTATGGTCGATCATTCCTGCTAAATTCATGTTTGTTGTCCTCCTTAAGGGTATCCCTTAGACTCTGTTTTTATTCTATCACGCAAGAGGTCAGACTTCTATCTTTTTACGCGACTTTTCGGAGCTGTTTTTTCCGAATCCAGACACCATTGAGCGTAAAGACGATTGCTGCTGTCCAAATACATGTAAACGCCACCATGTGTGTTTTAGTAAATGGTTCATGATAAAGCAATACACCGAGTCCGAGCGACAAGGTTGGTGCGACGAATTGGAGGAATCCGACCCACGTGAATGGAATCCGTTGTGCCCCAAATCCGAATAACAAAAGTGGAACGGCGGTGACGATCCCGGTCAAGATGAGTCCGGTCGTCGTACCAACGGATTCGGTCATCGAAGACGTCCCTTGCACCTGCCAATACCCGAGAAAAATCAAGGCAAGCGGAAGCGGCGCCATCGTCTCAAGCGTCAGACTAACCGTTGATTCGAGCGGTCGCCGCTTTTTGACGACGCCGTAAAAGCCGAAGCTTAAGGCAAGTGCGATCGAAATCCATGGAAACTCGCCGTAGCCAATCGTTAAAATCAAGACACCGATTGTCGCAAGGACAATCGATACCCACTCGATCCGTGAGAGTTTTTCACGAAAGAATACGACACCGAAGACGATGCTGACGAGCGGGTTGATATAATAGCCAAGCGATGCCTCGACAATAAATTGATGATTGACGGCCCAGATATAGATGAACCAGTTCAGACTGATGATCAGTCCGTTTAAGAAAAAGAGTCGGCGCGTGAACGGATCGCGCAGCGCCGTCTTCCACTTCCCAAGCGCTTTTTGAAATGATAATAGGATGAGCAGAAATAAGAATGACCAGATGATGCGGTGTGCCAGTATCTCTTCACTCGGTACATTGGCGAGCATCTTCCAGTAGAGCGGTAAGAGTCCCCAAATGATATACGCGACAAGTGTCGCAAAGAATCCTGGTAGATTCACGTAATCCCTTCTTTCATTATGATACCTTCTTCATTCGCATCTTTCCTGCCGATAAACCGCTGATCGTAAATAGAGCAACAGCAATCCAAATGAACAGGAAAGCGATGAAGTGAATCGTTGTAAAGACGTCATTAAATAGATAAATTCCAAGGAGCAGCGTCAGCGTCGGGGCAATGTATTGGAGAATCCCGACGTAGACAAACGGGATTTTCGGCATTCCGTATCCGAATAACATCAATTGGACTGCTGTTGCGATTCCGAGCATGATGATCGCAATCAATGCACTCGTCGGCATCGCAAGCGGTTGACTATCTGTCACACCAAGCGTCAAGAGAGCGAACGGAAGCGTGACGAGTGTCTCTAAAAATAATCCGGATAATGGTTCGGCTGCTGCCTTTTTCTTCAGCACACCGTAAAATGCGAACGAGACGGCAAGCGAAAAGGCGATAATCGGAAATTGACCATAACCGAGCGTTAAAATCATCACACCGATGATTGCTGATAAAATTGCAATCACTTGCGGACGCGTCAATCGTTCCTTAAAAAAGATCAAACCGAACAAGACGCTGACGAGCGGATTGATGTAATACCCGAGTGACGACTCAACGATATACCCTTCCCCGATGGCGTACAGATAGAGCGACCAGTTCCCGCCTAATACGAGCCCTGCCGCAAGAACGGTATAGCGCTGGCGTTTGTTTTGCCATAATTGACGAACGAATTGGAATTTCTTCGTCAGGCGTAGTAACAACGTCACGAAGATGAACGCACTCAATATCCGAATTGAAACGACCGTCCATGCTGGAATACCAGCAGCAAATACTTTGTAGATCGGCAACAGTCCACCAATCACGTAGGCGACGAATGTCGCACTCATACCCCGTTTATCCACGGTCATCCCCCTTATGTATGAAGAAAGCCGCCAGTGGCGACTTTCATTGAACCTTATTGCCCGTCAAGCGTCGTAAACAACTCGCGTAATTCCTCTTCTGTCAAATCACGCCAAGAACCGATCGGTAAATCGCCAAGCTCGATGTTCATGATCCGGACGCGTTGGAGACGCTTAACTCGGTAGCCGAACTCTTTACACATACGGCGAATCTGACGATTTAACCCTTGCGTCAAAATGATCCGGAATGTCCGTGTCTCAAGTGGTTCAACGATGCATTCCTTCGTTGTCGTACCGAGAATGTCAACACCACTCGCCATCCCTTGAATGAACGTATCCGTAATTGGTGCATCGACGGTTACGATATATTCTTTATCGTGATTGTTTTCTGCTCGTAAGATCCGGTTGACGACATCACCGTCATTTGTCAAAAGAATCAAGCCGTCTGAATCTTTATCGAGGCGACCGATTGGGAAAATCCGCTTCGGATGATTGACGAAATCGATGATGTTTCCTTCGATATCAAGCTCTGTCGTACACGTGATGCCGACTGGTTTATTTAAGACGATGTAGACAGGTTTTGGTTTTGTCTGGAGCGGCTGACCGTCGATTTCGACGACGTCCGTTTCTTCAGCTTGCGAGCCGAGTTCTGCTGTCAGACCGTTGATCGTCACACGACCTGCATCGATTAGTTTATCGGCAGCACGTCTTGAGCAAAAGCCCGTTTCGCTAATGAATTTGTTGATTCGCATGAATGATATCCTCTTTCCTTAATTGAACTGTATTCAGTGTAGCGCATTCCTGAAATGAAAACAAAAAAAAGTGGCAAAGAAAACCAGAGGTTTCCTTTGCCCTTTCGATTAGACTGCAGCGTCTTTAAGTGTCTGCATGATTCGAACGAATTGACCATCATTCATCGGATAGCCGGCTTTCGTGATTTTGACACGAACGAGTTGTCCGATCATTGACTCATCGCCTTCGATTGCAACACGCAGATAGTTATCCGTGTAACCGACGAGACGACCGCCTGCTTCTTCCGAAAATTCTTCCGGAATGATCTCAAGCAGTTCTCCTTCGTATTTCGAAGCATATTCCTTCGCGAGTTGATCTGATAAAGCAATCAAACGCGCGACGCGTTCTTCTTTGATTGATTCCTCGACTTGATCGTCCATCATCGCAGCTGGTGTACCGGTCCGTTTCGAGTACGGGAAGACATGCAACTCACTGAACTTATGATCGTTGATGAAGTTGAACGTTTCCATGAACTCTTCTTCCGTCTCACCTGGGAAACCAACGATGACATCCGACGTGATTGCACAGTCAGGCAGGACTTCCTTCAGACGCGTGATCCGTTCTCCGAATTCCGCCATCGTATACTTGCGGCGCATCCGGCGAAGGACCGTATCGGATGCAGACTGGATCGGAACGTGCAAGTGACGAACGACGATTGGTGATTCCTTCAGGACATCGAGTACCTCGTCCGTGATTTGACTCGCTTCGATCGACGAAATGCGTAAGCGTTCAAGTCCATTGACGGATTCGAGTGCTTTAAGTAATTTCGCTAAGTTGTAGTCTTTCAAGTCTTCTCCGTATCCACCTGTATGGATTCCCGTCAAGACGATTTCTTTGTAACCCGCATCAACGAGCTGTTGTGCTTGCTTCAAGACATCTTCTGGTTGACGAGACCGCATGAGACCACGCGCCCATGGGATGATACAGAACGTACAGAAGTTGTTACAGCCTTCCTGAATTTTCAGCGAAGCCCGCGTCCGGTCCGTAAAGGCCGGTACATCTAGTTCTTCATAGACTTTTGCTTTCATGATGTTTCCGACCGCATTGATTGGCATGCGTTCTTCACGGAATTGTTCAATGTATCCAATCATTTTATGCCGATCTTGCGTTCCGACGACGACATCGACGCCAGGAATCGCCATGATTTCAGCAGGAGACGTTTGGGCATAACAGCCCGTTACGCAGATGACACTATCCGGATTTTGGCGAATCGCCCGTCGGATGACTTGGCGACTTTTCTTATCTCCGGTATTCGTGACCGTACATGTATTGACGACATACACGTCCGCATGATCAGCAAAATCAACGCGTGCGTAACCAGCGTCCTTGAACAGTTGCCAGACAGCTTCTGTTTCGTAATGGTTGACTTTACAGCCAAGCGTTTGAAAGGCAACAGTTGCCATTTCGTTCACCCTTTCAATTCAAAATGATACGAGACGGCGGAAAGGACATAAAATGGTGCCGTTTCCGTCCGTAAGATGCGACGCCCTAGAGCGGCTTTTTTAAAACCGGCATCCGTCAAACGTGCGATTTCTGCTTCAGCGAACCCACCTTCAGGTCCGATGACGACAAGAAGGGAATCACCCTCTTGCAATCCAGCAAGCGTCGTAGCGAGGACGGAGGCCTCCCCTTGTTTTGCTGATTCTTCATAGGCAACCAGACAAGCCGTGTAGTTCGATGCATCCTGTAAGACTTCATCATACGCCACGAAGTCGACTGTCGGCAAGTGAGCACGGTACGATTGTTCCGCTGCTTCCTTGACGATTTTTTCGAGGCGTTCAATCTTTTTCGGAACCTTCTTCTGATCCCATTTCGAGACGGAACGGTCGGCTTCGAAAATTCGTAGATGATAGATCCCGAGTTCCGTTGCTTTTTGGGCAACGAGTTCGATCTTATCGCCTTTTGGCAATCCATGGGCGATTGTCACACGAATCGGTAATTCCGTCTCGATTGGTAGAGTCTCTTCGATCCGGGCAGAAGCCGCTTGTTTATCGAGTGCTTCCAGACGGCACCGGTAAAGACCTGTCCCGTCGAGTACGAGAATCTCTCCGCCGACTTCCATCCGCATGACGTTTTTCATATGGTGTGCGTCGTCTTTCGGGAGATGAAAGACATCTCCCTGACGCATCGAGGGCTCGACGAAATACCGTTGCATGCGTTTACTCCTCCCGTTTCGCGATGATCGCGACCCAGTCCTCAAGCTTCGTCGTCTCGACGATCGTAAAACCTGCTTCTTGCATCGCTTGTACGACCATATCCTTCTTCTGACTGATGATACCGGAAGCGATGAAATGACCGCCTGGTAACGTCAATGTATAAGCATCCTTGACGAAGAGGAGGATGACTTCCGCTAAGATGTTTGCGACGATCAACTCGACCGGCTCACTCAATTCCTTCATCAAGTCGCCTTGACGGACCGTGATCTGCTCACTGACTTCGTTCAAAGCGACGTTTTCCGTCGCCGATTTGACAGCGACTTCGTCTAAATCCAGTGCAAAGACATCTTTTGCCCCAAGCTTCGCAGCTGCAATCGCTAGGACACCGGATCCCGTTCCGACATCGACGACACGGTCTTGCTCTTGCAAGTAGTTCTCAATCGCTTGAATACAGAGGACCGTCGTCGGGTGTGTTCCCGTTCCGAACGCCATGCCTGGATCGAGCTCGATGATCTTTTCATCCGGTTGTGGTGTATAATCTTCCCACATTGGGACGACCGTCAGATGGCGACTAATTTTGACCGGCTTATAGAATTGTTTCCATGAATGTGCCCAATCTTCTTCATCTACTTGAGTCAGCGTGACAGCACCCGTGCCAATCGACAGACCGAAGTTCGTCAACTGCTGGATATCATGTTCGATGCCTTTGATCGTGTCCGTCAAATCGCTGCTTTCTGCAAGATACGCCTTCACGAGTACACCTTGAGTCGGGTACTCGTCTCGTTTCGTCTCATCCCAAATTTCACCGAAGTTATCTTCGCGGTGGGACATCATCTCGAAATCTTCGACGTCCTCGATGACGACTCCGCTTGCTCCCGCTTCATGTAAGATGTTTGAAACTGCTTCGATGGCTTCTTGTGTCGTATGGACACAGATCTCTGACCATTTCATTTCTTGTCACGCTCCTCTGTAGTGATCACCCTGTAAAGAATGTCTTGATCCGGCTGAAGACACCTTCGTGTTGCTCTTCGACACCTTTTTCATCGCTGATTTCATTGAATTCCCGTAAGAGTTCTTTTTGACGTTCCGTCAGATTCTTCGGTGTAATGACGACGACATTGACGTACTGGTCGCCATGGTGACCGGACCGAACGTTCGGCATCCCTTTTCCGCGGAGACGGAATCGTGATCCTGTCTGTGTTCCGGCTGGAATCTTCAGACTGACCTTACCGTGAACAGTTGGCACTTCGATCTCATCGCCAAGTGTTGCTTGCGCGAATGTCAGTGGCATATCCATGACGATATGATCGTCGACACGTTCGAACAGTTCATGTGCTGCGACACGAACGACGACATACAAGTCACCCGCTGGTCCACCGTTGACACCAGCTTCCCCTTTTCCTGCTAAGCGGATTTGTTGCCCATTGTCAATCCCTGCTGGAATTTTGACACGGACATCTTTGTTTTTACGAACGCGACCGGCTCCACGACATGTTTCACATGGCTCCTTGACGATTTGTCCACGGCCATGACATGTCGAACATGTCGTTTGGTTAACAACACGACCGAACATCGTGTTTTGTTCGACGTTGATGTGACCCGAACCACCGCATCGTTTACATGTTTCCGGATGTGTTCCTGGTTTAGCACCCGAACCATGACATGTCCCGCAATCTTCTTCGACTGGGATCGTGATCGTCTTCTCAACGCCTGTGACCGATTCCATGAAGTCGATTTCCTCGACGTATTGTAAATCCTGTCCTTTACGTGGTGCGTTTGGATCTTGACGACGTCCGCCACCGAAGAACATGTCGAAGATGTCGCCAAATCCTTCAGCTCCACTGAATCCACCGCCACCTTGTGATGGATCTTGGTGACCGAATTGGTCGTAACGTGCTCGTTTATTGTCATCGGATAACACTTCATACGCTTCCGATAATTCCTTGAATTTCGCATCCGCATCTGCTTCCTTGTTGACGTCCGGGTGATACGTCCGGGCAAGCTTACGGTACGCGCGTTTGATTTCCGCTGATGAGGCATCGCGCGCGACGCCTAGTACTTCATAATAATCGCGTTTTTCCACGTGCAGTCTTCCTCTCTCTATTCCGATTCATTTCATACTGTTTGATTTTACCGAACTTCGTGCGACATGGAAAGAGCCAAAGCGCGGATACGCTTTGGCTCTCTCTAGCGCCCGAAAAATCGGTCGGATGAATTACTTGTTGTCTTTCTCGTCGACTTCTTCGAACTCAGCGTCCATGACGTTGTCGTCTTGGCTACCAGCTTGTGCGCCTTCAGCGCCAGCTTGTTGCTGTGCCATGTTCTCGTAGACTTTTTGTGTCAACTCTTGGACGACTGTCGACAATTCGTCTTTTGCAGAACGGATTGCTTCGATGTCTGTTCCTTCGAGAGCTTTTGTTACTTTTTCTTTTGCAGCTTCTGCTTTTTCTTTATCAGCTTCAGCGACTTGCTCACCGAGGTCTTTGATTGCTTTATCTGTTGCGAAGACGAGTTGGTCTGCTTCGTTGCGTAATTCGACTTCTTCTTTACGCTTGTTGTCTGCGTCCGCGTTTGCTTCTGCATCTTTGACCATTTGCTCGATGTCCGCTTCAGTCAAACCGCTTGATGATTGGATCGTGATCGACTGTTCTTTGTTCGTTCCGAGATCTTTCGCAGAAACGTTAACGATACCGTTCGCGTCGATGTCGAATTTAACTTCGATTTGTGGCACACCACGTGGTGCTGGTGGAATGTCCGTCAATTGGAAGCGACCAAGTGTTTTGTTATCTGCTGCCATTGGACGTTCCCCTTGGAGGACGTGGATGTCAACAGCTGGTTGGCTGTCTGCCGCAGTCGAGAAGACTTGTGATTTCGAAGTCGGGATCGTTGTGTTGCGATCGATCAATTTCGTCATCACGCCACCCATTGTCTCGATACCGAGTGAGAGTGGAGTTACGTCGAGAAGAACGACGTCTTTGACGTCTCCTGTCAATACGCCACCTTGAACCGCTGCACCGAGTGCAACAACTTCATCCGGGTTAACCCCTTTGAACGATTCTTTACCAGTGAAGTCTTGGATTGCTTTTTGAACTGCAGGAATACGAGTCGAACCACCAACGAGGATGATTTTGTCGATTTTGTCTGGTGTCAGACCTGCATCGTTCATAGCACGGCGTGTTGGTTCCATCGTACGTTCAACGAGATCTGCTGTGAGATCGTCGAATTTCGCGCGTGAAAGTGTCATTTCCAAGTGAAGTGGACCTGATGCGCCAGCTGTGATGAACGGAAGGCTGATTTGTGTTGAAGAAACACCTGAAAGGTCTTTTTTCGCTTTTTCAGCTGCATCTTTCAAACGTTGAAGCGCCATCTTATCTTGAGCAAGATCGATGCCGTTTTCTTTTTTGAATTCTGCTACAAGATGGTCGATGATTTTTTGGTCGAAATCATCTCCACCAAGACGGCTGTCACCAGCAGTTGAAACAACTTCAAAGACGCCATCACCGAGTTCAAGGATCGACACGTCGAACGTACCGCCACCAAGGTCATAGATGAGGATCGTGTGATCTTCGCCTTTTTCGAGACCGTATGCGAGTGCTGCCGCTGTAGGCTCGTTGATGATCCGTTTTACATCAAGACCAGCAATCGTACCAGCGTCTTTTGTCGCTTGGCGTTCTGCATCGTTGAAGTAAGCAGGTACTGTGATGACAGCTTCTGTGACTTTTTCACCGAGGTAGTCTTCTGCTTGCGCTTTTAGTTTTTGAAGGATGATCGCAGAGACTTCTTGTGGTGTGTAGTCTTTGCCTTCAACTTCTACTTTATAGTCCGTACCCATATGACGCTTGATTGACATGATCGTGTTCGGGTTCGTGATCGCTTGACGTTTTGCGACTTCCCCTACTTGACGCTCGCCGTTTTTGAATGCGACGACAGATGGTGTCGTACGGTTTCCTTCTGCGTTAGCGATGACGACTGGTTCGCCACCTTCCATTACTGCAACACATGAGTTCGTTGTACCTAAGTCAATACCGATGATTTTTGCCATGATCTATTTCCTCGCTTTCAATGATTGGAATAATAAAGTGCAAGCTGATTACTCAGCTACTTTAACCATACTCGGACGAATCACACGATCGTGCAATTTGTACCCTTTTTGGAATTCAGCGATGACGACACCTGATTCGTGTTCTTCGCTCGCTTCTTGAACGACTGCTTGGTGTAAGTTCGGATCGAATGCTTCACCGACAGCTGGAATCTCGACGACGCCTTCATTTTGAAGCGTTTCGACGAGTTGACGTTTCACCATCTCAACACCCGTCAAGACGGATTTCGTCTCTTCGTTTTCCGTCTCGATTTGGAGCGCACGATCCAAGTTATCGACGAGTGGCAATAGCTTTTCGACGATCGCTTGTGAAGAATACTTCGCGCGATTCTCTGCTTCGACACGGTTGCGGCGTTTGAAGTTCTCAAAATCCGCACGGAGGCGTAATTCTGAAGCTTTTGCTTCTGCGAGTTGTGCTTCGAAGTCTGGTTTCTCGTCTTCGACGAGATCCGCTTGAATGACTTCTTCTTCTGTGACTTCGACGGTTTCAGTCGGCTCTGTCACGTTTTCTTCTTGTTGGAGGTTTTGATTCTGTTCTTTTTCTTCCACTCTGAATCGAGCCCCTTTCTATATTCAATCCAAATTGTTCTTATGCAATTCGGTTTGGAATGCTTGAAGTAGATGGATGATCGAGTTGATTCCCCGGTTGTAATCCATCCGTTTCGGTCCGATCAAGGCGAGTGTCCCGATCGAGACACCGTCGACCGAATAATGGGCCCGGATGACGCTACAATCTTTTAATGCATCCACATTGTTCTCACTCCCGATCGTGATCAGGATTTGATTATCGAGATTCGGTCGTAGGAAGTCGAGAACGGCTTCTTGCTGTTCGATCAACTCGAGAACAGGTCGTAGTTTTGCGACGTCCTGAAATTCAGGCTGATCGAACATGTTGGCTTTCCCGCCCAGATAGATGAACGGTCGCTCCTCTTGATCCGTCAAGACGAGATCAAGTGCCTTCGAAAGCAACACCGTCTGTTCAGAATGCTCTGAACGGAAGCGACGGATTTCCTCGAGCAGACGACTGCGCAAGGCTGAGAGCGGCGTACCGCGTAACGTCTGATTCAGACGTTCCATCAGTCGGCTCGCTGCTTCCTGGGACAACGCTTGACTCAATTGCAAGGTCTTGTGTTCGACATGTCCCGTCTCCGTGACGAGAACGATGACGACACGACCTTCGGCAAGAGGAATCAATTCCAGATGATGCAAGCGTTGTCCTTCTTCTTTTGGTCCAAGTACAAGCGTCGTGTAATGGGTTAAATCGCTCAACAGGTCTGCTGTGTGCCGAATCAACCGATCATTCTCATTCACGGAATGGGCAAAGAGTGATTTCAATGCCTGCGCTTCTTTTGGTGTGATGCTTTCCGGACGAATCAGATGGTCGACATAAAAACGATATCCGAGTTCGGAAGGAATCCGTCCTGCGGAAGTGTGTGGCTTTTCAATCAGACCCATCTCTTCGAGGTCCGCCATCTCGTTACGAATGGTCGCGGAACTGAACGTCACGTCGTCTCGCTTGGAGAGCGTCCGTGAGCCGACGGGTTGAGCAGTCTTGATGTAATCATCGACGATTGCACGTAAAATCAACAATTGACGATCCGTCAGCACCTTCTTCACCACCTTATTTTGTTAGCACTCACTTTTAACGAGTGCTAATTACATCTTTTACTATAAGGAATTGTCCGTCCGATGTCAACCGAATTGCGTGACCCTTTGAACAGTTTCCCATTCTGCGATACAGTGAAACAAAGAACGGAAAGGATGAATCGGATGATTGAATTATTGGCAATGGCAGGAGTCTTTGTCTGGCTGTTCATCGCGGTCATCGGAACGACTGCCTATTTTTTAAGGAAATCCAAAAAATGAAAAGAAGCGGTATTCCTTTTTTTTAAGGGAACACCGCTTCTTTTCATTTATTCAAGATTCATTGAACCTGCGCTTCACCGATGAACTCCGCAAAGACTTCGTTCGCTAACGGAATCCCAGCAGGCGTTAAACGGATATGTGTCTCCGTCTGTTCGACGAGACCGTTTGGCAATAAACGTTTCATGACTTCACCAAACACATCTTTAAACGCTACTCCATATTTCGTCTGGAAACGTTCGAGTGATACGCCATCCTTCATTCGAAGTCCAAGGAACATTTCTTCTTCCATCCGCTCTACGTTCGTCAACGGCGTCTCTTTTCGAACCGGTAACCCTTCCGCCTTGATATAGTGCGGAATTGGTGCGATGTTCGCACGACGCGTCTGATTGATGTAGCTGTGTGATCCTGCACCGAATCCGTAGTACTCATCGTTTTCCCAGTAGACGCGATTATGACGACTCTCTTTTCCTGTTTGCGCGAAGTTCGAGATCTCATACTGCGCATATCCACCTGCTTCGATCGTATCGATCATCACTTGATACATCTCTGCCTCGAGATCTTGCGTCGGTAGCGGTAACTTTCCTTTTCGCTCTTGAATCGCAAAGACCGTGTGCGGTTCTAAGATCAACGAATAGGAGGAGATATGCGTGATCGGTAATTGAAGTGCCCGCGAGACGTCGTAGCGGACCTGATCGAGCGTCTGATTCGGTAAGCCGAACATCAAGTCGACGGAGATGTTATCAAACCGTTTTGCTGCTGCGTCGAGCGTCTGCGCGACTTTCGCTTCCCGGTGCGTCCGACCGATGCGTTCGAGCAAACCGTCATCAAACGATTGGACACCGAAACTGACGCGATTGACACCGCCCGCCTTCATGATATCGAGCTTCTCTTCTGATACACCGTCCGGGTTCGACTCGACTGTATACTCTAAATCATCGCCTGTCAGGGGCAACAAGTGTTTCTGGATGATTTCCATCAACCGTTGCATCTGTGGTTCATTTAAAGCGGTTGGTGTTCCGCCACCGATGAAGATCGTCTCGAGATGATCCGTCGGGTATTGTTTCAACGTCAGTTCGATTTCGCGTTCGAGCGCATCGAGGTATTCATCGACGGGCTGATTCTTTAAAAAGACTTTATTGAAATCACAGTAATAACAAATATGTTCACAAAAAGGGATGTGGACATATGCGGCGCGTATTCCCATTTCGCCTCATCCTTTCTCTATAAAAACCAAAAAGGGGACGCAAGCGCCCCCCACCTGTTTAATCTTCGTCCATGGATAGAACGGACATGAAGGCTTCTTGCGGTACCTCTACTGAGCCTACCATCTTCATGCGTTTCTTACCTTCTTTTTGCTTCTCGAGCAACTTCCGTTTCCGAGAGATATCTCCCCCGTAACATTTCGCGAGAACGTTCTTCCGTAATGCCTTGATCGTCGAACGAGCAACGATCTTCGTTCCGACAGCGGCCTGGATCGGCACTTCGAACTGCATCCGCGGAATCAATTCTTTCAACTTATCAACGATGACTTTCCCGCGTTCGTACGCAAAGTCACGGTGAACGATGAAGCTGAGCGCATCGACGTTCTCGTTGTTGAGCAGGATGTCCATCTTGACGAGACGCGACTGTTGGTAGCCGATCAATTCATAATCAAGTGACGCATACCCTTTCGTACTCGATTTCAACTGATCGAAGAAGTCGTAGACGATCTCAGATAACGGTAACTCATACGTGATTTTGACACGTGTCGTATCGATATATTGCATGTCAACGAATGTCCCACGCTTCTTCTGGCACAACTCCATGATCGCACCGACGTAGTCATTTGGTGTCATGACAGCAGCCTTAACGAACGGCTCTTCGATGAATTCGACTTTTTGCTGATCCGGCATCTTCGATGGGTTATCGACGTGTAAGACTTCACCCGCTGTCGTAGTCACGTGATAGATAACCGATGGTGCCGTCGTGATCATATCGATGTTGAATTCACGTTCGATCCGCTCCTGGATGATTTCCATGTGGAGCATCCCGAGGAATCCACAACGGAATCCGAATCCGAGTGCTTGTGATGTCTCTGGTTCGAACTCAAGCGCCGCGTCACTAAGTTGTAGTTTTTCAAGCGCTTCTCGTAAATCGTTGTATTTCGCAGCATCGATTGGATAGAGTCCACAGTATACCATCGGATTCATCTTACGGTATCCCGGCAGTGCTTCAGTAGCTGGCTGTTTCGCAAGCGTAATCGTATCCCCGACACGTACGTCGCCGACCGTTTTGATCGAAGCAGACAACGTCCCAACATCACCGACCGTCAATTCTTGCTGACGTAATGGTTTTGGTGTCGCAACGGCAAGTTCCAGAACCTCAAAGTCCTTGCCTGTCGACATCATCCGAATCTTATCGCCGACTTTAACTGTTCCGTTGACGATTCGAATCGATGCTACGACACCACGGTAAGCGTCATAATAGGAGTCAAAGATCAATGCTTCGAGTGGTGCAGACGGATCCCCCGTCGGCGCTGGTACTTTCTCGACGATTTGCTCCAAAATTTCTTCGATCCCGATTCCGGCTTTCGCGGATGTCGGAACGGCTTCAGACGCATCGAGTCCGATGACATCTTCGATTTCTTGACGGACGCGTTCGACATCCGCAGAAGGTAAATCGATTTTGTTAATGATCGGAAGGATTTCGAGATCGTTGTCGAGTGCTAAGTAAACGTTCGCAAGCGTCTGCGCTTCGATTCCTTGCGCCGCATCGACGACGAGGACAGCCCCTTCACAAGCTGCAAGTGAACGCGAGACTTCATATGTGAAGTCGACGTGTCCAGGTGTATCAATGAGGTGAAGAATGTAATCTTCCCCATCTTTTGCTGTATACTTCAATTGAACAGCGTTGAGTTTAATCGTGATGCCACGCTCACGTTCGAGATCCATGGCATCAAGTGTCTGATCTTTCATTTCGCGCGATGTCAACGCGCCAGTTTTTTCTAAAATTCGGTCAGCGAGTGTCGACTTCCCGTGATCGA
Source organism: Exiguobacterium sp. KKBO11 (assembly GCF_001644945.1). Lineage (NCBI taxonomy): Bacteria > Bacillati > Bacillota > Bacilli > Caryophanales > Exiguobacterium > Exiguobacterium sp. KKBO11. Next base: position 656,962 of record NZ_LUCU01000022.1, read on the forward strand.
TATGGGCAATGATCGAGAAGTTACGAATACTCTTCTGCCGCTTTAAACGGTCTTCATTCGTCATGTTTAGAGTCACCTTACCTTATTTTCAAACGTACATACGGTTCATTATACCAAAAAGCGCTTCACTGTACTATCTCGTTTTGTTTTACCCGAAAAACAAAATGTGAAGATTCCCTAGACGTCGTATTGCTTTTAAGAAAAACGTTTGCTACAATTGTGTTTGTTCTGTTGAACGATAACTGCAGATATGCGAATATAAATCTCGAATGAGTTTTATTGGAGGTGAATCATCCATGGCTAACATTAAATCAGCAATCAAACGCGTTAAAACAGCTGAAAAACGCCGCGTCGCTAACGTACAACGTAAATCGGCAATGCGTTCAGCGATTAAAGCAGTCGAAACTTTCGCAGCTGAAGGTAACAAAGACCAAGCGGTCCTTGCTTTCGCTACAGCTTCTAAAAAAATCGACAAAGCTGCTGCTAAAGGTCTCATCCACAGCAACAAAGCTGGTCGTGACAAATCACGTCTCGCTAAACTCGTAAACGCACTTTAATTCTTTCCGAAGAATACGGTGATGGGTCGCCACTAGGAGGGTTCTCCAGTGGCGATTTTTTATATGATCTGAAATGGCGGACGAAGGACTCGTGTAAAACGATTCCTTCGTCCGCCATTTCTTGTCTTACTTGTCGTCTAGACGATCGATCATGACATAGTGAAGACCGATCCCTTCAATGAGGAACGGTTCTCCAACACGTTCCAGTCCGAGGCGTTCATAAAAAGGAAGTGCCGTGACGCGGGCGTTACACCACCAAGCTGTCACTTGTCGTTCTTTCAATAGACGACGGGCTTCTTCGATCAGCGCCCGACCATACCCTTCACCACGCACGTCTTCACTCGACGCCATACCACGAAGCTGATACGTCGCTCCTGGCGCTTGTGCATGCGATTGTTCCGAGAAACTACCGATTGCGACGATTTGTTGTGCTTTTATCCCGCCGAGATGAAACGTCGATGCAAGCGCATCGTCTGGGTAGATACATGCTTCACGTGGTTGATGTGGACGTAACACATCATGCCGTAATGGGATGACCTCTTCTGCTGTAATGATCTGGACTTCCATCATCGTTTGCCTCCTCTTATAGCGTCGCTAAGCGAACGATCAACGCATCGAATAGAATCTTCTTATCACCGCGTCCTGTTTTCATACCTTCATCTGTCGTCGTGATGGCGATTAGTGCTTGCTCGAGCTGCGCAAACGTAAACCGTTTGGCAGACTGGAGTGCCAATTTGATCGCATACGGATGAGCTCCGACTTTTGATGCGATTTGTCGTTCTCCGTATCCTTGTTCTGCTAATCGTTTCGACAGCAACATCATCCGGTATTGGCGTGCCATCAGTCCAAGGAGAGCCAACACTTCCTGTCCTTGTTTTTCAAGGTCGCGAATCAAGCGGATCGCTGGTTCGAGTTGACGCTTCATCAAGTAGTCCGTTAATTGAAAGACGTTGTCCTCTAATGTCCGCGGAACAAGCAAATCGACATCCTCGATTTCGATTGTTGGTCGGTCCCCTGCAAACAACATCAACTTCTCAAGTTCATGGGCTAATGTCCCCCACATCTCAGCAGTCAAGAAAATGAGTCGCTCGATTGCCGGACGTTCCATTCGGTATCCTTTGTCGTTGACAGCATCCAGAACGAAGCGGAACAACTCTTCGGTCGTCGGTTTTTTTGCCTCTAGTACCGTCGCGCGCTCCTTCAATCGTTTGACGACGGTTTTTCGTTCATCGAGCTTTTCTGCTTCGACGATCAAGACAACGACCGCGTAGTCTGCCGGTTGTAGGATATAATCTGCTAACCGTTCGAGATTATGTTGTTTTTTATCTTTCGCTCCTGTCAGAAACGTTGCAGGTTTTGCAACGACGACACGGTAGTCGCTTAAAAAGGGTACCGTCTCCGCTTCATCGAGTACCGCATCAAGCGGTTGGTCGTTCAAATCGATTTTCATATAATCAAAGCGTTCTCCGTCTGGCAGAGCCGCTTTTACGATTTCACGTTCCCATTCTTCTAACAAGTGTCGTTCTGTTCCATATAATAAGTATAAATTCGCTAATTTTCCATTGACGAGCCAAGGAGTTTTCATCATTCCCACCACATTTCACAGTTTGTTCTTAACTTCATCATAGATAATCCTCTTTTATTCCGCTATACTAGAAGCGGAATCTATTAAGGGGGAATGCAGCATGGCACATTCAGTACGCCCACCAAGTGAAAACGCGTTCGAGAACGATATTCAATCAAAACGCAACGATGCGCTCGACTCTGCCGTTGGTTTTGGTGCATCATTCGGCTTCTTCGCAGTCTTGTTCATCATCGGTGTCGCAATTAAGTTCTTAAGTCTATAATCAGTAAAACAGCAACCTTGGGGGGTTGCTGTTTTTTTATTTTATCATAGGTTCACAGCCCGCTGAAGAACAAGTTACACTCCCGTCCTCATCCGTTCGAAAGACGATCCGATCTGTCCCGATCCGCTCAAGCACGTCCGGATGCGGATGCCCGTATCGATTTTTTCGTCCGACTGATAAGATGACAATCTTCGGATTTGTCTTCTGCAAGAGTTCTTCACCGGTCGACGTGTTCGAACCATGATGACCTGCTTTTAGAATATCGATTGGTCCAACGCTTAATTCGTCCTCGATTGCTAGGCCAGCGTCACCCGTCAGTAAAACACGTTGTTTGGCAATCTGTGCAAGTAATATAATAGACCGATCGTTCTCTTCTTCTTCTCGTCCAGTCGGTGCAAGTACCTGCAACCAAGGACGAATCGTTTGCCCCTTTTGAACGAACTCGACACGCGTCCCAGTTGCTTCGATCGAACGAATCAAATCGTTTCGCTTCTCATCCGTGTTGTCATACGCCCCTAAATAAATGGTTTTCACGCGAACTTGACGCAGTAATCCTAGCAGTCCACCGACGTGATCATGATCAGCGTGCGTCACGATGAGACCGTCGATTTCTGCTTCTCCTCGTGTGAATAAAAAGGGCGCGACGATATGACTACCTGGATCGAACGGACGGAGCAGTGGATGCGTCGTTTGCTGATAAACACCACCTGTGTCTACGACGAACGTCTCTCCTGCTTTCTCAAGTACGATACTATCCCCTTGCCCGACATCTAAAAACGTGATTTGTTCAGGTACGCGCCACTCCGTATACCCCCATGCCGTAAGTAAAAGAATCAGCGGGAGTGCATGCCCCCACCATCTCCGCTCAGCAATATACCAAGCGATTCCTGTTCCGACAACGACGATTGTCAAGACGATCGGAGAAAATGCTGGAACGGCAACCATCGCCAACGGCAGATTCTCCGCCAGTCGTAACGCTTGGTCCATCCATTGAATCGCGTACTGATGCGCGATCTGAAACGTTGAACGAATCGGTAAGAACGGGAGTGTCGCCAGAATGAACGATCCCGGCAGAATCACCCACTCAATCCAGCTACCAATCAATAGATTCAACAATGGCGACCAAATTGAAACCGTCGTCTGTTCAATCCCCTGTAAAAAGAGGAGGGTTCCAAACTGTGCCCAAGCACTGATAAGCAGCCAGTTCCAAGGACGACGAACCGAACCCATGAGTCGTCTCGACAGCACAAGAAACAGCGTCAGTCCGACCGTCAATTGAAATCCGATATCGTAAATGACAGTTGGTTGAATCGCTAATTGAAAAGCCGCGACCCCCGCAATGACCTCCACCGGATCTAACGGTTTGTGGAAACGACGACCGAGCAGCAGAATCATCGCGACGAGCACAGCCCGAGTGACTGGAGGACTCCACTCCGTCAACCATCCGTAAATCGGCAGTAAGATCAGAACGATATCAAGTCGTTTTTCTTTTGTCATCCTGATTTTTCGTAAGACGTACAGCAGACTAAACACTAAAAAAGCGATATGTGATCCTGAGATGACGATCGCATGTAATAAGCCGAATTTCTTAAACCGTTCGAGCGTCACTTGATCCATTAATCGATCCTCACCAAATACAAGTGCTTCGACGTAGAATGCTTGCTTTTGTGGTAACAAGTCTTCTATCCGTTTCAACCATGCTTCACGTACCCGTCTTCCTTCTGCCGCATATCCAAGTGTCGGATGACAGGAATCAAACGAACGTACTTCCCACTTTCCAGCGTAACGATTCGTATGCATGAATTGCAGTTCGTCAAAACCTCCCGCATTCGATTGTTGACGGACATCGAGCGGTTCCGTATCGACGTGACAGGAGTAACCGATTCGTTCGTATCCTGTCTCATCTTCTGCAATCGTTGCCGTCAATAGAATCGATTGACCGTTGCTCTCCGCATCATAGCGAATTCGATCCCCATTACGCTTACCTGATAAGATGTCAACAGACGAGACGTCGTGCGGTTCAGGTGACAGATGACCCATTCCGATGAATAGACAACTCAGAATAAACAAAAAGAAAAGACGACTGATTGAAAAAGACCATGACTTCATGATTGCAAAGAGCATCAGGAACACTAACCACCAGATCGATTCTTTAATGGCGACAATGAGTAAGAGAACGAACAGCGTATGAAGTGGCATCAGTAGACGATCAGGTAGGATTTAAGCGATTCTAACGTCTTTTCCCCAAAGCCCTTCACATCTCCGAGTGATTCATACGTCGCAAATCCCCCCTTCTCCTCACGGTAGGCCAAGATCGCTTCTGCTTTGGCAGGACCGATTCCCGGAACCTCCATCAACTGTTCCGCCGTTGCCGCATTGAGGTCAATCAGTCCTTTTGGTATCTCTGCTTTTGAGCGTTTCGTTGGTTTCGGCTGATCTTTCGTCTTTTTTACCGGCACGATGACTTCCTGTCCATCAATGAGACGTGCCGCGAGATTCATTTGTCGAATGTCAGCTTTCTCAGTCGTCTTTGCTTTTTCGATTGCATCCTTCACTCGATCACCGAGGTGGAATTGATAGGGTCCAGGTGCTTCTACCGCCCCTTTTATGTCGACCATGATGAGTTTGTCACGAATCGAGGTCTCCTTTTCTGCTGGCTCTGCTTTTGCCTCTTGTTGTTTATCTGTTAAGGACGGTTGATCGACCATCGCTTCATTCGAACAAGAGGGTAATGGTACGAACAATAAAATGATGAGTAGCAGGACGACGACGAGACCTGCGATTTGTTGCAAACGTGGAACGGTCAAGACGAATCCCTCCTTTTTCCACGACTCTAACAGGTCGCTACGGACTTCAGGAAACGAAGGAATACACACTAACCACTCTTTTACAACATGATACGGTGTGTTATGTCGGATAAAGGTCATACCATCCATACCGTTACTTTGAATTAGCATCTGTTTGACGAACAAAAAATCCGTCTCCTTTAAGCAACACGAATGTGTATCACTTAAAGAAGACGGATGAGATCACTTTTACATTTTTTCAGCAACGAAGAAAATCCGCTCGGCTGTCTCAGAAGGAGCATCCGGTCCAAAATCGCCTGTGACCGCGAGGACCCGGAATCCGGCGTCGCGTAACCATGTCACGTACTGTGCTGGAGGATACGTCCGCTGATGATGCGTTTCATCGACACGCTCATAGCGACCGTCCTCTTCCTCGATGAAGAAAGTCAGTTCATGGACGACAGAAAGCGGTGCTTCACCAGGATCCGCGAACCAGATATACGAACTTTGCTCCGCATGTGTCGCATATGTCTTTCCATTGAACAACGTTTCCATCTTGTATGGAGAGTGTGTATCAAATAAGAGACGTCCACCCTCTTTGAGGATTGCTGCTACATGTGTAAACGTCTGTTTGACATCCTCTTCCGTCCGGAGATAGTTCAAGGAGTCGCATAGGATCGTCACGGCATCGACAGGTGTCGGCAATTCGATTTCGCGCATGTCTTGCGCCCAGAATTGAATGCGTAATCCCTCTTCCATCGCTTTTTCCTGCGCGACTTCGAGCATCTCTTCCGATAAATCGATTCCGAGCATCTCATAGTGTGCCGCTAATGCAAGCGTCGCCGTACCCGTTCCACATCCGATATCAGCAATCGTACTGCCAGTCGGAACGTATGCTTTGACCCAGTCGACCCATTGATCGTACGGGACGTCTTGCATCAATTCATCATAGATGTAGGCGAACTGTTCGTATGCCATTAGTTGACCTCGACTTCAACCTTTGGAGCATCTGCCCAGAGTTTTTCGAGATTATAGTAATCACGATCGTCACGGTGGAAGACGTGAACGACGACGTTTTCAAGATCCGCTAACACCCAACGTGCCGCATCGAATCCTTCGAGACGTTTGATCGGCAGGTTATGTTCGTGCGCGACTTCTTTGAGTTCACGTGCGATTGCCTGTACTTGTTTTTCTGAATTCCCTTCACAGATGACGAAGTAGTCGGCAACTGGTGAGATGCTCGACATATTCAGGACGACGATATCTTCAGCGCGTTTATCGTCGATGGCATTTACGATTAATTGTAATTCTTGTTCGACTGTCATAGGACGGTCCCCTTTCGTTTGGCCGCGACGAAGGCATTATAGGTCTCAATCGTTCGCGGAAAGATGATGGCTTGTTTTTTACATAAAAAATGAATCGTCTGACTGAGTGTTGCGATGACGGCGTCCGTCAAATCCTGCTCCGCTACTTCACGAAGCGCTTCGACACCTGGATAACTGCGATTTGGTTCAATCGCATCCGCGACGAAGATGATTTGATCGAGCAACGGCATACCGGGTGCCCCCGTCGTGTGATTTGCGATCGCTTGATAAATCACGTCTGAATCAAGACCAAGTTCTCGACGGACAAGCTCCGCACCTACTGGCGCATGAAGCAGTTCGTCATCATAATCGAGTAAAACCCGTTGATTCAATTCAACGGCAATCGAACGCATCTCATTCGTATCGCGGTATTTCGCATAATCATGAAGCATAGCAGCAAGTGTTGCTTCTTCTTCGTCAACACCATATTTAAGAGCCAAGTGTCGTGCTGTCTCAACGACACCTAATGTGTGCACATAGCGTCGCTCAGGCAACGTACGCTCAATGATTTGACGTGCTTCTTCAAGGCGCATATAGATTCCACTCCTCAATCCGTTGTCGAACGGCTTCCGGTACAAGGTAGCGAATGCTCCGTCCACGCGCGACCCGTTGCCGGATATCCGTCGAAGAAATTTCTAGCAATGGCATATCGACCGCTTTCACACGGGCACCACGCGGAATCAGATACCGACTGCCCGGTCGAGCGACGGCACCAAAGACGACTTCCTCGTATAACTGTTCGGCTTGATACCACGTATCGAGACTCACGAGTGAATCTGCTCCAATGAGAAATAGAAACTCATGCTCCGGGTACCGGTGCTTGAGTGCACGAATCGTATCATACGTATAGGAAGGCTCTTCGCGCTCAAACTCGATTGCTGAGACGGAAAAAGCAGGATTCAATGCAATTGCTTCTTCTACAAGGCGTAAACGCTTGGTTGCGTCTGTGACTGTACGTTGTTTATGCGGTGGCACATTCGCTGGTACGAACCAGACCGCATCGAGTTCAAGTTGTTCCTGCGCTTGTTCGGCAATCAGGAGATGACCGATATGCGGAGGATCGAACGTTCCGCCCATCAGTCCGATTTTCATCGTGGCAATTCGAGCGTCTTGTTCTCTTTTGATTCTTTATAGAGAACGATGACTTTTCCGATGACTTGAACGAGTTCAGCATTCGTTCCTGCGACGAGTTCTTGTGCGACATCCTTCGGTGCGTCCGCACAATTTTGCAATACTTGTACTTTCAAGAGTTCCCGTTTTTCGAGCGCATCCATCAAATCAGCACACATCGCTTCTCCGACTCCATTTTTACCGACTTGGAAAATCGGGTTTAAGTCGTGAGCTGTCGCGCGTAAAAAACGTTTTTGTTTACCTGTTAACATGATTAAAATTCCTCCAATTGCTTTCGTATCACCTGCTCGCCAAGTGCAAGGTCAGGTGTTTGTCCGGTGAAGCGTTCAAATGCTTCAGCCGCTTGTAAGACGAACATCGGGACGCCGTCAAGTGTGTCGAGACCTTTTTCGGTCGCTTCACGCAATAGACGGGTCGGCGTCGGTCGATAAATAATATCACAAATCAAGGCGTGCGTCTCCGTCAATTCGATCGGACGTGCCTCGATATGTGGCGCCATCCCGACAGAAGTCGTATTGATGATGACGTCGTAACTCGTTAAATCAAATGTTTTTTTCCATGGTAGAACGGTTGCTCCGAATTCATCGGCAACTGCCTTAGAGCGTTCTTCTGTACGATTCGTGATCGTCACATCTCCGGGCAACGCAGCAATGATGCCTCGCGCCGCACCGCCCGCACCAAGAACGAGCGTCTTTTGAAATGACGGACGACGTTCTGTCAACGCGCGGACGAATCCGATTCCATCTGTATTCGCACCAATCAACTGCCCATCCTGCCGATATACCGTATTCACGGCGCCTGCTTTTTGAGCTGCCGGCTCTAGCCGATCCAGATACGGAATGATTGCTGTTTTATGTGGAATCGTCACATTGATTCCGTCTAGCTGATGTGTGCGTAATTTCGTAATGATTTGCGGCAATTGCTGCTCCGTTACATCGATGAGGTCATAACAGCCGAAAAGCCCAGCCGCTTCCAGCCAAGCTGTATGCAGCTCAGGTGAAAGTGAATGGGCAATCGGATGACCGATGACGGCAAAGCGCATCAGACGAGCGCCTCACGTAAGGATACAGCGACACCTTTCGGGGCGTAAGCAGCGACACGTCCACCTTTTCCGTGAACCGCAACCCACCCGAGTCCACTGAAGACGATATCCGTCTTCATGTTGTCGCGGAGGCTGAATTCATGACGGACAAGCGGCGGTAACATCTCACGCGTCTTTTCGTTTGGCGGAGACAACAGCTCACCGTTATGGTTCGCGTATAAATCGTCTGCCTTTTCAAGCTTCGTCCGATGAACTTTCAATTCATTCGACATGTAGATGACGAATGAACGCTTGTTCCCTTCCATATAGTCCAATCGTGCAAGACCTCCGAAGAAGAGTGTCTGTTGCGGATGGATTTGGAAGACTTGTGGCTTGATCTCTTTTTTCGGTGTGATCAGCTTCAAGTCCTTTGCATCAACATAGTGAGCCATCTGATGATGATTGATGATCCCCGGTGTATCATACAGGTTACAGTTATCGTCGAGTGGAATGTCGATCAAGTCTAGTGTCGTTCCTGGGAAGTGACTGACCGTGATGACGGCTTCATCTTCTTCACCGAAGCGTTTGATGACTTGGTTGATCAGCGTCGATTTCCCGACGTTCGTACAACCAACGACATAGACGTCGCGACCTTTTCGATAATAATCGATTTTTTCAGCGAGTTCATCGACTCCGTGCCCTTTTTTCGCACTGATCAGATGAACGTCGACTGGACGTAATCCAAGTTCTTTCGATGCTTGACGCATCCAGTTCATGAGACGGTTCGGGTTGAGTGACTTCGGTAATAAATCGGCTTTGTTCCCGACGAGTAAGACGTCGTTTTTACCGACGAACCGATGTAATCCCGGTAACCAGCTTCCATTAAAATCGAAGATATCAACGATTTTAACGACAAGTGCATCTTTTTGACCGATTCCGTCTAAGATTTTAACGAAATCATCGTCCGATAACGATACATCTTGAATTTGATTGTAGTGCTTTAATTTAAAGCAACGTTGGCAAATGACCATTTCACGATCAAGTGCAGATTTAGGTGCGTATCCTGGTGCTTTTGTGTCTTCCGTTTGAATGGCGACACCACAGCCAGCGCAGTGGATTTCTTCGATCATATTATGTTGAGCCGCATGCGGGAACGATATCCCTTCTCTTTTCACCGTAGCGCCCTGCTCGCTACTCCAAGAGCGTAACTTCCGACCTCTCGCCGTACATGTTGCGACTGCTGCCTTCCCTTTCATCTACCGATCTGACAGGGTTATTGTTGCTTATCCTGACGAAGTGTTTCGATCGGATGCTCCAGTGCAGAAGGATCTTCCTTGACGCGTTGTGTCAATTTATAGATTCCTTTGCGTTTCATCCGGCGGAAAATGACACGTTCCATCAGGCGATTGAATTTCGTGACGACACCGTCCGTCTTAACGACAGGTTGAACGTGGATGACTTCGATTCCAACGGAGTTTGCACCGAGTACATCCGTAAAGAGTTGGTCTCCTAAGAAGACAACTTCCTTCGCATGATAACCGAATTCCGTCAATGCTCGTTTAAACCCGATAGGAAGCGGTTTTCGAGCAGGCGCAATATAATGCAATCCGAGTGGATCCGCGAACTTCTTGACGCGGTCTCCGTTATTGTTCGATACGATGATGACGTCGAAACCATATTGATTATTCACCATATCCAGCCAAGCAACCAATTCGTCTGGAGCATCTGCGATATTCCATGCGACGAGCGTATTATCAAGATCGGTCAAAATCGCTTTGACACCGTTTCGTTTGAGCATTTCAAGGTCGATATCGTAGATCGAAGCCACGAAATGTTTCGGATAAAGTCGTTTGAACAAGAATAAAACCTCCAGATAATGGTCTAGCTCTATAGTTAAGTTTAAGAAACAGTTATGCTCTTATCGTTCGATTATAGCACAATCAGGTAGTAAGAGCGACGCACAAAAGAAAACGGAAGGTCCACCTTCCGTTTTCTTAATAATATCGAATCCACAGATAGAGTTGCGATAGAATCAACGTTACGATCGTGATCGGTGCTCCATAAATCAAAAAGCGCATATAGGTAAATTTTTCACCTTGTCGTGTCGCGAGACCCGCGACGATGACGTTCGCCGATGCACCGATCAATGTCCCGTTACCACCGAGACAGGCACCGAGTGCGAGGGACCACCATAACACGTCCACTTTCGCATCTGCTGATGATAATCCAATTCCAGCAGCTACATCATTGATGAGTGGAATCATCGTCGCGACGAACGGGATGTTATCAATCGTCGCACTGGCGATACCAGACAACCAAAGAACAGCAGTCGCTGTCGTCTGAATATCGCCACCTGTCAAATCAATCGTCTTTTCAGCGAGGTAGCGGATGATGCCCGCTTCTTGGATCCCGCCGACGAGCACGAACAGTCCGGCGAAGAAAAAGATTGTCGTCCACTCGATACGGGCAAAGATTCCCTCTAACTGATGATCGTTTTCAATCGTCAGCAGCATCAGAACGGTCGCTCCAAGAATCGCGATCGCTGGTGCTTCGAGATGAAGTCCGATTCGATCAAGCACCGGATGTAACACGAACAGCGCAATCGTACTGACGAGAACGATACTACTTCGCGTGACCAATTTTCGACTGACGATATAACTCTTCTCATCGATTTCCATCAGTTTTTGTCGATCTTCCGCTTCGACATGCAACTGCTTCCGGAAGATGAAATACAGGATGCCGATCGTTACGACCGTGATGACGAGGATAATTGGTGCAAGATTCACTAAAAAGGCATTGAACGTCAAATGTGGATTTGCGGCACCAATCATGATATTCGGTGGATCCCCAATCAAGGTCGCCGTCCCACCGATATTCGCAAATAGGACTTCTGCGAGCAAGAACGGAAACGGCACGATTTTAAGTATCTTCGTAATCGAAAATGTGATCGGAACGATCAATAGAACCGTCGTGACGTTATCAAGGAATGCCGATCCAAGTGCCGTCAATGCGGACAGTAAAATCAATACCTTGATCGGATCTCCTTTCGTCGTCTTCGCAGCGCGGATTGCAATGTATTCGAACAAGCCAGATTGATTGGCAATCGTGACAAGAATCATCATGCCGATCAATAAGACGATCGTTCCCCATTCAATATATTCAAACAATGCGGTCTCGAGATCCACGATACCGATGATGACCATCGCGAGCGCTCCAAGCAAGGCGACGATCGCCCGACTTACTTTTTCACTGATGATGAAGCCATAGGTCACTAAAAAAATGATGAGTGCGATATACGTTTGGACCTGTGTACTTCCGATTTCTGCTAATGCCAGTGCCGGCATGATTCATTCCTCCTAAACGTAAGGAGACGCCCAAAACGGGCGCCTCGCTTTCATGAATGCCATTGTCCGAGGCGCTGCCCCATTAAAACTGGTCCAATCGCCTGACTGTCTAACGTCAATGCGTCTTTCGGACAAATCAGGACGACCGTCGAACCGAATGAGAAGTATCCAAACTCATCCCCGCGACGAAGGTCCTTCGACTCGTTCGTCCGAACGATCGAGTTAACGTTCAGTGCGCCGACCATGACATGTTCAAGCGCATGTTTCCCTTGGACGATGCGCGTCACACGACGGTAGTTCCGCGTCAATGGACGAAGCGCATGTGTGAGACCGATCTCATTCACTGGTGCTGAATCGCGACCGAGCGTATAGCTCGTCCGGACTGTTCCATCCATCGGCACATGAACACGATGGTAGTTTTGCGGACTTAAGTAAAAGATCATCACACGTCCACCAACGTATTGCTGTGCCTCGTGATGGGAACCGAGTAACTCAGATACCGTATACGATTGTCCTTTGACAGTAAATCGGCTATCAGCCGTCAAGTCGTCAACGACGGATAGCACACCGTCACACGGACTGACGAATGCGCCATCTGATTGATCAATCGGTCGCATTTCCGGTTTGACATGACGAATGAAAACGTCATGTAAACTCGAATACGCTTCTAAATTCCGAGTCGCTTCTGTCATATTTAGATCGTATGCCTGAACGAACGGACGGATGAATGGACGACTGATACGGCTCATCGCAAAACGTTTCAGTTGTTTGGCAACAAGCGGGTGTCCATTTAATTCGAACACGCGAGAGTAAAACCATTTTTTAATCATTGAGATCACCGGATGATTCTTCTTTTGAGTCCTTTACGTCTTTTCCAGCGAAGAACTCTTTATAGCTGTCTTCCGTTTGCTCTCCTGCTACACGTCCGACTTCCTTACCATCCTTAAAATGAACAACCGTCGGTGTACCCTCGATGCCAAACGTGTCCCAAGCCGACTGTTCGACAGCAAGATCAATCTGTTCGAATGGGATGTCCTGTTTTTCACCAAGCGGGACGAGATATGGTTTTACTTTTTCACAGTGAGAACAACCTGTTTGATAGAAATACGTATAGAATTCATCACCGGATTTTACTTTATCTGCGACTTGTGTAGCCGTTAGGTTGCCGTTCTTCGATGCAGAATCTTCTCGATCCGTGAAGACGAGAAGTAATCCTCCCACCAATACGATCAAGGCGATGACTCCGGCTGTAATCCAATTCGCCTTGGATTGCGGTTTTTTCGTGTTTTTACGTTTCGACTTCTTTGACACGTCTATCCCTCCGTCATTCTGGTATTAGCCATTTTTTCTGAACCATTATAGCATGACCATTCGCAAGAATCGTATCGATTTGCAAAGCGTCATCAATCAGTAACAGATCCGCTCGTTCTCCAACCGCTATTCGCCCGCCCGGTATACCATATGCATCCGCGACATATCGCGTGATCGTCGCGATTGCCTGATCAAAAGTAACACCATGCTCCACTGCATCGCGTACGGCTTGCATCAAGGAAGAGGGTTTTCCTGTATCAATTCGCACTAATCGACCTGCCTCATCAAATGCCGGAAGACTTGCGCCAGCGTCGCTCGACATCGTGATCTGCTCGAGTGGAATTCCCGCTACTAAAGCACGGGCGACAGCCTGTCCTGCTGGAATCTCGCCTTCCGCAATGAAGCTTTCCGTCGTACACGTCGTAAAATCGATCCGTCCTCCCCGTTTCGCCCAGGCGAGTCCTGCCTCAAAAATCCGTTCACTCCGATTGATATGTGTCGGAAGGAATTGTTGAATCGGTAGATCGGTCGTGTCGATCACTTCATGTAATAGATCGAGCCCTTGTTTCCCGTCTCCGATATGGACGTTCATCGTTCCCGACACGCCTTTGACCATGCCGGCAATTCGGCCTTCTGACGCTAATCGCGCGAGTTCATGAGCCGTCGGTTGTGTCGATCGGTGATCGTTGATGGCAATCTCTCCGATACCAATCACTTCATTGATGAGGACGATATCATGTCCTGTCGATTGCGTCAGGAAGACCGGCGGAACCATATAACTTCCGCTTAATAGAAAGGGACGGATACCAGATGGAGCATATCCCCGTACGTGTGCCAGTAGGTCAATTCCTGTTCGTGTCCAACCATCCGTTCCGAGTAATCCAACGACCGTCGTGACACCGCCTTCGAATATGTCACGAACAGTCAACGGAGCCGTTCGCGTGGCAAATCCACCTTCTCCACCTCCACCAATCGGATGTAAGTGTCCGTCGATGAATCCGGGGACTAGCCGTTTGTTGCGACCATCAATCCGTTGCGTGATCAGTGCTTCATCTATGGTGTAGGAACCGATTCCGATGATCTGATTCCCTGCGATGTAGACATTTTGCGGCATCTCTTGCCACAGAACCTGTTCGATGACGATCATCGTTCATTCCTCCTTAAGACAAAAAGCGAGCCTATCGCCCAAGTGACGACATCTCGCTTTTCCTTATTCTGCCTTAGTCCCTTGACCAAGACCTAAATCTTCATTGACGGCATCGAGTGCGAAGACGACAAGTGAAGTGACGACAGACATAGCTGTCGCGAATCCGAAGCTATACGTTACTGCATCAACTGCCGATACGATGAACACAGCCGTGTTCACGAGTAAGAATGACCAAAAGAATGTAACGAGAAAACGCATGATTTCCCCTCCGTTTCCATAACGTACTATAGAGTTATCCTACGATTTGTAGTATACCATTTTTTAATCCAAGCAACAGCTTTTCTCTAATTATTTCAAGCGCTTTCTTTTCCTTGAAAAACTTAATCGTTTCATACGAAGGACAATCGCTTCATATGCTACAGTAGAATTAACGAAAAGAAAGCGGAGGATTTCATCATGACCCGTCACTTAATCGCTGTCGATCTCGACGGCACCCTTTTAAAAGATGATAAGACAATCAGCCCTGCGAACATCGCTGCGCTCCAGCGTGCGCGTGCGAATGGTCACGAAGTCGTCATCGCAACTGGACGACCATTTCGTCACGCTCGAAAATATTACGAACAGCTCGGTTTAACGACACCGATCGTTAACTTTAACGGTGGTCTCGTTCATCACCCGCAAGACATCCACTTTGAAGTTCAGCATCATCCGATTCCATTAAAAACTGTTCAACATATTTTAGAATCTGTCGCTGAGACGAAAACACAAAACATCGTCTGCGAAGTCACGGATCATGTCTATTTTCAATATGATCCGGTTGGCATTTACGAATTCTATACCGACCATGCCTTATCCGTCACGACCGGAGATTTACGAAAGGTGCTTATGCATGAACCAACATCTCTTTTGATTCACGCAAAAGGAGAACACGTCGATGAGATCCGCTCCGAACTATCTGGTATCCATGCTGAGACGGTACTCAATCGTCAATGGGTGAAACCTGAATTCATGGTCGAAGTGATGCGAAAAGGTACAAGCAAAGCGGTCGGTCTTGCCCATATCGCCGACCACCTTGGAATTGACTCTAAACAAATCATTGCTTTCGGTGATGAGGAAAACGATTTAGAGATGATCGAGTATGCTGGACATGGTGTCGCGATGGGTAATGCCATCCCCGCGCTGAAGCATCTGGCAAACGGCACGACGAAGCGAAATGAGGATGACGGGATCGCGTATTACTTGAAACACGTCCTCGGGCTCGCATGAAAACAGATAAAGAGGCTGACTTTTGAGTCAGCCTCTTTTCATTATCCTTTTCGGAAGTATCCGACGACCGAGTCCGTTGCGACGACGTTGATGAAGACTGTCTCGTCCGCTTCCCGGCAAATTCGTTCAATGTCCCGCAATTCGTGACGCTCGATGACCATCATCAACGTCGCTTTTTCAGCTCGCGAATACGTTCCAATCGAAGGAATTTGCGTGATTCCTCGGATGATATGCTGATGCAAAGCCGTCGTGATGTCATCCGCATGATTCGTGACGATGAAAATCGTTAGACGCTGATTGCTCGTATGAATCTCATCGACGACCTTAGACGTCACGTAGATGAAGACGATTGTGTATAAAGCAGTCGACCAACCGAACAACGCTCCTGCTAATAATGCGATTAAAAAATTCAAGACGAACAGATACAAGCCGACACTGCGATCGGAGAAACGAGCAAAGATGAGGGCGACGATATCAAACCCACCCGTCGAAGCACCGAACTTAATCGTGATACCGGTACCGATCGCAAGCAAAACCCCTCCAAACACTGCATTCAGTGTTTGATCACCTGGTATGACAGCATATTGAGGAATAAGACCAATAAAAATCGTCGTTGCCAAGACCGAAACCAACGTAATGATTGTAAAACTCCGACCTAACATGATCCATGCGAGCACGATCAAAGGGATGTTCAACGCCAAGAACCAGACGTTTTCACCAAACGCAAATGCTGTATTTTGAAGGACTTGCGTCAAGATTTGGGCAAGTCCTGTAAATCCAGTCGAATATACACCACTCGGAATCAAAAACCAGTTCATGGCAACGGCGATGACGAATCCCCCAATCGAAGCCACGATCACTTTTAACATACTTTCCTTTACTACTGCTGTCACACGCCGTTCTCCTCTCATTCATAACTATCTTGAAACACTTTAGCACATTCAAATGTCGTCGGATAGTCAAGATTTCCAAAGATTGATGTTCTTTTTCATGATGGCGTTTTCATTTGTGACAAAGGTGTCCTGATTCTTGTTACACACAAAAAAAGAACCGACTAAAAAATCGGTTCTGTTTAATCTCTTATACTGTCATCGAAGCAGGAACTGTAATCTGTCCTCCCGCCGGAACTTCTACAGTTGTTCCATGAACGTTTAAGCTGAATGCTTCGCCTTCTGTTTGAGCGATTTCGACGGCATTTGGCTGTACATGGACATGGATATGATGACCGCGCCATTGCATCCGGAATGTATAGCTCGTCCAGCCTTTTGGCAACATCGGCTTAAAGGATAACGTATCGTTTGCCACCCGTAATCCAGCGAACCCGTGGACGATCGACATCCATGATCCAACCATCGACGTGATGTGTAATCCGTCTTCCGTATCATTGTTGTAATTATCGAGGTCAAGTCGTGCTGAACGTTGGTACAGTTCGACCGCTTTTTCCTCATAGCCGACTTCCGCCGCAATGATTGAGTAGATACATGGTGATAATGACGATTCATGAACCGTGCGTGGTTCATAGAAATCGAAGTTCGCTTTTTTCTCTTCTACACTGAAGCGATCCGTCAAGAAGTAAAGACCTTGTAAGACATCTGCTTGTTTAATGAAGACAGAGCGAAGGATCCGGTCCCATGACCAATTCTGGTTTAGCGGGAGATGTTTTGGATCGAGGTCAGCGACCAAGATTTGTTCCTTATCCATGAAGCCATCCTGTTGCATGAAGATTCCAGGGGCTGCCTCATCTTTTGGATAATACATCTTCGAGTCGATATCTGCCCACTTCGCCAGCTCCTCATCCGTCAACGCTAATTGATGCATAAGTTCTTGCAAACGTTCTGGTTCTTCTTGTGCCAAATGACGGTGGACGGTCTGCGTATATTCGAGACACCATGCCGCAATCAGATTCGTATACCAGTTATTGTTGACGTTGTTCTCATATTCATTCGGTCCCGTCACGCCAAGAATCATATAGACATCCTTGTGCGGCACGTAATTGACACGGCTTGCCCAGTAGCGGGAAATCTCGACTAACACTTCAAATCCGTATTGTCCGAGATACGACGTGTCTCCCGTGTAGTTCGTGTAGTTATAAATCGCATGCGCGATTGCACCGTTCCGGTGAATTTCTTCATGTGTGATTTCCCACTCGTTGTGGCACTCTTCTCCGTTCATCGTTACCATCGGATAAAGTGCACCCTTCATTCCGACATTCTTATCCGCATTTTCTTTCGCTTGCGGTAATTGATTGTGACGATACTTGAGTAAATTCCAAGCAACTTCCGGTTTCGACGTCGCAAGGTAGAAGTTTAAGCAATATGCTTCTGTATCCCAATACGTCGCACCACCATACTTCTCGCCCGTGAATCCTTTTGGTCCGATATTCAGGCGTGAATCTTCACCTGTGTAGGTCTGGAACATATGGAAGATGTTGAAACGAATCCCTTGCTGTGCCTCGACATCTCCTTCAATTTTCACGTCCGCTTCTTCCCAGTGGTGCAACCAAGCTGCTTCATGTGTCGCAAGCAATGTATCAAAGCCTGATTCGAATGCGACGTGAACCCGTTTCATCGCTTGCTCCAATAGCGCATCGATTTCATGGTCGCGATTCGTTACGAGTGCGACGAATTTTTCGACTGTGACACCCTCACCTACTGCGGCTTGTTTCGTGAAACGATTCGCGACGTACTGCGTATTGCCATCGACGACCTCACATCGTGCGCCTTCGACATCCGTGATCATCGCTGCCGTCACATGCCAATCGAGCTTTTTCGTTTTTGCTGTGACATAACCGAACCGTTCTTCAATTCCGTGTTCGACAGGAAGCCAGAACTTCTCGTCATAGTTCGAGTCTTCATTTTCAACATCTGCATCGAGATACGATTCAATGACGATTTCTGCTTCAAAATTGACAGGTGTCACCGTATATTGCAAGGCAGCGATTTCTTTATCAACGATCGAGAAGAAACGCTTGGATTCGACTTTCGTTTCCTCTACCCCATTCTTCAATAGCATCGTCCGTGTCAACACACCGTGTTGCATATCAAGTTCGCGTTTGAAGTCGATGACTTCCCACGTGTTCAAATCAACAGCTTTTCCGTTGACGGATACTTTCAATCCCATGATATTGACAGCATTGAGTACTTTCGCAAAGTACTCTGGATAACCGTTTTTCCACCAGCCGACACGTGTCTTATCCGGATAGTAAACACCTGCGACATACATGCCTTGATGCGTGTCCCCTGTGTACTCTTCTTCAAACGTCCCGCGCATTCCCATATGACCGTTTCCGATCGATGTCATCGATTCTGCCAATCGATTATCTTCTGGATGAAAACCAAGCTCTGTAATTTTCCACTCATTGACCTCAAAAAGTCGTTTCATCGTCAAGTCGCTCCTTTTTATGCTACGCATGTCGGTCACCCTGATCATGTAAGCGTTTCATCTATACTATACATTCTTTATTGTACACATAAAAAGCATCAATGCAATCGTTTGCACGAAAATAAATTTCTTTTTCTGCAACCGCTTCCTTTTACTAGAAATCGATATCCATTTGAATCAAAAAAAGTCTATTTTCAAACCAATCGGCTTAAAAATAGACTGTCGTTTCATGCTTCAGATTTTCCGCCACAAGACTGACGGACGACGAGATAATGCGGCACGATGACGCGCTTCCCATAAGGGGTCGCATCTTCATTGATTTGTTCAATCAAACAATTCGTCGCTTCAAAACCAAGTCCAAAGATATTGATTTCAACAGAAGTCAACGGCGGGCTTGAGAATTCTGCGATGAACAAGTTATTGAAACTGACGACGGCCATTTGATCCGGCACACCGATCCCCATCTCATTCAGTGTACTCATGACACCAAGTGCCATCATATCGTCACTGACGACGACGGCCGTCGGCGGATGTTCAAGCGACATCAGTCGTTTGACTGCCTCAGCGCCTCCTGTCGTCATGAATGGTGCACTGACGATGTAGGATTCTTGAATCGGAATACCCTCTTCCATGAGAGCCGTCTTGTAACCCCCGACACGTTCTTGCGTCACAGCTAGGTCCTGTGCGCCTCCGACGAATGCGATACACTCATGCCCAAGTTGATGCAAGTACTTCGTCACTTCGCGACCGGCTAGATAATTATCCGTATCGACATATGTGACATGTGATGAATCACTGAATGGTTTTCCGACGACGACGAACGGAAACTTCGAATCTTGCAGAAATTGAACAACTTTGTCATCCGTACGGGAATACAGTACGACGACACCATCGACACGACGGCCCTGAACCATCGACACGACACCTTCATATACTTCTTCTTCCGAGACACCTGTCGTCATATATAACGAATATCCATTTTGATGCGCTTTTGTACTGATTCCTCGAATGACCTCCGAAAAGAACGGGTTTTGTAGCGTTTTCGTTGCAGCACTTGGCATGACGAGACCAATCGCTTGTGTCGTTCGATTCGCTAGACTGCGAGCATGAACGTTCGGATAATATCCGAGCTCATCCATCGCCTGCCGCACCCGTTCCTTCGTCTTTTGACTGATGCGTGAACTATTCGCAATGACGCGTGATACCGTCGAGGGTGCGACATTCGCTTCCCGTGCTACATCCTTGATTGTTACCTGCATCCCCTTCACCTCACATTTCCCCTAGTTAAGTATTTTATTTTGTCTGACGTTGCATGCGTTTACGGTGAACGAGAAGAAGTATGAGCGCTAAAATCGGAGCGATCGCACCAATTGCGATGATCGACCACCAGTTTACTTGTGACTTTTCGATGACATAGCTGTTCGCACTATTTGCATCAAGCGTGATCTCATAGGCGTCACCATCTTGACGCACCAAGTCTGAGAACAAAAGTCCTCTTAAACGCTGGTCATCACCGATTTCTTTCGCAGACACGCGTAAGCTCGTCTTTTTTTCTCCAAGATTGATCGCGTAAACGACTTGTTGTTGTTTCGTCTCCCGTGAGTAGACTGCCATATGATCGGTTTTTGCGATCAAGCGTTGCTTCCCTGTTGCAAACGCTGGGTAGTCCTGCCGCATCTCGTTCAACGTTTTTACGTACTGTTGCATCTTCTTGTTTTGATCAAATGTCATCATCATCCGGTTTCCAGGATCCTCGCCACCTGGCATCGCTACCTCTGTTCCTTGGTAGACGATCGGCATCCCCGGGGCAGCATAGAGTGCGAACAGCGCCAACCGAAGCTGCCGTTCCTCTTCGTCTGCTCCACCAATCTTTGCTTCCGTGATGAAGCGCTTGACATCATGATTATCAATGAAGGTTGCAAGTCCCTTGGCATTCGGATTAAACGTAGTATCTCGATTATAAACTGAATCGAGCTCTTCCGCTGAACCATTTTTGCGGGCAAACTGATCCTTGACTCCATAATAAAACGGGAAGTTCGTCACGGAATCAAAACCTAATTTTGAATAGGACGCGATTTTTCGCGGATCTCCATCGAATACTTCAGCCAACAAGAATAAGTCCGGATGCTTTTCTTTGACTGCTGGGATAAACGTTTCCCAAAATGAGGCTGGCACATGGCGAACCGTATCGAGCCGGTATCCGTCTATACCCGTTTCATCGACCCAGTAGTTCGCGACATCAACTAAATAATCGACGACTTCCGGATTTTCCGTATTGAAGTCCGGTAAATCGAACAGCCAGTTATTCTCGACTTCCGACGGGTTATTCCAGTTCATGATTGGTTGATTTTTATGGAACCACTCCGGTTTTTCTTTCACCATCGGATGATTTGGTCCTAAATGATTGACGACAAGATCAAGGACGACCTTGATATCCCGGTCATGTGCTTCTTTAACGAGACGTTTAAACTCTTCTTTTGTTCCGAAGTGCGGATCAATCTCGTAATAATCATCCGTCCAGTATCCATGATAACCATTCGGACGGTTCTTAAAGATCGGCGTTAACCAAATCGAAGTGAATCCCTTTTCCTTGATGTAATCGAGACGTTTCGTCACGCCTGCTAAATCGCCACCTTGAAACGCTTTTGGATTTTCAGGATCCGCCTCTCGGTCATTACTCGGATCACCATTCTCGAACCGGTCCACCATGATGAAATACATTCGTTCTTTTTCCCAACCTGCTGCTTCACCCGTCATCGGCTGAAGCCCGATAGACAAGAGAAGCGGCAAGAGGAGAAGCATTATGCCTCGTCTCATGCCGCTGATTTCCCCCTTATGATTATCCTTTTGTTCCACCTGCTGTCAATCCAGACACGAAGAAGCGCTGGAATGCGAAGAAGAGAAGAACGATTGGAACTGCTGATAATACGGCACCTGCCGCAAATAACGTGAAGTTATTGTCGAACTGCTCCGACACCATGTTGTACAACCCGACCGCAAGTGTCTGTTTCTCAGGAGAACGCAGAACGAGCGATGCTAAAATGAAGTCGTTGAATGGTGCCATGAAGTTGAACAACGCGATGACGGCGACCATCGGTTTTGCGAGCGGTAAGATGATTTGCCAGAAGATTCGTAAGTGACCGGCACCATCCATCCGTGCCGCCTCATCGAGTTCTTTTGGAATCGTATCGAAATATCCTTTTGCAAGATACGTATTCATTGGAATCGCGCCACCCGAGTAGAGTAGGATGAGCGCCAGATGCGTATCAAACAATTCTAACATATTAAGCAAGACATAAATCGCAATAATGGCAACGAATTGCGGTACCATCTGCAACACAAGGAACAAGATTAGTGAATTTTTCCGACCGACGAAGCGATAGCGTGAAAAAATGTATCCTGTTAACGTGATTAGAGCGACGGAGACGACCATCGTGATGACGGCAATCTTGATTGTGTTTAAATACCACATGCCATAATCCGTTTTTGATGGATCAAACAAATCGAAGTAGTGAATCAAAGTCGGATTACTTGGGAAGATATCCGATGTAATACTTTTCCCTGGGTTAAGTGAAGTCCCAACAACCCAAAGGAGTGGATAAACGATAATGATGGAGGCGATCGTCAAAATGAGATATGACAACGCCATGTTGATTCGGTTTTGTTTTCTCATATTAGATCATATCCTCATCTTTGAATGATTTTGAACGCTTGAACTGAATGACGGCAATCGTCATGATGAAGAACGACAACACAAGCGTGATCGCTGCTGCGAATCCATACTGCGGGTTCGCGCCAAGCGACAATTTGTAAATCCACGAAATCAAGATATCCGTTCCACCAGCCGATTGACCCGGTACTGCCGGTCCACCGTTGTTGAAGAGATAGATGATATTGAAGTTATTGAAGTTGAACGTATACTGCGTAATCAAGATCGGTGCTGTTGCGAAAAGAATCATCGGCAATGTGATCAAGCGGAACTTCTCTCCTGCTGTCGCTCCATCGATTGTTGCTGCCTCATAAAGATCTTCTGGTATCGACTGCAAGATCCCCGTCGTCAGTGTCATGATGTATGGGAAACCTAACCACCACTGAATCCCGATCAAGGCAAGCTTCGTATACGTCGGATCTGTCATCCAGTCGACACCGTCAGTAAGACCGATCGCTGGTAATAACGTCGTATTGAAAACACCGAATGTCTCATTGAACATCGAGCGGAAGATCAAGATTGTAATGAAGGCTGGTACTGCCCATGACAGGATCAAGATGGAACGGAAGAACCGTTTTCCTTTGAGTCCTTTTTGGTTAAGCAAGACTGCAAGTCCGATACCGATCGCGATGACACCTGTCGTCGAAGCGACGGTCCAGACAAGCGTCCAACCAAGAACGCTGACGAATGTATCGCGGAAAATATCAACCGTAAAGATATTCAAGAAGTTTTGAATCCCGATCCAGTCGACCAACTTCGCTGGAGGCGAGTTGTTGAACTTATAGTTCGTAAAAGCAATCAAGAAAGTAAAGATCAACGGTAAGACGACCGTGAACACCAAAAGCACTAATGAAGGAATCAACATCGCGTACGGGAATCCATTATCGCGGAAGTTCCGTAGTTGCATCTTCAAGGAAGGTACTTCGAGGTTCATGTCGCGCAACTTACCGATTCGATACGCATCGATAAAGTTCCAGACGTAAATGGCGATACCAAAGACAAGTAAAATCAAGGCAATGATGCCCTCGACCATTAGAAAGATCGAGTGATCCCCCCTTACGCCTGGTACCTCACCGAGTGTAATCAAGCCCCAGATCGCTCCGCGATCGCCAGGACCATTTCCGGCTCCTTTGAAGAACAGTTCAAAGTTGACGAGAAAATATGATAGTACGACGACAAAAAATGTCGCGCCTTTAAGGAATTGTTTATTGTATAGTTGTCCCACTCCTGGAATGATCGACATCAGCGCCGCAATCGTGCGGTGGTTCGTCTTTTTTTCAGGCGTTGGATTCGTCGGGTGTGGTGTTGCAATCGCAGCCATCGTCCGTTCTCCTTTCCAAAGGTCATGTCTGACCTCAGGCTTCTCTTCCAACCATAAAGATGAGGGGGAATCCAAGATCCCCCTCTCTTTATCTCTTTGTCATGGATTCACGCGTTCCATTTACGCTTATTGATTGTTAGCTTCGATTTGTTGCTTGATTTGTTTGACAGCATCATCAGCTGATTTCTGTGCGTCTTGTTTGTTTGTTGCAACAAGCTGAAGTGCTGCTGCCATTGGTTCCCAAACTTGACCCATCTCAGCGATGTTCGGCATTGGCACACCGTTTTTCGATTGTGCGAAGACTGCTGCTGCGACTTCGTTATCCTTGATTGCTGCATCTTCTTGAAGAGCAGTGACTGGTGGGATTTCATTGTATTTTTCGAACATTGCTTTAGCGTTTTCTTCACCTGTGAGTGATGCCAAGAACTTCTCAGCCCACTCTGCATTTTCCGAGTATGCTGAAATCGCGTATGTTTTTACACCAACGAATGTTTTGATCGGCTCACCGTTTGGAAGTTTCGGAAGTGCTGAAGCTCCAAGATTGATGCCTTTTTCTTTATAGCTCGCAACTGCCCATGGACCGTTCATGACAGCAACAGCTTTTTTATCGCCGAAGAGTTGATCAAGTGCTTGACCACCGCCACCACCGATGAGACCTTTCGGGAAGAGACCTTCTTTGTACCACTTGCCGATGTAATCCATACCTTCGACAGCACCTTCATTGTTCAAGCCGATATCTGCTGGATCCAATTTGCCACCGTTGTCTTTGAAGACATAACCACCGTATCCACCGATTGGACCGTGTGCGAAGTAGAAGTTATCCCAAAGCGCGAGGAATCCGTATTTGCCGTCTTTCTTTTGCTCTGTTGAGATCTTGTACAGATCATCCATTGAAGCTGGTGCTTCTTTTAATTCATCTTTATTGAAAAGGAGGATGGGTGTTTCAACTGCTTTCGGATATCCGTAGACTTTACCATCAAACGTTACTGCTGATTTCGCTGTATCGATGAATGGCTCAAGTGCTTTTTCGCCATCCTTGAGTTCCGCGATCAAGCCTTGGTCAACGACTGTACCGATTTGGTCGTGTGGAAGAAGCATGATATCCGGCCCTTTACCTGCTGGTCCGTCAAGTGCTACTTTCTTTTGCTGATCTGTCATCTTGACTTCTTTAACTTCGACTTTGACGCCTTCTTTTTCTTCGAACGCTTTAGCTGCCGCTTTAGTCGTTTCAGCTTTTTCAGTGTCTTCCCAGATGACGATCTTGCTTGGTTTTTTACTGCCTGAATCTGAAGATGATGATTCAGAATCCGATCCACCGCCACATGCTGCAAGCGCACCAATTGCCATGACAGATACAGAGAGACCTGCTACGAATTTTTTCATTTCCATGATTGAAATTTCCTCCCCAAGTTAACTTATGAATGATAAGTTTTAATGCACAACGTTTGCATAAAGGCACAACCATTTTCTCATGATAACAACCGAGTGGTTGTAAGCGTTTTATGAAAACGTTTGCATCACCTTTACATTTTTATTATACAATCTAAAATCCTTTTGACAAGTCCTTTTATTCAATTATTTTCTTACATTTCAAAAACTTTTTATTTTTGATTTCATTATTTGAATCAAATGCTAAAGAGAATAAGTGTGTAAAAAGAAAACGTTTTCATTTTTATAGTTTGCACTACATGATGCAAACGATTGCATCATACTCTCGACTTTTATCAGGAATCCTTGATTTCACGGGATTGGAATTGACTTTAAGAAAGCGCTTTACTATTCTTAGGTCGAAGACATAATCAATACGATGCAAGCGATTGCGTTAAGGAGTGACTGCCATGTTCAAAGAAGCTGTGTTTCACCGTGCGATGTCTCCATTCGTCTATAAGTACGATGAGCGAACAATCCACATCCGTTTACAAACGAAAAAAAATGACGTTGATCGCGTCGATTTGATTTGGGGCGATCCATACGATTGGCATACTGAAAATCCAGATGCTGCCGATTGGAACTTCGATCCCTCGAAATCAAACTACTGGAATACATTTGAAACACCGATGAAGCGAAGTGGATCAGATGAGTTATACGATTATTGGTTCATCGATGTTGTTCCTCCCTTCCGTCGTCTACGATATGGTTTCCGTCTCCATGACGGTGCAACGAGTCATGTATTCACGGAACGTGGATGGTTTGATGAAAAACCGCTCGATGATACAGGCTACTATTTCTGCGTTCCTTTCCTTAATGCAGTCGACGTATTCACTGCACCAGATTGGGTCCAGGATACGGTTTGGTATCAAATCTTCCCAGATCGCTTTGCAAATGGCGATGCGACGAATGATCCAGCTGGTACACTTCCATGGAATAGTACAGCACCAACGACGACGAATCTTTTCGGTGGAGATTTCCAAGGGGTCATCGATCACATCGATTATCTCGTTGAGCTTGGTATCACTGGTATTTACTTCTGCCCCATCTTCTTGGCGAAATCGAATCATAAATATGACACAATCGATTACTTAGAAATTGATCCACAATTCGGTACGAAAGAGAAATTTAAGGAAATGGTCGATCTGTTACACGCACACGGGATTCGCATCATGTTAGATGCCGTTTTCAATCATGCCGGCTTCCACCATAAAGCATTCGCTGACATCCGTGAACATGGTAGTCACTCCACCTATAAAGAGTGGTTCCACCTGCGTGATTTCCCGCTCGTGACAGAACCATTGCCGAACTACGATACGTTTGCTTTCGTTCCTGAGATGCCGAAATTCAATACCGAGAACGATGAAGTAAAGTCATACTTACTCCATGTCGCCCGCTACTGGGTCGAAGAATTCGGAATCGATGGCTGGCGACTCGACGTCGCCAACGAAGTCGATCACGCATTTTGGCGTGATTTCCGTCAAGTCGTCAAGGAAGTCAATCCTGATGCGTATATCCTTGGTGAAATTTGGCATGACTCACAGGAATGGTTGCTCGGTGACCAGTTTGACGCCGTCATGAACTATCCATTTACGAATGCCGCCTTGAACTTCTTTGCCTTAGATAAGACTAAAGCAACTTCGTATGCGAATGATATGTCACATGTATTGTTCTCAAACACGATGAATGTCAATGAAGTGACCTTTAATTTAATCGGTTCACACGATACACCACGTGCGTTGACGCGCGCTGGCAATAACAAACAGAAGCTTCGTCTTCTCTTGTTATCGATGTTGACGTTCTCGGGTAGTCCCGTCATCTATTATGGTGATGAAATCGGTCTCGATGGCGATCAAGATCCAGGCTGCCGAAAATGCATGCCATGGGATCCAGAGGAGCAGGATCAGGAGTTATTCGCCTATACGCGACACTTGTTACAGCTTCGAAAGCAGCATAAGACGCTTGCGAACAAAGGACATATCTCTTTCGTTCATGCGAATGATGAGACGAATACAATCATCATGCGTCGCATGAGCCCGGAAGGATTATATTATATCTACTTCAACAATTCAGATGCTCCCGTTTCGTTGACCGCTCCACAAGCTGGTCGGGGGCTTGATTTATTGACGAACACGCACCAGCAGACACTTGATGTCTCTCTCCCTGCGTATTCGGGAACGATCGTTCAAGTCTTATAATTATCTAAAAGCCTGTACACTCACCTTCTAAAAAGAAGTTTGTGTCCAGGCTTTTTTCTGTATCCGTTCTTCAGGAGAGAAACAAGTTAATGAATGCCATCGAATTAGGGTATAGGGTACAGAAAGGAGGACATCCTCCATGGAAATTTTTTTTTACGCCGGTCTCATCCTCATCGGCTTGTTTACGATCAGTTACTTGAGTGAACGATTCCACGTCCCGAGTATTCTGGCCTTCATCTTGATCGGAATCGTCCTTGGATTCTATTACGACCCTCCCGAAGAGCTGAAACTCGGGGGAGAAGCGGGCATCATCGTCCTGTTCTTTTTACTCGGTCTAAAATTTTCAGTGGCGGACTTGCTGATTCAGCTCCGTTCCATTTGGAAAGCGGGAGTCATTGATATTCTACTTTCGTTTGGTGGGACTATCCTATTGACCCTATCGTTTGGCTTTTCAGTCGCCGAATCGTTTTTGATTGGCTGTGTCTTATATGCGACGAGTTCTTCGATTTCTGCTCGGCTGCTCGATCGGGAACCGGATAAACATCAGGATGTGAATCGCTTCGTGCTGTCCTTACTCGTTTTCGAAGATTTGATGGCACCACTCCTACTGACGACGGCCCCGTTCGTTTTAGGGACTGAGACGTTTTCGGTTGCCAAAATCAGCATCATCTTTCTCGGGTTCGCCTTCTTATTCATTGCTTTAATCATCATGACGTTGTTCATCCGAAGACGGAAACGTCTCGTCGATTCCCTCTACCGTCATCCTGATGCCGGCATCGGAATCATCGGCTTGATCTTATTGTTTTCTGGAATTGGAATCTTATTTGGTCTATCCGAAGTACTTGGTGCCTTCATCATCGGTATTTTGTTAACCGAACTGGATGAGACGCGTTATCTTAGACGACTAGTCACTCCGTTCCAAGACTTATTATTACCATTGTTCTTTATTACATTCGGAATGTCATTCGAATTGACTGACGGATTACCGATTGATCTATTTTTCTTCGCTCTTGTCATTTGGGGAGTCGTCTCTAAATTTTTAGTCGGTTACCTCGGCGGAAGGTCCTTTGGTTTATCGAATTATCATGCGATCGAATCTGGCTTTTGTTTGGGTCCACGTGGTGAATTTTCGATACTTTTCATCACGCTCGCTAGTGGCGCATTCGTGACGTTGACCGGGATATACATTTTTGTTTCTGCTTTTCTCGGAATTCTATTATTCCGTATCTCTACAGGATTGACGAACCGTACACATGCGACTGCACGAAAAATCAAAAAGAAATTGAATTAAAAAGACGTCGGCGCATCATGCGTTTCCGACGTCTTTCTTCTATAATATGTTCTTCGACTCATCGTCCGACAAAAACAGGGCGTTTTTTTTCGATGAAGGATTCAACAGCATGACGATGATCTTCCGTTTTTCCAGCACGTGACTGATATATGATTTCTTGAGCAAGCATTTCCTCCAAGTTATTTTCATAACTCGCTGCTTGCAGCTGCTTGATGTACCCGATCACTTTTGTCGGACGATCTGCCAGCTGACGAGCAAACGCTGTGACCTCTTCTACAAATTTCTCTGATTCGATACTTCGTGTCGCAAGATTGAGCGAAACGGCTTCGTCTGCTGAAATCGTGTCACCGAGTAACGCAAGCTCCGTTGCTTTTGCCGCACCGATTAGTCGAGGTAAGAAATACGGCGCTCCTGCATCCGGGACAAGACC
Source organism: Exiguobacterium sp. KKBO11 (assembly GCF_001644945.1). Classification (NCBI taxonomy): domain Bacteria; kingdom Bacillati; phylum Bacillota; class Bacilli; order Caryophanales; genus Exiguobacterium; species Exiguobacterium sp. KKBO11. The sequence continues at coordinate 686,494 of NZ_LUCU01000022.1, forward strand.
GATATTGATGAATCCGAGCGACAATTTCGCTTCAGCGTGGACGAGCCGGAAATCGCAGGCCAGCGTCAATGATAAACCGGCACCTGCCGCTACACCATTGATGGCAGCGATCGTCGGTTTCTTTGATTTAGCGAGTGCCCGAACGACAGGATGGTAATACTGCTGTAGATATTCACCATGATCGAGCTCAGGCGAGACGGTTTTCAAATCTTGCCCTGCACAAAATCCACGTCCTTCACCAGTCAAGACGATGACACGTACTTCCTCATCCTGATTCGCTTCTTCTAGAGCGTCTGCCAACTCCTCTAGTAAATTCGACGTTAATGCATTCAGTTGTTTGGGTCGAGCTAGCGTTAGCGTTGCAATTTGATCCTTGACGACATAATGCATTTCTCGTTTCATCGGATTCCCCTACCTTTAAAAAATGAATGATTGTTCATTATGATGTATTCGTGATATTTTATGAAAATCCTTTTAAATCTCTTTTTTTTCGATGAAAGACAAAAAACCCTCTTTCATTATGAAAATCGAAGGCGTATAGTTTCAAAAAGATAAAGAAACACTATTCGTTTTATGAAACAAAGGGGATTTATTTATGAAAACAGTCAAGCAACCAAGCTTATTCCACATTACGTGGCCATTATTCATCGAGATTGCATTGCATATGAGCCTCGGGATCATTGCAACGTTGATTTTAAGTTATTACTCAGATAGCGCCGCTGCAGCAGTCGGTGTATCCAATCAAATTTTGAACATCTTCATTATTCTCTTTAACATCACCTCGGTCGGTGCAACGATCATCATTGGTCAGTACCTCGGTGCAAGAAAGACGCAAAACGCTCGTCAAACGGCTCGTTCTGCTTTTGCGATTAACTTGTATACCGGTCTCATCGTTTCTCTGACCGTGGTGTTGTTCGGAAGACAACTCCTTGGATTTTTCTCGTTAGAAGGAGAGACACTCGTCTATGGCGAAACGTTCATTAAGATCGTTGGTCTGTTCCTTTTCTTAGAAGCCATCTCATTGACACTGGGTGCGATTCTCCGGAGTCATGGATTCACTAAAAATGCTATGTACGTCACGCTACTCATGAATTTCGTTAGTGCTTTTGGTAACGTCATCGCTGTTCTTGGACTCTTCGGCATTCCCGTTCTCGGTGTTGCTGGTGTCGCTTGGTCGATCGTCATCGCCCGGACAATCGCTGTCCTTGTGTTGTTCTTTGTCGTTTACCGCAAACTTTCTTTACGTTTTACAGTAAAAGACTTGATTCATTTTAATCGTGAGGATGTGAAACGAATCATGAACATCGGAATCCCATCTGCTGGTGAAGGGATCTCCTATCAATTCTCACAACTCATCATCACAGGATTCATCGCAACAATTGGTGAAGCAGCATTGTCTGCTCGTGTTTATGTATCAAACATCACGATGCTTTGTTTCCTATTTACGCTTGCCATCGCTCAAGGAACGCAGTTACTCGTCGCACGCCAAGTTGGTGCTCAACAATTTGAACAAGCATACGGACGTGCTGTGAAAACATTGAAGATTGCTGTTTTCGCAAGCTTCATCTCAGCTGTCGCTCTTGCTTCATTCGGTTCATCGATTCTATCAGTGTTCACATCGAGTCCTGAAATCATTGCAATCGGTATCCCACTACTCTGGGCAAGCGTCATTCTTGAACCAGGTCGCGCGATGAACATCGTGCTCATGGGAACTCTTAAATCGGCAGGAGATGTTCGTTTCCCTGTCGCCATCGGTATTCTATCGATGTGGGGAATCGCGGTCGTCCTCAGTTATACACTTGGTCTTGGTTTCGGTCTCGGTTTACTTGGAATCTGGATTGCCTTCTCTGCTGACGAATGGTTCCGTGGCATTTTCGCCATGAAACGTTGGCACGGACGGAAATGGGTCCAATACTCACTCGTCAAAGGAGAAACACATGAGCAAAACGAACGTCGAGAGGCTTCTGAAGCAGTCTAAGATTGACTTCGAATCCCTCACTTATCCTGTTGATCTTGATGATTTATCTGCTGAAGCCGTCGCTAGAAAGATTAATTACCCCCTTTCGACCATTTTTAAAACCCTTGTTTTGAAAATGGTCGAAAATAAATATGTCTTCGTCGTCATTTCGGGGGAAGAAGAACTCTCTCTAAAGGCAGCGGCTAAAGCATTGCATTCGAAAAAAGTCGCGCTTGTTCCGATGAAGGAGTTAGAAGACCTGACTGGCTATATTCGAGGTGGTGTCTCTGCCATCGGTGCTAAGAAGAATTTTCCGGTTCTCTTATCGGATCGTGCTATCCATGAACCATTCATCATCATATCCGCTGGAAAACGTGGACATCAAGTTCGGTTGAATCCTCATGATTTTTTATCTTTCACTCAGGGGATTCTCTTTACGAACGGCTGAATTCCATCTCCTAATTATGGTATGATGAGTAGTATCGATGAAGTGGCAGGAGGAATCATTTTGTGGAAAGATCGTGTTCGTAATTCAATACCCAACCTATTTACGTTCGGAAATCTGTATTGTGGTTTTTTAGCCATCGTCATGGCAGCAAAAGGTGATTTTCAAAATGCCACCTTACTAATCGTCATCGCGATGATGCTTGATAGTCTGGACGGACGTCTTGCTCGGATGCTTGGTGTAGCAGGCGACTTCGGAAAAGAACTGGACTCATTAGCAGATATCGTGACATTCGGTGTCGCACCTGCAATGATGGCCTACTATACGTATTTCTATGAATTCGGAGAAGTTGGTTTACTAATCTCTGCTCTGTTCCCGTTGTTTGGCGCATTCCGTCTTGCTCGGTTTAATTTATCGGCAACGAATGTGGCATCTGCTTATTTTTCAGGTGTACCGATTACAGCGGCAGGTGGTATTTTGGCCGTCGTCACGTTGTTTAGCGGACGAATGAACGACTTGATGGTCCCACTCGTCTTTACAGGTCTTGCCTTCTTGATGGTCAGTCGTGTCAAGATTCCAAGTTTTAAAGACATTCCCGTTCCGCGCCATACGTTCGTCATCACCTTTACGTTGCTGTACGTGACGTATGTCATGATTGCGCGTAGCAATGAGTGGTCGACGTTTTGGTTCGTTGCTGTTCCGTTGTATATCGCGTTTCTCCTTTTCTCGTTCATCAAAAAGAAGAAGCAAAAACAACATTCAAACGGATGATGATAGGAAGTGGTTCGGTTTCTCTTGCGAGAAGCCGGACCACTTTTTTTATAAGACCGCTTCTCCCTCGCTCGTTTTCAAGATATATGGGTATACTTATGACAGAAGCTATTTTGGAAATGGAGGAATGTCACGCATGGAGCAGTTTCATAAACGTCTTTGGATTTTCTTTTCGATTTGGTTCACCATCGGCTTGATCTTAGTCGGTTTTTCGTTACTTCCCCCTTGGCTCGAGTGGGCCAATGCCGTCTTTTTATTCGCTTCCGGCTTATACGCAGCTCTCTATTTTTGGCATGTCTTACCGAAGGGGCGTCTTGTCATCCCCTTTATCTTCTTTGGTTCGATCATCATTGAGTCGATTGGGGTCCATACCGGTTGGCCGTTCGGAACATATCGTTACGAGTCGGATTTCGGTGTCCAATTATTAGGTGTGCCGATTACGATCGGGGCTGCATGGCTATCGGTCATGGGGACGAGTCTCGCTTTCTCCCGTTTGTTCTCGTTTCGCTATAGTACATTGATTCTCGTTCCATTGTTTGCCGTCTGGCTCGATTTAGCAATCGATCCTGTTGCTGCTAACGTGAAATCGTATTGGCTTTGGCAAGACGGTGGCTGGTATTACGATATTCCTACACAGAATTTCTTCGGGTGGTATGGAACGGCGCTCGTCTTTTCCTTTTTCATCAATCGATATCAAGTCAAGGCGACGGATGCCGCACTCGAACAAAACAATCAGTATCTCTTTTTGATGTTGCACACTTTATTCGGTGTAACAGCAGGAGTTGCTGGTCTCTATGGCGTCACTTTGGTCAGCTTAAGTGCATTCATCGTCTATTTCATTGTGAAACGAGGGGTTATCGTTGAAAGAAGCAAACAAAAGCAAATTAGCTGAATCCGTATTTCATACGTATGTCGATCATGCTTTGATCCGACGTCATTTCCACCGTGTCTTATATCGAGCAGACGATCTACCTGTCCCTGGTCTCATGCTTGCTACACACAGCTCTTGGTGGGACGGTATGATTCTTTTTCATTTGGATCAGACCTGTTTCCATCACGACCCCTATGTCATGATTGATCAAGCAGGGCTTGCTCGTTTCCCGTTCTTCTCCCGTCTCGGAGCTTTCTCTGTTGACCGGACATCATTCGCTGATATCAAGACAAGCCTTCATTATGCAAAAGAACGACTTCAAAATGGCAGCAGCGTCTGGATGTTTCCCCAAGGCGAGGAACGTCATCAAGAGGACCGTCCGCTTCGCTTAGCAAGTGGTGCCACACATTTGACGCGTCATACGGATCACGTGTCTCTCGTCGCCTTTTATTATTCATATGGACATGAACAGCAACCGGACGTCTACATCCGGACGCGTCGCTTTCATCCATTACCTGACGAACGGTCAAATGCTCAGGCAAAACGACTGACGGCAGAACTAACTGCTTTATACGACGACATTCGAGCAGATGCGATTGCGGAACGTGTTGATTTGTATCGCTGTATCTCTACACGAAGGGAACCACTTCCTGCACGAACGGAGCGCTGGTTACGGGCCCTTCGGTCATGAGTTGGTTCTTCCTCTTCTTCGCTCTAGCTGTCTGTCTCTATACATGGATCAATTTAGCTTTTCTACCACGATTAACGGCTCCCGTTCAACCAGATAGTCTAGCAATTTGCATCCCTTTACGTAATGAGGAGCGTAATGTACGAAAATTATTAGACGCATTAGAACCTGCTCTGACACCAGGGATGCACGTTTACTTATATGAAGACCGCTCGACCGATCGGACGCGCGAGTTATTGCTCGATCGGATTGGTCAAGACGACCGTTTTACAGTGATTGATGGTCTTCCCTTACCAGCAGGCTGGGCAGGAAAGGTTCATGCATGTCATCAACTCGCGAAACGAACGACAGAGGACTATCTGTTATTTCTCGATGCTGATGTCACGCTGACACCTGATGCGATTTGTCGCTTATACGGAACGTTACGAACAGAACGAGCCGTTTTCCTTTCCGGTTTCCCGTCCTTTCCTGTACCGACGTTTCTCGGAAAGTGTTTGATTCCAATGCAACATGTTCTTATCGCGCAACATCTTCCGATTCCGTTTCGCAAAGTGAAGCATCCAGCGTTTGCTGCTGCTAACGGAATGGTCGTCCTCGTCGAACGACGTGCGTATGATCAAGTCGGTGGACATGAAAGCATCCAATCGGCTCTCGTTGACGATTTAGAACTTTGTCGCACATTTAAAAAAAACGGATGGACGACGACGCTCGTCGAAGTGGCTCCAGCAGTCTCTTGTGATATGTACGCCACGAATGAAGAGGTCTGGCAAGGTTTTCTAAAGAATGTCTTTCGTGGGATGAACGATTCTTATATCGTCGGATCATACTTTCTACTCTTTTACTTGGTTCAAGCAAGTGTCCTACCTTATCTCATCCTCCACCCATCCTGGCAGATGGGTGGCGCACTGATTCTTCTTTATTTAGCACGATTCCGGATCGATCGTGCGGCACGAATCCGACATGTTTGGTGGCTCCATCCACTGGCGGTATTCCTTTATGTCATCTTGCTAGCAAGTGCGATGATTCGAAGCTTTAGGAAACGGGAAATCACATGGAAGGGTAGGACCTATTCATAAGGAGGAATCAGTATCATGAAACATATAGCTGTCATCGGAGCCGGTCTTGGTGGACTCAGCGCTGCTATCTCATTAGCAGCAAAAGGATTTCGCGTCACGGTCATCGAGCGCAATACACATATCGGTGGCAAAATGATGCCGATCGTCACAGAAGGACATCGCTTCGATTTTGGTCCGAATACGATCACGATGCCGGAAGTTTTTCAGTCTGTCATTCTTGAATCCGGTGCGGATCCCGATGAGTACTTTACATTCACGAAACTTGAACGTCATACGGTCAATCATTTTTCCGACGGAAGAACATTAACATTTTCGTCTGGACGCGAAGCGATGCGGACAGAAGTAGATCGTTTCACGAACGGTCAGTTGGCGAAGAACGATATTACAGGTTACCAAGAAGAAGTGGCGAAGTTGCATACGATCGCAAAACAACAATTCTTTACGAATATTGATTCGTATATCCGCCCCTCCCTCTGGCGAGACATGTTGAAAGTGCATCCCTTTCAAAACCTTCATGGGTTGCATAAGCACTACTTTAAGGATAAAGGGTTAATTCAGGCACTCGATCGTTATGCGACGTATATCGGGAGTAGTCCGTATCAAACACCCGCTACCTTCAGTTTAATCGCTCATTTAGAACTAAATGACGGTGTCTACTTCACAAATGGTGGTAATACAGCAATCGCAGAAGGGTTCGCCCGACGTGCAAAAGAACTAGGTGTTGTCTTCCGTCTTGGCGATGAAGTGACACAGATCGAAGTCGTCGATGGACAAGCAACGGAAATTGAATTGAATCACTTGGAATATCTCCCGGTTGACTTCGTCGTCATGAACGGTGATTTGTTGACACAATATCCACGTCTGATCTCAGAAACGGCACGACCTGATTTTAAAAATCCGACACCTGCTCAAGTCGAACCGTCGATTTCTGCCTATGTTCGATGTATCGGTCTCTCACGTCGGATCGAAGGGCTGGCTCATCATAACGTCTTCTTCTCTTCGGATTACGAAGCTGAGTTCAAGGCACTCTTTGATGAAAAACGTTACGCTGAGGAGCCGACGATCTATATCTCGAATTCTTCCGTCACGGCACCAGAAATGGGACAAGCAGGTGACAACTTATTCGTGCTCGTCAATGCACCTGCAACGGATACTGGACATGCAATTGATTTTGATACGTATGATCAACTGATCAATCAGCGATTGCAGTCATTTGGAATTGATATTTCATCTGATGTCGTCTTCGAACAACGGGTCACACCACAGGATATCGAACAAACCTTCTTTGCCTATCACGGCTCGTTATATGGCTTGTCATCCAATGGCATCCGGTCGTCTTTCCTCCGTCCGAGCAACCGTTCAAAGAATGTTCACAATTTGTTTTTTGCCGGTGGATCAACGCATCCTGGTGGTGGTAGTCCAATGGTGACGCTTTCAGGAAAACTAGCAAGTGAACGAATCGTCTCTGCTGTCGCCGCTACCCTGTGAACGTTATGTGAATTGCATATCAATCACTTGTACGGACAACTAAGATTTGATACGATTACTTCGAGTTCAAGAGGTAGTGATTGACCCCACATCCTCAATCAAGCGCAAGGTGACTTCCCCGAGTCAAGAGCGTTGAAGAACTTACTTTTTCTAACCAGCGAAATCAAATGGGACCCACCCATTTCATCACGTGACTCATCGTGTGTCCATTCGCATGACTTACGACGTTCCCCCTTAGATCGTCTCATCCGAATGGTCCACAGATAGCTCGATAAAGAAAAGACCATCCCCGTGGTCGAAACAGACCTATCTCGTAGTCCAGATGTTCGCTCTGGTGTAGAAGTAATCTGAGACTCCCCGGTCTCAGACCATAGAAAAAAGACCTTGGTCCCCGCCAAGGTCTTTTTTCTATGGTCATGTATTAAATCGTAGCAAGTAACTTCATTTTTTGCCAACGGCTGACGTACGCTCGTTTCGTGAAGACGTCATAGTGATTATCCCGCGCTGCATCAAGAATACCGCGGTACAGGAAGGCAGCAGCCTTTAGAGCACGTCGACTCTCTCGTGGATATCGTTCAAACGATGGAATCGCTGCGTCATACAGATGCTCTGCTCGAAGTGCAACCTCTTCCCAGAGACCGATAAAGTCTCCTGAAGGACGACCAGCGAGTAACGACTCCGCTGTGACACCGTATGTCTCCATCCATGAATGAGGCAAGTAGATACGGCCGCGTTTTGCATCTTCACCAACATCTCGTAAAATATTCGTTAATTGCATCGCGATTCCAAGATCGATAGCAGACTTACGGAGATCAGGCTGTTGCGGTGCAAGGATGGGCAACAACATCAAACCGACAGTACTCGCTACGTAGTAGCTGTATTGCTCTGTCTCTTCAAGCGTCTGATAACGATTTTTCTCGATATCCCAACGCATCCCTTCCGCGAGCTCAAGAAATGGTGTCTCATCCATTTCATAACGTTCAAATACGTCTGCCAACGCAATCCATAACGGTTTATCTAATACTTCGCCATCACGGAATCGTTTGAATTCATTCAAGAAAGCTAGTAAGCTCTCTTTCGGCGTATCCGACTCATCGACGGTATCATCGAGGAACCGGCAAAATGTATAGATGGCATAAACAGCTTGTCGATCTGCTTTTGGTAAGAGTGAAAAGGCTTTATAGAACGTCTTAGATCCGGACTGAATGACTTCCTCACATTTGATATACGCGTTCTGGATCGTCACTGAATTCATGTTTCCACCCCATCTCTTGTTCCATTCGGTTTACGAGTATCGTTGCGCCCATCATGACGACTGGTACTCCTCCACACGGATGCACCGATGCACCGACGGCATATAATCGATCGATATCCGGATACGGTTTTGCCTGTGTCTTTAAGGCAGCCGATTGGCGAATCGTCGGCGCAATCCCAAAACTACCTCCCTGATATAATCCAAAGGCCTGTGCATCATTCGGTGTACGAATCTTCATTTCTTGTATCTTTTCCCGGAATCCCGGATGATGATGCTCGATTTTTTCAAGTACGGTCTCAATGAAGTCTACTTTTTCATAATCTTCTACACCATAGCCACGCGGAGAAGGAATTAATGAATAGACGACGCTATCGTCCGTTCCTGTTAAACTACGGTCAATCCGACTCGGATGGAACAGATAGACTGCCGGATGTTCAGGTAATCGTCCTTTTTTAAAGATATTCGTCATGAGCGGTTCCAAGTCGTTTGGCATCAAAAAGCGATGCACCGGTAAATCGACTTTCCCTTTCATCTTGAAATATAGCAATAGCGTACCGCCTGAAGGTGTATAGGTCTTAGGTTGTTTACCTTCTACAAGGCGTTCCATCAATGGAAACTCTCCATTTAGTACGATTTGATCGAATGCTTCCTGTGTGCCATCTTGTAAGACGATTTCCTTTGCCTGTCCTTGGTCGACGACGATTCGTTCAACGGGTGCCTCGAAGACGAATCGGACACCACGTTCGACTAATGTGTCGTACATGCGTTCAGCAAGCGAGAAATAGCCACCTTTTACATACCAGACACCTTCTGCTTGTTCCCGGTACGGAATCAAACCGTAAATCGATGGTGTCGTATAAGGGTTTCCGCCGATATAAAATGTCGGGAAACTGTATGCCATGCGCAAATATTTACTCTTGAAGTATCGCTTCAAATGGTCATGTGCAGTCTCTAGAGCATGCATCTGTAATAATGGACGCATCATGTCTGGGTGCAACAACTCTGTCTTCCGACGATAACCACGTTCTAAAAATTTCGATACACTCGTCTCATAATCCTTTTCTTTTTGATGCATGAATTCATAAAATCCACGACCTTCACCGAATTGACGTTCGATCGCGATCGCTTGATCCACGACATCGGCTACTTTCGTGACGACGGTACCATCGTCGAAGTGAAGGTCATACAATGGATCGACCCGTTCAAGTTCTACTCCCGTCACGCCGGCTTCTGCCAACTGCTCTTTTAACTTGCCTGGCATCAGAACGATCGTCGGACCTTCATCGATGCGGCCACCCGATTCAAAATCGACGGATCGTAATCGACCACCGACATGCGCTTCTTTTTCAAAAATCGTAATCTCGACTCCAGGATGTCTTGCTGTCAGCAAAAGCGCTGCATGCAGTGTACCGACACCGGCTCCTACGAATCCTATCTTCATGTCCGCACCCCTTCTTTTTTGAGCACGAGTTCTGCCGTAATACGCGCGGATTCGAAAATCGTCGGTAATCCGCTACCCGGATGTGTGCCACCTCCGACGAGATACAGATGATCGAGCTCTTCAAATTGATTATGCGGGCGGAAGTACATCATCTGTGTCAACTGATGACCGAGATTGAACGTCGCGCCTTGATGGATCCCCATCGCTTCCCAGTCGTCTGGCGTGAACATCTCTTCGACTTCGATTGCCGCCTCAATCCCTTGATACGGTGAACGCGTTTCAAGAGCGTCCAGAACACGACGACGTAGTTTCGGTCCTTCGATCGACCAATCAAGTTCAGAGTAATTGTTCGGCACTGGCACTAGGACATACATAGCAGACTTGCCTTCAGGTGCTAGCGTTGGATCAATCACGGATGGATTTTGGACATAGAACGAAAAGTCATCCGATAATTCTAAAGTCTGCGTCATCTCGCGAACGTTTTTCTCATAATCCTCTGCAAAGTAAATCGTATGGTGTGGTGCATCGAACGTCCGGTTGACACCAAGGTATAACATGAACGTCGAACACGAGAATTTTTTGCGGTCAATTTTTGGTCGGGACCATTTTTTCAAAACCCCTTCCGGCACCAGATGATTCATCGCATGTGCGAAATCGGCACCGATGATGACTTCATCGAATAACTCATGTTGACCTGACTCGAGGATGACTCCTTCGACAGCTTTTCCGTTTAAAATCAATTGTTCGACGCCCGCACCTAACTGTACGGTTCCACCTAGCTCCTCGATCGCACGTTGCATTGCAAGCGGTACTTGATGCATCCCACCAATCGGATGATGGACACCGTAAGCATGTTCCATGTAAGACAAGATCGAAAAACCACCCGGACATTCCCATGCTGACATGCCTAAGTATTTCGCTTGGAATGTAAAAGAATACTTCAATTCTTCGCTCGTGAAGTAATCGGATAAAACATCATAAAGCGATCGTCCGAGCGATAGGCGTGGCAGTGCCGTTAAGACACGCGGTGATAAGTAATCCGTCAGCCGATCGTGACGTGTCTGTAAGATTGGCATGAGTTTTCCAAGCTTAAGTGCTTGCTCTGCCATGAATCGATCGTACCCTTCCCCGTTTCCAGGAAATTGTCGTTCGATTGCCTCTTTCATCCGGTCCCTATCCGTCGTCATCGTAAACTCCTCTGTTCCGCCTTTGAAATAGAGTGTATACATCGGATCAAGTGCCTTTAAATCTAAATAATCTTCTAATCGTAAACCGGCTTCGTGAAAAACGTTTTCTAAAATATGCGGCATATTAAGGAATGTTGGTCCTCGATCGAACGTATAGTCACCTAGCTTGACGGCAGAAGTTCGTCCACCGACTTGCGTTTGTTTTTCGTAAACGGTGACGTCTACTCCTTTTCCTGCTAATAACAAGGCACATGCAAGTCCCCCAGGTCCTGCTCCAATCACTGCTACGCGTCGCTTCACCCAAATCTCTCCTTTTTATCTCTCATCGTTTCAACTATTATACTAAGCACATAGTAAAAGCAACAAATTTGAACTGTCTTCCAACTGTAAAAACGCCAGACTTCGCTTAGGAAGTGGCGTTTGCAGTGACGATATACCAGGCACCTTCTTTTAAGAATGGTGTGATCGAAATGTTTTCAAACCCAGCTTTCGTTAGATCTTCTTTCAATTCTTCCTTACTTGGTAATGGATACAGATTCTCATGCAACGTCATGAAGGCATTGAATGCTGCTGAGAATGGTGCACCGTGTGAACTGTCGCGTAATGGTGTGACGAGAATGACTGTTCCATCATCCTTGACGAAACGACGAACTCCTTCTAATAGCGCAAGGCGCTCCGGTTGCGGGAAGTAATACAAAATATTATTCATCATGACACCGTCATATGTCTCTTTCACATCAAACGTTTTGATGTCCCCGACGACAAAATCAATCTCTCCGCTCGTATCTCGTCGTTTTGCTTCGGCGATGACGGATTCTTCAATATCGATTCCGGCGAGTCGTAAGTCCGGCAATGCCTCGTGAATTTTACGGAGATATCCACCATAAGCACAACCAATATCAAGGAGTGAGGTCAGATTACGACTGCGAATGATATGGCGTACTGCCGGGAAAGCAACCGTCTCAACGAGAGCTGAAGTTTCAGCCACGATGTCTCCATGTTCCTCTCCATTAAAGGTCTTTTGTTGACCCTCTTCTAAAAACTGAGGATAAGAGAATAGTGCTGGCAAGTGCAGCTCCATCATTTCCGATAACATGAATCCGATACTGCGATCGTCTGATTGAGAGAGTTCCGGAAGAACATGGCGAGTCGCTGTATAGCGTAAATCTTTTTTCTTCAAGTGACCGACTGCGACGCCAACTTCGAACCAGCGGGATAACGCTTCCTGTGTCAGCGGACGCTGCATCCGTAGCTGTGCCTCTGCTTGTGTTGCCCCTGTTTGAAGAGCATCGAATAATCCATATTTATAACCGATATACCCATGCCAAAGTGGTAACACCGGTTCTGCGCGTTTCATCCATTTTCGTGCCCGGAAAACTTTCGTCCATTCCTTCAACTGTGCCACAAGCGTTCCCCTCTCTACTGTGTAATACATCCCTTTTCCCAAATAACAACCACTTGTAAACAAAAATTACTAACGAACATGACAAAAAGAGTCCTTTTCAACCTATGAGGTCGAAAAGGACTCTTTGATCCCGCATGAACTTAGAAGAATTTCATACCGTATGGGAGTGAATAGCCTAGGAATACTGTCACAAGGACAAGCACGATGAATCCGATGACGAAACCGGAATAAGCTTTTCCTTTTTTAAGTCGAACAAGTGTCAACTCTCCGAAGATGAGCGACAATAAGCCAAGTGTAATCTTCGCATGGTAGAGTGGGTCTGGATTTTCAGACATCCCCATGATTTTGATGTACAGATAAAGACCTGTCGCGAACGTCAATAAGAGCAACAGACGGAACGCCATATGAATTCCTTTTGCAGCTTTTTTGTTGTTCTTGTACATCGAAAAAGCGACGAAGAATGTAACCAATAAAAGTACCCAAAGTAAGACGTGTGTGTGAACGAATGCTGTGATTGGCATTTCATTTCCTCCTTTCTTTTCCTATTTCATCGTATCTGATTTCAGGACGAACACCTAGTGTTATTTTGTTGATATATGGTTTTTTCAGGAGATTGTCACATGTGTAGACTGGACAAGTGGAAATTTGACGGTAAAAAGACTACCTTCCTTCACGACTGACTCGACATGAATTTCTCCACCATGACCCGTGACGATTTCCTTACATATAGCTAGTCCTAGACCAGTCCCACCAATTTTTCGACTATCCGAGTTATCGACGCGATAGAACTTTTCGAATAGACGACTCAGCGATTGTTCTGGAATCCCGATTCCCTCATCTCGAACTTGAAGAATGACTTGATCAAGTGATGTCGTGAGTACGACATCGATCGCACCACCAGATGGTGAATATTTCACCGCATTATTCAATAAATTATTGAGCAACTGTCTGATTTTTTCTTCGTCTGCTTCAATGACAGGCAACTGATTTCCCTCGTGACGGAACGTAATCCGATGAGCCTGTGTCGAAGCCGCATAAAATTGTGTCGTTTCTTCAGCAATCGTATAGATGTTCACGGATGCTTTTTTATACGATTGTGTGCCCGACTCCATGCGCTGGACATCTAAGAAATCATTGACGAGATTCGCAAGACGTTCCGTTTCGGAATGGATCGTCCGCAAATATCGATCTTGGCGCGACTCTTCGATGTCTCGGTTGAGCATGAGTTCTGTAAATCCGTAAATCGAAGAGAGTGGCGTCCGAAGTTCATGAGAGACGGTTGAAACGAGTTCTGATTTCAAACGATCCATTTCAGTCTCTTTCGTTACATCACGCATGACGAGCATCGTTCCTTTATGTACGTGATGGATATGGATCACCTCGACATAAAATTGAATGAATACCGTTTCGTTTCGAATCGAGAACTGTAAACTATCGGTCGGTAATTCTCCACACAAAACTGAATCAACATAACGGCTAAAAACTTCTGGTTCGTCGACGACGGATTGAATGACTTCTAAGCACGTTTGCAATGTCTCCTGTTCAGTCTGAACACCATAACGTAATTCCGGGAATAAATCGTATAATGGTCGATTGACGAAGACCTCTTCTTTACCCGGTTCAAGATAGATGACGGCCTCTCGAATCGAATCGAGAATCCGCTCTGTCTTCGTTTTCTCTTTCGTCATCTCGTCAAACAACCGCATCCGTAAAAGCGATAGCGATAATTGACGGGAGAAGGACATGACATCACGCATCTGTTCGTTCGTAAACTGATCGCGATAACGGACAAGGTAGATATACGCGATGATGTCACCAGACGTCGGTTCAAGAATCGGTACAGCTGTTTCGTACATATAGTACGGGTACGGCAGTGGATGATTGCTTGCGACTTGTTTAGAAGAATGAACAGGTGACTTTAGTGACTCAGCTCGTTTTAAGAGAGACGCATCGTTTTGAAGCAGCTGTTCTGCCAATTCATCCGTCATTCCATACGTAACGACAGAATAACTATCTTCTTCATCAACAAATACTAATGCACCAATCTCAGAATCTGTGATCGTGACGAGCTTCTCAATGATTTCTGGATAAGCAGTCAACGACTCACGTGCCGCGAGCGTTTCTGTCAAATCATTCCGATACTGCAAATGTTGCTCATTCCGCATCGTCAGCTCTAATGCTTCTTCGAGTTCTTCTTGCTGTGCTTGCAATTCTTCCTGCTGTGCTTGTAATTCTTCCTGTTGCGCCTGTAATTCTTCATTTTTCGCTAATAAATGCTGCTTGTTCTCGGAAATCGAACTTGCCATCTGATTGAAGGATAACGCCAGGATTCCGATTTCATCTTTACGATTCGGTACTTTGACGCTCGAAACATCTTCACCGTTCGCAAGCCGTTGACTGTTCTTGACGAGAGATAATAATTCCATCGTGATGCGGCGAATAAACGGATAAATAAAGAAAATCAAGACGGCAAGTAAGACGACGATATTCGCTAACCAAATCAGCTGTGTCGTCCGGATTTCCCGTTCCAGTTGGTCGCTCGTCCGTTGTGCCCAATCCTCCAAAAATTCACGATAACCGCCGAGTGCTAGCTCGCTCTTATTGATTTCCGAAAGTACATCAATGTTTCCTTGAGCATCTAATTGAATCTTACCTTCAGCTAATAATTGCTGACCAAGTGGCAGTTCAGCAAGTGTTGTTCCTTTTAAGAAGGATTCCGTGACATCTCCAGATTCTTTCGCTTGGACATAGGATTGAATAAGCGGCAAAATCGCATCGAAATAATAACCATACAATTCTCTCGAGGACTGGGCGAATGCCTTTCCTTGATCATAAATCGCATTTTTTTCGAACCATTCTGTCTGCTGATCAATCTTATCTTGTTGAGCCATGACTTGATTGTATAGATCACCATTCCCCATCAAGGCATAACCGCGCATGTTGAACTGGACATCCTGCCACTCTTCCCATAAAGCACCCGCACGTGCACTCCGGTCACGGATATCTTCTAATTTCGCCCGAGTCGCCTGCAGTTTCGTATCGGTGTAGTTGTAGACGATCAATGATGAAATCATCAATGTAGCTAATACGACATAAAAGGAGGCCATGAGTTGGCGCCCGATTTTTCGATTAATCCACTTGGTGATCACTCAGTATTCCTCCCACGACATCAATCAGTTCTAACGGACTAAATGGCTTCGAGAAAAAGTAATTTGCACCAATTTCTTCTGCTCGTTCGCGGTCTGATTGTTGACTTTTAGCCGTCAACATCATGATTTTTAAGTGTTGCTTATCTGGATGTTGTCGGACTTTCTCAATAACTTCAATCCCTGTCATTCCAGGCATCATGTAATCGAGTAAAACGAGATCATATTCAGCGTTCATGATTTTTTGATACGCTTCGTCACCGTCCGTCGCTTCGTCGATCGTATATCCTTCATCTTCTAGTGTATCGAGTACTAACATTCGTAAGACATCTTCGTCTTCTGCTAATAAAATACGTGCCATCTATTAAAACCTCCCAAAATTATCCATCGTTAAAGTAACATATCTTCTTTATTTTACACAGTTCTTTCACAATAAGAAACGGAAATCCCTTTAGAAACTGATTTTGTCTCCTTATTCCTCATCCCTCTTTCGACCCATACTAAAACCTCCCTCATCTCTACCTGAAGTAGGAGGACGAGGAAGGTCTCGATCGTATCAAAATTAAATTACACTAAATCAATCGTTTCTTCTAAAGCAAACGCATAGATGACCTTGCGTGAAATTTGAATATGAAGAATCGCTTCTAACGCTTCTTGATACAGATTCAACTGAGTCGCGTACCGATCCCGTAACACATCAGCAGGTGTCTGTCCGACTTCCGTCGTAACGATTTGATCCGATTTATAATCGAGCAAGATATAGGACTCTCCATCCTGAATCAAACAGTCGACGATTCCTTGCATGACTGCGTCATCCACTGGACCTGTCCAGTCTTTCCGGAAACGCGATGCCCCGATCTTATATGTGAATGGCAACTCTCGATAGACGTGGTTCGTCCGTAATCGTTCGCTGAACAATTGTCCGATTTCAGAGTCGAGGAATCCTTGTAACTGTGTTGTCGCTTCCCGCATCGTCGTCGCTTCAATCGGCGTAATGCGTTCCGTTGCTTCCCACTGATCAATTTGTTGCGAAATCGATTCGTCCGGTTCATATAATTGCATCGCTAAGTGTAAGACCGTTCCTCGTTCCGCTCCACTTAAAACAGGTCCGAGGAATTGTGGCGTTCGGTAATACGTCGTCTGGCGATATGTCGTTTCGAATGCTGCACGTTCGAGCTGTTCCGCCCGCTTCAGTTCCGTGACGGTCTGTTTTGCTGCCGTCTCTGTCGCAAGCGCATGCGGATACTGATACGAAAATGCCGCTTCGACAATTTCTTTGACTTGTGAATTAACCGGCACATCGATTTTTTCAAGCTTCTGGACGTGTTCGAGTTGCTCCACGAGTGTTGAGATTTCTTGATACGGTGCTAACTCCTCTAACGACATCACACGAATCGACCAATCCGTCTCATCGGGACGTAGTAAACTACTGCGTAAGACTGCCGGAACGACCCATTCCGCATAACTCTTCGCTTGGCGTCGATCATTTTCAGGTAGTAAGACTTCATCTGGTGGCGTCATCTGCCAGGTCGCCATTTGATCCTCTAAATCCTTGACTGTCCCGACGAGAATCAACTTTTCCTTCGCTCGAGTCATCGCAACATACAAGACGCGCATCTCTTCTGCCTTCATCTCTCGATCCATTTCCCGGCGGATGACTTCTTTTAAGAGTGTCCCAGATCGCAAACGACGAATCGGATCAATCGCATCTAGGGCAATGCCATACGTCTTATGCAACTGAATCGCCTGCATTTGATCCTGTTTGTTGAATTGCTTCGTCAATTGGCTGACGATCGTCACGGGGAACTCGAGTCCCTTTGATTGGTGGATCGTCATGATGCGAACGACGTCCTCGTCTTCTCCAAGCGAACGGGCTTCTGCGAAGTCTTCTCCTCGTTCAATTAATCGATTGATTAGACGAAGGAAACGATAGAGACCACGATAACCGGACGTCTCATATTGCTTCGCTCGCTCATATAAAGCGTTCAAGTTGGCTTGACGACTTTTGCCTCCGGCGAGACAGCCGACGTATTCAAAATAGCCGGTCTGATCAAAGAGCGATCGAATGAAGGCAGGTAGGGCACTCCCACGTGCTTCAGTTCGCCATGATTGAATCTGACGGATGATTTCATCCATTCGAATTCCGAGTGATGATTCCTCTGCCGCCATTGCTAGCGCTGCCTCATAAAAGCTTCCTTCTTTTTGTTTTGCTCGAATCCGTCCTAAATCTCGATCCGCCACCCCAAAAATCGGCGATCGTAACAAACTCGCGAATGGAATGTCTTGAAGCGGATTATCGATCGTCTTGAGCAATGCCATCATGATTTGAATTTCCGTCGCTTGGAAGTATCCGCCTGTCGTATCCGCATAGACCGGAATCTCATACTGTTCGAGCACTTCGACAAGCGCTTGGACACGCTTACCACGCGACCGTGCTAAGACGACGATGTCGCGGTATTCACAGGTCCGGAATCGGTTGGCTTTCGCGTCATAGATTAGATGTGGATGCTTCGAATCAACGAGTTCTAAAATTCGCGTTGCAATCGCTCGTGCTTCAACCTCTTCTTTTTCACTATCAAGTGGATCAATCAAAAGTAATTCAGGTGCCACTTGCTCCGATTCGAGATAACTCAGATTCCCGAGTCGAAGGTGCGCGGCTTCATCGTAATCAATCTCCCCGACCGTCTCATCCATTACTTGGCGGAAAATTTGATTCGTTCCATCCAGCACTTCAAGACGACTACGGAAGTTTTTTGTTAAATCGATCCGTGTTCCCACATCGGTCTGTTGGAATCGTTTGAATTTCTCAAGGAACAGTCCTGGCTCTGCATGACGAAATTTATAGATGGATTGTTTGACGTCACCGACCATGAAGAGATTTCCTGTTGCCTCATCTGTTTTCGAGACCAATTGGATGATACGTTCCTGAACCTCGTTCGTATCTTGATATTCGTCGACGAGTACTTCGACGAAACGTTCCTTCAGAAGTTTTGCCACGTCTGACGGTTGTCCTTCGTCCGTCAAGATCTCTAATGCAAAATGTTCAAGATCCGAAAAATCGACGATACCACGTTGTTGTTTCGCTTCGAGATAATCGCTTGCAAATTGACGTACGAGTGTCACGATCGTCTCGACGTGTCGAAGCTGCGACCGCAAGTCCTCCAAGTAATCGACACCGGTCTTTTGGACGAACAGCTCTTTCATTTTCTTGAATTCCGCTACGAGTCGCGTCCGCTCTGCTTGAAACGGTTTGATTCCTTCATCCCCGCGTGGACTCTTCCAGCGACCGAACTCTACTGCTTGAAAAGCAAGCGCAACCATCGACCAGTGTCGTTCTGACGTTTCGAGCAAGGCAAAGGGAGAGATATCCTGTCGCATCATGTTTCCCATTTCCGCATAACCAGACTGCTCCAGCTCAAAAGCAAGTTCTCGGTAACGTCCTAATAAATTCGAGAGACTTTCCCACTCTAATTCGACTAGTCGTTGCATAAGTGGAGAATCATCCGGGTCAATTGGCTGATCGTACTGACTGATTAAATGTGCATAAAAGGCTTCCGGATCCGGTAAGGAACGGGAAAACCGATAGAGATTCGAAATCAGTGTCAGCATCGCTTGATCATCCCGATCTGACGTATAACTATCAATCAAATCATAGAATCCTGGGTCCTCGGAAGCATAAAAGGACTCAAAGACCGCTTCTAAGACATCGTCTTGCAATAACAGTAATTCGGATTCATCGGCAATTCGAAACGCAGGATCTAGACCAATCCGGTAATAGTTCTCGCGCAGAATCGACAAACAGAACGAATGAATCGTTGTAATTTGTGCCCGGTTCATTAATTGACGCTGTTTTTTCAAATACAAATCATCCGGTGCCTCTTTGATGCGCTGGTCCATCACCTCGATGACCCGCGTCTTCATCTCACGTGCTGCCGCATTCGTAAAGGTAGCGACGAGAATCCGATCAGCCGACAACTCATCTTCGGGATCAATCAATCGTTGCGTCAGCCGTTCAACGAGGACCGCTGTCTTCCCTGATCCCGCTGCCGCTGAGACGAGGATATGTCCACCTCTAGCTGAAATGGCTTGTTGTTGTTCTTCCGTCCAACGCACGCTCATTCTTCTTCCTCCTTCAACCGTTCCAGTACCTCTTTTTCAGACATCGGTTTTAATGGGCGATACTGATTCCCAAGCGATTCATCGAACTGACAGACTGAACGATACTCACAAAAACTACACGGTGTCCGTTCCTGATAATCGAATGGATTGATGGCGATATCCCCATCATAGATGTCTTGACTGCTGTCTTTTAATGCCTCCCATGCATGATCCATCAGCGCTGATAAATCTTCCTCTTGTACGACACCTTTCGTCTGCGTCTTATGCAGTCCGTTTTTTGTGAATGTCACTTTGACGAGCGGTGATTTTTTTCGTTCATCGTACGCAATATGATCCATCGCTCGTAGTACCTCGTCATTCTCGAGGATGACGCCTTGCATTTGATAGGACTCGAGTAACAGTTGGTTGCGCTCTTCTTCGTCAGCCGATAAATCGCCTCGTAGCATCGGGTTTTTGACGTGGAAATATAACGCACCAGCTGGTTTTGCCTGCTGTTGATAAAGCAGCTCCGACTGCTCCACGACCGTCTTCAAATACAACAACATCTGAATCGCAAGCCCATAATAGATTTCCGCAAAATCAAGTCCTCGAGCACTCGATTTGTAATCAATGATTCGAACGTATAGCTGATCACCAATCGTCGCCTGATCAATCCGGTCGATGCGACCCGTGAATTCAATTTCTGTTCCATCCGGTAACGTAAAGCGTAATGGCGGGAACGTCGCGTTCCCAAAACTGATTTCAAATAAGTCGGGTTCAAAGTCTGTTCGTTTTGCTTGTTCCACAAGCATTTTAGCTGTTTGTTCGACGACATCCGTCAATTTTTTCTTGATATACCCGAAGCGACTCGAACTCATCAAGATCGCATTCTGAATTTCCGGTGTCACCTTTTCGACAGCTTCCTTCGCCAGTTTTCCGCACGTCTCGCCGTCGATCTCTCGCCAGTGTCGTCCAGAAGCTTTAATACTGAGCGACAGATCATTTAATGCGCCGTGGAACAGATTCCCGATGTCCGGTGCTTCAAATTTATACAGCTTCCGCTCGCGTAAACGAAGTCCGTATCGAGCAAAATGCTTATACGAGCAGGCGTTATAGGTCTCAAAACGCGAAACGCTCGCTTGCAGTGAATCACCATATAGACGATGCGCCAACCCTTCCGGCAAGGCTTCCGCTTGATTTTGATAGAACAAGGCACTCGAGAATAACCCCATCCGTTCACGTCCCTGTCCGTTTTCGAGAAGCGTATTGTACACTTCGAACCAAATCGGCTGAATCGGATAACGTCGTTGCAAACGGCGCAGCTCGATCGCCGTCGCTGCTGCCGCGCGATCTGGACTCGTTACGAAATCAAGTTGTTCTTGCGGTGCGTGTTCCCCAGCTTCCGCAAAGTGTGTTTTGATCGGACGATCGAGCAACAGTTGTCGCTTTAATTGTTTTGTGATCGCTGCCGGCTGAAGCGCCTTACCTTCTTCATCGACAAGTGCGTAACTGACATACAAGGCTTCACTTGGAGCCATCATCCCTTGATACAGGTAAAACAGCTCATCATCAAACATATCAAGAGACGCTTTTCCAACCGGAATACCATGCTCATGTAAAAAGTCATGATCATTTTCGGACAGTAACTTTGATTGATCTTGAACGAACGGAATCAGACCATCATTCGCTCCGAGTAAAAAGACGACTTTTACTCGTTGTAATCGTCCACGGACATAGTCCGTCGCGATGACTTGATCGAGCGATGGCGGAACAAGTGCAAAACGAAGGCTCTCAAGTCCTGTCTCGACCATCTGGACGAACAAATCCGTTGATAAGGTATGCTCAGGCGCAGCAGCTTCTAGCTGCTCGAATAGATGAAGTATCGCTTCATATACTTGATCATGCTCGCGCGCAACAAGTAACTGATCCTGCTCTAGTGCCTGCTTACGCCATTCCATTAAACGTTCTGCAATTTTTTGTTCTTCAAGGAATTGATAAAGACCTTTCGTATACGCGCTCATCGTCTTTGCCTGCTTCAACCGACGGTGCAACGGTTCAATCAAGTCGACGACGAAGGTTCGTAAATGGTTCAGTTCTTCTTCTTGCGCAAGCTCTTCTTCCGTTAAGCGAACTTCCTCTGCTAGGCGTCGCTTTAATTGCCACGGTTGTTGCCACATCGATCCTTTGATGCCGCGTTCGAGCACGAACGTCTCGAAACGATCGAGCGCTAGACGCGCATCTTCTGCTGGAATCGGCAAGAGCTCCGTCTTCAGTAAACGAAAGACCGTTTCTTCCCGATAACCCGACGTTACGATGTCTAAAGCAGATTGAATCAAGTCAACGAGCGGATGGTGAACCATCGACTCACGTTGATCCAAGAAATACGGAACATCATACATGTGGAAGGCTCGTTCCAAGTGATCCGCATACGGCTCAAGATGCCGCACGACGAATGCCATTTCATGAAACCGATACCCTTTTTGTCGAACGAGTTGAATCGCTTTCCGCACGGCTGATTCTGCTTCGACTTGACGGTTAACTGCAGCTGTCATCTGAAAGCCGTCAATATCATGATCGACAGGAGGATATCCCGGCTTCAACAAGGCCTGCTCCAAATGTCGTAGCCCTTCTGATTGAAACTTGATTGGTTGATCATACAAGATTTCTTCGTATGGAATCGACAGCTCCTGCATCTGACCGATCAATTGCATGTAGCATCGCTGAGACACACCAAAAGAAGTTTGTTTCGCATAAGGATCCGTTGCGTCCATCGTAAAACTAATATGCATTTCAGCCACTTGTTGCATCAAGGCGAGTAAAACTTGTTGTTCCTGGAGCGAAAATTCATAAAATCCGTCGACGATGATCGTCGCTTGATCCAGTCGCGCTTTTGGAAGTAATTCGAGCAACGTCGTATAGTAATCGTCTGCATGGAGTGCTTTATCGACAATTCGTTCCGTAAAGCGCTCATAAATCAACGCAAGGTCGTTTAATTTCGGTGACCGTTCGAGAGAGCGATCACTCACTTGACGCAACATGTCTGGCTCAATCAACGAACGTTTAAACGACGCAATGAGCTCATCAAGTCCTTGGAAAAATCCAGGCATGTTTTTAGTTCGTTTAAAAATCTTCAGTTCGTCTTCTGATTCCTCAACGACCTGTCGCAGTAATAGCTGCGTCCCCGTCTCATCAAGAAATGGAATCGCTTGATTCCCGTAATCGCGTAAAATATGAAACGCAAAGCGCCGTAGACTCATGACCTCAAGACGAACAAGACCTGCTATCCGTTCATCTGTCGCAATCCGCCGCTCCATTTCAAATGACATCTGATCTGGAACGATGAAATACATCTTCTCTCCTAGTGGTCGTTGCTCGAGTTCTTGTACGACGCGCTCGATCAATTGTGTCGTTTTCCCACTACCGGCACGACCAATATGCATATGGTTCATCAAGAAAACCTCCTTCTCGTTTTTCTTTACTCTTAGTATCTCACAAACAAGAACAAATGTACTGTTTTTGGCGCATGTCTTCTACGTATAAATTTGCTATAATCAGGACACATCCTATGTAAGGCAGGTGATGCTTCTTGTCACTTTACGAAACCGTCGGAGGCGAGCATATACTCACATCCTTGGTTCGCTCATTCTATCATCAAGTCTACCATGATTCACTGTTGCGACCGTTATTCCCTGAAGATCGGCAACGTGTCGAACAGGCACAACTCGTCTTCTTGACCCAATTGACAGGGGGACCGCGCGACCCGGATCAACCGCCGGCGAGTTTAGCGATGATTCACCGGTTATTACCGATTCAAAAAGAACATGCCATCCGTTGGTTGGAACTGATGGAAGTAGCTGCTCTTGATACGATTCCAAATGAAGAAGCACGACTTCAACTACTCGAGCGATTACGAATTGGCGCGATGAATGTACTACGCGTTTGTGAAGCACACCAGATGGACTGAGGGATTTTTCTTTCTCATCTGTCCATTTCCATGTAAAATAATAAATGGAGGCGATAAAACATGACGGAAGAACAAGAACAACGACCTGAACTCGTAAAGAATGCGATCGAGCAAGCCGAAGCATCGACGAACGAGGATGACACGCTCGAGGAAGAGCAAACCGAAGAACAAAAAAAATTGGATCACATCAAAGGTCTCGTAACCCTTGAACGCGGATCTGATTACTATCGTGTCGTTTTTTATGACGACCATAAACACTTGATTTTCAAGGAACTCGATTACGACCGTGTCGACTTCGTAGGTCGTTTCTACAATGATAGCTTTGATCCGACAAACTTGACGGAACTAGAAGAAATCGCAGAAAAAGCACTCTCGACTTCTTTACGAAAACGATTCTTGTAATGCATGAAATAAGCCGTCCTCCGATTGGAGAACGGCTTATTTTTTATTGATCAGACTGTTTTTTCTTCCGACGAAGGACGTAAGCAAGAACGCCACCTGCGACAGCGATCCCTGTTGCCGCCAAGATCGGTAATAAGACCTTTTTGTTGGATGCTAGTTTTTGTTTGACTTGCTCAAGGCGGGACTCATTCGTCTCTTTCAAGGCGATGGATGTCCGACGGTTCATCGTGACGTGTTTCGCAGCATCCGTCACGACGATGCGTTTCGTGACCCAACGGCGATTTCCAGCATCATCGACGACCAATTGTCGCGCCCGTTTAATTCCTTTGATTCGTTTACCCGGTGTATTTTCCGGACGCACGATGCGGGAACTGATAAAGCGTCTGCCTCCAGTCGCACCAAATCCAGGCTGTAATTTTCGGCGATTTAACCATTCGTATGATTCATTCATCGTGTCGCGGTAAAAGTTACCGCTTCACCTCCCTATGAGTTCTCTCTCTACTGTTTCTCCTTACGTAAGTAAGATTCCTGTTATGTGTTTCCACTTTTCACCGATTCTTAAACTCCGGCAACTGAAAACGACGCTGCATTTCATACGCCAGTTCCAGTGTTTTAATCCGTTGTCGTTCGATGCTGTATGCGGATGCATCCGTATCGATACATTGACCTGTCTGAAATTCGACTTGTACTTTACCGGATTTTTTCTGAACAGTCTTCATCTGTTTAAAATTAATCCAAATACATTCCGCCTTTTCTTTTGCGGTCGTTGGAAAGAAAATCGTCTGTGCTTGCCAATCCACTAAAACAGGGGTCTTTCGGTTCGGACCAAGAATATGCCGCGCTGCTTCGATTCTTCCACGCATGGACGAACCAAAATACAAACAGGATTCTTCAATCAACTTAATGGGATGACCATCTAAAATACTTTCAGAATGTTCCTTGATGACGAGTGTCTGCGGTTCACCGTATTGACCGTATCGCGGGATCAAGGCTAACGTTTCTTCCGTGATTGGGTATGACATCTCCTTCGCTCCCTTCCTGGATTATATTGGTTATATCAAACTTCCTTTTGCCTTGCATGAACGGAACGATTATTTCCTAACGAAAAAAACGAGATCCAAAGATCCCGTTTTTAAAATTCTTTTGGTTTTTTTTCCTCTTGCTCAATAAAATGACGTGGGAAATTAAAAATCACACAAACTTTTCCAACTCCATTTCCCGCAGAACGGTTTTCGATTGCGACCGTTCCATCATGACGCTCAACGATCCGTTTGACGATATAGAGACCAAGCCCAAACTTTCCTTCCTTGCCACGTGAGAATTGATGGAACAGTGGCGAGGAGGCTTCAAGCGGTGGTCCGTCATTTTCGATTTCGATATGCACCTGATCCGCTGTTCCGGACAATCGGATATCGATTCGTGTTTCGGCATAACGAATCGCATTGTCCATGACATTTTCGAGCGCAACACGTAACTGCTCTCCTTCACCAAGAACGATTCCCGCTTCTCCACTAACATGCCATTCAAGTGATTTCGTCCCAGAAAAGCGATTTTTCAACAGATGCACCATCCGGTCGATGTCAACATTGTCCCACGTTGAACGATTGAGCTCGAAATAGTCGAGCTTCGTGACATAAAGTAGAGCTGCGACTTTTTTCTCCAACCGCTCCGCTTCTTCATCAATGACGGATACGGATCCGGTCAAATCACCATCCGGATAAATCCCGTCTGAGATGGATTGAGCATAACTTCGGATGACCATGATCGGTGTCTTCAAATCATGGGAGATGTTTTGAAGTAATGATTTTTGTGCCTTATCTTGTTTTTCAAGATCCATCCGCATCGCATCGACTGATCGTGCGAGTCGTCCGATTTCATCCCCGCGATCAAGTGGAAGTGGTGTATCCCATTTCTGAGCCGCGATCTTCCCGACCGCTCCCTCGATTTCGACGAGTGGTTGTGTCAACCGTCGCGCTAACCAAAAGGCAATGAATAGCGTAAAGATACTTCCAATGATGACGACGAATCCGATTTTCGAGAATAACTGCGTAATCAGTTCTTGTCGATACGCATCCCAAACATAGGAGACACGATAGTACGTTTCACCACTATCCTCGATTTTTCGAATACTGTAGTATACATCTTCTTTATCAAGACGCGTTGTATACTTTGCCGTAACTGTTTTTTGATCAATCGCATCACGGTACATCTGATTGATCAGCTGTTGTGGTGCTCCACCGTAATAGAGCTTTCCGTTTTTAGAAAGGAGTAAGATATTAACAGAACGGGACTCCTGTTTTCGGCGGTCAAATTCAATCGGATTATCCTGAAGCATCTCGATGACGGAGGCGTCCTTCGAGAAGAAGACTTCGCTATTCTCAAGTGTCGCATAGACCTGTTCATCGATGAAATTTCCGATCGATGACCGAATGACCAGGAGAATGACCGCAGAAAGCGTGACGATGACGAGCAGAAACATCGCCCAAATCTGGAATCCGAGACTGCGGTTTTTCATGCAGACACCAAGCGATAACCGATGCCGTAAATCGTTTCGAGCTCGAGTTTCGATAATTTTTTACGGACGCGACGAACGAGATCATCTACGACTCGGTCCGAACCGAAATAATCGTCACCCCAGACGCTGACGAGAATCTGCTCGCGTGACATCGGCGTCCCGATTTGTGTGGCGAATAAAATCAACAAATCGTACTCTTTCGACGTCAAATCGATTTCTTGACCATTCTCTTCGATGATTCGTTTCTCTGGATAAATCATATAATCACCGTATTGGATGACACCACTCTTTGGTGTCGCATACGTTCGTGCCAAAATCTTTTTGACGCGGATGACGAGTTCTCGCGGAAGGAACGGTTTTGCGATGTAATCGTCTGATCCCATCTCAAGACCAATGATTTTATCGATGTCCTCATCACGAGCCGAGATGAAGATGACAGGTGTCGTCTCATCATGTGCCTTGATCCGCTTAATCAATTGAAAACCATCCATATCCGGTAGCATGATGTCTAAAATCCATAAGTCAGGCTTTTCAACGATGGCAGAGGCCGCTGCCTCACCAGACGTAAACGACTTCACCTGCCATCCCTCTTGCTCCAAATATTTCACGAGTACACGATTCAAGTTCACTTCATCATCAACTAAATAGATTGTATGCATGGCTCTCACTCCTCGACTAATGTGCTTTGTTTCAGTGTATCAAAGGAATTCCGCAAAATTATGGGAGAGTGGATAATAATTCAAAAAAACCTTTCTTTTCAAAAGAAAAGAAAGGCGAAGTCATAAATTTTCTATTATTTGACGAGACGGAGCGCTGGATACGCTACTTGCTCGTTCTTTGAAGTCACAGGTGTTACCTGTTGACGACGTTCCATTTTTACGACGTGCGTCAAAAATCCAACGCCGCCTCCTAACAATACCGTTACACCCGTCATTAATAGAATCTCCATTTTCTTCGCCACCTTTTCCATCGCAATTGATAATCAGTATCATCCTCAAACTGACTATATCACGCTCAAACGAAAATGAGAAGCGTTCTCATGAAATTAATCGTCTAAAAACTTTTGTTGTTCCAGTTCATGGCGTTTTCGAATGATTTCCTTCCAATCAAATTGTCCTTGTTCGAGTCCATTGATTAAAATTTCAGCAGTTCCGACATTCGTCGCAAGCGGTAAATCGTACACATCACATAATCGAATAAGTGCGGAGACGTCCGGCTCATGCGGTTGGGCCGTTAGTGGATCCCGTAAAAAAATCACGATATCGATTTTTCCTTGTGCTACAAGCGCTCCGATTTCCTGATCCCCACCGAGTGGACCTGACTTACAGCGATGGACGTGTAGATCGGTTGCTTCCATGATCCGTTGTCCGGTCGTTCCTGTCGCATATAATGTATTTTTCCTAAAGAATGCGGCGTAAGCCCGTGTAAAGCCCATCATCTCATCCTTTTTCTCATCATGTGCAATCAAAGCGATATTCATTCGTATCCCCTCCTTCTTGTCTATGCACAGAAAAAGAACTTCAGAAACCTGAAGTTCTTGAGACACTCATGAATTCGTCGGTTGTTTCTTCAACACGGTCCGTAAAATCTTCCCGGTCGTATTACGAGGTAATTGATCGATGAACTCAATCTGCGTCGGACATTTATATTTCGCGAGTGATGTAGCACAGAATGCCTGCGTTTCCTCTTCCGTCATCGTCTCACGAGCAACAACGAATGCTTTGACGGCTTCGCCCATCTCCTCATCCGGTATGCCGATGACGGCGGCTTCAATGACGTTCGGATGTTGGTAGAGGACTTCTTCGACTTCACGCGGGTAGACGTTGTAACCACCGACGATGATCATATCTTTTTTACGATCGACGATATAGAAATAACCGTCTTCATCTCGACGAGCCAAATCACCCGTATATAACCAGCCATCGCGTAACGTCGCTTGCGACTCTTCCGGCATCTTGTAGTAACCCGTCATGACGTTTGGTCCTCGAACGATCAATTCTCCGACTTGACCATTTGGTAATTCTTGTCCGAGTTCATCGACAACTTTGTTTTCGACATCGACGATCGATGTACCAATCGAGCCTGGTTTCTGAACACCATTGACCGGATTGAAACAGGTAACGGGTGATGCTTCCGATAAACCATATCCTTCGAGGATACGACATTGGAATGTCCGATCAAATGCTTCAAGAAGCGGCACTGGGAGACTCGCTCCTCCTGAGACGAACAAACGTGTTGATTCAAAATAGGTCGCATATTCCGGATGGGCCTTCACAGTTTGAAGTAAGAAATTATACATCGTCGGAACTCCCGCAAAGATCGTCACCTGTTCTTTTTTCGCCAACTCAAACGTTTCTTGTGGTGAAAAACGTGAAGCAATGATGATTGACGCTCCATGTGCGAGTGAAGCATTGACGACGACCGTCAAACAAAAAACATGAAACATCGGTAATACGGCAAGTGTCCGGTCGCTACTGGATACATGTAGATAATCCCCAATCGAGCGCGCATTCGACGTCAGATTACGATGGGACAACATCGCACCTTTTGGTTTTCCTGTCGTTCCACTCGTATAGAGAATGACAGCAATGTCGTCCAATTCATTCGTCACTTCTGTCAATGGATGTTCGATTTCGAGCCAGCGATCGAGCGTGATGAACTTAACTTGTTGATGCGTTTCGTTTGGTCCTTCCTGATCCGCGTAGGGAACAGAGACGACAATCTTGAGGTTCGGTAAATGAACGAGACGATCTTTTGCTGCTTCGACGAGCGGTGCAATACCTAAAATCCCCTTCACATCACCGTTCATCAGAATATACCCGATTTCATCCGGTGTATATGTAGGGTTGATCGGAATCGCGATTGCCCCTTGTTTCATGATGGCGTAATACGCCACTAGGAACGCCGGGCTATTTCCTAAAATCAGCGCGACATGATCACCCTTTTGAATCCCGTTCGCTTCGAGTGCGCCGGCTGCCCGGTGAAACTTCTCGACAAACTCACGATAGCTGACTTGCGTGTCCTCAAACACATACGCCGTTGAATCTGGATGTGTTCGAGCTGTTTCTTCGACGGATTGAATCAATCCAAGCATGAGCAAAATTCCCCTTTCGAATGAATGACTATTCATTTTTTACGTAAAAAAAATCCATACGTAGTCAAAAGCGACCGTATGGATAGTGTAACACTTTTTGGAAACGTTTTCACCGAGTTTCTTTTTAACCGTTGACGATGACGCCACCGTTTAAGTGAAGGACTTGTCCTGTCATATAACTTGAATCGTTACACGCTAAGAATACATACGCAGATGCCATCTCAGCCGGTTGCCCTGGGCGATCCATCGGTGTATTTTTCCCGAATGTCTTGACCGACTCATGCGGGAACGTTTCCGTGATGAGCGGCGTCCAGATCGGACCCGGTGCGACGGCATTGACACGAATTCCTTCCTTCGCTAAGTTCATCGAAAGACTTCGTGTGAAGCTGACGATTGCTCCCTTAGTAGCAGAATAATCGATCAGTAACGCATTTCCTTCGTATGCCGTTGAAGATGTCGTATTGATGATGGCAGAACCGAGTGAAAGATGCGGTAAGGCAGCACGGGCAAGACGCATCATTCCGAAGATATTCGTCTTGAACGTCTTTTCCATCGACTCGTCTGTAATATCCTTCAGACTATCTTCTGGTTTTTGCATACTCGCATTGTTGACGATGATATCTAAGCGACCGAAACGATCGATTGTTTTTTGGACCAGTGTTTCACAGTAATCCGCATCTCCGATATCTCCTTTAGAAAGTAGGACTTCGCCTCCTAATTCCTCAAGGCGTGCCTTTGTTTCTTCTGCCCCTTCTTGATCACCGTAGAAGGCGATGACAACTTTCGCTCCTTCTCGGACATAAGCAATTGAGACAGCACGCCCGATTCCAGAGTTGCCGCCCGTGACGATCGCGACTTTCCCCTCTAATTTTCCTGCTGCCTTATAATCATCACGCTCATAATATGGTAACGGCTGTTCATCCTCCGTTTTTGGTAACTGTTCTGAAATCCGTTCGAAATCAATAAAGTCCGTCAACGAACCTTCTAAAAAATTATCTTTATTATAGCCCATGAAAAAAACTCCCCCTATGCAGTTGATAGAAGGAGTTTTCCCATAAAGACTTACGCTAAAACGTCTAGCACCTCATCTAGTTCGACGGCACCGAAATATTTTTTCAATTCGTACCGACCGAGCACTTCGCGAAGTGACGCGCGATCATAGCGCGAACCTTCGAGCGCCCGTGCGATTTCTTCTGCATCCTCGACGCCAAAGAAGTCGCCATAAATCTTCGCTTCTTCGATGATGCCTTTTTTGACGTTCAGCCGGAAATCAATCGTACCGATTGGGAAACGTTTTTTATGAATGACGTCGAATTTCGGCGATTTCCCGAAATTCCACTCCCAGTTGCCATAACGTTCTGCCGAGATGGCACGTACTTTATCCCAGTCCTCTTCGGTTAAGATATACCGTTCAATCTCTTTCCCTTCATAGATCGAAGCAAGGAGATGATCGACGAATTGTTCCATCGTCAATGGTTCTGACAGGAATTCCGAGATATTCGCGACACGACTCCGGACTGATTTAATGCCTTTAGAGCGCATCTTCTCTTCACTGACGACAAGCGCATTGACGACTTCTTCGATGTTCGAATCGAGCATCAGTGTACCGTGACTAAACATCCGCCCTTTAGTCGTGAACTGAGCATTCCCACTGATTTTCCGACTTCCGACATGAATATCGTTTCGTCCAGATAACTCCGCTTCGACACCGAGTTTATGCAGCGCTTGTACGACTGGCTCCGTGAACTTTTTATAGTTGTTGAACGAATCACCGTCATCTTTTGTCAAGAAACTGAAGTTCAAGTTTCCTTCGTCATGAT
Organism: Exiguobacterium sp. KKBO11; assembly: GCF_001644945.1. Lineage (NCBI taxonomy): Bacteria > Bacillati > Bacillota > Bacilli > Caryophanales > Exiguobacterium > Exiguobacterium sp. KKBO11. The sequence continues at coordinate 718,117 of NZ_LUCU01000022.1, forward strand.
ACACAGCGCCACCACCTGAAAGACGACGGACGACGTGGATGCCGTTTTCTTCGACATATTTCAAATTGACTTCTTCATTCGTGTTCTGGTTTTTTCCGACGATGATCGACGGACCATTGATATAAAACAAGAAATAGTCTTCTTCATTAACGTTCAGGTTGTTCAAGATGAATTCTTCGACAGCGAGATTGATTCGCGCATCGCGAATCTCAGGATGGAAGATGAATTTCATAAGGGTTTCGTGCTCCTTTGTGATGGAATCATAATGTGATCAGTTACAGCCGTCAACACCACACGCGTCACCTTCAGCGATGACTTCAAGTGTTTGTTCTTGGCGCATCTTCGCGAAGACTTGTTCGAAGGCTTCCACTGGTTGTGCGCCAGAAATGGCATATTTCCGGTCAAAGACGAAGAACGGTACACCACGGACACCCAGTTGTTGTGCCATCGCTTCTTCTTCTCGAACATCTGTCGCCAGTTCTTCTGACGCAAGAAACGCTTTGACATCTGCCTCAGCAAGTCCAGCATCTACTGCGATCCTTGTCAGAATAGCTCGGTCATTTAGATCTTCTCCATTCATGAAGTACGCTGTGAACAAGGCTTCTGATACTGCATTCATCTTACCATGTTTTTTAGCGAATTGAGTCAGACGATGAGCCTCAAATGTATTGGCTGGGATGACACGATCCATCTCGTAGTGCAAGCCTTCCTGACGTGCCGTATCAACGACACCTTGCGACATATTCCGTGCTTGCTCGAGAGTCGTTCCATATTTTGAAGCAAGAATTTCGTATAATCCTTGCGTCGGTACTGCTGGTGCATCTGGATCGAGTTCAAAGCTCTTGAATTCGACCTCGACATCTAACTTTTCGTTCGCAATTGCTTGTTCTAAACGACGCTTCCCAATATAACAAAACGGACATGCGTAATCCGACCATACTTCTACTTTCATCTGTGTTCTCTCCTTTTGTGCAATTTCATACATTAAGCATAGTCGCCTCTAGAAAGAGTTGCAATCTTTCCGCCCGCGTCAATACGAATATGTAAAAAAAGAAATCAAGATCATATTGATCTTGATTCCTTGATGAGTTAGAGAGCTTATTCTGTCACGAGTGCATGTGCTGCATCTTCGATCTCGATATCGAGTTCTTTCGTATAAGCATCTGTTTGTTCTGCTGTCCAGTTCAAGACAGATTTCATCTCTTCGATGACGGCATCTTTATGAGCACGAGCCCAAGCGATATCGAAGAAGACAGCACCTGTACGGCGGATGAAGAAGTCGATCGGACGAGCGACCATTTCATGTTCGATGCTGTAGTGGAGTTGTGCATAGACAGAACGTGGAAGAGCTGTCGTTGCTGCATCGAATGCTGCTGCGTATTCCAGTACTTTCGGTAAGTTCGAACCGTAGCGTTTTGCTAGGAATTGAACTTCTTCTGTCGTTAAACCGTTTGTTGCTGTTTGAGCTTTTAAGAATTCAGCAAATCCTTTTGCTCCGCCAACGTGTCCACCAGACATTGGCATGTTTTTCGTCGAGCAACGTGCATACGCGACGTTTTCTTCTTTTTTCAAGAGTTTAGCGACGAGATCAACGACGTGCTCACCCATTTTACGGTATCCAGTCAATTTCCCACCCGCAATCGTGATGAGACCTGACTCAGACTGCCATACTTCATCTTTACGAGAGATTTCAGAAGGATCTTTTCCTTCTTCATAAATCAATGGACGTACACCAGCCCAGCTTGATTCCACGTCTTCCGCTGTCACTTTAACCTCTGGGAACATATAGTGAATCGCGTCTAGGACGTAGTCTTGGTCTTCGACTGTGAACTTCGGATGTGCAGTATCTTTATCGAAGAACGTATCTGTCGTACCAACGTACGCTTTTCCATCACGTGGAATCGCGAAAATCATCCGACCGTCTGGTGTATCGAAGTAGACCGCTTGTTTGAGTGGGAATTTCGATTGATCGATGACGACGTGGACCCCTTTTGTCAAACGAAGTTGTTTCCCGACTTTAGAGCCATCTTTTTCACGTAATTCATCGACCCATGGACCTGTCGCGTTGACGACTTTTTTCGCACGGATTTCATGTACGTCACCTGTCAAGAGATCCGTCACACGCATGCCGACGACTTTTCCAGCATCGTAGATGATTTCTTCCGCTTTTGTATAGTTGACGACGCGTGCACCGTGTTCAACCGCTTCTTTCATGACTTCGATTGTTAGACGGGCGTCATCTGTGCGGTACTCAACGTAGTAACCGCCACCTTTGAGACCTTGTTGTTTGACGAGTGGTTCTTTCGCTAATGTTTCTTTCGCAGATAACATCGTCCGCCATTCCGAACGTTTAACACCTGCTAAGAAGTCATAAACACGAAGACCGATTGACGTACTGAACGGTCCGAACGTACCGCCTTTATGCATCGGAAGCAACATCCACTCTGGTGTCGTGACGTGTGGTCCGTTTTCGTAAACGATCGCACGTTCTTTACCGACTTCAGCGACCATCTGAACTTCGAATTGTTTTAAATAACGTAGACCACCATGGACTAATTTCGTTGAACGACTAGACGTACCGGACGCGAAATCCTGCATTTCGACGAGGCCAATCTTCATACCGCGTGACGCTGCATCGAGGGCGATCCCCGCACCTGTGATACCGCCACCTACGACGAGTAGATCGAGTTCTTCACGTGTTAATCGATTATAGACATCTGCACGGTTTTTGCTTGAAAATGGTTGGTTAGCCATGAATAGTTCCTCCTGTTTAGGTTCGAAAAAAAAAGAGACCACAACAAACACGCTGACTATGTCAACTGCTGCTGTGGTCTCTCCATATTCTCCGACCGATTTATTAACTTGACCTTACTATAACATACCTCACATCATTTGAACAACATCGTAGCTTGAACAGCTTTTTGCCATCCACCGTAGAGCGCATCCGTCTCTTCTTTCGCCATACTCGGCTCGAAACGACGTTCTTTTTTCCATTGCGTCGCAATCTGTTCACGGTTCTCAAAGAATCCAACAGCAAGACCTGCGAGGTACGCTGCACCTAACGCCGTCGTTTCATTGATTTCCGGACGCTCAACTGGCGCTTGGATGATGTCACCTTGGAACTGCATCAAGAAGTCGTTTTTAACTGCTCCACCATCGACACGGAGCGTTTTCATCTCGATGCCTGAATCTTGCTCCATCGCAGATAGGACGTCGCGTGTCTGATAAGCGAGTGATTCAAGTGTCGCGCGGATGAAATGTTCTTTTTCCGTACCACGTGTCAAACCGAAGACGGCACCACGAACGTCTGAATCCCAGTAAGGTGTACCAAGACCAACGAATGCTGGTACGACGTAGACACCGTCTGAAGACGTGACGCGTGTTGCGTATCCTTCTGATTCTTTGGCATCATCAATGAGACGTAAGCCGTCACGTAACCACTGAATCGCAGATCCTGCGACGAAGATACTTCCTTCTAAGGCATACTCCACTTTTCCATCGACGCCCCACGCGATCGTCGTCAGCAATCCGTGATCTGATTTCACAGCCTCTTCCCCTGTGTTCATCAGCATGAAGCAACCCGTACCGTATGTGTTTTTCGCCATTCCTGTATCAAAACATGCTTGGCCAAACAATGCGGCTTGCTGATCGCCTGCTGCTCCAGCAATTGGAACTGCTTCTCCGAAGAAGTGATACCCTGCTGTCTCTGCGTACACTTCAGAAGATGGTCGTACTTCCGGAAGCATGGCTTTCGGGACATCTAAGATGCCGAGTAACTCGTCATCCCATTTTAATTCATGAATGTTATACATCAACGTACGACTTGCATTCGAATAGTCGGTCACATGTGCTTTTCCGCCGGATAATTTCCAGATGAGCCACGTATCGATCGTACCGAACAGTAGTTCACCACGTTCAGCACGTTCCCGTGCTCCTTCGACATGATCTAAAATCCATTTGACTTTCGTACCAGAGAAATAAGCGTCAATCAATAGACCTGTCTTCTCACGGAAGAGCTCGGCATGACCGGCTGCTCGAAGCGCTTCACAGATTTCAGCCGTTTGTCTCGATTGCCACACGACTGCATTGTGAATCGGTTTCCCTGTTTCTTTTTCCCAAACGACAGCTGTTTCACGTTGATTCGTGATTCCAATACCAGCAATCTGCGACGGCTTTACGTTCGCCTCCGTCAGACAAGTCGCCACGACAGCAAGGACACTTCCCCAAATCTCGTTTGCGTTGTGTTCGACCCAACCTGGTTTCGGAAAATACTGCGTGAATTCCTGTTGCGCTGAATGGACGATCTCGCCGGCACGATTAAACAGGATCGCACGTGTACTCGTCGTTCCCTGATCCAATGACAAAATGTAGTTCTCCATCTCTTCCCCATCCTTTTGTATCTAAATAAGTTAAGCTGACTTTGACTCCACTGACGTTGTTTTGTTCGGACGAACACCGAATCTATAGCATAAGCCTAATATGACGATTGTCACAAGTCCTACAATCCAAAAAGCCGGTGTATCTTTTCCTGTGAAGACCGAACGATAAAACAATCCGCCAAGACTTCCACCGAGAACTGGTCCGAGAACCGGAATCCATGAGTATCCCCAGTTCGATGATCCTTTTCCATGAATCGGTAAGATGAAGTGAGCGATACGTGGACCAAGGTCCCGCGCCGGATTCATCGCATATCCTGTCGTGCCTCCGAATGACATACCGAGGCTGACGATCAAGAAACCGACGATCAATGGATTCAGACCATCTGAGAACTTATTCGCTCCGATCGACAACAACCCGATGACAAGTAAGAATGTCGCAATCATTTCACTCATTAGATTGGCAAATGTATGTGGAATCGCTGGTGACGTCGCAAAGACGCCGAGTTTCGCTGCTGGGTCTTTCGTCTCTGCCCAATGTGGTAAGTAATGGACGAAAACAAGACTTGCACCAAGTATCCCGCCGGCAATTTGAGCGACGATATAGCCTGGTACGTCCGTCCATGCAAATGAACCGTCAAAGGCTAAACCAAGCGTTACTGCTGGGTTAAGGTGTGCTCCACTGAATTGACCGACGGCATACGCTGCAATCGCCACGGCAAAACCCCACGCAAACGTGATGACGATCCAGCCTGCATCCTTTGCAAACGATTTCGTCAAACTAACGCCTGCACCTACACCGTTCCCAAGCGCGACAAGCAAAGCTGTGCCTAAAAATTCCGCTAAAATGGGTGACATATGTGTTCCTCCTTTTGGTTATGTGAAAAAAGCAACATAAAAAGGAGATCCACGTCAGTTCACACTTGAATGTTCTTCAAGCAGGACTCACACGTGAATCTCCCTTTTCTCCGTCACTTTGTATCAACTTGATATCACTATAACAATCAGTGAAAACGCTGTCAAACAATCCGAATGATTTTCATCACAATCCGGTTAGGAGCGTGGTTCAAAATGACGCCACAAGTCCTTATTCGATGTTGTGATACTTGAGGCACCTGCTTCAATTGCTTGTTCCACTTCCTCGACCGTATCGATGAGTCCACCGGCGAATACGAGACGCCCCGTCTTTTCTTTCACTTCTTGAATGTACTTTGGCATTAATCCAGGTAACACCTCGATGTAATCAGGTTGCGTCCGTTCCATGAGTTGATAACTTTTTTCGAGTGAACTGGAATCGAGTAAGAACATGCGTTGCATCGTCTTGACCTTTTTTTGACGTGCTTTCAAGATGACGCTCGCCTTCGTCGAAATGACACCATACGGCTTTAATTCTTGGCAGACGTATTCCGTTGCGTATTCATCATTTTTTAATCCTTGAACGAGATCCATGTGCAAAAACATTTTTTTGTCGTAACGATGCGCCATCTCATAGACTGCTTTTAAGCGCGATACGTGCATTTCGAGTAAGACCCCATATTCATATGGACTCTTCAGCATCTTTTCAAAGTCTTCTAATTTTCTAACGGAAGGCAGGATCTTCTGTCCAAAATATGTCATATGTTCTCCCCCTGATTCGTAATGTGTCCTAAGTATGTCGTGAAATAGGAGGAATAGGCAATGCTCTTTTCATGAAAATAAGTGAAAAGAGCGCTACGATTAGGGTATAGCTTAACGAAACGATTTCTTTTCAGGAGGTGAACGCGCAGTCCTACCGTCTGTGCACGTCAATGAGTCAGCAAAAACGGATTGTCATCTATTTATTCTCTATTTTAATTAACGCCTTAGGAAACAGCTTCATGGTGACCGCCTCGATCGGGAGTGCACCTTGGACTTCAGCGAGTGAGGCCGTCGCGGCCATCTCACCGTTAACTGTCGGACTAGCGATCATCGTCTTACATGTGCTTGCTTTGATTGCAGCACTTTCTCTCGGGAGTCGATTTAGTTGGTGGACGATTGTTCTCAGTTTTGCACTCGTCGTCCTTTTCGGCGCTGCGATTGATTTCTTCTTATCGATCCATCAATTGATTTACACACCACAGGGACTTTGGATGCGCGCCGTGTACATGTTGATCGGTATGCCATTGATTTCACTTGGACTCGCCCTCTATCTCCAAATCGGATTCGTATTGATGCCACCGGATTACTTGATGAAGTCACTGATCAGCCGCTTTAAAAGTACATCGCTCGGAGCAACGATCAGCCTCGGTATTCCTTTTTTGATTGCTTGCCTCTTTTCACTGATTGAACGCGAACTGATCGGCATCGGAGTCGGAACTTTCATTTTCCTCTTATTGAACGGTCCACTGATCGAATGGTTTCAGCGATTGTTCCCGATTACGGCACGTCCACCTAAACGGACAAGTTCTTGAATACTGTAAAAGAGCTGCTATTGATAGACAAATTCATCTATCAATAGCAGCTCTTTCATTTACGTATATGATTTTCTTTGGAAGACAAGAATCGATGCACCTAACAAGACGATGATATGAGCCAATACGAACAAGGCGGAGAACGTCAAAGTTGTTCCCATCGCTTCACTCGTACCATAGGTCATAGAATCCTTGAAATACATTGACCAGTCTAAATGCATGAATACGATCCACTTAGCGATTGCTGGTTTGAAACCAACCAGTAAGTTACCCGCAATGCTCGTAAAGAACTGTGCTAGTACGGTGAAGCCGATAATCATTCCAACAGAACGGAACAACAATGAGAAGAATAACGTCATGAATATTGTAAAAATCGGACTGACAACTTCGACGAGCGTATCGCGGAACAGAATTGGATCTCCTGCCTCTGAAAACGCAAATGAGCCTGCGTAGACGATCGCAGCGATGAACACGAATTGGAGCAACATGATCAAGATCGAAAAAATAAGTTTCGAGAAATAAATCGTCATTCGTGAATACGGACTCATTAATAAGTGTTTCATCGTGTCATAACGTACTTCATTCCCGATGGCTTCTGCCGTGAAGACAATCGTGATGATTCCTAATAGAGATGTCAGTAAAAGGAACGTTAATGAATAATAATCATAACGTGTGAACTCAAAATCATTCGTCTTTGCAATGATGATAATACCAACTGCAATAACGACATATAGTGCTAAGACAATCTTCGCTTTTTTAGTCGTCCACCATTTCATCCATTCATTTTGTATGAGCGAAAGCATGTGAATCCCCCTCTTTTTTCGTTACTTGCAGGAATTGTTCCTCAAGCGTCAAACGTTTAACGGTCAGTTCATGTAAATCGGCAATCGGCACGACGAGTCGAGCGATAGCTGGACATTCACTTTCCGGTGCGGTGATAATGATTTTATTCTCGAGTACTTCTGATGGGTAGTTTGCGACGCGAAGGGCATCGAGTACATCTGTCATCGCTTCCGCATTGACACGAAGAGCGATTTTCGCTCCGGTTTCATTACGAACGGACTCGACCGACTTGATGACACCCTGATCGATGATCGCGTAACGATCACTGATTTGTTCCATCTCACTCAACATATGGCTTGAAATTAAAATCGCGATGTCTTGCTCACGCGCCATTTGGCGTAAATATTCACGAAGCTCCGCAATCCCGGATGGATCCAGACCATTCGTTGGTTCATCTAAAATCAAGACGCGCGGGTTATGTAGCAAGGCACGAGCAATTCCGAGTCGTTGCTTCATTCCGAGTGAGTACTCTCCGACTTTTTTTGAAAGCTTTCCTTCAAGACCAACGAGTCGTGCTAGTGCATCATAATCAACTTGACCGAGTCCCGGAATGAGGTTTTTTGCATGAACCAAGTTTTGTTTTCCTGTCAGATAAGGATAAAACGCTGGATTCTCCACGATTGCTCCAATTTGCGTCAACGCTTTCGAACGCTCTTCTACGACATCAAATCCATTGACCGTGACTTTCCCTGCATCCTGCTCGAGTAGTCCCGTGATGATGCGAATCGTCGTCGTCTTCCCTGCTCCGTTCGGTCCGAGGAAGCCGAACACTTCTCCTGGGGATACCTCAAAACTGACGTCTTTTAAAATTTGCTCTTTCCCGAGACGCTTTGAGATATTTTCAATCTTTAACATCTGCTCTTCCTCCTCATTCATATTTTGTCTATGCTATTAGTGTACGTGATTTTAAAGGATAAGTTTCATTTCTTACAAATATGTAATCCGATTCCAATTAAAAAGGCGTAACAGCAGAAATTTTATACTAAAAATAAAGAATGGAGTCGCTAGATGATTCTTTTTGAACAAGTAACACATGATCACTTTCCGATCATCCAATCGTTGTACGCGAGCGTTCCTGAATATGCGCTCTTAGAAGAACGAATGCTTCCGCTCTCTGATTCGACCTTACAGGAAGAGTTTTTAAATCCCGATACCGTATCGCTGATTGGATATGTGGACGGAGAACCCGTCTTACTGATTGACTACCTACCGAAGCATCCAAAAGACGGTACACCTTGGATCGGTTTATTCTTAATGGATGTTTCTCAACACGGTACGGGAATTAGTAGTCGGTTACTATCCGCTTTTTGTGATCGATTCCTAAGTCAGGAACCTCACATTCATCTCGCGGTCTTACCTGATAATTTAAGAGCCCGTCGTTTTTGGGAAAAACACGATTTCCGATACGCGCGAACGAGTTTCTCGAACCGCGAACAACTCGTAGATGTCTACGTGTATGATGTAAGTAAAAACAAATGAAAACGTATGAATGGAGTATCACACAATGTCCAAACCCTCACTTCGCTTTGATGTTTTGTTAGCGGGATTGATTTCCCTGCTATTTTTTAGCATGACGCTCGGATTAACTTTCTTCATTAGTCAACATGCAACAAACCGACTCCAATCGGAAGTCGGGATGAATCTGTCAACGACCGCTCACCAACTATCTGATAAGCTTGATCATTACATGTGGTCACGTTATGCCGAAGTAAAATTGCTGGGTTCCTTATCAACGATTCAACAAACAGAACAAAAAACAGAAACGCGACGGACACTCGAAGAGTTACAACGGCAGATTCCTGACTTTTCTTGGATTGGTCGATTAGATACGGAAGGTAACGTCGTTGCGTCAACGAATCAGATTCTGGAAGGAACGTCGATCAAGGAACGTCCCGTCTTCCAACAAGCCTTATCACAACCATTCATCGGAGATGTCCATGAAGCTGTCCTACTCGCAAAATTATTGCCGAACCCAAGCGGTGAACCGTTACAGTTCGTCGATATTAGTACACCTTTGTATGATAAGGGTCGATTTTCTGGTGTCCTTGCGACACATCTCAGCTTCGAATGGGCAAAAGCAATCGAACAAAGTTTTCAGAGCGCCACGTCCTCTCTCCAACAAGTCGATGTCTTCATCATTAGTCAAGATCGAAAAACGATTTTACTTGGACCAAGCGGATGGAGCGGTAAAACATTACCCGATAGCGTAACGCTGACTTCGAATGCTTCTGCGACCGCTTCCTGGCAAGGGAAAGAATTTGTCTCTGGTCAAAGCACAAGCCGAGGTTACAAGGATTACGATGGCTTAGGTTGGACGGTTCTCGTACGTCAACCGACTTCGATTGCGTTCGCTGATGCCGATGCTTTACGTCAAACGATTTTCATCGCTGGTTTGATTGCCTCTTTCGTTACAGCCGTACTTGGCTGGATGTTAGCGAAGCTATTGACACGACCATTATTAAAAATCACACATGCCGCACAACAGATGCAGGATGATCCATCAAAATCACTCCCGAATCATCGTGGAATCCGAGAAATCGAGACACTGACGGATGCCTTACAACGACTGATTCATCGCTTGCTACATACCGAACAAGAGAAATTAACGTTTGAACGCTTGTCACAACGCGATAGCCTGACTGGTCTCGCGAACCGCAACGGTCTTGCTCAATACATCGAACAATTGCCTGCAGAAACGCATTCTATCTATCTTTGCCTTGATTTAGACGGCTTTAAAGCAGTCAATGATACGTATGGTCACGCGCTAGGTGATCTCCTGCTGATCGAGGTCAGTCAACGTCTCGAACAGTTGCTTCCACCTGGTGGATTCGTGGCTCGTCTGGGCGGCGATGAGTTCATCATCGTCTTGACCACTCAATCCTTAACAGAAGCACGATACTTAGGTGAACAATGGATCGCTCACGTCTCGATGCCGTATCACTTAGAAGAACAAACCGTCCACATCGGGATGAGTATCGGAGTCGCCGAACAGGTGACAGGAGAATCACTTGAACAAGTCATGCATCGCGCTGATTTAGCGCTCTATCGTTCGAAGCAAAACGGCAGAGGATGTATGTCCGTTCAATGACCATTCAGGACGGAGGATTGACAAGCGCAGCTCTCCTCCGTAAGGTGAACGAGAAGCGTATAATTTTTCAACGAGGAGCTGTCAACATGAATCAATGGACACGTGAAGCACGATACCGTCCCCTCTCGGATGTCGATCCGAGCGTTTACCAAGCGATGAAGGAAGAAGTTCGAACATCTCCTTGGCGATTTTCTTACCATATTCAACCTCCGACCGGACTTTTGAATGATCCGAACGGCTTCGTCTATCATGATGGTCTCTATCATTTGTTTTATCAATGGTTTCCACTCGGACCCGTACACGGGCTGAAGTACTGGTATCACATGACATCAAAAGATCTTGTACATTGGTTCGATGAAGGAGCCGCCTTGATCCCAAATGACGATCCTGATTCGCACGGTGCTTATTCCGGTAGTGGCTTCATTAAAGATGATCAAGTGCACATCATGTACACCGGTAATAAACGGGATGCGGATTGGAATCGCCATACGAGCCAAATCGTCGGTCATCTCCGCTCGGATGGACGAATCGAAAAACATTTACCACCTGCTATCCCAAACGTTCCTGAAGGATATACGGAACATTTCCGTGATCCGAAAGTCTTCCAAGATGCATCGGGCACCTGGTACTGCATCATTGGTGCACAGCGCATTGACTTGACGGGTTGTACTGTCATCTATCAGTCTCAAGATGCAGAGCACTGGACATTCCTCGGTGAGTTACAGACGAACTACCCGACATTCGGTTATATGTGGGAATGTCCTGATTATTTCGAGCTTGATGGAAAAGGAATCCTCCTCTTTAGCCCTCAAGGGATTGAACCAGATGGTCCGAACTATCAAAATATTTTCCAGTCCGGTTATTTCATCGGCGAACCGTTAGCTTTACCCGACTTAACATTCACACACGAATCGTTCCAAGAACTCGATTTCGGATTTGACTTCTACGCGCCACAAACAACTGAGGCGGCAGATGGTCGACGGATTCTTGTTGGTTGGATGGGGTTACCGGATATCAGTTATCCTTCTGACATCTATAACTGGGCACATGCTTTGACATTGCCACGTGAATTAACGATCGAACAGGGGCAACTTTGTCAACGACCTGTCCGTGAACTGACACAGCTACGAAAAGAGACGCTGTTTGACGAAACGATTCTTTTCGAACAAGACGTGACAATTGCGGAAGCCGAGATTTTCGAGCTCGTGATGACAGACTTAAAACTGTCGTCGGACTCGTTCCGCTTCTCGATTCGTCAAGACGCTACAGAAGAGACGGTATTCCACTACGATGCTGTATCACGTCAATTTACAATCGATCGAAGCCGTTCAGGTGCGGAAGTCCCTGCCGAATCATTCGGTACTTCGCGATCGACGATTCTTGCGAAGGACTTGCATACATTACGTTTGTTCGTGGATCGTTCTTCGTTTGAACTTTTCCTGAATGACGGAGAAGCCGTTGCATCTGGACGGATTTTCCCGAAAACATCCAGTCGAGGGATTGTCTTCTCTGGTGAAGCAGGTGCGCATCTATCACTCTACGATTTATCTTAAGTAAAAAAAGCATTTTCCTGAATAGAATCAGGAAAATGCTTTTTTTAATTCAATGCTTCAATCGTAGTTCTTTTTCTAAATCAAAGGCAAGGATGTGTTGCTCCCCAATCGGACCCATGACGGACTGTAACGTATCGACGTATCCCGTCTTGAAGTACAGTGATTTTGCAGCAATATTCTTTTTATTGACCGCTAGTGTAATCGCTGTGACTTCTGGAAAATGATGATGCACGAACTCTGGCAACTGCATCATTGCCTCTTTCGCATATCCTTGCTGTTGATGGCGTGCATCAATGGAAAAGGCACGTAATAGGACACTTTGTTCATGTGTTCGATGTGTTTTAGGGGGGTTAAGATGAAGAATAAAAAATCCGACGACGAGCTCGTCTTTTTTGATGACAACCGGGAATTTATCTGGATGGGCAACTGCATCTGTGACGACATCCGTCGGAAAAGAAGTAAACTGGACTTGTTCTTCCGGAAGAATGAACGCATCACATTGTTCATAATGTTCATTCGTATACATGTGTAATTTCACTACAGACATTCTCATTCCGCCTTCCCTCTTTGTACAGGACAAGAGAGTACTCTCTTACATCTATTCCCATTTTAATGTTTTTGTATCCATTTGCCTAGTCTTTTAGGGTACTCGTCTTACATAACATCCAATAGGCTCTTGTCTCTTTATTCCACGGTTCTTCTTTCCGTAATCCAATCCTGACACTAAAAATGATACACTAGGGAAAGTTCGATTATTGGACGAGAAATAAATACGCTCGAGGTGAACTGTATCATGCATGAAGATTTTTTCGAACAGATGGAGCGATTGACCGGCATTCAACTGAATCCTGTCCAACAACAGGCAATCGAACATGACCATGGTCCGTTGCTGTTACTCGCCTCACCCGGCTCTGGAAAAACAACGACGCTTAATTTTAAGATTGCCTATTTGATTTTACAAAAAAAGATCGAACCACATCGTATTTTAGGGCTGACCTTCAGTAAGGCAGCAGCTCGCGAGATGGCGGATCGTTTTTATCATCTATTTCACGAATTAATTGGAACGACAGCGGCATTCTCGACGATTCATAGCTTTGCTTTTCAAGTCGTTCGGGATCATACGTCCCAGCAACGTCTCTCCTATACGATCATTGAGGGACCAATGGATCAACAACATCCGAATGCGCCACATAAACGCATGTTACTCCGGCGTATTTTCCAGGAAATTAATCGGAGTGTCATTACCGACGACCAGATGGATGAGTTATTACGGATGATTTCCTTCGTCAAGAACCGTCTTCTTTCTTTAAAGGAAATCAAGGCAGTACCGACGACGATCAAACATTTCCCTGATATCTATGTGGCGTATGAACAATTCAAGTCGCGTGATCCCTTACATCCGTTACTCGACTTTGATGATATGTTGACGTATGCGAATACGATTTTGGAGCAAGACCGTCGTCTGTTGCAACATTATCAGCGTCGCTTTGACTATATCCTAACGGATGAGAGCCAGGATACGTCACTCGTTCAACATCAATTGGTCGAAAAGTTAGCCTTACCGCATAACCGACTTTGTGTCGTTGCAGACGATGATCAGACGCTATACAGCTGGCGTGGCGCGGACGCTTCTAAAATTTTGCACTTCAAAGATACGTATCCGAATGCGACGATTCTTTACATGGAACAAAATTATCGTTCGTCTCAAGACATCGTATCCGTCGCGAACCAATTCATTCAGCGCAATAAAGCACGCTATCCGAAACAGATGTTCACGGAGAACGCTGCTGTTCGTCCGATCATCTTAGAGACGTTATCAACTTACGAGGATCAGACCCGCTATCTGTTGAATCAACTACGGACAGAGACGAATTACCGCGAAGTGGCCATCTTATATCGTAACAATGCTTCTTCGATCAACGTCATGAATGCGTTGGATCAAGCAAATATTCCGTTTTATATTAAGGATGTCGATCATAAATTCTTCAGTCATTGGATTTTGAAGGATATCTTAAACTTCATGACATTCGCACAAGATCCGACAGATATCGATGTGTTAGCAACTATTCATACAAAATTCGCCGGGTACATTTCAAAAGCGCAACTTTCTCAATTGCAACAGTTCGGTACGGGTGAATCTGTATTTGATCTACTCATAAACAAAATCGAGATGAAGTTTTATCAAAAGAAACAACTTCAACAAATGAAGCGCACGTTCGCTTCCATCCAAACCGTTCGACCCTCTGCTGCCCTCTCTCTGATTCGTCATGAACTGGGTTACGAAAAGAATTTGCGGAAAATGAGTGAGAGTCTCGGTTTTAGTCTCGATCACCTGCTTGAAACACTGAATACGATTGATAACATCGCAAGTGATGTACCAACGCTACTCGCTTTTCGTGAACGGATCACGCATCTCGAACAATTGATGCGTGATGCGAAACAAAATAAAAATCAAAATGCGGTCACCCTTTCGACCTTTCACAGTGCAAAAGGACTTGAATTCGATCGCGTTTTCATGATTGATCTCGTTTCTGGTATTCTTCCATCGGCTGATACGATCAAGGCGTACAAGAATGGACAACTCGATGATATGGAAGAAGCTGCACGTTTGTTTTACGTCGGCATGACACGGGCGCGACACGAACTACATCTTCTGTCCTATCGTTTTAAATCGAAATCATTTGATGTCTCGCCATTCGTCGAAGACGTCCATCGCCTCGTCACGCCTGACGCTGCAAAACGAAAAGCAGAACGCCAGCGCCCTGCTGTTGCAGCGCGAGCTAGCGTTCCTCCACTTCCGATCACTGAGAACATGCGTGTCTCGCATACAGCATTTGGTCCCGGAACCGTTTTGCACCTGGTTGACGACGTGCTAGAAATTTCATTTGATCAAGGAATGAAAAAACAGCTTTCGTTACAAGTCTGCTCTGAAAATGCATTACTCAAAATTTTATGATTTAAAAAAGGAGCTGACTCAAAAAAAGAATGACTCGTCTTTTCACGCCCTTTCCTCAGGCGAGACACAAGCCAGTTTTCCTGCTTCATTCAAGCAGGAAAGCGGGTCTTGTTTGTCTCTGACAGCGCATAATGCGCTTTTTCCTGTAGGAGTGGCGTGTGACGCGTCATTCTTTTTTTACAAGATAAGGGTGGCAGATCATCATTCTGCCACCCTTATCTTTGTAGATGCTGACTTTTGAGTCAGCTTTGTTGTATCCGTCAATTTTTCGTCGATGACTCATTTTGATGAATCAAGGCATCTCTGATTTCTGTCAATAATTTTTCTTCTGTCGTTGGTACCGCTTCTTCTTCGACGACCTCTTCCTTCTTTCGGAATGAAGTGATGCCTTTGACGAAGATAAACAGCGCAAAGGCGATCAACAAGAATTCGATGCTCGCTTGAAGAAATTGACCGTACTGCAACTCTGCATTTCCGACCATGACCGATAATCCTTTGACATCAATGCCCCCGATGATGATACCGATCAACGGCATGAAGACGCTGTCGACGAGGGATTTGATGATCCCGCTAAACGCAGCACCAAGAATAACTCCGACCGCTAAGTCGATCACATTTCCTCGAAATGCGAATTCCTTGAATGCCTTAAACATGAAACGTCCCCCTTACCAAGCACGGGACGCCAACTGCTGAATCGCATATCCGACGCCGTGCTCATCATTTGTTTTCGTCACGTGATGGGCAATCGCTTTTGCCTCATCATGACCATTCCCCATCGCGATCGCCTTGCCGGCAACTTTGAACATTGGAAGATCATTCAGGTTATCACCGATGACAGCGACCTGTTCGATTGGCACACCGAGGTGGTCTGCGAGGATTTTAACTGCCGTTCCTTTATCGGCACCGACTGCCATGACTTCAATGTTATCGTGTCCTGACGACGTGACATAGACACCGTCGACCTTCTGCTCGATTTCCTGCCAGATTTTTTTCATTAATTCTTGATCAAACGAGAATGAGATGAATTTAAATACTTTTCCTGCTTGGTTACGAATGTACGACCGGAATCCATCAATCATCTTGACGTCTTCGTGGACATAATAACGATCGTGGAAGAAATCAAGCACTTGTTTTGCCCGATCACTTTCTTCACTCAACTCTTTCAGGGAATCATAGGCTGCGTCGATCGTCGCTCCTTGTGCTGTCACGAGTCCTCGATCACAGAACATCTCGAAGAAAACTTCATATTGACTGATGATACCGTAAATTTGCTGTGCTTGTTCCGTCGTCAACGTCGTCGCACTCAACTCTTCTCCATCGACGGTCATCACACGTGCCCCGTTTGAAGCAATGATCGGACAGTGGATTCCTGCTGCATCTGTTAATTCTTTTGCATTTAAGTAGTTACGTCCTGTCGCGATTGCAAATTCGACACCTTGTTCGCGTGCCGCTTCAATTGCCTGAATCGTCTCCGGTTCAATTCGTTGTTTACCTGAAAGAACGGTACCATCCATGTCTGATACGAGTAGTTTGATTGGATTTGCCATCGTCTTCACTCTCCTCTTTTTCTATTTCCATACCACTATACCATTTTTCACATTTTGACTGGTCGTAAACACGGTTTACAAGATCGGTGACAACAAACGCGAAATACTTTCCTTGAATTTAATCGTTCTTGAACGCGCGGCATACGACTCGACCGTCATGAGCTTTGATACCTCACAATCGGCGAGGAAGAGCCGTTCTAGTTCAATCGCTACTGCCTGGTCATAGACGATCGTATTCATTTCGAAGTTCAAACGAAAACTTCGCGCATCGATATTCGTTGTTCCGACCGAAGCAATTTCTCCATCGACGACGATCGTCTTCGCATGCAAAAATCCAGGTTCATACGTGTAGATTTTAGCTCCGTAAGATAGCAGTTCCCCTACAGCAGCAGTCGTTGCCCAGTAAACGAATGGATGGTCCGGTTTGTTCGGAATCATGATGCGTACTTCCACTCCGGATAACAGGGCTGCCTTACATGCATCTAAATAACTCGTGTCTGGAATGAAATAAGGCGATTGGATATAAATCGTCCGTTTTGCTTCGTTGATCATTTTAATCAAGGCAAGCTTCAAATACTCTGAACGAGAATCCGGACCCGATGTGACGATTTGCATCGGTAATATATCCTGAATCCTATGCGTTCCATAGTAAAACAAAGATTTTTCCGTATAGACGTCACTTGCTTGGTTCCAGTCGAGAATAAAGCGATCGAGTTGATCGTGAACGACGTCACCTTCCAAGCGAAAATGTGTATCCCGCCAGTAGCCGAACTTTTCATCGATACCGAGATATTCCGTACCAACGTTGAACCCACCAATGTAGCCGATTCGACCGTCGATGATACAGGATTTACGGTGATTGCGGTTGTTCAATCGAAAATTAACGAATCCAATCGTCGGCGGGAAAAAGGCAAACACTTCTCCTTCATGTGCGAGTAAATCCTTGAAATCCGTCCGTTTGAGACTACGTGATCCGACAGCATCATACAATAGACGGACTTTGATCCCACGACGGGCACAATCGGTCAATGTATCGATCAATGCTAACCCGAGGCGATCTTTCTGAATGATGTAATATTGGATATTCACTTCATGCTCAGCCTGGCGGATATCTTGAATCATCCGATTGAACTTCTGCTCGCCATCCGAAAGAATCTGTAGTTGATTCGAGAGACTGAGTAACGAACCGTTCGACATCAGGTTCATCCGAATCATATCCCGGTGCTTTTGAATCATCGGGTGCCGTCCCATCGTTACAAGTTCTTTTTTCTGTAAGGCGATCCGTCTATCCTGTTCCAGTTGTTCTTCATCCGTGACACGATAAAAATTCGTTTTTTTCAACAGTCTTCCGAAAAACAGATAGACGAGAAATCCAACGAGCGGAACGAAATACAAGATGAATACCCATGCCCACGTCGCACCAATATCGCGCCGCTCGAGAAAAATAACCGTCAGGACAGCCAAGATATTCATGATAAGCAATCCGTAGACGATGATGATCGTGAACGTACTCCATACTTCCACCATACGATTCCCTCCCGCTTCAACGGTATTCTTCGATTTTGATTCCTCTGTCTCTTATTCCCGTTTCCTTCCGTGTCATTCTTCTGAAGACAAAAAAACCTTTTTGAAGCACTGCTAGCTTCAAAAAGGTTTAGGCGTGTCATGATTCTGGACATGGTTCCGGTTGTTGTAACGCCATTTGTTCAAGCGTCGCTTTGACACCTGCTACACAGTCTGGCAAACCAACACCATCATAGGCGAGTCCGGCTAAATGAATGTGTGGATAGTGAGAAGCGACGATTTCTCGCACTTCTTGAATCCGCTGTGCATGTCCTACCGTA
This sequence comes from Exiguobacterium sp. KKBO11, assembly GCF_001644945.1. NCBI lineage: Bacteria > Bacillati > Bacillota > Bacilli > Caryophanales > Exiguobacterium > Exiguobacterium sp. KKBO11. The sequence continues at coordinate 736,753 of NZ_LUCU01000022.1, forward strand.
TAGGCCGGTAAGCCGTCTAAGAGACGACTGATGACGACACGTTCCGGTTGCAATGGACGACCACAGATGTTTTCAAGATCTTCTAAGACGACGCGTTCAATCATTTCGTCTGATTCACGAACGAGTGCATCTTTTCCGGGGCGTCCGATGAAGGCACGGAGCACGGTATGATTCGGTGCTGCATGATTCCACTTTTGATCAATCGCCGTGCATGCTGTAATTGAATACGGCGCCCGACGGTTGACGATGAATCCCGTTCCATCAATCGGTAACGCTGTTTCCTTATCGAAAATCAACGTGACCGTCGCCGTCGAGTGTGTTGAAAGGTTCGCAAGCCCTGGAAGCGTCGCATCTGGTAACAGGGACACGACTTGGCGATGCGGAATCGTCAACAAAATATCATCGGCATATTCTGGACCGTGATCCGTTTCGAGACGATACCGCCCGTCTTCTTCCCGTTCAATTGAACGAAGTGGTGTCTCCAGACGAATCTCTGTCCGTTCAAGCACCTCTTCTAAACGCTCGACGAGAGACTCGAGTCCAGTAGCAAGTGATAAGAATTGACCTGTCGCTTTAAGCGTCGGACCTTGTTGTTGATCAAGCGGACGCATGAGGCGCATTCCTTCGAACAAGCTTCCCGCCTTTTGCTCATTCGCAACGAATTGCGGGTAGGTCGCGAACGTACTCATCCGGTCGATATCACCCGCATAGATGCCTGAAAGAAGCGGTTCGATTAACTTCTCGACGAGTGCATCTCCAAGACGCGGACGCAGGTATTCCCCTAATGGGATGTCTGTTTCCGGAATCGTCAAATCAGGAGCAGGGTGAAGCAATCGTTCTGTCACCTCTGCTTTTTCTTCTTCCGTCAGTAGAGATGTCTCTGCGAATAACTCTAAATCGGTCGGGATCCCCATGACGGCACCTTTTGGAATCGGGTGGAGACCGCGCGCATCCAAGATATACGCTTGCGACGTGTTATTGCGAACGAGTTGCTCCCCTAATCCGATCTCTTCGATGAGATCCGTCAACACGTGTTTCCGTGCGACATACGAATCTGGTCCCCGCTCGATCGTCAATCCTTCGTCCCGATATGTCGCCACCTTACCACCGAGACGACCCTCTGCCTCGAGTAACGTGATGTTCATCTCCGGAAACTGCTTCTCTGCATAATAGGCGGCTGCAAGTCCTGATATACCACCGCCCACGATGACGAGACGTTTACTGGACATAACTACCCACCTGTTTCGCGACGGCTTCCGTGACAGCTTTCATGAAAGCTGGATCCGCGTTTGGCATGACAGGTCGCGCATAATGAATTCCGAGTTCGTCGCAGACGACTTTACACTCGTAATCATTATCGAACAATACTTCTAGGTGATCGGCAACGAAACCAACGGGTACGTAGACGAATGCTTCGTATCCTTTTTCTTCGTAGACGTCACGTGTCAAATCCTGAACATCTGGTCCAAGCCATGGTTCTGGCGTTTGTCCAGCCGATTGCCAGCCTGTGATCATATGCGGTACACCAGCACGTTGCGCGATCAATTCAGCTGTTTCCTTCAATTGCTCTGGGTATGGATCACCGTTTGCAATGATTTTTTCAGGTAGACTGTGTGCTGAAACGACGAGAACGGCTTTCTCTTCAGATACTGGTAAAGCGTCGAACGTCTTGCGAATTTCTTTACCCCACCAATCGAGAAACGCTTCTTCTTTGTACCACGATTCGACGGATGCGAGACGAATACCGTGTTGGTCCGCGACTTCCTTCGCACGACCATTGTATGAACGGATACTGAACGTCGAATAGTGAGGTGCTAAAACGACCGTGACCGCTTCCGTAATGCCGTCTTTTGCCATTTGCTCGACAGCATCCTCAACGAATGGCTCGATGTGTTTCAGACCAAGATAGAGTTTGAACTCGATTTCACCAGCATATTTCTCAGACAGTTGACGGTGTAGCTCTTCAGCCTGATCAATCGTGACTTGTGCGAGTGGTGAGACACCACCGATGGCTTCGTAACGTTCCGTTAACTCTGCCAATGCTTCTGGAGACGGTTTGCGCCCGCGACGAATGTGCGTATAATAACGCTCGATATCTTCTGGTTTATATGGCGTACCGTACGCCATAACAAGTAGTCCTAACGTCTTCATTTTCCTACCTCCATTTTTTCTTTCGAATAATCATGGATAAATGCAGTCAAACGTTTCAATACTTCTGGATCGACTTCCGGGAAGATGCCGTGACCGAGGTTAAAGATAAATCCTGGTTGCTTCATTCCCATATCGAGAATTTCCTTCGTTTTTGCTTCAAGGATATCCCATGGTGCTAACAGATAAGACGGGTCGAGGTTTCCTTGGACAGGTTTCGTCAGTCCACGCTCACGTGCTTCGTCAATCGACAAACGCCAATCAAGTCCGACGACGTCTAACGGTAAACTGTGCCATTCCTCTGCCAAGTGACTCGCTCCTACACCGAACATGATCATCGGCACGCCTGTATCTTTTAATTCTGTGAAAATGCGTTCCATCGTTGGCTTGATGTAACGGACATAATCTTTCCGGCTCGTCGTTCCGACCCATGAATCAAAGATTTGGAACGCTTGGATTCCTGCATCCACTTGTGATTTGATGTAATCGATGACCATGTCACCTAGTTTCTCCATTAAGGCATGCCATACCTCAGGTTGTCCATACATCAATGCTTTCGTTTTATGGTATCCCTTCGAAGGACCACCTTCAATCATATAGCTCGCAAGCGTGAATGGTGCCCCGGAAAAACCAATCAACGGTACTTCGAGTCGTTCCCGTAACAAACGAATCGTTTCATAGATATATGGAATATCTTCACGGTTAAATGGTTGTAATGCTTCGACATCTGCCATCGTGCGAATCGGGTTCGCGATGACTGGACCGATACCACTCTTGATTTCGACGTCAACGCCCATCGATGGAAGTGGCGTCATGATGTCTTTATACAGAATCGCTGCATCGACCCCTAATTGTTTTACAGGTAGTTCTGTCACATATGCGCCTAGTTCCGAGTCATGTGTGATCTCGAAAAGCGTCCGTGTCTTCTTGATTTCACGATATTCCGCTTGATAACGACCTGCTTGTCGCATGTACCAGACGGGAACGTGATCAATCTGCTCGCCACGGATCGCCCGCAAAAACGTATCATTGAATTTCTTCATCATAACTACCCCTTTATACTCGTTCTAACGCCCCCAAAAAACGTACGATAAGTTTGTGAACACAGAAACATTATATCTGAAATTAAGAAGTCTGTGCCAATAAATCGTTTACAAAATGACAGTTCTGTTACCAGTTCATGAAATGTTCACTGTTTCTTGTAAAGACCGAATGCAGCGTTTAATTGACCACGGATCAAGTCAGAACGTTGCTGTTCCGTTACCTTCCGTTCTTTTTCACGTATTTCATGTGTCCGCCAGCCATCTTCAATTTTTTCCGCGACTTCGACAAGTCGCTCGACATCCGTAAATGAATATTTTCGTGTCTTTCCGTTCGTCCGTTCTGGAAAGATTAATTTTCGTTCTTCATAGTAACGAATCTGACGTTCCGATAATCCGGTCAATTCACAGACGATTCCGATCGACATCACCTTTTTTTCACGGTAGTTCATCTTCGTCACTCCTTTCCACAAAAATACCATGTCAGATTTTCTGACACAACACGTTTCTTTGAAAGTATTTCCGTCTAAAGTAAACACATACTTTAAATGGATAAAGGAGGAACGATAATGAAACTGGAACAACTCGCTATCTCAGTCGATACGTTTTATGTCTTATTCGCAGCACTGCTCGTCTTTACGATGCAAATCGGATTCTTACTTCTAGAAACAGGGATGTTACGGGCGAAGAACGCGGGGCACGTCGCCGTCAAACAGATCATCAGCTTCTCGGTTGCCGCTCTCGCCTTTTGGGCCATCGGATTCGGATTGACGTTCGGTGATGGCAATTCTATCATCGGAAAGGAAGGATTCTTTTTACAAGGAGGATTCAGCAGTCTTGATTGGTCGAACATCACGATTGATGTGAAGTTCCTCTTCCAACTCTCATTCGTCGCTGTCTCCCTCGCGATCGCTTGGGGTGGATTCGCAGAACGTGCTAAATTATCCGTCTACCTGTTGTTCGGAACGTTTTTCGTTGCTATCATCTATCCGATCATCGCACGTTCCGTTTGGGCAGGTGGATTCCTTGGTTCGCTCGGGATGCAAGACTTCGCTGGATCAACGGTCGTTCACTTACAAGGTGGGATTGCCGCACTCGTTGCCGCTTTACTGCTCAAGAAACGAATCGGTGCTGAAAAAACACCGTTACTTGGACACAATGTCATCTACTCTGTCGTTGGTGCCTTCATCCTCTGGTTATGTTGGTTCGGCTTCAACGCTGGTTCGACACTAACGATTGCCGATGGATTCTTTAGTTACGTTGCCTTGACGACGTTACTTGCGACTGCAGCAGGTGCCCTCGGTGCTCTTGCCATCTCATTCTGGCACCGTCGTGTCGCAGATATCCCTTCGATCATCAACGGCGTGTTAGCTGCACTCGTTGCCATCACAGCAGCCTGTGCCTTCGTCGAACCGTGGGCAGCTGTCGTCATCGGTTTCCTCGCTGGTGTCATCACATATGGAACGAGCATTCTTCTCGCAAGCCGTGTGGATGATCCATTATGTGCCTTCTCCGTTCATGGCGTCGCTGGTATCTGGGGTACACTCGCAACTGGATTCTTCGCTTCACCACGACTCGTTGAAATCACAGGGATCGGACAAGCTGGTCTCTTCTATGGTGGCGGTTTTACGCAACTCGGCGTTCAAGCACTTGGTGTCGTCTTTGCCGTCGTCATCGTCAGCGTCTTAAGTTACGCATTCTTAAAAGTTCTCGACCTTACGATTGGTCTTCGGATCACACGCGAAGATGAACTCCGTGGACTCGACGTCGCGGAACATGGTCAAGCTTCTTACGACCTCCCTGCTCCTGTCAGCAAAGAATTACGTATGGTCGAAGAAGAAGACCTCTCAAACGAACGTGTCAATTAATAATTAGTAAAGACCAAGAGCCTACACGATGGATTCATCGCGTAGGCTCTTTCTAATTGTCTATCATTTTCGTGCATAATACTCACCGATCACAAGTGCCAACGCTGCTCCACCAACGACATAGATGGATCCGCTTAAAAAGAATCCAATAAGTGTCAGTACGATACATTGACTGATTGCTGCGAAGCGGATGATTTTCCGTTTCGCCAGTACGGCATTTCCAAATGGTAATAGACGAGTCAAAAGATGCTGATCGACTGCTTTCGTGAATGGCGCCAACTGAAAACTAGTTAGTCCTCCGAACGCTGGAATCGCTAAGGCGACGAACCAAACATTTCCACTTGCCAACCACATGAAAACAGCTCCAATTAACGTCAAACGAACAATCAATCCGATCCCGTCTCCACTCCGGATGAACTGTTTGACATACAAGTAATCGAATGTCGTTTGCGCTCGATATGGAATCCGCTCGACCATGTTACTTAAGAGACGACGGCGTTTATACGTTGCCGATAGATGCGGCACATCGACGAACCAATTCGCTAATCGATAAAATCGATCGCGCGATTCCTGCTCAAGTGAAATCCATTCGCGTAGAGGAAGATGATCCTGACGCTTCAGATGAAGGACGACCATTAAGAGAAGTGCGACGACGATCGCCATCCACGCCATATCGATGATGACGAGAAGTGCCGCTCCGAACGCATATAACAGCACCGTCCGATGTGCAATTCCTTCAAGTTTTGATAAGTTCGCTGCTGCTCCGAACAGTCCAAGTGCTACCCCAAGTAAAACAAGTTCAAGTGGTGTCGTCTGTTCCGTTCGAACATAGAGAACAACGACAGCTAAAAATGGAATCACGGCACGGATGATACCAAAGACCGCATTGTACGCTCGTACTTGTTGCATAAACCCTGATAACTTCGCTAATACCGGTAACAAAAACACTTGGTCCGCCTCAACGAGAAACGTCCGACTCGTCCGGTAGAGCGGTAAAATCAGAAACAAGGCTGCCATGACGAACCGACCAGGAAACGATGGATCGAGTTGGTCGAGGAAACGACCGTATACGACTAAACCGTACAAAATAACGAAGTACACGGTGAATAATAGTCCACCATTCGCCATATACCTTGTGTATTTCACCGTCTCGGTCATCGCCGCCTGATACCGTTCCCTCCATAAGGACTGGCTGCTCATCGTTCCGCCTCCTCGATTGCAGCGACGTACAAATCATCTAGTGTTCCATCTTGTAATCCATATCGTGCGCGTAAAGCAGCTGTCGTCCCTTCCGCTGCAATGTGACCCTCATGTAAGAGTACGAAACGATTACAATGCCGTTCTGCTGTCTCAAGGATATGCGTCGACATTAAAATACCTTTACCGTCTTGCTTGAGTTCACTAAAAATCTGTAATAACTCGCGAATCGCGAGCGGATCTAGTCCAACAAACGGTTCATCGACGATCAACAGCTCACTCCCTGTGACGAGTGCGCACAAGATCATCGCTTTTTGTTTCATTCCTTTTGAGAAGACACTTGGAAACCATTCGAGTTGCTTCGTCATCCGAAGTCGTTCAGCGTAATGTTGCGCGCGTTCTGTCGCGATCGCTTCTTCGACATCATATCCTTGCGCCATCAGACGAAGGTGCTCCCGTAATGTCAGTTGTTCATATAACATCGGTTGTTCTGGAATGTATGCAACTTGACGACGATACTCGGTTTCGTTCGTTGCTAAATCCATTCCATTGATTCGAACTGATCCCGTCTTGACTGGCAAAAGACCGAGTATGTGCTTGATCGTCGTCGATTTCCCAGCACCGTTTAAACCAATTAAACCAACGAGTTCACCCCGATCCACTTCGATACTAATGTCATGAAGGACGGTTTTCGATCCATATCCACCTGATAAACCTTTGATATCTAATAACATGTTCGCCACTCCCTTTAGGCTCATCGTAAAGTAGATTTGCTTCGTTTTTCTAGCTTAACGCCTAGTTTTTTAAAATATAATGTTTTAATACTTGTTTTTTCGGCAATTACTCTAAGTGTAATCGTTACATCAATATATGAAAACGATTTACATGTAAATTGAAAGTGAAATCAATGAATCGTCCATTCATTCTCTATCAAGTGGTCTAATTGTCTAGTCATTTAAAGAATGAACGATTTCAGATTTTTTCATTTTCGCACGTGTTTATAACTGCCTGAAAACAGGTAAAACTAATATGTAGAGGAGATGTTTTAAAATGGGTTTCTTATGGGCACTCATCATTGGTGGTCTCATCGGTTGGATCGCAAGTTTAATTATCGGGAAAGATGTGCCGGGTGGCATCATCGGTAACATTATCGCTGGTTTCATCGGTTCGATGATCGGTCAAGCCATCTTTGGTTCAATGGGACCAAAAATCGCTGGTTTCGCAGTCATTCCGGCTATTCTCGGAGCAGTCATCTTGATCTTCATCGTCTCACTTATTCTCCGGGCAGTACGTAAGTAATCATATATCTTAAATTGAAAAGGAGTGTTTTAAATGGGATTCTTATGGGCATTAATCGTCGGTGGTATTATTGGTTGGTTAGCAAGCTTGATTTTAGGTAAAGATGTTCCAGGTGGTATTATCGGTAACATCATCGCTGGTTTCGTTGGTGCATTGATTGGTCAAGCATTATTCGGAGATTGGGGTCCAATGGTTGCTGGATTCGCAATCGTACCTGCTTTACTCGGAGCTATCATTCTTATCCTCATCGTATCGTTCATTCTCCGTGCGGTGAATAAACGATAACCAAAAATCCTCGGACGTTCTGTCCGAGGATTTTTTTAGTCTTTTAATTGTAACCACATGCCGTCTTCTCGCTCGACGACACGTTTTTCTGCTCGCAGATTCAACCATTCGAACACACCTTCGAGAAAACTAGACGGATATTCCCAAACCGTACCGACTTGCTCTCGCTTCTTTCGTTCTGGTTTTCCAGCGATGGCTTCAAGTTCATCCGGAGTCTTATTCAATCGGATTAACAATTCTTCCACCTGCCCCGACTGATAGGTTACTTCATATCCATCGTACCGCGCTCGATTGGCAACGGTCGAATCAGGCGTGCCGAACGTATTCTCAAACGAGTCACGCGAACGTCCAAGATAGCCAGTCATCGTATCGATACTTTTTCCAGTCCGGGCTTTCACTTCCGTCTCAAGTAACGTTTTGATATCGACTGCATATTCGTTCGAAACGGTCGTATTGAACCGATCAGCTAATTTAAAGTCGACTGTCGCGTTCGGTTCATCTCCGAGTTGTACAGTCTTTGATTCCTGGACGGTCTGTCCTGATTGTTCCGCACTTACTTGAACATCGTACTCTCCAGGAGAACGCTTGACTTCAAGAGATTTCTGATCGATCGTCCCTACTTCTTCTCCATCTAGTGAAACCTTTGTTCCCGGTAGATCACTCGAAACGGTTAACCGTTGAGGATTCACATCGAGAGAGTACCGGTCATACCAAAGCCATCCATCCTCTTCTTGTAACGAAAACAGATGTGTCTTCACTTGCTTACCTGCGTCTTGATCCTGTTTGACTTGTGCGATGACCCGGTCCGTCCGCTCTGCATCAGCCGTCAACCAGTTAACGAGTCGCGTCGCCTCACTCATCGGTAGTGACTTATCGTTCATCGTGACTAGCTTTTGGAATCCACGCTGATCCTTTTCCTTTAACAAGGTAGCAAGACGCTCGTCTGTTTTCTCCATTTTCGCCGCTTCTTGCATGTTACGCCCAAACCAAAAGGCAACGAATAAGAAAAGACCGACGACGATAACGCTACCGACGAGCAGACGCCGTTTTCGTTTTTTTTGTGCCGTCGAGGCTACTCGTGATGCCATGCAGTTCGCTCCTTCCCTTCAGTAGCTGTATGTTTCTAAGTGTATCGGGTTCAATTTGACTGTCAATCGTGCGGAAGTCGGAAACTTTCCGTATACTAATGTTATCTTACCCAAAGGAGTGAACGTTCCATGCAAAAAGAGTCATGTATCTTCTGTAAAATTGCTCGCAAAGAAGTCCCTGGTCATATCGTATTCGAGAACGAACAAGTTCTCGCCTTCCTCGATTTGTCACAAGTGACGAAAGGACATACGCTCATCATCCCAAAACAACATGCCGATAATTTGTATGATCTTTCTCCTGAACAAGCACAAGACGTATTTGCGACGATCCCGCAAATCAGTAGTGCTCTTCAACAAGAGACAGAGGCAGCTGGCATGAATCTCTTATCGAATACAGGAAAAGTAGCGGGTCAATCGGTCTCCCACTTCCACCTGCACCTCATTCCGCGTCACGATAAACAAGACGGTTTCGGTGCGAAATGGGAAGTTCATAATGACGATTATACGGCAGAGGAATTGGCTGAACTCGCTAACTCGATCGCTTCTCGCATCTAAGTCTGCTCTTTTTCTTCTATTCTTAGAAAAATATTGCCGAAATAGGTTTCTTTCATTCGATTTTCGGTAAAATAATATGAAACAAATATTTTAATATTAAAAAGGAGGTTCAATATGTCGAAGCGTCCCGCCCGTAACTGGGTCGCTTTTGGTGCTACGCTAACACTTGTGACTTTTTACGGTCTGAAGGCGCTTCGCCAAGGTACGAAAAGCGACTCTTCGAACGGTCATCAACGTCGAAATTCTTATTCTACAATCGTAACGAATGTGCAGGATTTGACCCAGGAGGGCAAGAACTTAGTAGAGACAGCAAAAGCGTCTGGTATGCACTTCAAAGAAGAAGTCATGCAGAGCGTCTCGGAATACCAAACGGAAGTCCAAGCATCGCTCACGAAGATCCAGTCTCTCGCTGATGAAGCGAAACAGGAAGCAGACCAGCTTTCTCCACAAAAGTAAGATCCGTTGCTTCGATTTGTTTTTGTATAGTTTGCATTTTGCGCGTTTGAGCCATTGTCACCTTTCGAAAGGATGAGTCAGATATGGAACACGAAAAGTTATATCCTGGACAAGAGGCTTTGTTGTATAGCCACAAGATTGTCCAGTTAAGCAAAGCACTATGGAAAACGGTAGAAAAAGATTGGCAAAATTGGATCAAGCCTTTTGATCTGAACATCAATGAACATCATATCTTGTGGATTTCGCACGCGCTAGGCGGTGCCTCGATTTCAGAGATTGCGAAGTATGGTGTCATGCACGTCTCGACGGCGTTCAACTTCTCGAAGAAGTTAGAAGACCGCGGACTGTTGACGTTCTCAAAAAAGGAAACAGATAAACGAAATACCTACGTCCAGTTGACACCAGAGGGCGAATCACTCTTGCTTGAGACGATTCAAGCGTTCCGCCCTGAAGAAAACGGTGTCTTCCGTGCATCACTTCCTCTTCAGGAACTGTACGGGAAGTTCCCGGAATTAACGGACATTTCTGCGATCGTACGTCGCTTGTATGGCGACAGCTTCATGGACATATTCGCTGAGACATCAAAGATGATCACAGAAGAAGCAGATCGTCGCCCTCAAGATCCAGTCATGGACTCAATCAAAAAAGCATAACCTTACTAAAAGCGTTTTAGCCTCTAGCTAGAATGCTTTTTTTAGGTCTTTTTTCCTCATGACAAGGACATTACTACTATGTCTCAAGAGCGTTATTTCCCTCACAATTTCCCATAAAAATTATCCTCAACCGGCTACTTGGATGTGATAGCATGGAAAAGAGCAAGTATCTCTCGGCATGACAAGATACAGCTGTCAACCAGACGAGAATATGATATGATAAAACGGTTGAAATAAATGGTAAATTAGGGGTGTATGTATGAAAAAGAAATTGTTAGGCGCAGCAGCAGTCGCAAGTGTATTTACGTTAGCAGCATGTGGATCAAATGACGAAGCCGTCATCAATTACAAAGGTGGCGAAGTCAACAAGGCTGACGTCCAAGAAGAAGCATACGAAAAAGCTGGTGCTCAAATCGCCTTCCAGCAAACGATGAACAAATTGCTTGAGAAGAAATACGGCAAAGAAGTCACGGATAAAGAAGTCGAAGCAGAAGTCAAGAAGACAAAGGACCAGTTCCCGGATAAAGAGCAGTTCAGTACAACATTGAAATCTGCTGGAATCAAGAATGAAAAAGAATTCGAGAAAGTTCTTCGCACACAAATGCTCTTAACGGAAGCAAAATCTGCGAAATCAAAAGTAACAGATAAAGAAATCCAAGAGCGTTTTGACCAAGAAAAAGTCGAAGTTAAAGCAAGCCATATCCTCGTTGCGAAAGAGTCAGAAGCAAAAGACATTAAAAAACAATTGGATGACGGCGCGGACTTCGCGAAACTCGCAAAAGAGAAATCAACAGATACAGGTAGCGGTACAAAAGGTGGAGACCTTGGATACTTCACAAAAGGTAAAATGGTCAAGGAATTCGAAGATTATGCGTTCAAGGATGGCGTTGAAGGTAAAATCTCCGATCCAATTAAAACACAGTTCGGTTACCACATCATCAAAGTAGTCGATCGTAAAGAAAAGAAAGACTTTACACTTGATAAAGAAAAATCACGCATCAAAAAAGCACTTGCTGAAGAAAAAGCAGCACAAGTCAACCCGAACGATATCTACCGTTCACTCATGAAAGAATACGATGTTAAAATCGAAAACAAAGACTTCAAGGATGCTTTTGATTTAGACAAACAAGAACAACAACAAATGCAACAACAGATGATGCAACAACAACAGCAGTAATCAAAAAAGGAAGCCTTTGGGGCTTCCTTTTTTGTGTCGTTTTTTCATATGATTAATAGTTAGCGTACCGTCCGAATCGGTGCCCGTTCGTATTGTTTCGGCAAGGCGACCGTGTCTCCTAGTTCGGCTGCCGCATGATAGACCCAGTAAGGCTGACGCAGTAACTCACGTGCGAGCAGTACGATATCCGCTCGACCGTTACGGACGATTTCTTCTGCATGGGCAGCTGTCGTGATCAATCCAACCGCGCCTGTTGCAATACCCGTCTCTCGTTTCAACTCTTCTGCGTAGCTCACTTGATAGCCCGGATACACTTCCGGTACGGCATTAGCGACGACAGCACCTGAACTGCAGTCGAGTAGATCGATGTGACGTGCAGCTAGTTCTTTTGCGAGTGGAATATAATCCGTCGCTGTCATTCCCCCTGTTGCGTGATCCGCTGCTGAAATCCGGACCCAAATCGAGAGCTTTGAAACGGCTTGAATGCCATCAATGATTTCTAGCAACAAGCGCATCCGATTTTCAATCGATCCACCGTATTGGTCCTCACGAACGTTTGATAACGGAGAAAGGAACGTGTTCAGTAAGTAACCATGAGCCCCATGAATTTCAATGAAATCATACCCTGCTCGTTCCGCACGCAGTGCTGCATCGATGAACTGTTGTTTGATCGTCGCGATTTCCTCAAGCGTTAATGCTCGTGGATGTGTATACGTATCATCAAACGGTAAAGCGCTCGGTGCAACGGGTGGTTCTGCCGTCGTGCTTTTGCGCCCAGCATGGGCCAATTGAATGCCTGCTTTTGCACCCGCTGCTTTGACTTGCTCTGCGATCCGTTGTAGTCCTTCGATATGCGCATCTGACCAAATCCCAAGGTCACCGGCTGAAATGCGACCGTCTGGCGTGACGGCACTCGCTTCTAAGATGACACCACCGACACCACCCATTGCACGGGTTGCATAGTGCGTGACATGCCAATCCGTAACGAGTCCATCTTCTTTTGCACTGTACATACACATCGGCGCCATGATGACCCGATTGCGGAATGTCAACGTTCCGAGTTGAACCGTATCAAACAACTTCGTCTTCATCTTTTTTCCCCCTTATAGCTTCGGACGATAAAAAGCACGATTATCTAGTGCAAATGATCGTTCCGAGAACTGTCCTGGCTCGACATATTCAAGGAGACGATCCATCATCGTCATCCGTGCATCAAGGTTATCGATCAAGAACAAGACTTCTGCCTCGCGCATCTGTGGTGCGACGGCAGAACCCCATTCCGGTCGTCCGTGATGACTTAAGACGAGATGTTGCAAGACCGTCAGTACTTCTGCGTCAATTTGTAATTCTGCTCCGACTTTCTCAAGTTCCGCTACCATCATCGTAATATGACCGACGAGTTTACCAGGCAACGTATATTCCGGTGCAACCGGATCGGATAACTCCTTGATTTTCGCATAATCGTGCAGAATGATGCCACTGATTAGCACGTCACGGTTTAATGTCGGATAGAGCTGAGCGATTTGATCCGCTAGACGCAACATCGAAAGGACGTGGTATGACAGCCCCGAGTAAAAAGCATGATGGTTCTTGACCGCTGCCGGATGCGTGAAGTAGGCGTCGAATCGTGAAGTAATCAAATGTTTAACGAGCTTTTTCATATCACTGTTCTGAATCGATTCTACGAACGCGAGTACTTCCGTCTCGATCTGCTCTCGCGGAATCGGCGCGGATTGGACATAGTCCTCGACATTCGTCTCCTCTAGGACCGTGATTTGTTTGAGCTTGAGTTGTGTCCGTCCCCGATAGTCCATGACTTCTCCAGCAGCATGGACGATCGACTTCGGCGCATATTTTTCAAGATCACTCGTATCCCACATCTTCGTCTCGATTTCACCTGTCTTATCCGTCAAGATGAGCGTCAAGTATGGTTTCCCATTTGCTGCAATTCCTTTGACCGCTTGCTTGATCATCGCTCGTTGATCGAGCGTTTCTCCAACTGCTAATTTACCGATTCCTTTCATACTTGAAACACGTCCTTTATCTGTAAAATAGGTGTCTTTTTTATATTCCATTGACTACACTTAAGGCATATACTATTTCATTCTACTATATGGGAGTCATGAACATGGAACTGGAACCTCAATTTAATTGGTCCCGCTATCTCGATTTAGCTGACTATGAACAAACATTTCCGACGGCTGCCGTCGACCAATCCGAAATGGACTGGGTGACGCAGCTGCGATCGAAAGACATGAACTTCACCCGCTCGGAAAAAGGGGTTCTCTATGGCGCTGTCGTCACCTGGCAAAATCCTGTCGACAAAAGTGACCGCCGCTCGATTTGCTTTTATGTAACGAAAGAAAAACTGATCACGATCGGATTGTCGGATTCAATCGTGTCCCTGGTCGCTCCCTATTCTCCCGCGCATCCCTTTGCGGCTTTTTATACGATTCTTGCTTTACAGCTGAACACGTATTTTGCCGGTATCGATCAGTTTGAGACGGAACTATTCTCAAGACAAGATGAACTGCGCGGCAGTATAAATGAAGATTCGCTCGATAGTATCTTCGCGTTACGCGACACAATCGAGAACTGGTCCGATTTGATCGTTCCGTTTCAAGAGCTCGTCATGGCTGGCGAAGAATCATTTCTTGACGAGGACGCGTATCTCGAGGATCTCTCGTTGAAACTAGCTACGAAACGTGTCCGTCGTCTGTTGATGCTCATTGAACATTATCAAAAAGACATTGAGGTCCTGCTCGACTTATCGACGACCGTCTCGAACTTCCGTGGAAACGAAATCATGAAGGCATTAACGATTTTTACTGCCGTCGCGACACCGACGATGGCCCTCGGTGCGATTTGGGGGATGAACTTTAAAATCATGCCGGAATTAGAATGGAAATACGGTTACGCCCTATCCCTTGGTTTGATTTTTCTCTCGACCGGTGGCATCTTCTACTGGATGCGCTGGCGTGGATGGTTAGGCGCTCTTGTTCGGATGCCAAAGAACAGTCGACCAAAAAAATAGATATCAGAACATAAGTTCGTTATACTAATTGTATCATATCTACTGAAAGGAGACGCTTGTACGATGGAACGAAAAATCATTCATATTGATATGGACGCCTTTTACGCTTCCGTCGAGCAACGCGATCGTCCTCGATTAAAAGGTGTTCCCGTCGTCGTCGGTGGACCGCCTCATGCACGTGGTGTCGTAGCGACCTGTTCCTATGAAGCACGGAAATACGGGATTCATAGCGCGATGCCGTCAAGACGTGCCTTCCAGCTTTGCCCCCGTGCCGTCTTCATTCGTCCCCGCTTTGACGTCTATCGGGCTGTCAGTGCGCAAATTATGGAACTTTTTCGAGAAGTGACACCGCTCGTCGAGCCTCTCTCGCTTGATGAAGCGTACCTCGACGTCACGGAAAATTATTTTGATCAAAAAAGTGCGACCTATATCGCGCAATATGTTCTACAGCAAATTAAAGAACGAACAGGTCTGACGGCCTCTGCTGGTGTTTCGAACTCTAAGCTCGTCGCGAAGGTCGCATCCGGATACGAGAAACCGAACGGGATGACGGTCGTTCCTCCAGAGGACGTCCTCAGTTTCTTGTCTCCATTAAAAATTGGAGATTTACACGGCGTCGGAAAAGTCACGGAACAAGCGTTACGAAAACAAGGGATTGAAACCGTCGCAGATGTCCAAGCAATGCCGGTCGAACAATTACGAGCATTGCTCGGACGCGATCGGGGAACGGAACTGCATGCGATGGCACACGGGATCGACGAGCGTCCGGTTCGTCCGGAACGCGAGCGAAAATCGATTGGTTCTGAGACGACCTTCGAAGAAGATACGGAGGATATCGATACGATATTCGAGACGTTGATTCGAGAATCAAAATCCGTCATTGCGAGTCTTCAAAAAAAAGAACTCGTTTGCCGGACGATCACGATCAAGTGGAAGACCGATACATTCCAGTCACGTTCGAAACGGCATACATTTTCAGAAGAAACGGCGGACGAAGAACGCTTACTTGAGGAAACAACTAAATTGTTCAATGGTATCACCTTCGACGGACCGATCCGCTTGATTGGTATGACGGTCAGTCACCTGACTACTCCTCCCGCTGCGCGACAGTTGACGTGGCAAGACTTAGACCTGCGCTTGTAAAATGAATAGCTATTCATTATACTAAGTACAAGACCGATCAGACAAGGGAGGAACAAGTATGCAGTATACGATTACAGTCTTTTCAGATCGTGGTGAAACGTTACTCGATGACGTTTTTGAAGCAGACACAGATGGACAGGCACGAGAAGAAGGGGTTCGGCGTCTCAATGAGAGTGGGTACGCTCATCATGCCGCTCGCGTCACACGTTCAGGTCGTTTGATTCATTTCGAGCGCGCTTACTTGCCACGAATCGTTCCTACTTCATCTTGAGCCATACAAAAAAGGAAGACGGCCATAATGGCGCGTCTTCCTTTTTGATGACTTATTGAACGTCGTCTTGTTGCTCCATCATTGGCGCGTAGAGTTCTTCTAACGGCTTCATGATGATTTGTGTGACTTCCGTCAACATCGTATGCATCCGTTGCTCTTCTTGCATCAGCTGACTGATTAATGGGTTGTTTTGGACTTCAAGCATCTTTGTTTGGGCAGACGCCATATCGTCTGGTGTGATTTCTTCACCTTGCATCTGCTTTTGCTGTAATTCGAGTTGGATGTTACGGAACGATGCAAACAATTCGTTTGATTCCGGATCCGCGTTAACTTGCGTGTACAAATCTTTTAATGTCGTGTACTCCGAAGTCTCACGTAATGCACGCTCCAGTGTGTACGCGTGATCGTATAAGTTTGTTTCTGCCATGAGTAAAACCTCCAATTTGTTTAGACGAGATAAAGCCCCGCCTGTATCAATCCAATTAAACCACCTAACAACCCTCCAAGCCAAGTGATAGCCCGGAATTCTCGCTTGGAAATCGATAAGACGATTTCCTCGAGATACGCAGTATCCAGCAAACCGACCTCTTCTCGAACAATCGTTTCGAGATCAAGCGTTTGTAGAATTTGCCCGATTTGATTCGTCGTCCGTTCGAATAGATGATCGATGACGACAGGGACATGTTGCTCGAGTAATTGTGACTCGAGGGGATTCAACCAGACGCGTAATGGTGTAGCAAGCATCGATTCAATCGGTAAACGCGCCAAGACTTGTTCTTTGACGGTCTGTCGAATCCGTGACTCCGTCTCTTCTGTCATATAAGACGACAGTGGACGATCTAGTCCCTTTTGCCATTCCTGACGTAATAAGGCAAGGATGAACTGAGACGTCGACTCTGATTGAAGTACCCGTTTCAGCTCCGGCTGAATCATATCAACGACGTTGACGTTCGCGAGCAACATCCCGAACATCCCACCTCCGAGACGCTGTTGGATGAAACGAGCAACAGTTTCCTCGAGTTGTAGACGTCCTTCTGGTCCATCAAAATATTCCTCTGCTTGGTGCAATACGGATGTGACGAGTCTTGGCATGACCTCCTCGATTTTTTGTTCTCCGGCTTCCCCGATCAACTCGCGTACGGATTTTTCACGCCATTTACCCATGAGGAGTGAAAACTCCTGCTCCAAGTGATAACTGATTTTCCCTTGAATCCGTTGTTTTGGTTCGTCGATGAATCGACTAATCCACGCTTCCGTCGTCTCTTCTGAACGTGTCCATTTCATGACTTCTTGTTCGACGAGCCGTGTGACAGCTCCACGAACAGCTGGTGATGCGAGACGTTTCCCGATCCCTTCTGGCGTCAAGAGATGCTTGACGACCGTCCGTCCGAGATTCGCTGCTAGTTCATCTCGCCGTTTAGGAATCAGACCCGGCGTAAACGGCACGTGAAATTTTCCGATGTATTTCGGTTCAAGTGGTCGAAATAACATCCGAATCGCTAGATGATTCGTGACTGCGCCAATCAGAGCTCCAATGACAATGATTCCGACAAGTTTCAATACGAGTAAAAACGTATCTGACATAAGTTATCATTCCTTCCGATTTTCGACTTATGGTAAAGTCGAGATAGTTATGTACGATTTAGGAGTGATGCCGTGTGTTACGACAACTGATGACTGTATTCAATGACCAGCTTACGACCGATCCGAATGTTTATTGCCAGGAACAGTATAGCGTATATCGCCTTGAAGATGGACTCTGTTTTGGAATCAAGGCGACTGCCATCTCTGACCGCGAACAACAACTGCTTGATGTATTCGCTGAACGCATCATCACGACGTCGCGGTCTGATATCGATCTATGGCGAGAGCGTATCCAATCTGCTCATGCCCTCGAAGATCAGTCGTTCCGACTTGTCCATTTTTTGTTCAATCCAACCGATGAACGGACAAGTGAAGAAATTCAACAATTGCTCTCCTCTTTCTTTTCGCAGACGAGCATCCTTATTCCTTTTAGCACACACCGCTTCACGGTCGTCGAACGCGAAGAGTTTGTCATTGAGTCTGAACTATCCGATTTATTTTTAGCGTTACAATCTGATTTTGTACTCGACGGTAAGGTATTGCTTGGTCAACAACGTGCTGCAGGCGATATCGCCGTTCAGTTCCAACTTGAACAAGCAGCGCTTGCTTTCGTTCCTTCGATGCACATCGAACGCTTCTTGCCTGCCATGATCCGTCTTGCGAGTCTAGATGACCGGCACCGCGCGACACTCGTCGATCAGTTCATTCGTTCCCTCGAGGCAGAGTCTCGTGAGACGATCCTTGCTTTTTGCCGAGCTAATTTGAACGTCTCCCTGACAGCAAAACATCTATTCTTACATCGAAATAGCCTCCAGTATCGACTCGACCGATTGACGGAGCAGACTGGAATCGATGTTCGCTCATTTGAAGGCGCTACTTTCCTCTATACCTTACTTCTTGTAGCATGATGCCTAATTGAAAACGTTTGCATTTAGTCAGGTTGTCCATAGGCAGACTCCCTGACTTCTTTTATACTAAATCTTGTAAGCGTTATTATTTCATCATTTACATTAGGGGGAACTACACATGGCTGAAATTCGTCTTGAACATATCGATAAAATCTACTCAGGTGATGCAAAAGCGGTTGATGACTTCAACCTTCACATTAAAGATAAAGAATTCATCGTCTTCGTCGGACCATCAGGTTGCGGTAAATCAACGACACTTCGAATGATCGCTGGGCTCGAAGAAATCTCAGGTGGGGATTTCATCATCGATGGCAAACGCATGAACGATGTAGCGCCAAAAGATCGCGATATCGCGATGGTCTTCCAAAACTACGCGTTGTATCCACACATGAACGTCTTCGATAACATGGCATTCGGATTAAAGCTTCGGAAGTTCCCAAAAGATGAAATCAAGCAACGCGTCGATAACGCAGCTCGTATCCTTGGTCTTGAAGAATACCTCGAGCGGAAGCCAAAAGCACTCTCTGGTGGTCAGCGTCAACGGGTAGCGATTGGTCGCGCCATCGTTCGTGATGCTAAAGTCTTCTTGATGGATGAGCCGCTCTCGAACTTAGATGCTAAATTGCGAGTACAAATGCGTAAGGAAATCATTCAGCTACACAAACGTCTTGAGACGACGACGATTTACGTTACGCATGATCAGACGGAAGCGATGACGCTTGCGACACGAATCGTCATCATGAAAGCGGGTATCATTCAACAAGTCGGTACGCCGAAAGAAGTCTATGATCACCCAGATAACATGTTCGTCGCTGGATTCATCGGTTCACCATCGATGAACTTCTTGACAGGTAAATTAGCGGAAGACGGTCTCTTCCACGTTTCAGGAACAGAAGAGAAGTTCGAAGTACCAGAAGGAAAAATGAAAGTTCTCCGCGATCGCGGTTACACGAACAAGGATCTCGTCCTCGGAATTCGTCCAGAAGACATCCATGCGGAATTGATCTACCAAGACACGAAAACAGCGCATCGCTTCCCAGCACATATCGAAGTATCCGAATTGATGGGTGCAGAGTCTTATCTCTACTCAAAAGTTGGACAACAAGCGTTCACGGCACGTGTTGATTCACGTTCACACGTCGAGATGGGATCGCAGCTTGATCTCTTCTTCGATATGACAAAAGCACACTTCTTCGACTCTGCGACGGAAGCAACGATCCGTTAATCGTATCATCGATCAGTTACGATGTTTCAGACTGTCCTTTTAAGGGCAGTCTTTTTTATTGACAGACGTTCCTGTAACTTTGTATGATACTGCTTGTAGCTTAAAATTAATCCTATTCGAAAACTAGGAATTGAAATCATTCATTTATAAAGGAGAGAGCGCTATGAAACACGGTTTGAAATTAGCTGTAGCAGCATTATCGACAGCGGGGGTGCTTGCAGCATGCGGCGCTTCGAACGACAACGCAGGTTCTGATAAAGAGTCAAAAGTCATTACAGTCGGTACAGAAGCAACGTACCCACCTTTCACGTATAAAGAAAAAGGAAAATTGACAGGTTATGACGTAGACGTCATGAACGAAGTCGCAAAACGCGCCGGCTATAAAGTCGATTACAAAGCGATGGACTTCAAAGGACTCATCCCAGCACTTGATTCAAAACGGATCGATGTCATCGCGAACCAAATGGGAATCACGCCTGAGCGCCAAGAAAAATACGCTTTCTCTGATGCGTATACGGTCTCTGGTTCAACGATCATCGTCAACAATAAAACGAACGATATCAAAACACTCGAAGACTTAAAAGGAAAGACAGTCGGTTCGACACAAGGTTCACTTTATGCAAAAACGGCTGAAGAAGCTGGTGCGAAAGTGAAATACTACAAAGGCGCGAACCAAGTCTTGAAAGATCTTGAAGCAGGTCGTGTTGATGCTGCTATGAACGATCGTCTCTTCGTCTTGACGGAGCTGAAGAAAGCAGGCTACAAAGTTAAAGCGGTCGGTGAAACATTCGACAAGAACGAATCAGGCTTCATGATGGCAAAAAACAGTAAGTATACAGAAGACTTCAATAAAGCACTCGCTGATATGCAAGAAGACGGCACTCTTGCAAAAATCGGTAAGAAGTATTTCAACGAGGATATCAGTAAGTGAGTGAATTACTGACGATCGTCCGAGATAACTCGGACGTCTACGCAAAGGCGATTGGTACGACCCTTCTTGCAAGTGGTCTCGCCATCGTCTTTGCGCTTATTCTCGGGTTGATTCTTGCCGTCATGCGTGATAGCCGTCTTGCCGTCTTTAGCGGTTTTGCACGTTTATACGTCTCCTTCTTCCGAGGAACACCATTGCTGTTACAAATCCTGATTTTATACAATGGTCTCGTTGTCCTTCAATTGACTGGATTCCAAGCTCTCGCCTTCGGCTTATCGCTTCACTTTTCTGCGTATATCTCGGAATCGTTCCGGGCTGCCATCTCCTCTGTCGATCGTGGACAATGGGAAGCCGCTGACTCGCTCGGTATTCCGCGCCGTAAGACATTCAAGGACGTCATCTTGCCGCAAGCACTATCTCGGGCGATTCCACCACTTTCGAACTCTGTCATCGATATCATCAAATCGACATCACTCGGTACGATTGTTGCTGTTGAGGAATTGACATACGTCTCTGACCAGATTTCAGCTACGACGTATCTTGTCATGCCGTTGCTTCTATTCTCAGCTGCGATTTACTGGATCATGTCAACACTCATTCAAAGTGTTCAGCATCGCTTAGAGGCACGATTCAGCATTCCAGAATGAATTTTCCACACTTGGAACCGTCAGGATTTCAAGTGTGTTTTTTTAGATTTTTTTAGGTTTAGCACTAGGCAATCCGGGAATAATCAAGTATACTAATAAAAATCAGAATTATCTGACAACTTATAAAGGAGCGTGGCCGAGATGAAACAAGTAATTGAAGCTTTCCGTAGACAAGATGCAGAGCAGCGAATTCCAGTGCTACGTCTCGAAATCGATTATGAGCTCAGTACGCTCTTCGATGCGATTCAAGCCAATGACCAAGCTGCCATGTCAGCAAGTAAAGATCGTTTAGATAAATACCGTCAGGAGATGCTTCGCTTAGAAGCTTAACCTCATAGATCCCCCATCTCTCCTCCCCCTTGAGATGGGGCTTTTTTTGTTTACTTTTAAATGAGAGGAACACTCTATTCGTAAACGAAGGAGAGGATCGCTTCCGGATGATATATCGGAAACGATCCTCTCACTTTATTTCGCTAACGGACAACGTGCGCATTGATCCGCTTCTATCTTAAAACCAATTAATCGACGTCACGACCACGTGATGCCTTTAAAATCTCAAACCACTGTTCGCGTGTCAAAGACAATTTCGTCGAACGAACAGCAGATTCGATGCGTTCAATCTTACCAGAACCAACGATTGGCATGATACGTGCTGGATGTTTGAGCAACCATGCATATGCGACTTCATCGATTTCTTCTGCCCCGATCGACTCTGCGATTTCAGCTAATTTTTCGCGTAACGGTGCATATTGCTCGTCCTTGAAGAGACGACCGCCTGCAAGCGGACTCCATGCCATCAACGGCATCTCATTTTCATGACAGAGATCAACGGATCCATCCTCGAAATGTTTCAGTTCCGAAACCGACAACTCGAGTTGGTTCGTCACGAGCATGAATGGTAAGCGCGACTGAATGAGACTTTGTTGCGCAGGTGTATGGTTCGAGAGACCGAATGTCCGTACCTTTCCTGCATCCTTCAACTCTACGAACGCTTCAGCAATCTCGTTCGGGTCCATCAACGGATCTGGACGGTGAATCAACAACGTATCAACATACTCGACACCGAGTTCTTGAAGAGAACGGTTCACTTGTTTGATGATATGCTCTTTCGTCGTATCATAGAATGATAACGACTGATCCGAGAAATGATTCCCTTTCATCTTGATACCCGTCTTCGTGACAATCTCCATCCGGTCACGTAATTCCGGTTTTAAAGCAAGCGCTTCTCCGAATAAGCGTTCATTCGTGTAGTCGCCATAGATATCCGCGTGATCAAACGTCGTAATTCCTAAAGCAAGGCATGCTTCGATCAATTCGAGACGCTCTTCTTTCGTCATCTCCCATTCATTCAATCGCCATAAGCCATGAATAATGCGTGAGAATGATAAATCTTCTGTTAGTTGAATCCGTTCCATCTGTCTTCCAACTCCTCTATCGTATAAACTCTATCTCGTTTACTGTACCTCAAAATGGTACCGGTTGCACGGATTTCACTTTTTGATGCTTTGAGATAAAAAACAGGACCCCGTCGATGACGTGATCCTGCATGGGACTTATTGAATTTGTTCGACTTCTTGCATGACTTCATCTTCGATCTGCTGACGTTTCCGTGTCGTCTCAGCAGCATCTGGTGACGTGACGCTGAAGTAGAATTTGATTTTTGGTTCCGTACCCGATGGACGAAGGCAGAACCATGATCCATCGCTGAGCGTAAACTTCAGTACGTTGGATTTTGGCAAGTTGATTGGTGAAGGTTGATGCGTCTTCAAATCGTGGGCGATGCTCGCATCATAGTCCTCGAATAAGACGACCTGTTCTCCAGCCACTTGTTTTGGCGGATTCTCACGGAACGTATCCATTATACGCCCGATCTGTGCCACGCCATCCTTCCCTTTGAGCGTTAGAGAGCGGAGTGATTCTTCGAAGTACCCGAACTGCTCGTAAATCGCCTGTAATGCCTCATAGAGCGTCCGTCCTTCTTTTTTGTGATACGCAGCCATCTCAGCAGCTAACAAGCACGCTTGGACGGCATCCTTGTCTCGGCAGAAGTCTCCGATGAGATAACCATAGCTCTCTTCATAGCCGAAGAGATACTCATATTGACCCGATGCGTTGTATTGTTTGATTTTTTCCCCGATGAACTTAAAGCCTGTCAACGTGTTCTCGACATGAAGATCATAGTGACGCGCAATCAATGCACCCAGTTCTGAAGTAACGATCGTCTTCGCGACGAATCCGTTCGCTGGAAGTGTTCCCTGTGCCGCTTTTTGTGAAAGGATGTAGTCGAGCAATAACGCTCCCGTCTGATTCCCTGTCAGGACTGTCCATTCTCCGTCTGCATCACGTGTTGCGACTCCAACACGGTCAGCATCGGGATCCGTCGCAATCAAGATGTCTGCATCTGTCCGGTCACCATATTCGATCGCCAGTTTAAAGGCAGCATGTTCTTCCGGGTTCGGCGACGTCACGGTCGGGAACGCACCGTCTGGTTCCGCTTGCTCCTTGACGACTGTCACCTGTTCGAATCCGTAACGTTTCAATCCTTCTGTTACAGGCACAAGACCTGTTCCGTGAAGTGGTGTGAAGACGATTTTAAGTGGATCCGCTAATTCCGATTGAATCGAAGGTAAGACACGAATCGTTTGTAATTTGTCTTGGTACGCTTCGTCGAGTTCTTCTCCGACACGGACGATCAATCCGTTCGCACGAAGGACTTCTTCTTGCTCAAGTTCAATCGACAGCTCATCTTCGATTTGGCTAACGTACGAAACGAGTTCATCCGCTTCTTTTGGTGGAAGTTGTCCACCGTCATCCCCGTATACTTTATAACCATTGTACTCTGGTGGGTTGTGACTCGCCGTGATGACGATCCCCCCCGCTGCTTGTAAAGACCGAACTGCAAACGAAAGTTCTGGTGTCGGACGTAGACCGTCGAACAGATACGCTTTGATACCGTTACTTGCGAGCGTCCGTGCCGCCTCCAGCGCAAATTCTGGTGAGAAATGGCGTGAATCGTGTGCGATGACGATTCCTTTTGCTGCCGCTTCTTCCCCCGACGCCTTAATGAATGCCGCGAACCCTTGTGATGCTTTTCGGACCGTATATACGTTCATCCGGTTCGTCCCGACACCGATTTCCCCACGCATACCACCTGTTCCGAACTCGAGTTCTTTATAGAATGCCTCTTCGGCTGCTTTTTCATCCGTTGCTAGCGTGACTAATTCTTCTTTTAATGTACTGTCTAAATCAGCGAACTGATCCCATTTTTGATATGTTTCTTTCCATGACATGGTAAATCGACTCCTTTTTTAAATGAGGGTAAGACTTGCGATGATGCGATACCTTTCATATGATTAACACTAGAAAGGGTAAGGTGATGAGGCATGTTTCCTACGATTCAAATGGCAGATCTTCAACAGCTCGTCCGAACGGATCAGATTCGCTGGTTTGACTGCCGATATGACTTGCAACAACCTGAATATGGACGAAATGCTTTCTTGGAACAACACGTCGAAGGTGCACAGCACCTGGATTTAACGACTGACCTTTCCGGTCCCATCGATGAGGTCGGCGGTCGGCATCCGCTTCCTTCAAAAGAAGCGTGGCAACACACACTGGAACAGCATGGTGTGACACCAGAAGACTTCGTCGTCTTGTATGACGATGGTTTTCCTTATGCAGCTCGTGCGTGGTGGTTATTTAAATGGATCGGACATGAGCGTGTCGTCGTCCTTGAGGGCGGATTCTCCTCTTACCTAGCGTTCGATCTTCCGGTCACGGACGACGTTCCTATTTATGAACCTTCTCAGTACGCGCCTCGTTTTCAAGATGAGATGCTCGTCTCGTTCGAAGAGCTGAAGGATCAGCTGACAGAAACGATGGTCATCGATTCCCGTGCGCCCGATCGATACCGTGGAGAAATCGAACCACTCGATCACGTCGCCGGCCACATTCCAGGTGCCGTGAATTGTTTCTTCGAACAAGCACTCTCACCAGATGGTCGCTTACGGGACGCGGAAGATTTGAAAGAATTGTACGCCGACATCCTACCGGTCACAGCACCTATCCTCTATTGTGGAAGTGGTGTGACAGCGTGTGTCAATGTCATCGCTCTCCATTCACTCGGGAAAACCGATGTCCGGCTTTATGCCGGCTCTTATAGTGATTGGGTCAGCCGTGGTGAAGATGTCTCCCGTTCGTAAGCATCAGACACTGACAGAAACATCTGTCAGTGTCTTTTTGTTCAGAGTTGAATCGGTTTGATGTTCCAGATCGCATTCGCATACTCTTTAATCGTTCGGTCACTTGAGAACACACCTGACCGCGCAATATTAAGAATGACGCGTTTATACCATTCTTCTGGTTGCTGATACATCCGATCGATTCGTTCCTGCGCTTGTTGATACGACATGAAGTCTTTCAGGATCAGATACTCATCATTATACGTCAATAATGAATCGTAAATCGCTTGGAATTCACCTGGAGCAAATAAGGTTCCGTCAACGAGACTATCAATAATCCGTCGTAACTCGGGTTGGGCATTGTATTGATCGTATGCACTGTAACCACCGTACTGCTTATAATTCATGACTTCTTGCGGTGTTAAGCCGAAGATGAAGATGTTCGCATCCCCGACCTCGTCTCGAATTTCGATGTTCGCTCCGTCGAGCGTTCCGATTGTCAGTGCACCATTCATCATGAACTTCATGTTGCCGGTTCCAGAGGCTTCATAACTTGCAGTCGAAATCTGTTCACTGACGTCACTTGCTGGGAAGATTTTCTCAGCAAGCGATACACGATAGTTTTCTAGGAAAACGACTTTCAAGTACGGACTGACGTCTGGATCATCGTTAATCAAGCGTGCCAATGCATTAATGTAACGAATGACTTCTTTTGCATAATGATAGCCTGGCGCCGCCTTTGCACCAAAGATGAATGTCCGCGGTGTCATCGTGAAGGAACGGTCTTCCTTCAGACGATAGTAGAGCGAATGAATGTGTAATGCATTCAAGAGTTGACGTTTGTACGCATGCAATCGCTTGACTTGAACATCAAAAATCGAGGTTGGGTCCACGACGATACCGGTTTCTTTTTCAATGAGCAACGCTAATTCTTCTTTACGCTGAAGTTTGATCTCGGCGATGTCCTTCTGTAATGCTGAATCCTCTGCCCATTTCGTCAACTTTTGCAAATCGGATGGATGCTGAATCCAACTATCCCCGATTGCTTCTGTCACACGATTTGCCAGTGCTGGATTCGATGAGAGGAACCAGCGACGATGTGTAATTCCGTTCGTCTTATTATTAAAGCGAAGCGGAAACATCTCATAAAATAGTCGCATCTCGCGCTGCTTCAGAATCTCAGTATGAATTTGAGCGACACCATTCGTCGAATGCGTGCCGACGACAGCCAGATTCGCCATGTTGATCCGGTCATCCGCGATGATGGCGATATCTCGCATATGCGCTTCCATGTGTGGATAGTTTGCAAGCACATCCTTACAGAAGCGTCGATTGATTTCCTCGATAATGAGGTAGATGCGCGGTAACAAGCGACGGAACAAATCGATCGGCCAGCGCTCGAGTGCTTCTGACAGTAACGTGTGGTTCGTAAACGACATGACACTCTTCGTGATGCGCCATGCTTCTTCCCATCCAAATCCTTCTTCATCGACAAGAATCCGCATCAACTCCGGAATCGCGACGACCGGATGTGTATCGTTGATATGGATAGCGATATGGTTGCCGAGTTGCTTCAATGAATGATTTCGCTTTTTAAAGGACGTCAAGATACTCCGTAATCCGGCAGAGACAAAGAAGTATTGTTGCTTCAAACGCAACTCTTTTCCTTCATACGTCGTATCATCCGGATACAGAAACTCTGAAATCGTCTGAATCGATTGTTTATGTGCCAGTAAATCTTTATAGTTCCCACGGTATTGGCTAAGTAATTCATCATCATCAAGTGGAGACTCAGCACTCCAGAGTCGCAGGTTATTGACGACCTTGTTTTGATAGCCGACGATCGGCATATCGTACGGAACAGCACGGACGATTTCAGCCGGCTCATGATGGACACGATATCCATCACCGACTTCTTCGAGCCAGACATGTCCACCGAATGGAACATCGACCGCTTTATCAGAACGTCTGATTTCCCACATGTTCCCGTTCTTCAGCCAGTTATCCGGTAACTCGACTTGATAACCATCAATGATTTTTTGCTTAAACAGACCGTACTGATACCGGATCCCGTTCCCGTGTCCAGGCAGACCCAGCGCAGCCAGGGAATCGAGGAAACACGCCGCGAGACGACCGAGCCCTCCGTTCCCAAGTCCAGGTTCCGGCTCTTCTTCTGTCAAATCACTGAGCTGATATCCGAGTTCGTCAAGTCCCCGTTCCACATCCTTTAAGACATCAAGACTCAATAGGTTGTTATGCAGGAAACGTCCGAGTAAAAACTCGAGTGAAAAGTAATAGACTTGCTTACTTTTTTTATGGATATACGTTTCCTTCGTCCGTAACCAGTCGGTCGTGACCGTCTCACGTACCAGATAGGCAAGTGTCTGATAGATATCGTTTTCTGTTGCTTCTGTTATTGCCTTGCCATGCATCGAAACGAATCGTTCCGTAAACCTCTCCTTGAACTTCTCTTTATCTTTGAACATGACGTAACCCCTTTTCCCAGTGATACGATCAAGTGGCGGACGGTGCAATCAAACGATATAAAGCCAAGTATTCGTCGGCTGAACGCAACCAACTGAAGTCCTCATTCATCGCTGTCTCAATCAAATGCTCAAAGACTGGTCGATCATGATAAACCTCAATCGTACGTTTAATCGCTTCTAAAAACTCATGTGCATTATAATTCGCGAACGAGAATCCATTCCCTTCTAACGTGAACTGATTGAACGGTTTAACCGTATCACGGAGCCCACCTGTTTCCCGAACGACCGGTAAACAGCCATACTTCATCGAAATCAACTGACTGAGACCACACGGTTCAAAACGCGAAGGCATCAAGAAAGCATCACTTCCTGCATAGATCCGTTGTGCGAGACCAACGTCAAATCCGATATAAGAAGCGATTTTGTCTGGACGAATCGATGTCGCATGATGGAACAACCCTTCATATTCCGCTTCACCCGATCCGAGAATGATGAACTGCGCATCGAGTTCGAACAAGTCTGGTAAGATATGCGCGAGTAAATCGATTCCCTTTTGGTCGACAAGACGAGAAACGAAACCGAACAGTGGTACGTCCGGATTGATCGGGAGACCTAGTTCCTCTTGTAAGGCAGCCTTGTTTTTTGCTTTTCCTTCCGTGACGGTATCAACGGAATACGTCTCAACGAGATGCGTATCATGAGCAGGATCAAATTGACGATAGTCGATTCCGTTTAAGATTCCACGCACGTCGACAGCGCGATGTTGCAAGACCGGCTCAAGTGTCTCACCGTAATACGGATCCATGATTTCATCACGGTACGATGGACTGACTGTCGTGATTTGATTGGAGTGGACAAGTCCTGCCTTCATGTAATTGACGAGACCGTTATGAGCGATCCCATCCGCTGTGAAATGTTCATGACTCAAACCAAGTAAGTCACCGAGCACTTCTTCCGGGAAGACACCCTGGTACTGTAAGTTGTGGATCGTAAAGACCGTTTTAATATCTTGATAGCGCTCAAGATGCTGATAATGGATGCGTAAGAACGCTGGAATCACACCTGTTTGCCAATCGTGACAATGGATGACGTCCGGTACTTCCTTTCGATCCAGATGTTGAATCATCTCAAGGACAGCACGTGAGAAATACGCAAACCGTTCCGCATCATCGTAATGTCCATAAATGACGCCATCCCGTTTGAAGTAGTACTCATTATCGATGAAATAGAACGTCACACCATCTTGTTTCAATCGGAGGACAGCACCAAATTGCTGGCGCCAGCCGACCGGTACGATGAAGTCGAATAAAAACTCCATCTCTGATTTGTATTGCTCCTTGATTTGACCGTAATTGGGTAAGACGACTGAAACGTCCGCCCCTTCCTCAGCAAGCGCTAAAGGGAGCGAGCCGACGACGTCAGCTAGCCCCCCTGTCTTGATGAAGGGTGTCGCTTCCGTGGCAGCAAACCATACCTTCATGAATGACATCTCCTTTAAACGATTGTTTGTTTTTTGATGACGATTGGTTCTTCTGCCGTTCCGCGGATGACTTGACCGCGTTTGACGGTGACTTCTTTATCGAGAATCGCGTACTCAACGACCGCGCCTTCTTCAATGACTGATTTTTGCATGATGATCGAATTCTTGATGCGAGCGTGTTTACCGACTTTGACACCACGGAACAAGATGCTGTCCGTTGTCGTTCCTTCTAATTTACAGCCGTTCGCGACAAGTGAGTTCTTGATGTCAGAGCCCGGTAGATAACGTGTCGGGGGCTCATGCTTGATTTTCGTATAGACGTGCTGGAAGTCATTGATTGCTCCCCATTGTTCAAGCAACAGCATGCTCTCACGATAGTATGAACGAAGCGAGTGAATGACTTGTGATGTACCACTGTACTCATAACCGTGCACGTGTAGACGGTTCAGTTGTGAACGAATGATACTCTGAAGTAAATCGTACTCACCACGAGCAATCGCTTCATCAATTAAACGAACAAAGAGATTTTTCGATAGAACGACCGTCTCCATGTAGAACGTCTCATCCGTCGGCTGGAATCCGCGTGATCCAATCGCTGTCACGCGATTCTGTTCACCAAAACGAATCGGGCGGCAGTATTTACAAGGTAGTTCACGCTTCGTATAGACGACCGTAATATCCGCATTCGATTCTTTATGTTCACGTAATACATCGCGATAATCCACCGCGGATAAGATGTTTGAACCAGAGACGACGACATAGTTTTCCTTACTGCGAAGGAAAAAATCACGGTGAAGGTGGAAGTTCGATAGATCCCCACGGAACTCGTTCGCATCTTGTGACAATGCAGGTGGGAAGATATAGAGTCCACCGTTTGAACGGTCAAGATCCCACTCTTTACCAGATCCAAGATGGTCCATCATGCCACGATATTTCTCGAGCGTAAAAATCCCGATGTTCGCGATATCGTTTTGTACCATGTTCGTTAATGTAAAATCGATCAACCGATAACGCCCTGCAAATGGAACTGCCGCTAAGTTACGATGCTCCGTCAATTCCTTGAAAAAGCCTTCTTCCCCACTCAGATTGATGACACCTAATAAATCGACCTTCATTCGAATATCCCCCTTATTGAATTGCTTCTTTGATGACTTCGTTCTTCTTGACGATACTGTCTGCTTCGATGACGAAAACTTCTCCGTCTGGAGAACCAATCGTTGCACCATCTTCTACGATCACGCCATCTGCTAAGATCGCCCGGTGAATCGTGACGTCTCGTCCGATTTTGACGTTCGGGAAGATGACCGAGTCTTTGACGAGTGATCCTTCTGCTACATCGACACCGTAGAAGAGAACCGAATGATTGATTTCTCCTTCGATGTGGCATCCTTCGTTGATGATCGATGTCTCGACTGTCGCAGCGTTTCCAATGTATTGTGGTTGCTGATTCGGGTTGACCGAATGTACTTTCCATGACGGTTCATACAAATCGAATTCAGGCTCTGCCGTCAATAGATCCATGTTCGCTTCCCAAAGGGATTGAATCGTCCCGACGTCTTTCCAGTATCCTTTGAATTTATACGCAC
This sequence comes from Exiguobacterium sp. KKBO11, assembly GCF_001644945.1. Lineage (NCBI taxonomy): Bacteria > Bacillati > Bacillota > Bacilli > Caryophanales > Exiguobacterium > Exiguobacterium sp. KKBO11. Next base: position 767,995 of record NZ_LUCU01000022.1, read on the forward strand.
GGATATTGAGATTTTCAAAAAGCATGTTCGGGATGATATTTTTACCGAAGTCAAAGCTTGATTCCGCATCGCCGGCATCTTGAATCAAGTGGCGTTTTAAGATATCCCAGTTAAAGACATAAATCCCCATCGATGCAAGATTTGATTTCGGATTTTTTGGTTTTTCTTCGAATTCATTGATTCGTAAGTCATCGTCCGTATTGAGGATACCAAATCGCGGTGCCTCGTCCCATGGTACTTCACGTACGGAAATCGTGACATCAGAACCCGTCACACGGTGTTCCTCAATCATCTTTTCGTAGTCCATTTTATAAATATGGTCGCCTGATAGAACAAGAACATATTCAGGGTCAAATTGATTGATATAACTCATGTTTCGATAAATAGCATTTGCTGTGCCCTCATACCAGTTTTTACCGTTCTGTGCTTGGTATGGTGGAAGAATCGTTAATCCGCCATTACGGCGATCCAAATCCCATGGACTTCCGATGCCAAGGTATCGATTCAACTCTAATGGTTCGTATTGCGTCAACACGCCAACTGTATCGATTCCTGAGTTCGTACAGTTCGAAAGTGGGAAATCAATGATCCGGTATTTTCCTCCAAATGCAACAGCTGGTTTCGCAGTGTGTTTCGTCAAAGCTCCCAGACGTTTCCCTTCTCCGCCTGCAAGTAACATCGCAACGACATTCTTTTTAGCCATTTCGTCCCCTCCATTTATGCTCTTTTTTTACAGATGACTCGCGTTCTAAAATCCACAGATACTTCTATATACCCAATCTTTTCTCTTTTTAATATAACATTCCTGCAAAATAGGTTTATTAAAATACAAAAATCGAAAAAAAATCTATTGATTTCTCCATAAAAGACCGATAATAGGAATGAAATGGCTTTTTGAAAGGAGTTCTCATGCGAATTACGACAGGATATCTCGTCTTACTTGGTCTTACAATGATGCTTCTGTTTTCCTTATTTTCAATTAAAGATGAGTTAAAAACAGCACGCACACTTTTTTTCTGGGCCGATGAACAGACGACACGACATCCACTGACCTCCTACCAACCAATCACCGTAACCTATGAAAACAAACGGGTCGAGCTCTATGACGGATTGCGACGGGATGACTTAACACCTCGAACATTGCCGAAAAAAGTCGAGCAAGCGTTTGTTGCTATCGAAGATCAGCGTTTCTATCAACATGACGGATATGACATCACAGGAATCTTACGCGCGTTTACGAAAAACCAGTCTGATTCTAAATCTCAAGGTGGCAGTACGATCACACAACAACTAGCAAGAATGACATATCTAACAAACGAAAAAACATATACTAGAAAAATAAAAGAGTTGTTAATTGCTGTGTCTTTGGAGCAAAAATATTCGAAAAAAGAACTGATGACAGCGTATGTCAATCAAGCCTATTTCGCGAATAATATTTATGGCATCGAACTTGCCGCAAAATCCTATTTCAATAAGCCGGCACGTGAGTTGAGTTGGTCTGAAATCAGTTTTCTGACAGCAATTCCGAATAATCCTTCTCTTTATGACCCGCTGCGCTTTCCTGAAAACACAAAAAAACGTCAGCAACGAATCGTTCAAGCGTTAATACGCGATCGTGTACTGACGAAAGATTTTGCTATTTCTCGTGTGTCGCCTCGATCCTATAAACCGAGTGTCCCTTATCCGGACTATATCGATGCCACCGTTCAAGCTGCCGTTCGGATGACCGCTCAAAAAAAGGGTTGGAGTGAGAAGCATGCTGCAGAATATCTGCATCAACAAGGGGCGGTCATCTCGACATATCTCGACTCAGCAGAACAACGACGGGCTAAGGAAGCTCTTCGCAATCTACCCAACCCGATTGAGGGGGCTTATGTTGGCATCGACGGACAAACACACGGAGTCACGGCTCTTGTCGGCTACAAATCGAATTTGACAGGTCAGTTCAACCGAGCAGTGCAGTCGTACCGACAACCTGGTTCAGCCATCAAACCGTTACTTGTCTACGGTCCTTACCTTGAGAAGACGAAAGCCCGCTTGTCGAGCACGTTAGACGGTAGTCCCGTCTGTATCGATGGATACTGTCCGTCAAATAGCGGAAATCGAATTCTCGGACAAGTAACGATTGCCGATGCGATCGCTTATTCCTATAACACACCAGCAATTCGAGCATTTGCTGTCTCTTTCCGAGAAGGATTGAAGTCCATCCGTCCATTCCAGTTTAGCCAATGGACACGTGAGGATGATGCCTTTACGAGTGCTCTAGGTGGGTTGCAATACGGGATCAGTCCATATGAACTGACGAACGCTTATTCCGTATTCGTCAATGACGGGATCTATCGACCGGCATCGATGATCAAAAGTATTACGCTTAAAAATGGAACGGTCGAACGACCACAAGAAAAAGAACAACGGATTTGGTCCAGTCAGACGAACCGGGAATTACGGGCTGGTTTAAAGAATGTCATGACGTATGGAACGGGACGCAAAGGATATGATTCCTCTGCGCGCTATATCGGAGGAAAAACAGGAACGACGAACGATAACAAAGACATGTGGTTCGTCGGTATTAAAAATCAACATATCGGAGGGATTTGGCTGGGGGCAGATCGCCCGCGTCCCTTCCCTGTTGAGGCGAATGCAACGTTACAAGTCCAGACGTGGGCGACGATTTTACGTCCTTAAGTCAACTCGGAAATAAAATCGCTTCCCCGAACGAATTGAATAAAGTCAGACCGACCCACGATAGACCAGCAAGCAGAACACCCCAGGCTAAGAAAGAAAAGATAATCAAACCGACGGCTCCTGCTGCACTCGTCATTTTACTAATTTGTACCGTGTAAAAGATGAAGTAGATGAAAAAAGACACAAGCAACACGATTCCGACATGCAAGAAGGACGTCATGAAGGCGAAGCTGACACAACCTCCGATAAGTAGCAGAATACTTCCCGGACGTAACATGCCGAGTGTCGTACCCTCTTGTTCCTTGATGAAAAAGGCGAAACCGAGCTGATTGATCGTATCCGATAATAATTTCAATGAACTGAAAATCATGAAGTAAACGATCAAAAAGCCGAGCCAAACGACAAGCTTCGTATCGCGTGCCGTCAAGAGTTGTAACAATTCATCGTACACACCAACTTGATCGAGCCAATGTAATGCGAGTTCCGTCGTTGCAATCGCAAGGGACGTACTAAATAACAAGATGCTGATCAGCGGAGCATAACTTAATAGGTAAACGTTCGTACGCATGTGGAGTCTCCATTCATAGAAAATTCATATGTAGCACACAATTTCACTTACAGGTATACTATAATAGATTATATCGGTTCAAGAGACTGAAGGGGGAAACAAAAATGGCATTTATCTTAATGGTCGGCGTAAGTCTTGCGTTTTTGACAGCAATCTTCACTGCAGGCTACAACAAAAAACCTGAAGGTAACGAATAATTCATAAAAGCTCCATCCTACTTCAGGATGGAGCTTTTGCTTATCTTACGTTACAGAAGTCCTGCATAGCCTTGCTGACGCAATGCTTCATAGACGATGATCGCTGCCGTGTTTGAGACGTTCAGTGAGCGAACGAGATTCGATTGGGGTAGACGGATACAACGCTCTGCGTTCGCATCGATGACTTCAAGCGGTAATCCTTTTGTTTCCCGACCAAAGACGAAGAAATAATCCTGTTCAACATCCGATAAGTCAATTTGGCTCGGGTACTGTTCTCCATATTTCGTAATATAGTAGAAAATACCTTCCGGATGCTTCTCCCACAGTTCTTCTAACGAATCATGATAACGGACATCGACGAATTCCCAATAATCAAGACCCGCACGTTTAAGCTGCTTATCGTCCGTCGAGAAGCCGAGCGGTCGGATCAAGTGAAGGACGGAATGCGTCGCTGCACATGTGCGTGAAATATTTCCTGTGTTTTGAGGAATCTCCGGTTGATACATAACAACATGAATAGCCATGGTTCAATTCTCTCCTATCTCATGCGCTAAAAGCGCTTCTTTATGGGCAATCCCACTTGCAAAACCCGTCAGTTTACCAGTCGACCCTATGACACGGTGACACGGATAAATTAACGCAATCGGATTCCGGTTCAAGGCACCACCAACGGCTCGTGCTGCCTTTGGTTTCCCGATCATTCGAGCCAGTTCACCGTAACTGATCGTCTGACCAAACGGAACGGTTCGTAAAGCGTGCAACACTTGCTCCGCAAACGGTGTGACACGCAACTGACAAGGAAGTGTATCAAGCGCTTGTCGATCGCCTCCTGCGTAACGATCAAACGCCATGCGCCAAGCTTTCGGTAATTCACCGTCGTCGGTTTCTTCTTGCAAATAGGTTCGAGCACGCTCTTCATTCAATCCAAAATCGAGATACACGATTTGCTCTTTTTCCCATGCGACGAGCAATGTACCAAACTCATAAGTGAGCTGTTGAAATGGCATCTGCTTCCCCCCACTCCTCAAGTAACCGTTGTCCTTCTGTCTGCACATCCACTGCAGTATCGGCTAAAAGACGTGATTCGATATATGACTTTTTTTCAATTCCACCAATTCGACCGACTGCCCAGAGTGCAAGCGCCCGCATGTCTTCCCTGGCATCCGTTTCTGTCATTAACCGTAGCGCCTCAATCGCGCTCTTGTCTCGATAATGGACGAGCGCACAAATCGCATTACGCTGAATCGGCTTTTTTCCACGCCATGCGCCAGACAACGTACCGAACCGGCTCTTGAACTCACGATTACTCATGGATAAGAGTGGAACTAAGAGCGGTTTGACTTGTTCTGGATCCGGCTGCAGTTCAGCGTGATGTGTCGCATTCTTCTTCCGGTTATACGGACATACTTGCTGACACGTATCACAACCGTATAGACGGTTCCCAAGCGCCATTCGGAATGGTTCTGGTAGTAATGTTTTCGTCTGCGTCAAAAACGAGATACACCGTTTAGCGTCGATGACGCCAGGTTCAACAAGCGCATCCGTCGGACAAGCGTCGATACACTTATTGCATGTCCCGCATAATTCTTCGACTGGCTGATCAGGCGGTAGGACGATATCTGTAATCAGTTCACCAAGATAGAGATAGGATCCGTGCTCCTCACTGATGATCGAGCAGTTTTTCCCACTGAATCCGATACCTGCTCGTTCTGCTACTGCTCGATCGACGAGTTCTCCTGTATCGACCATCGAGCGCGTCCTTGCACCTGGACTCAATTCTTGAATTTTTTCTTCAAGTAACGTCAAGCGTTGTCGCAACGCCTGGTGATAATCCAGTCCCCAGGACGATCGACAAAAAATCCCCCGTCGCTCCCCTTCCTTGCCACGAGGTGCATTTTTGAGAGTACTTGGATACGCGACCGCAATGGCAATGATCGAAGCAGCATCTTCTACGAGTAACGCAGGAGTCGTTCGTAGATCGAGATCGGGCTCTTCGAAACCAGAAGCAAATCCTTTCTCCTGTTGTGCTTGGAGTCTACGTTTTAAAACAAGAAACGGATCAGCCGTCGTCACCTTCAGCTCATCGATTCCAATCTCTGCTGCGTACTCTTGTAAAGCCAATTTCAATTGTACACCATCCATCACGATCTACTCCTTTCCTCTTTAAAATCCCATTCCTAAACAAAAAGAGCAAAGTGTCAGCGAAAACGACACATTGCTCTTTTTTAGTAAGCGGGTGAAGGGAATCGAACCCTCGTCATCAGCTTGGAAGGCTGAGGTTTTACCATTAAACTACACCCGCATGATCAGGTGAAACATCAGATTGTGTAAAAAGTATAAAGCGGGTGAAGGGAATCGAACCCTCGTCATCAGCTTGGAAGGCTGAGGTTTTACCATTAAACTACACCCGCAAGATACCGGTGGTCGGAATCGAACCGACACTCCAAAGGAACACGATTTTGAGTCGTGCGCGTCTACCAGTTCCGCCACACCGGCACAATCTCTTGCAAAACTATTTAATTGAGAAATAGTTGGAGGCGCCAGTCAGAATCGAACTGACGATAAAGGAGTTGCAGTCCTCTGCCTTACCACTTGGCTATGGCGCCACTCATTGGAGCGGAAGACGGGATTCGAACCCGCGACCCCGACCTTGGCAAGGTCGTATTCTACCACTGAACTACTTCCGCTTGAAAAGCTGGGCTGGAAGGGATCGAACCTTCGCGTGCTGGAATCAAAATCCAGTGCCTTACCACTTGGCTACAGCCCAATAATAAGAGGGCGACTGATGGGAATTGAACCCACGAATGCCGGAATCACAATCCGGTGCGTTAACCACTTCGCCACAATCGCCATGGTAAACAGGGGCAGCAGGAATCGAACCCGCGCTGACGGTTTTGGAGACCGTAGTTCTACCGCTAAACTATGCCCCTATGGTGGTGGGGGGGGGCGGATTCGAACCGCCGAACCCGAGGGAGCGGATTTACAGTCCGCCGCGTTTAGCCACTTCGCTACCCCCCCACAAATGGGAAAATCATGTTGTTGATAAAGATGGTGGCTTTGGACGGAATCGAACCGCCGACACAAGGATTTTCAGTCCTTTGCTCTACCAACTGAGCTACAAAGCCTTAACAATGGCGGTCCTGACGGGATTCGAACCCGCGATCTCCTGCGTGACAGGCAGGCATGTTAACCGCTACACCACAGGACCGTATGTAATTGCGGGGGCCGGATTTGAACCGACGACCTTTGGGTTATGAGCCCAACGAGCTACCAGACTGCTCCACCCCGCGACGCTATAAATGGTGACCCGTACGGGATTCGAACCCGTGTTACCGCCGTGAAAGGGCGGTGTCTTAACCGCTTGACCAACGGGCCATTATGAATTGAAAGTGATGATGGCGGAGAGCAAGGGATTCGAACCCTTGAGACGCTTTTGACGCCTACACGATTTCCAATCGTGCTCCTTCGGCCACTCGGACAGCTCTCCATTGTACGTGGTGAAGAAGTAATAAATGGCTCCGCAAGTAGGATTTGAACCTACGACCTACCGGTTAACAGCCGGTTGCTCTACCGCTGAGCTATTGCGGAACGATCGCCTGGCAGCGTCCTATCCTCACAGGGGGAAGCCCCCAACTACTTTCGGCGTTCAAGTGCTTAACTTCCGTGTTCGGCATGGGAACGGGTGTGACCACTTGGCTATCGCCACCAGACATTTATTATCTTAACATTATGTTCACATAACGTCAAGACTTTTTTTCGTTTTTTTGAAAGGCTCGCGCCCTCAAAACTGAAGTCATCAACAATGCATCTGCTAGAACAAGGCCTCGACCGATTAGTATCACTCAGCTCCACATGTCACCATGCTTCCACCCGTGACCTATCTACCTCATCGTCTCTGAGGGGTCTTTCTTGATTACTCAAAGGGAAATCTCATCTTGGAGGGGGCTTCATGCTTAGATGCTTTCAGCATTTATCCCGTCCGCAC
>NZ_LUCU01000012.1:0-457 GCF_001644945.1 Exiguobacterium sp. KKBO11
GTCCAGGCCCGGCACGTCTTCCTTGGCGATCAGGTTGACCAGCTTCGGGCCGACCCACAGGCGGGCTTCAGTGCTGGTGGACTGGCCCGGGGCCACGGTGAAGGCCGGGCCACGCGCCTCGATCAGGTCACGACCGGCCACCTGCGACAGCACGTAGTGTGCGGTCTGGTCCTTCTGCGGGATCCAGGCAGTGAAGAAGTGGTGCTGCAGCATCGCCAGCCAGCCACCGGTGATGTTCTGGTTCAGCGTGCCGTCTTCCAGGTAGTCCTTGAACGCACGACGCTGGTACTTCTTGTCGTTGTCGTACCAGGTGGCACCGTTGAAGCTGAAGGAATCCGGATTGGTCATGCTCCGCGACAGGATGGTCGGGGTGCGGTCCAGGGTGCGGTAGACGTAGCCGTTCCAGGGAGCGGCACCAGTGTTGCTGACTTCGTCCTTGAAGCGCACGGCGTACTCG
>NZ_LUCU01000013.1:0-456 GCF_001644945.1 Exiguobacterium sp. KKBO11
GTCGTCTTGTGACGTTGCTGATGATTTCCACGGTCATGGTGTCGTGTTCGGCGGAGGGCCTCGTGCCACCGGCGGAGGTGGACGGCACCACACGCGTGAGCGCAATTCGTTCGTCGCGGCAACAGGGCTACAGCGCGCCGGCAGGTGCCTTCCATCAGGTTGAGCGGGCCGGACAGAGCAACGATTATCCTACGGCCATATCGCAGCCGATGCCGGAGCCTTATGCTTCGCAGGATCCGCTGCTGCAAACGCGCCAGGCAGGGCAGGGTTATTCCACCCTCGATGCACAGCATCAGGCACGCATGGCGGCTGGCGGTCATGGCAATCTGCCGGTGCAGGCGACGCAAAGCCAGGAGATGCCCCCGCAGCAAATGGCCAGGAGCCAGATTGCCGAGGGCGAAGGCGGCGTGAACATGGATTCCATGCTCGGCGTGGAGCCGGTGCGGGGACTGGCAG
>NZ_LUCU01000014.1:0-431 GCF_001644945.1 Exiguobacterium sp. KKBO11
CTTCCACCTGATCGGCAAGCAGGAACGGCGCGAAGAGCAGGCTGAAGGGCACGTAGTCGGAAGAGAGAACATCCAGAACACCAATTTCGGCCAGATCGCGGGCGGCGATGTTGCCGGAATGGGATTTGCCGCGAACGATGTTCGGGGCGCCCATCAAGACACTCATGCCGGCGCTGTGCGAAGCTTTTGCCGCCTCGACGCTGGTGGGAAATTCCGCCAGCTTCACACCGTGACCAATCGCTTCGCCGACATGCGCTTCTGTTGCACCGTCGTGGCTCGCAACGGTGATTCCACGCTCGGCGCAGCGGGCAGCCAGATAATCACGATGCTTGGCGGAATATTCCGCCGATGCCGCCTGCCTGCGCCGCACGAATTCGGCGAACGCCTCGTCGCTCAGACCGCGCTTCTTCTGATAATAGAAAATATACTGA
>NZ_LUCU01000015.1:0-429 GCF_001644945.1 Exiguobacterium sp. KKBO11
GATCGTGCGCGCGGCTAGCCTGATCGCAGAGGCCATTCCGCTTCTCGAAAAGGTCGGCACCAATGCCCAGCGCCTGTCATCGATCGCCGAAGAGATCACCCGCGTCGAGGGGCGCTCCGATGACCTGCACGACCAGGGACTGAAAGACCTGTTCCGCCGCCATGGCGCCGCCGGCAATGCCATGGCCTATATGATCGGCAGCGAGATCTACGGCGAACTCGAAAAGGTGGTTGACCGCTTCGAGGATGTGGCCAACGAGATCAGCGGCATCGTTATCGAGAACGTCTGATGGATGTCGCACTTGCACTGCCGCTTCTTGTCGGCCTCATCGCCATTGCGCTGTTCTTCGATTTTCTGAACGGTCTTCACGACGCCGCAAATTCCATTGCCACGATCGTTTCCACCCGGGTGCTGCGGCCGCAATATGCC
>NZ_LUCU01000016.1:0-424 GCF_001644945.1 Exiguobacterium sp. KKBO11
GCATCTGCGTGGCATTGTCGGCGTCAATATCGGCGCCAACAAGGACAGTGAAGACCGTATCGCCGATTATGTGCAGGGCATCGAGGCGTTTTATTCGGTCGCATCCTATTTCACCGTCAATATTTCGTCCCCCAACACACCCGGTCTCCGCGACCTGCAGGCGCGCGAAAGCCTTGCCGCCCTTCTCTCGGCTGTGCTGGAACGCCGCAGGGCGGAAGCTGAACGTTTCGGCAGACGCATCCCCGTCTTCCTCAAGATCGCGCCCGATCTGACCGAAGAGGGACTGGACGACGTTGCTGAAGAAGCGCTTGCCCATGATCTGGACGGCCTGATCGTTTCCAATACCACCCTCTCACGCGACGGCCTGCGAGCCAGCCCGCACAAGGGTGAGGCGGGTGGCCTTTCCGGCAAGCCTCTCTTCGAG
>NZ_LUCU01000017.1:0-424 GCF_001644945.1 Exiguobacterium sp. KKBO11
TTACAAGAGCGCCGGGCTGCCAGAGAGAGACGATTAGAAGAGTCTCTGGTCCATTGGGAGAGAGAAATAGTGCCAAATTGGAAGGCCGTGCTTGGAAATTCTGCTCTAAGACGACTATGGTGGCAGGGGATACCTTCCAAGCTACGGGCAACCATGTGGCAGAACGCCGTGGGCAATCAGCTCGCACTGAGCAAAGGTATGTAGACCTCCGCGCATGTCTGCTTTGGTTGCTGAAAGGTGTCTAAGACTCATATAAGACGTGCCTCGCGCGCGCGAAACGCGCATTATCGTCTGGGACCTTCCCGACTACCGCGCTTGGGCTCATCGAAGATGATATCAAGAGCACATTGCCATCGTTGCATCTCTTCATTCCAGAGACAGGACCGCTCTACCAGGATCTCAAGGAGATGCTGTGTGCCTGGGT
>NZ_LUCU01000018.1:0-424 GCF_001644945.1 Exiguobacterium sp. KKBO11
CTCCAGCAGGTTGCCGACCAGGTCCGGATGCTGCGGCAGGATGCCGGTATCGATCACCGCCACCACGATGCCCTCACCCTGCGAGACATCCCATGCCGCCGGTGCGTTGATGCCGCCGACCGCATTATGCAGATGCCACTGGTTCTGCTGGTAGAAGGGATCGTTCGGCACCAGCGCCGGCTGTACGTTGCCGGCACGCAGTTCGGTGCGGCGCAGCTTCACGTCGGCTTCGGCGTACTGCACCGACGGGTCGGCCTTCAGCTCCTTCAGTACGCGCTGCAGTTCGGCCGGGGCCAGGCGGCCCTGCACACGGATGAGGTCCGCCCCGGTAGACAGCTTGCGGACCACCTGCGGGCCGAGCGTGCTGGCGCGGGATGTGCCGCCGGAAAGGCTGGCACGGGTCAGTGCGGACTGCACGGTGGAC
>NZ_LUCU01000019.1:0-424 GCF_001644945.1 Exiguobacterium sp. KKBO11
GCCTGGTGCTGTTCGTCGGCGACAACATCCGCACGATGCGCAAGCGTTAGCGGCGCCGGGAGCCGGCCCCGCTTTCCGCAAAAAAGAGCGGCGCCCCGAGGGGCGCCGCTCTGCTTCCATCCACCGCCAGGAGAGAGAGATGGCGGTGGCGGGAACGCGGTTGCAGGCTTAGAAGCGCTGCTGGTACTTCATGTACATGAAACGACCGATGTCGTAGCCACCGTAGTAGGAGAACGACGAGTTCGGCTTGCTGTACATCACCGGAGCTTCCTTGCCGAACACATTGTTCGCGCCCACCGAAACGGTGGCATCCCACGGCAGGTTGTAGCGGAACTGCACGTCGTGGAAGGTCACCGCGCCGCGCTCGTTGTAAGCGGTCGGCGACTTCAGCCACGGAGCCAGGAAGGGCGGATCGGAGCATTCG